>JAUHYC010000002.1 GCA_030426685.1 Alphaproteobacteria bacterium
CCCGCCGCCCGAGGGGCCATAAAGCCCCCCGGATTCAGCCCGCTTAGGCGGTGCCGAATTTCACCAGCTTGATCGCAGCAAAATCGCTCACGTCGCCGCCGACGCGCTTGGTCGCGTAGAACAGGACATGCGGCTTGGCGCTGAACGGATCGCGCAGCACGCGCAGATCGGGACGTTCGGCGATGGTGTAGCCCGCCTGGAAGTCACCAAAGGCAATCGAGTAACTGTCGGTCGCTGCATCCGGCATGTCCTCGGCGATCAGCACCGGATAGCCCATCAGACGCGCGGGCTCACCAGCGGCCAGACCGTCTGACCACAGGAAGCGGCCATCGCTGTCCTTCAGCTTGCGGATCAGACCGGCGGTTTTCGAGTTCATCACAAAGCTGCCGTTGACCCGGTACTGCGCACCCAGCGCATAAACCACATCGACAATCGCATCCGCATCGACACCGCCATCAATACCGGTCGGCACATAGCCCAGATTGCCCCAGGCCCAGACGTCATTGTCCACCTTGGCATGGTTCAGAATACCCTTCGGCTTGTCCGCACCGTCACCCGCGATAAACGCCGCCGCCTCGGCGCGCGCGAACTTGTCGGCAATACGACCGGCCAGCCAGCCCTCGACATCAAACGCGCTGTCATCCAGCAGACGCTGCGAGGCCTTGGGCAACGCGCTCAGCTCGTGCAGCGCGATGGAAATGCGATCAATCGACGGCGTCGATGTTTCTGAGGTCGCGGTATTTTCATCCGCCCAGCCCGCGCCCAGATCGGTATGGTCAACCAATACATCGAACGAGTTCGCCTCGACATTCACCACCGACGCAATCGAGCGGATCGAAGCGGTCGAGTTCAGCACCGACTTGATCATCTCAGCCGTCTGCGGATCAACCAAATAGCCGCCATCGCTGTTGACCGCTGTGGAAAGCGACTTGGCCTCCATCTCCAGCCCGCGCAGCCCGTCATCCTCACCCGAACGCACATAAGCGTCGAATGCCTTCTGGTGCGGGGCTCCGTCCAGGGTCGAGGCCGCAAGATGCGGGCGCGCCGCGATGGTTGATTTACGATCCAGCATGGTCAGTCGCTCTTCTGTCTGTTGCAGTTGGGTTTTAACTTCGGCCTTCAGGCCCCTGAATTCATTCACGAAGCCAGCCATCGCCTGCTTCACCTCCTGAACCAGGGGCACACCCTCTCCGGTCAAGGCCGGGATCTCGGTCTTGCTCATCAGCATGTCCTGTTTTTGGGTGGGTTTGAGGCGCGCTAGGTCCGCGCCAGCTCCTGCCGGGCGTCGTTGAACACCTCGGCAATACTGCGCCAGGTGTTCTCGGCCTCAGGGTCGCTCCCCTTTGCCGCCACCCGCGCACTGGGCAGCATCGGGAAGGTCACCAAAGACACCTCCCACAGCTCCAGTTCCGTCAGGACCCGCTGGCCCTTGTCATTCTTCACAGCCCGTTTGGTACGATAGCCAATCGACAGACCATCCATCGCACCTGCCCGGATCAGTTCTGCCGCTTCACGACCCTTTTGCGTGCTCTCCAGCAGACGCCCCTTGACCCACAGGCCCCGGTCGTCCTCGCGCACCTCGTCCCAGACGCCGATGGGCTGTGCCGGATCATGCTGCCACAGCATCTTGACCCGCTGACCCGCCTTGGCCAGCCCCGCGAGCGAGCCGCGATACGCGCCGCGCTGCACCACGTCGCTGCCCTGATCGACCTGACCGAACAGGCTGGCATAGCCCTCGATCACCGCATCCTCAGACACGGAAAGCCCATCGCCAAACCGCGCGAATTTATGTTCCAAATCCATGAACTTCTCCATGTAACTTACTGAACTCATGGCGTTACTACCAGAAATGACTGGAATGCCTGCGCCAGGATCACCGCCGCCACGCCATAGACTGTCAGCCATAACCGTTTCTCCAGCCGCTCCATCATCTCTTCGATCTGATCCAGCCGCCTGCACAAATGCGCATGCTGGATCTCGGCCACCCGCTCATGCGCGGCCAGACGCAGACCCGGCGCGCAATCGAACGGAGGATACCCCTCACCCATCGGCCCGCTCCGGCAGTCCCAGCAATGCGCGTTTCTCGGCGTCCGTCAGAAACTCAGCCCCATTGACCCGCGCCCATTGCGCGTCGCGTTCTGCCGACAGCGCGGGCACCTGATCCAGATCGGGCTTCAGCACCAAATCCTCACCCGAGAACCCCGCCAGCCATTCAGACAGCGCCGCCGCCACCCGCGTCACCAGGGGCAGCACGGTCAGGCGATAAAACGCCCGGTTGGCCTCCTGATAGTTCGAATAGGTCGCGTCGCCCTGGATCCCCAGCAGCATCGGTGGGACCCCAAAGGCCAGCGCGATCTCGCGGGCGGCGGCTTCCTTGGTCTTTTGAAACTCCATGTCGGACGGAGAGAACCCCATCGGCTTCCAATCCAGCCCCCCCTCCAGAACCATCGGCCGGCCAGCATTGCGCGCCCCGCGATAGTTCTGCTCTATCTCATCCGACAGACGCCGGAACTGATCCTCGGCCATCACCCCATGGCCATCGCCCTTCCACACCAGCGCCCCCGAAGGCCGCGCCGCATTGTCCAGCAGCGATTTCGACCACCGGGACGCGCTGTTATGCACATCAATCGCCATCGCCGCCGCCTGCATCGGCGAGAACCCGTAATGGTCATCCTGAGGGTGGAACGATTTGATATGACAGATATTTTCCGCCGCAAACCGGTGCTTCTTGCCGCCCACAGCGTAATCATACGCCTTGGGCCAGCCGTCAGCCCCTGGCACCACGCTCATCCGGTCGGAGCGCAACACATGCAGCTCAACCGGAAAATCGTCCTCGGCCTGCACCGCCTCGACATAAGCATTGCCCGACAGCAACAACTGCCCGAACAGCGCCTCCATCAACTCCGCTTGCCCCTGCGCCGCATTCGGACGGCGCATCAACGACAGGATCGGATGCGCATCAAAGCGCTGCGCCTGATCCTGCAGCACCAAGGGCAAAGCCGCCGCCGCCTCGGCAATCAGCTTGACCGAGCGGAACCCCACCGGATTCCCCGAAAACCCCGTCCGCGTCAGCGACACCGCATCCCGAGGGCTCCACGCCACGCGCTCGCCCGTCTGCCACGCCACCACAGGCCCCGCCGCGCTCGCCTTCGCCTCGGGCGCTGTCTCAGCCGATCCACGACGCAAGAAATCGAATACCATCTGTGCTCCTTTCTGCCGCCGCTCTGCCCGGCTTGTTGAAAGGAGTTATGACGGAAAGAAGTTTAAGGCTTTGAAATGGGGCGTGCGGGGGTTGGGCAACGGTGAACCAATGCTCGTGTATTGAATACAACCAGTTAGCGCTGGCACAGTCTCAGATTGTGATCTCGTCAGTCGAACAAGAAAACACGCTTCACTAAAGGTGAAGTTTGACCTATTCACCGAGTCAAATTCGATCTTCCTTGATCGCCTTGTGAAAGCTCAACAAAACTGATTTATCCGACACTGTCAAAAGAGAGAAAGTAGGAACAAATGTCGGCAGGTTTTCTTCATAGGTACTTCCTAAACAACGCCAACAAGCGCCTGCACAAATGGATGCACTACTTCGATATCTACGAACGCCATCTAGAGAGGTTTAGAAACAATTCTCCGGTAATGCTGGAAATTGGTGTTTTTGGTGGTGGGTCACTTCAGATGTGGAAAGAATACCTCGGACCCGGCTGTAGAATAGTTGGTCTTGACATAAACCCCAAGTGCAAACAGCACGAAGATGAAGACATTGAAATCTTCATTGGAAGCCAAGACGATCCTAAGGTCTTAGACGAAATTCTGCAGAAATACCCTGAGATTGACATCATACTTGATGATGGTAGCCATATGATGCAGCACATGATAGCAACGTTTAAACTGCTCTATCACAAAATGCCAAGTAATGGATGTTACATAGTCGAGGACACTCACACTTGCTATTGGCCCCAGTATGAAGGAGGCTTGAAAGCGGATGGCAGTTTCATGGAATTCGTTAAGGACAAGCTCGACGAAATAAATGCCTTCCACTCAAGAGGGGCGATGCCAGTTTCGGACTTCACCCGCACGACAGACAGCATTAGCTGCTACGATAGTGTCGTCGTTTTTGAACGCAGAGCACAAGGCGAGCGTCAAGCTCCTATAACCGCACCGATGTAGTCGAATCTTCACATTCCTCGAAAGAAATTGAGGCAGCTTAGTAGCAAGGTTGTCGATCTCTTCTGTAGAATCTTGTTTTTGTATTGGCCCTACTGGCTGTATTCTAATCATTCTTAGCTGGCTTTCTGGTGCCTCAAGCAGTACTTCGATTTTAGGGTTCGAAGGAACATAACACGTCACAGACTCCGCACCCTCGGCCTTCTAAACACCCCCGCAGACCCCACGACCAGCTCATGCAACGCCCAGACCAGCGCATCGACCCGGTCGGGCGAGCCCTGACCCTCGAACCCGCGCGCGGTCATCTGGCACATCTGCTCCTCCAGCGCGTCCAGCCCGGCCACATGGCTTACCCGCCCCTGCTCGTACAGCGCCGCCACGGGCTCCGCCCGCGCGACCTTGCCGCGCGACGCCCGCACCGCGCGATAAGGGACCAGAGGGTTCACCTGCCGCACGACCTCTTCCACCAGTTGCCCGCCCTGATTGACCTCGGCCACCAGCCGTTCGGCCCCGAATTCATCCATCGCGTCAATCGCCGCCTGCGCCCATCCCGCAGGACCAACGCCCTGCACCGTCCGGTCAGCCAGCACGAACGCCCGCCACTCCTCAGGCGGCCCCTGAACCTTCGCGCCAACGACCACGATCCCGCAGGCATCCGCATCCGCCCCCGCCGTCACAGCCGGGTCCAGCGCCACGACAACCCGGTCCAATGCGGGCACCTGCGCACAGCGCGCCGCCTCCAGCATCGAACCCGTCCACAACGCGCCCTCAGCATCCGACAGCAACACCCCGTCTAATTCCTGCCGCCCCAGCCGCGTGCCGGCATAGCGCGCGCGTACCTCTTCCAAAAAGGAACCCGCCAGATTGGCCCGGTTCGCCTCGGTCGGCGCGTGGGTCTGTACCGTGGACGGAGACGCCAGCAACTCCTTCAAAACCTTCACATTGCGCGGCGTCGTGGTCACACAGACCCGCGGCCGTTCCCCCAGCCGCAGCGCAAATTGCAACATATCCCAGGTCTCGCCCGCCTTCTTCCACTTGGCCAGCTCATCCACCCAGGCCGCATCAAACTGCGGCCCCCGCAGCCCCTCGGGATCATGCGCCGAAAACGCTTGCGCCTCGGACCCGTTAGGCCAAACCAGCTTGCGTTCAGACGCCTTCCAAACAGGCCGCCGATCCGGCGGTGAACACTGCAATATCCCGCTATCCCCAAAGATCATCACATCGCGCACCTGATCAAATGTCTCACCGACCAGAGCCACACGACACGCCTGCCCCCGATCCAGAGGCAATGACCCCTCGACCACCGACCGCACCCACTCGGCCCCCGCCCGCGTCTTACCGGCCCCGCGCCCGCCCATGATCACCCACGACCGCCAGTCGCCCTCGGGCGGCAACTGATGCGGCAGCGCCCAGAACTCGAACAGGAAAGGGAGGGCACACAGCCCCCCCTCCCCGATCTCACTCAGAAATCTGTCCTGCACCGCAGCAGGCGCGGAGGCGAGCCAGCCTGCACCCGATCTCAGATCGTGCCCGATCAAGGTCGAGCGCATAGCCCCCTTGGGCAATTCCGGCTTGTCTGTGATGTTGTTCGACAAAGCTTGTCTCCACTTTCTGGCAACTGCGGATCAACCCCTCTAGCTGACCCAGTTGCTTGCCTGTTCCGGCAAGGTCTGCATCCTCCCCGGCACCGATCTGTTTTCGCAGTTCTTCCGCTGCCTGGCGCAGATCGCGAATGGACCTTTCAAGGGACTGCAACAAATCAGCCGTCTGAGAAATCCGCTCTTCCGGGGTAATCAAAGTCATGTTTGCCTGTGACCTCATGCGTGAGTTTTCTCCGCACGAGAGAAACGAAAAACGGCCACCGGGTCACCCCGGGGCCGTTGCCCACTTCTTCTAGCATGACATAAGTGATACGCAATTAAGTGCGCAAAGTCAATACGTTACGCAACAACGGCGCAACAGGTACCGGGCGCTGTGTTAAGACTGACCACCTGTCAGATCCTGCGCCAACATCATGGCATTCCGGTCCGGATCATAGAATGTGGCCGTGCTGACCATCCCTTCGATCGTTTCCGTCGGGCCATCGAACGCCACCCCTGCAGCCTCCAGCGCGCCACGCGCATCGCCAATATCGGCGACCTCAAATACCGGCACGCAATTGCCCGGTGTTGGCTCCGCCTGCTCTCCGAGGCCCAATGTCACGCCATTCACGTTGGTGCGCATCTCGCTCCACCCAGCTTCGTCCATATGATGGTTCAGCTCAAACCCGAGCGTATCGCGATACCAGTCCGCACTGGCATGACGATCCCGAACCGAAATCGCAAAAGTGATGGTGTTCTTCAAAGAAACAAGCGGCATTGATCTTTCCTTTTGTCTTTAAATATAGTAACTATACTTTATGGACATAATGACACTTGTCAAGCTCACATCCCGCGCATGGTCGCTGAACATCCTCGCCCTTATGCACGCAGGTGTTCCCGCCCGTCAGGCCCCTTTGCTTGCCGCAACCAGCGCAAGCCGGACGGCTTTCGCGGCAAGTCTCAACCACCTCCTCCAGCTGGGCCTGATCGAGCGGAACCCCGGCCATGGCCACCCCCTGCGACCTGAATTCCGTTTAACCCCCGCCGGCACCCAAGCCGCCAGGATCGCCAGCGCGATCATCGAGGTCGTTCCGGATGACGCCACGCACAAGCTCATTCGAAAATCCTGGACCGTGCCGATCCTGGCTCTGACCGGCACGCCGTATCGGTTTTCGGCCATCAAGTCGAACCTGATAACCATCACCGACCGCGCCCTGTCGTCCTCCCTGCATCAGTTGGAGGATCAGGACTGGATCCGGCGCGATATCGAGACCTCGGGGCGGATGCCCTTTCCGACCTATTGCGCGACCAATACAGGTTTTGCGATCCATCAGGCGGTCGGACTGGGTCGGCAAAAGTAGCCCGCAAAGCCGCAACACCTCCTGCCGCCGCACAGAAAACCCCACCCTACAGCTTGACATTCTCCCTCGTAACCCGCATGTGCCCCTCAAACAGCGCTGAAGCGTGAGCATTCGGGCCATCCGCCCGCCAGCGCCCGATCTACCCCATAGTTCCCCATCACGCAGGGTTCTTGACGCGACGACCAGATGCTGCAGGAGACGCCTGCGCGTCCTGAGGTCTCGCACAACCCCTGCCGGTCGCGGATGCGACCCATCACGACTTGTCCGTGGGCCATTGCCTCGGGCTGTAAAGGATAGTTATTTGTTCGACTTTGATATGCTGGGCCTCGCGCCCGCCCTGAACGACGCACTGAAACAGGCGAAATTCACCCAACCCACACCGATCCAGAACCAAGCCATTCCACTGGCGCTGAACGGGCACGATATCCTGGGCCTTGCTCAGACCGGCACCGGCAAGACGCTCGCTTTTGGCCTCCCCCTGATTGACCACCTACTGGCCCAACCCGGCAAGCCCGATCCCAAAACCGCCAAGGCGCTGATCCTCGCGCCCACCCGCGAACTGGTGAACCAGATCGCCGACAGCCTGCGGGGTCTCACCAAAAAGACCAAACTGCGCGTGGCCACCGTGGTTGGCGGCCAGTCGATCAACAAACAGATCATGTTCCTCTCGCGCGGCACTGACATCCTTGTCGCCACACCCGGCCGCCTGATCGACCTGATGGATCGTGGCGCGGTCAATCTCGGCTCGGTGCGCCATCTGGTGCTGGACGAGGCCGACCAGATGCTCGACATGGGTTTCATCCATGCGTTGCGCCGCATCGCGCCCGAACTGGGCACGCCGCGCCAGACCATGCTGTTCTCGGCCACCATGCCAAAACAGATGGAAGAGCTCAGCCGCGCCTACCTGACCAACCCGCAACGGGTACAGGTCTCGCCTCCGGGCAAGGCCGCCGACAAGATCACCCAGTCGATCCATTTCGTCAGCAAACCCGAAAAACCCGCCAAACTGCGCCAGATTCTCTCGGCGGACACAGACGCCCTCACCCTGGTGTTTTCACGCACCAAACACGGGGCCGAAAAGCTGATGAAGGGCCTTGTCGCGGACGGGTTTAACGCGGCCTCCATCCACGGCAACAAAAGCCAGGGCCAGCGCGACCGCGCCATCAAGGCCTTCCGCGCGGGCGAGATCAACGTCCTCGTCGCCACCGATGTCGCCGCGCGCGGCATCGACATCCCCGGCGTGGCCTATGTCATCAACTACGACCTGCCCGAAGTGCCCGACAACTATGTCCACCGCATCGGTCGCACCGCCCGCGCCGGGCGCGAGGGTGAGGCCATCGCCTTCTGCGCGGCGGAAGAGGTCGACCTGCTGCGCCAGATCCAGAAACTGATGAAGATCGAGATTCCGGTTGCCAGCGGTGAGATGCCGGAATTTATCGAGACGAAGAAACCTGCCCGCCGTCAGGCTAATCGCCCCCGCCGCAGCCAGCGTCCAAACGCCAATGCCGGCGCACCCAAGCCCGCCAACAAGCGGCGCCGTCCCCGTCGCAAACCGGCTGCCTGACGCTCAACCGCGCTATTAATAAACAGCCCGTTCAGTGAATTGACGGGCTACAGCCCATACAAATTCAGCGGCCTCGGTAAAGCCGGAGGCCGCTGAGCACGCCAATCGGATTCGCACATCTTTGCTCAGAACCTGCGCAGCTCGCGGATACCGGAAGGGGGTCGATACGGCATTCCCACTTGTTTTCAGCCAAACAAAAAGCTGGTCTCCATCCCGCGGCGGTTTACTCTGGTCGGAATTTCACGACCGACAGGAACAACACGATGGAACTCAAGGCAAAGCTGTTGGACAAGGCGCGCCTGTTGTCAGCCGAGATGTGCATTATTCCCTCTGCAACGCTGGCTCAGGCCGTTGCGTCGACAGGGATTGACCTTATCATCATCGATCGAGAGCATGCCGCAACCAACACCGAGACCCTGCACGCCATGATCATGGCCACTCAGGGCACCGATTGCGCGGCTTTGGTACGCGTGATCGATCACAACCCCGCAAATGTAAAGCTCACGCTCGATCTGGGGGCCGAGGGGATTGTGTTTCCGCTGATCCGAACCGCCCAGGATGCCGCTACCTGTGTTGCGTCGCTGCGGTATCCGCCAAAAGGGATCAGAGGCTGGGGTGCCTTTGTTGCGCATTCCCGATGGGGTGTTCAACCGATGGAGTATCTTCCCAGATTTGGAGACAGGACCGTTTGCTGCCTGCTCATCGAAACCGCGGAAGCTGTGGAAAACATCGACGCCATCTTTGCGGTCGAGGGTGTCGATATGGCAATTGTCGCCCCTTTTGATCTGTCAACATCGCTTGGCATATCCGGTCAGTTTGATCACCCGGATTTTCTCGATGCCGTCAACAAGATCGAAGTGTCCGCGAAGGCCGCCGAAATTCCGTTGGGTGGTGGACCCGCCAATACCGAGGCCGAAGTCGATGCGCTGCTCGCCCGGGGATACCGTGTCTTTGGTGGGTTTGACATCTTTCAGATCAAACGCGCTGTTGGTGAATTGGTCGACGTTGTCAAAGCCCGGTCCAAGTCCAGATCGGACGGACGCGCTTGATCACCGGCGCCAACGCTCCAATAGTTTGAGATCGGGGTAACCGACGATCCCATGACCGGTCCTTCCGACCGGTCTGGAAAACGGTGTCACAGGCTGATTTCCGTTTTGTACAACACGAACAATTCGCGCCTGGAACCATGTACAACTCAGACAATTCGCCTGAACCGGCTCAGTTCCCCGAATTCCGCTCCGCCTCGATCTCGCGCCACTTGGCGACGTTTCGATTATGCTCCTCCAGCGTCTCGGCAAAAGCGTGACCGCCTGTTCCATCCGCGACGAAGAACACATATCCCGTATCATCGGGGGCCACGGCAGCCTCAAGACTTGCAAGCCCCGGATTGGCAATTGGAGTGGGTGGCAAACCGTCAATAACATATGTATTCCAGGGCGTTACGCGGCGAAGCTCGCTCCTCCGCAGGCCACGACCCAAAGTACCTTGCCCCTTCGTGACGCCATAAATCACCGTCGGGTCCGTCTGCAGTTTCATACCCTGATTCAGACGGTTTACAAACACGCTGGCGACCTGTCCGCGCTCCTCAGGAAGGCCGGTCTCTTTTTCGATGATCGACGCCAGAATCAGCATCTCTTCGGGGCTGTTCAGCGGCAACCCATCCTGACGTTTCTCCCACGCAGCATCTATTCTAAGCTTCTGTTTTTCCTTCATTTCTTCCAGAATTACATTGCGGTCAGCGCCCGGCGCCACCTCATAGCTATCCGGTGCCAACATCCCCTCGGCAGGCAGCTCAGCCACCTCTCCGGTCAAAAGGTCCATCGACTTCAGCGCTTCGACAACCTGCCAGCTTGTGACGCCTTCAGCCAGGGAAACGCGATAGCGCGTATCCGCTTCACCACGCTTTTCTTCATATATTTCAGGAACTTCCCCCTCGTCGACCTCAAAGGCCGCGACTTCGATAAAGTCCAGCGTTGAGGGGTCAAGTTCGCGCACGCGGGTCTGTGTTCGCGTCACACCGATCCGATATTCGATCTCTGTCCCGCAGGTGCTGGCACCACTGCTGGTGATCTCGTCGATGATCTGTTCCATCGACGAGCCTTCACGCACCAGAAAACTGCCCGCTTTCAACTGCTGAGCTTTCTCCGTATAGTCCGCAGCCAGCCGAAAGATTAGACCGCTGCTGATCGCGCCCTGATCTTCCAGATCACGGCTGACACGGGTCATGTTTGAACCGCTTTTGACCTGCAGGCAAATCGCGGTTTCCAGCGGGCCTTCGGATTTGTATTGCGACTGTCCCCACAGGACGACACCGCCCAACAGGAATAGGCCAACCACAAGGATGGTCAGCGCATTCGACGCTAAGGCCCGCCACATTTAGCTGACCTTTCCGAAGATCACGCTCGCATTGGTGCCACCAAACCCGAATGAATTCGACAGTGCCACGTTGATCTCACGTTCACGCTTGGCGTTCGGCGCCAAATCAATCGGCGTCTCGACCGCAGGATTGTCCAGATTGATCGTCGGAGGAGCAACCTGGTCGCGGATTGCCAAGATTGAGAAGATCGCCTCAATCGCCCCAGCAGCCCCAAGCAGGTGACCCGTGGCTGATTTGGTCGAAGTCATGGTCGCGTTGCTGGCGTGATCGCCTAACAGGCGCTCAACAGCACCAAGTTCAATAGTGTCTGCCATGGTCGAAGTACCATGCGCGTTGATGTAATCCAGATCCTTCGGCTCAAGCCCGGCGCTGCGCAGCGCGGCCTTCATCGAACGCTCAGCCCCGTCGCCATCTTCGGACGGCGCAGTGATGTGATAGGCGTCGCCAGACATACCATAGCCCAGAACTTCGGCATAGATCTTGGCGCCACGCGCCTTGGCGTGTTCGTAATCCTCAAGCACCACGATGCCCGCACCCTCACCCATAACAAAGCCGTCGCGGTCAATGTCATAAGGGCGGCTGGCCTTTTTCGGATCATCTGCATATTTGGTCGACAGCGCCTTACAGGCGTTGAATCCAGCAATGCCGATTTCACAGATACAGCCTTCACCGCCGCCCGCGATCATGACATCCGCGTCTCCGGCACGAATGATCCGGCTGGCGTCGCCAATCGCATGTGCACCGGTCGAACAGGCGGTCACGACCGAGTGATTGGGCCCCTTGAACCCATGGCGGATCGACACCTGCCCCGAGGCCAGATTGATCAACGCACCGGGGATAAAGAACGGGGATACACGACGCGGACCTTTGTCGCGGATCAGATTTGCCGTATCGGCAATCGACCCCAGCCCACCAATACCGGAGCCGATCAGAACACCTGTGCGCAGGCGGTCTTCTTCGTCTTCGGGCAACCAGTCAGCGTCTTTGCAAGCCATTTCAGCGGCAGCGATGGAATAGAGGATGAAATCCTCAATCTTGCGCTGCTCTTTGGGCGGCATCCAGTCGTCAGGATTGAATGTCCCGTTGGTGCCATCTCCGCGCGGCACTTCGCAGGCATAGGTCGTGGTGACCCCGCTTGCCTCGGCATCGAACTGCGTAATCGGGCCCGCGCCGGATTCTCCGTCCAGCAGCCGTGACCATGTTTCCTCGACCCCACTGGCCAAAGGAGTGACCAATCCAAGACCGGTTACAACGACTCTGCGCATGAAGTGCCTCTTGCCTGCTTCCTGTTATGAGAACCGCTCATACCCCGGCCCGGGGTGCGGGGGCAAGAGCAACGGCGAATTCTGAACCGGCATCTTATTGCCATGACCGGAACAAATGATCAGCAAACCGGACTGAAAATGATTGAAAAACAAATATCCGCCCCCTCCGTTGGCATGGAAAGGGCGGATTTTCAGCAACCCGAGAGTGTTACTGGAATTCAGCGACCGGCTCATGCGCCAATTTGGCAACTTCCAGAGCCTCGGACAGGTCAACCGTCTTGCGGAACAGAGCGCGGCCAACAAGTGCGCCCGAGATGTTCGGAATGTAGGCGAGACGGGAAATGTCATCGGTCGTGCGCACCACTCCGCTTGCGATGATCGGTGTGCGCGATTTTTCCGCCAGGCCTGAAATCAGACCCAGCTGCGCCTCGACATCTTCCATGTCGCTGTCGATATCGGTGACCAGAATGCCCGCAAAGGGCGTATCGGCAAATGCTTCGATAAAGGCCTCGGGCGTAAAGGCGCTTTCGCTGCGCCAGCCTTCGGTCATCACATGACCTTGCCAGACATCCACTGCCAACACGATCTGATCGGGATGCAACTTAGCCAGTTCCTTTACCAGGCTGGGGTCCCAGGCCGCCAGCGTACCGATCACGATTCGACCGGCGCCCTTGTTGATCCAGTACTCGACCTGCTCGCGCGTACGCATACCACCGGCGAGTTGCACGGGCATCTCGGCGGTCCGAATGATCTCCTCGACCAGCTCGGAATTGGTGTCGCGCCCTTCGATCGCATCGAAATCCGTCAGATGCATCCATTCGGCACCTGCCGCAGCCCAGCTAAGCGCGGTCTCGGTCGGATTCACGTGCCAGATCATCGCCTCGTCCAGGCGGCCCTTATCCAGCGTAACGCAACGACCGTTCTGCAATTCCATTGTAGGGTAAATTCTCATGAGCCATTTCCTCCGCTCAATCAAATGGGATTCGATGGTACCATAGCGCTGGCAACGAACCCATCATTTCTCAGGATCGGCAAAGTGAATGCTGTTTGCGGCATCGCAGCGCAGGATGCGTTTCACACCCGCGTCGGAGGGCCGTCCCGGCGAAACAAGTGGACAGGCGTCTCCCGGTATTTCGCCTCGCGCAGCAGCTTGTAGCCTAGTTTCTCGGCCAATCGCTGTGACGCGGAATGATCCGCATCGATCAATGCAACCAGGGGGCCTGGAATGACCCTGTCGAACCAGTCATGCGCTGCCTGAGCTGCCTCTTGCGCGTATCCCTGCCCTTGCATTTCAGGCGTTAGCACCCAACCGGCCTCGGGGAAGCCATCAAAGTCTTCCCCCAATGAGCGATTGCCATAGAAGAATCCGGCCTGCCCGATCAGGGTTCGATTCGATTGCAACACCACGCCCCATTGGCCAAACCCCGTCATTTGCCAATGCCCGGAATTGCGTAGAAACGAATCCCAGGCCTCACCCCGCGTCTTGGGTGTTCCGCCGATATGGCGCACCACTTCGGGGTCGCGCCATATCTCGGCGAAACGGTTGAAATCCTCTGGGCGCATCGCACACAAGGTCAGGCGCGCCGTGTTGATCATCGGGGTGGATCTTATCATGCCCTTGCCCGCTCAAAATTTTGCCTCAGGGGTCAGAGTGCGAACTGACGCGCCCTTATGGCAAGACCGAATTGGGGCGGGCACAAAAAAACGGCGCTTCCGTTGCCCGGAAGCGCCGCTTTTCTATCAGTCAGGTAAGCTTAGGAAGCTTCGCTGATGAATTTGACCGCGTCGCCAAATGTCTGGATGGTTTCGGCAGCGTCGTCCGGGATTTCGATACCGAACTCTTCTTCGAAGGCCATTACCAGCTCAACGGTGTCCAGGCTGTCTGCGCCCAGATCGTCGATGAACGAGGCGTTTTCAGCAACCTTATCCTCTTCAACACCCAGGTGCTCAACAACGATCTTCTTAACGCGATCTGCGACGTCGCTCATGTCTATTCCTCATTTCATTTCAGGGCGGTCCGCCCGGTTCTGCCCTTGCCCGTTCGGGGTGGACTTGTTTTGCCCATTCCGGGCGGTTTGGGTCCCGGGTCCCCGGGAAATCAGAGAACCGGCCTTCCGACCGGTCCCTGCGCATACGCGCCGCCTATAGCACAGACAACGCGCAAGGCAAACGCTTTCGCATCCGCCCCGAATTGCGATTACAACATGGCCATACCGCCATTCACATGCAAGGTGCTTCCGGTAACATATCCTGCTTCTGGGCTTGCAAGGTACAGAACGGCAGCAGCGATTTCCTGCGGATCGCCCATGCGGCCTGCCGGAACCTTGAGCAGCAGACCTTTCTTTTGCTCATCTGTCAGCTTCTCGGTCATGGCAGTGGTGATAAAGCCCGGAGCCACCGCGTTAACGGTGATACCACGGGTCGCTACTTCATGCGCCAGCGCCTTGGAGAAGCCGATCATACCAGCCTTGGAGGCAGCATAGTTCGCCTGACCCGGATTCCCGATTGCGGCCACAACGGACGAGACATTCACGATCCGGCCCCAGCGCGCCTTCATCATGCCCCGGATCACACCCTTGCACAGCTTCATGGTGGCCGTCATGTTCACATCAATCACGGCCTGCCATTCCTCGTCCGACATGCGCATGAACAGATTATCGCGCGTAATACCCGCGTTGTTGACCAGTATGTCGACCGAGCCCATCGCCTCGGCGGCCTGTTTCGGCAGCGCTTCGACCGCCTCGAAATCGCTCAGGTTGCACGGCAGGACATGCGCGCGGTCTCCCAAGCTTTCGGCCAGGGCCTTCAGCGGCTCAACCCGCGTTCCGGACAACCCGACAGTCGCGCCAGCGTCATAAAGAGCGCGAGCAATTTCGCCGCCAATACCACCCGAAGCGCCAGTGATCAGCGCGTTCTTACCCGTCAAATCAAACATCAGTAGTTCCTCTCTGGCCGCCGAAACCGGCGGTTGTTCTTTATTCACTCGCCAGCGTTAATGGCTTTCTGCACATCCTCAGGTGTTCCGACCGCCTGACATGCAAGGGCGCGATCAATCTTGCGGATCATGCCCGACAGCGCCTTGCCCGCACCAATCTCCCACGCTTCGGTCACACCTTGCGCAACCATATACTGCACGCTTTCGCGCCACCGCACCGAGCCCGTGACCTGTTCCACCAGCAACTGCCGGATGACGTCCGGATCAGTAACAGCCTCTGCGCGGACATTGGCGACCAACGGTACTGCAGGGGTCTTGATCTCAACTTCGGACAAGGCTTCGGCCATCACATCGGCCGCCGGCTGCATCAGGGCGCAGTGGAACGGGGCACTCACCGGCAGCATCACGGCCCGCTTAGCGCCCTTTTCCTTGGCGATCTCGGCGGCACGTTCAACAGCAGCCTTCGCCCCTGAGACCACGACCTGCGTCGGGTCGTTGTCGTTTGCGGCCTGACAAACCTCACCCTGCGCGGCCTCCTCGGCCACGGCGCGCACGGCATCAAGGTCGAGCCCCAAAATGGCGGCCATCGCACCTTCACCCACGGGCACAGCACTTTGCATCGCCTGTCCGCGCGTACGAAGCAAACGTGCAGTATCAGCAATCGACAAAGCACCGGCAGCGGCCAGCGCCGAATACTCGCCTAGCGAATGCCCGGCCACGAAGGACGCCATCGAGATGGACGCCCCCTCCGCCTCAAGTGCGCGCATTGCCGCCATCGAGGTCGCCATCAGCGCGGGCTGTGCGTTCTGCGTCAATGTCAGGTCGGCGATATCGCCTTCCCAGATCAGGTTGCTCAGCTTTTCGCCCAGAGCCTCATCTACCTCATCGAAAACGGCACGAGCAGCCGGATATGCCTCGGCCAGAGCTTTGCCCATTCCGATTGTCTGGGCACCCTGCCCCGGGAAAACAAACGCGCGTGTCATTATTGCCTCTTGCGTGACGTCAGGTTGCGGCGGGGTGTAAACTGACAGACCGCGCGGCACAAGCATTGCCTTCGATCTGCATTCGGACACCATTGCTGTGCATTTCTCTGCCTTGTGTCCAATCGCCATCCCTTTACCTTGTGCTCTATCCACCAATCGGAGAGCTTCATCGATGGCCCTGACGAACACCCAATCCAGCTATGGCGGTGTGACCAAGACATTTCACTGGCTGACCGCGTTGCTGATCCTGACGGCGTTACCTCTGGGATGGCTTGCCAACAACCTCGCTCACGCGATCTATGATCCGAATATCCCCACGACCGAGGCCGACATTGCCCGCGCCGTCCGGCTGTTCTCGCTGCACAAAACCGTTGGCATAACCGTTTTCTTCGTCGCTCTGGCGCGAATCCTGTGGGCGGCGTCACAAACCAAGCCCGGACTTCTGAATGCCGAAAACAAGCCCGAAGCTTTTGCGGCAGAGACTGTTCACTGGCTTCTCTATGGATCTCTGGTTCTGGTCCCACTGACCGGCTGGCTTCACCATGCAGCGGCCGAGGGTTTTGCGCCGATCCTTTGGCCGCTTGGCCAAAACCTGCCTTTGGTTCCAAAATCCGCATCTCTGGCCGAGTTCACAGCAAGTTTGCATTGGCTGTTCATTCTAATTCTGGCCGGAGCGCTGGTTTTACACATCCTCGGGGCCTTGAAGCATCACGTCGTGGACAAGGACAGTACCCTGCGGCGTATGCTTCCGGGAGATGCGAATGTCCCCACCCCACCCGCACAGCAGCATTCAGCTGTTCCGGCCTTTGCGGCGCTCGCCGTTTGGGTCGCTGTGTTGGTCGGTGGCTGGTCGCTCGGGGTGTTCTCACATCAATCAGCTGCTGCCACCGACACTGCCGAACTGACCGAAGTTCAATCGGACTGGCAGGTACAGGACGGATCTCTGTCGATCACGATCAACCAACTCGGCAGCCCGGTCACCGGTAATTTCGCGGACTGGACGGCTGCGATTGCCTTTGACGAGCCTGTTGAACCCGGGCTGGCCGGATCCGTTGACGTGACAATCGCCATCGGGTCCCTCAGCATCGGCACAGTGACCGAGCAAGCGATGGGCGCGGATTTCTTTGACAACACGCAGTTTCCCACTGCTCAATTCAAAGCCGACCTTTTCAAAACCAACGATGGATATGAAGCGCGGGGCCCGCTGACTATCCGCGACAAGACGCTGGATATCGTACTGCCCTTCACACTTGATATGCAAAACGAGACTGCGCAGGTCGCAGGGTCGATCGTATTGGACCGGCTGGATTTCGATATCGGTACATCACAGCCCAAAGAGGATTCGCTGGGATTTGCCGTCACGGTCACGATCGAACTGACGGCAACCCGCGCGGAGTAACAACAGACCTCAAAATGAAAACCGCCAGAGGTGACATACCTCTGGCGGTTTCTAGTTTCTGATTGACGTGGCTTTATTCAGCTTTCTGAGCTTCCACCGAAATCCGGACCTCAACCTCGTCACCGACGAACGGTGCGAACTGGCCGAGATCAAAGTCGCTACGAACCAGAGTGGTCGTCGCATCGAACCCGGCCCAGGGCTTGTTGGCCATCGGGTGTTCACCCACCTGGTTCAGCTTGGCATCCAGAACGACCGATTTGGTGACGCCGTTCATGGTCAGGTCGCCGGTGATGTTGGCCGTGTTCTCGCCGGTCACTTCGATTCCGGTGGAGGTGAAAGTGATCATATCACCTTCGGTTACCCCAAAAAAATCTTCGGTCATGAAGTGATCTTCGCGCGGCTTCCAACCGGTGATCATCTCGACAACCGGCATCGATACGGTGACGCTCGATTCAGCAGGGTTTTCCTGATCAAACATGATCTCACCCTCGAAACCCGAGAACATGCCGGTTGTGGTCGAGAAACCAAGGTGGTTGTAGCTGAAGACAACCTGGCTGTGGCTGGAATCCAGAACGTACTTTTCAGCGCTGGCAAATGCAGTGGTTGCCGTCATGGCCAGTGCAGCAGCAAGAAGGGTAGATTTCATAACAATCTCCGAATGTTTTGGGTTCGTAAACCAGTTGGGTTGCTCACAAACTAAAATGTGCCGCCCAAGGGCGGCACACAAGTATTTTTGATTCACAAACCCTGTTCCTATTTGAACAGAATAAATCTCAGGCGAAAATTGTTACGTTCTGGCTGAGTTGCCCCTTGAGCGCTGAGCTGACATCCGCCGATTCCAGCGGCAGCTTCATCAAAATGCTGCCGTCCACGTCGAACAACTCCACCTGATTTTCGGCAAATCGCGCACCGCCCAGCGAGTCGTAGCTGCGGCGCAGAACCGTCTGGGGGCGGCCGTTCTCATTTTTCTGAAGAATGCGGACTTCGCGGCGGATCGGGTCAAAATAGGCATCGGGGCGCGCGTCCATGACCTCGATGGTCAGCAGACTGACACCAACGATCAGGAACATCAGCGACGCAACCAGTTTGATGGGCCATACCTCAGTACCCATGACAGAGCCGGGCAATAGCCACATCGAAAAGGCCGACAGTACCAGAAAGGCACCCATGACGCGCACAAGCACCAAACGGGCACGCCAATTCGGCGCGAAGGTAATCAGTACGGGTACGGATTTCTCAAATGCCGCGCGTGGCGCCGATTGTTTAAATGTGTTTGTGTTCATGACGGCCATTCTCTTGCCCTGTCTGTGGTTTTCCAATTGTCCGGGTGTTCCCGACTTCATGAACAACCTCGCGGCGAAAAAAGTCAGGAATTGGGCACACCAGTGGAAATAGGGCGACTTCACAAGGGCATATGTGGCAGGGCTTGCCCCGCCCTCATAAACGTGTATACGGGGCCATCCTTCGCAGGAGTTATGAATCGCGCAGCCTCTCGTGGCAGGGTCGCGAAGGACCAATTGGCCCCGCCTTTGAAATGCGCCTTGATATAAACAGGAGTGCACATGCCACTGTATGAGCATGTAATGATCGCGCGTCAGGATCTGTCCAACGCGCAGGCAGAAAGCCTTGTCGAACATTTCGGCACCGTTCTGGCTGACAACGGCGGCAGCGTCGTCGACAGCGAGTACTGGGGCGTCAAGACGATGGCTTACAAGATCAACAAGAACCGCAAGGGTCACTATTCCTTCCTGAAGACTGACGCCCCCGCTGGCGCGGTGCAGGAAATGGAGCGCCTGATGCGCCTGCATGACGACGTTATGCGCGTTCTGACCATCAAGGTCGACGAGCATGCCGAGGGCCCCTCGGTCCAGATGCAGAAGCGCGATGAGCGCGAAGGCCGCCGCGAGCGCCGTTGATCAACGCCTGACGAAAGGACATAAACCATGGCCGCAAAACCATTTTTCCGCCGCCGCAAGGTCTGCCCGTTCTCGGGTGAGAACGCGCCGAAAATCGACTACAAAGACACCCGTCTGCTGCAGCGCTACATCTCGGAGCGTGGCAAGATCGTACCTTCGCGCATCACCGCCGTTTCGGCGAAAAAGCAGCGAGAGCTGGCCCGTGCGATCAAGCGCGCCCGCTTCCTCGCCCTGCTGCCATACGCCGTGAAGTAAGGAGAGACTGACATGCAAGTTATCCTGCTGGAACGCGTTGCGAAACTGGGTCAGATGGGCGACGTCGTTGACGTCAAGCCCGGCTTTGCCCGCAACTTCCTGCTGCCCCAGGGCAAAGCGCTGAGCGCGTCCGAGGCCAACATCGCCTCGTTCGAAGCCCAGAAAGCACAGCTTGAGGCCCGCAACCTGGAAACCAAGAAAGAAGCTGAAGCGCTGGCCGAAAAGCTGGACGGTCAGCAGTTCATCGTGATTCGCTCGGCATCGGATGCCGGCGCGCTGTACGGCTCGGTCACCCCGCGCGACGCAGCAGACGCCGCCACCGAAGCAGGCTTCACCGTCGACAAAAAACAGGTCATCCTGCTCGCTCCGATCAAGGAACTGGGCCTGCACTCGGTCGCGGTCAAACTGCACCCTGAGGTCGAGGTCGAGATCAAGATGAACGTGGCCCGTTCGGAAGAAGAAGCCGAACTCCAAGCTTCGGGCAAATCGATCCAGGAACTGGCAGCCGAAGAAGAAGCTGCCGCTGAGTTCGAAATCGCAGAACTGTTCGACGACATCGGCTCGGCCGCGTCGGAAGACGAAGAGCTGGTTGCCGAAGAGGCACCGGCAGAAGAAGACGAAGCCAAAGCCTGATCTGACAGAGCTTGGGTGAATCAAGGGTCGCGCAGCCGCGCGACCCTTTTTTGTGGTCCAAGCAATATTTGGCCGGAGGTCCAGCCTCCTCTTGCGGTCTGGTTACCGATTCATATCATCCGCCATAGCAACCAGGAGGATATGCATGACCCCAAATTTCCGACGCTGCATACTAGCTTTCCTGCTTGTTGCGCCGCTGGCCGCTTGCGGTGGGCCGAACAAAGCAGACCCGAAGGATGCGTTCGACCCGCCTCTTTATCCCAATGAAACACCCGAGTTGCGCGCGTCGATCAACGAATGGGCCGACCACTACGAAGTGCCGCGTGAACTGGTGCATAAGCTGGCGATCCGCGAAAGCACGCATCGTCCATGGGCTGTGAATCGGCCCTACTATGGGTTGCTGCAGATTCTTCCTGCGACCGCCCGTTCAATGGGATATTCTGGCAATCCCAAGGGTCTGCTCGACGCCGATACCAATCTGGAGTTTGCCGGGAAATACCTGCGGGGTGCATGGCTTTTGGCGGACGGGGATCAGCAACGTGCAATCTTCCTTTATGCAAAGGGATACTACCCTGAGGCGAAGGCACGCGGGATGTTGGTTGAAACTGGTCTGGTTTCTGCCACAGAATAGGCTTCTTTATTGCGCAATCTCTTTATAAAGCTCACACATAACCACTCCAATCCAACAGCGGATTCCGCGACCAACACAGCAGTATTCACTGATATGGCCATAAAGAATGCCCAATGTATGTGCGCTAAAAGCACATTTGCCCCAAAAAAGCAGACATTTCCCACATCTTCTTGTCATGATATGGGAAATGTGGTGTGTTGGCTGACGTCAGGGAAGTCAGTACCTTTTTCCTGGCCAAAGGGATCCGCCCGCTCACTCGGGTCTAGCTGGTCGTTACCGTATGGATATTGTTGATCTCAGCACCCTACCCGAACAGGATACTCGCTATGACGAGTTCCTGCGGCAGGTGTGTGACAAATACGAAATGGACCATGCAGCCTATGCGGGTATGAACCCTGCGGCGGGCACGATCCATGGCCATGTCACCTATGGCGACGACTGGAAAAACCACTATCAGGAGCAGGGCCTGCACCTGATCGACCCGACCCTGCATATGAGCCAACGCAGTATCGCCCCGGTGGACTGGAGCCGCCTTGAACGCGGCAAAGACTTTCAGCGCGTTTTCCGTGATGCACATGATTTTGGCATTCCCGATCAGGGCGTTACCATTCCCGTACGTGGCCCCTATGGCGACATTGGTCTGCTAAGCGCCACACGTGACTGCAGCCGGGAGGAATGGAAAAAGCTGGTTCCCAACGTGATCAGCGACCTGCAATCACTGGCCGTGCACATCCATGACAATGTCATGACCTCCGACACGATCAGCCGGATGCTGTATCATCCAACGCTCTCAAGCCGCGAGCTTGAGATTCTGCAATGGGCTGCAGCTGGAAAATCGCAACAGGATATCGGCGATATCCTGTCGATTTCACATCGTACCGTTGAGGTCCACTTGCGCTCTTCACGTGAAAAGCTTAATGCACTGACGACCCCACAGGCCGTCGGCCGCGCGATTGGAATCGGGCTAATCTACCCAGGATAAAGCCAAAAACTCCCCAAATCGGGCGAAAAAAAGCCGATATTACGGGAAACCCCCAATAGATTCGCCCTCGAATCCGAGTAACGTCTTATCCACAGACAGATTACTCGAAGGGGGTTAATATGATCTTGGTAGTTGATGGGCTGAACAGACATCTGTTCACCGAAGTTCTTGACGATATGTTCGAACTGCGTGCTCGGGTTTTTGGCGGGCGACTTGGTTGGGATGTGAATATTGAAGACGGCAAGGAAATCGACCAGTTCGATCACCTGGACCCGGCGTATGTGATTGGTCTCGACGATGAGGGGAACGTCGTGGCCGCAGTACGCGCACTCCAGACCACCGGACCGCATATGCTTTCGGATGTGTTCTCGGACATCTTGTGCGGTGAGGCACCGATGCGCAGCGCGACGATGTGGGAATCCACGCGTTTCTGTGTTGACACGCAGCGGCTGACACGCGGCAAGGAAAAGAACTCGGTATCTTATGCGACCTGCGAGTTGATGATCGGCTCATTGGAGTACTGCCGAAGCGCGGGCATTCAGGACATCATCACTGTGATCGATCCGGTTATGAACCGTGTCCTGAAACGGTCGAACTGCGCACCATACGACTATGTGGGCGAAACAGTTCCGATGGGCAAAGTTCCAGCTATGGCCGCCCTGTTGGACTGCAGCGAAGAAAGAATCTCGGGTCTTCGCGAATTCGCAGACATCCACCACGATGTGTTTATCGAGGAAGAAAAAGCGCTGGAGATGTTCGAAGCCAAAAAAGCCGAAAAACCCAGCCCGGCGAATCGCGATCACAAACCACTGACTGATCTAGAGAAATACTTTGCCGAACAGATGAGTGCGGCAAGGACGGAGCAGGAACGTCAGGATGTTTTGAAACTGATCGAAGCCCTGTCCGACACTTTCACCCCAGAGCAAAAGACCGCTCTGTTACAGACCCCCCGTGCTTTTGCTCATGAGGCCTGACCCCCTCACCTCATCAGTTTAAGCCACCCACGCGGAGCCGTCTTATATCAGACGGCTCCGCTTTATTGGTGCTCTGTAGATTGGGAAAGGAAGAGGATTATTCCTCTTCCAGTGCCTCAACGGCTTTCTGCAGGTCATCTTTGCTGACTTCTTTGTCTTCGACTTGCGCCAGCTCGACGATGTAATCGACAACCTTGTCTTCGAAGATCGGCGCGCGCAGTTGCTGCTGCATCTGAGCATTCTGTTGCACAAACTCAAAGAATTGGCGTTCCTGGCCCGGATACTGACGCGCCTGGTTCATGATCGCCTGAGTCATTTCGGCGTCAGTCACCTCAACCTCGGCCTTCTGGCCCAACTCGGCCAGCAGCAGGCCCAGACGCACGCGGCGCTCGGCCAGTTTGGTGTGCTCGTCGGTGGGCTCGATCGGATCGTGATCGTGTCCTTCAACGTCAGGATTTTCTTCGTGCCACAGCTGATGTGCGATTTGCTTGGCTTCGGCGTCAACCAGCGACGGCGGCAGGTCGAACGAGACCTTCTTGTCCAGCGCATCCAGCAAAGCACGCTTCATGACCGCGCGTGAGGCGCCGGCGTATTCTGCTTCCAGACGCTCAGCGATCTGAGCCTTCAGCGCGGCCAGATCCTCGGCGCCGAATTTCTTGGCCAGTTCGTCGTCGACCTCGGCCGCAACCGGCTCCTTCACCTCTTTGATGGTGCAGGTGAACACGGCGTCTTTACCGGCCAGATGCTCGGCGCCGTATTCCTCCGGGAAGGTGACGTTGACGTCTTTTTCTTCCTCGGCCTTCACACCAACCAGCTGCTCTTCGAAGCCGGGGATAAAGCTGTCCGAGCCCAGAACCAGCGGGTAGTCTTCGGCCGAACCGCCTTCGAACTCTTCGCCATCAACCTTGCCGACGAAATCGAATACGATCTGGTCGCCATCCTTGGCCTTCGAGCCCTTGCGGCGCGCTTTGAAGTTCTGCGCGGTCTCGGCCAGATTGTTCAGCGCCTCTTCGACAGCTGCGTCATCCGCTTTGACAACCAGCTTTTCCAGCTCGACCGATTTCAGGTCGACTTCGGGAATCTCGGGCAGCGCTTCATAGGACATCGCGACCTCAACGTCGTCGCCCTCTTTCCAGTCCTCGTTGGTCATTTTAACTTCGGGCTGCAGCGCCGGGCGTTCACCACTGTCCTCAAAGTGCTTGTTCATCGCACCGTCGATGGATTCCTGCATCGCTTCGCCCAGCAGGCGCTGGCCAAACTGCTTCTTCAGCAGCGCCATCGGCACCTTACCTTTGCGGAAGCCCTTCATCTCGACTTCGGGCTGCGCTTCGGTCAACTTTTCGTTGACCTTGTCGTCCAGCTCGGCGGCGGTCACAACGATGTTGTAGCCGCGTTTCAGACCTTCGTTCAGCGTCTCGGTAACCTGCATTATGGTAGTCCCCATAGGATTCGGGGCGCGCAACACGGGCGCGCCGGGCAAATTTGTCGCCTTCTATTTGCCCTGCCGCCTACGTGCAAGAGGCAATGGCCCAATCCGCCCGGTTTTACCCATGTCACAGACAAAAAAACGCCCCGGTACAGGCCGGGGCGTCAGGGCTTCACTTCATTTCAGGTTCAGAACTTCCAGCGCGCGCCCAAGACCCAGGCTTCGTTGTTGTCAAAGGAGTCACTGTCGCTGAAATCGTGATTGCGGTACTTGAGATAGGCATCTGTATTGATTTTGTCGATCCGCTGTACAATCGCAATGCCCCAGGCATCGGTACTGGACCCGTCAGTCACGAAATCCGACCCGTTATAATAATCGATCCCGATCCCGGTCTGCCCCCAGGAAATCCAATTATCCTGATAGGCGATCTTGCCGTAAAAATAGTTGGGATCAGACGCGCCGGATGCATCATCATCCCTTGTCCCTGCCGCTATTGTAAAGCTCAGTGTATCCCGGATCAGGACGGAAGCAGACCCGATCGTGTCCTTCCGATCCCCACCGCCACCGTCTCTTGAACGTACCGCATAGGCCAGCGCCGCCTTGAATTTGACATCGCTGCCAAAGGTGCTCTCATACCGCACGCCAACGTCATAATAATCATCGTCGTCACTGCTGGAGAGAATATTTTGACCCCACGCAATTCCTGCAGAAAAGCCGCTAAAATCAGGCGTATCATAGCGAACACGACCGCGCCGCGCCCCGTCAAAGTTACTGCTGGAATCGCCAATCGTGATGTCGCTCAGTACACCATCGGTACCGCGATAGAAGAAGCTGCTGTTTTCATCGTTAGTGTATGAATATAGCGCCGTTCCCACATAGGACAGATCCACCTCGGCGGCTCCATCCGACACCATACTACCCTGACCGGCCGAGAATTTACCCCAACCTCCGGCCAGCGCAAAATCAACATGACGGATGTCTTCGCGGGTCCAACCGCTGAAATCCGTTCCATCCTGATTCCACTCTGTCGAGTTTGGCAAGCCCAGTGCGGTTTCAAGCCGGAAAGAGAATGTGTTGTCCCCAAAGGGTTGCATCAGCTCCAGCCCCACGCGGCTGTTCGACAGGTCATTGTCCAGCACGCGGGTGTCGGTTTCCTGCCCGTCATCGACCGAGATCAAGGCTGGGTGCAACTGTCCATAGAGCAGCACATAGCCACCGGTATTGTTTTCGTATTTCAATTCAGCAGCGGCCGGGATCGCGGTTGTCGCGGCCAACACTGCAGCGATTGAGGTCAGCCTGAAATTCACTGTCATATCATTCACCATGATTGGTTCTGGCTTCAGATCCTGTGTTTTGCATCTGAAACGCAGAGTTTTCACCATATGCGGCCCCTTGCCTGGCCAGCATGGCAATTCTGCTAGGGGGTGACGTCGAAAGCTACGGTTAAACGATATTGATATCAAATCCTTATTTGATCCTGAAAAGGTAGCCGACGCACCTCCAAATCAATTCTGGCGCTGCGTCACCATCTTGCAAACACCCGCAACACCCCCGCTACGATTAACCGGCGAAACATCGCCAATCTGGCGTCCGATCGGCCATTCCTTGCTTATGCCCCCTAGACGCCGAACAGGTCAAAAACCGCTGGCAACTGGTCTGGCAGATCTTCGGCGATCAAACCCGGGCCGAACTGACGCGCACATTCCACATGTAGCCATGCGGCGATTTCAGCCGCCCGCATCGGAGGAAAGTCGCGCGCCAACAGGCCGGTCACAAATCCGGCCAGCACATCGCCTGAACCCGCCGTCGCCAACCACGGAGCGGCGCGATCATACAGCGCCGAATTGATCGAACAGCGCCCATCCGGTGCCGCAATCACCGTGTCCGGCCCCTTGAACAAAACCACGCATCCCACACGCGCCGCCGCCTCACGGGTCGCATCGACCTTGGAATAAGCCGGACCAGCATCCGGCGTCGTGGTCAGTTTTACTGCAATATCCGGGAACAACCGCGTGAATTCGCCCCAATGAGGCGTCAGAATACAGTTTTCATGAAGCTGAGCGAACAAAGATTCCGGATCATCCGCATAAGCCGTCAGCGCGTCTGCATCCAATACGGTTGCGCGCTTGGCGCTCAGCGCTTCCGGTACCAAATTTCGCGCACGATCCAAACCCATGCCGGGCCCCAGGCACAAGGCGTTCAGACGTTCATCTCGCAGTATCTGCCTGAATTCCTGATCACCCTCTACGCGCCGCAACATGAGGGCGGTGATCTGGCTCGCGACCTCCAACTGCGCCGAAGGTGGCACGCCCAGCGTCACCAGCCCGGCCCCTATTCGCAACGCGCCCCGCCCGGCCAGACGTGCAGCACCGGTTTTACCGAAGCCACCAGATAGGATCAGGGCATGACCATGAGAGTACTTGTGATCATCCCCCGCCTTCGCCAACTCGACCGCCGCTGGTCGCTCTGTCAGCTTAACGGCATCGCTGCCCGCGCCACTCAAACCGATATCGACAAGCCGCAAACTGCCGCAATACAGCGGGCCGTCCTGCAGAAACTGCCCCGGTCGCTGGCGATGAAACGTAACTGTGAGGAAGCCGTGAACCGCACCAAACTCACCGCATAATGCGCGTCCACTATCCATACAGAGGCCTGTCGGTGCGTCCACACAAACCATCCGCCCGAAGGTTTCACCTGACACATGCAATTGCACCAAGGGCTCCAAAATTTCTGCGGCAGGCGCGCGCGTCAAACCCGCACCGAATATTGCGTCCACATACATATCATACCCGGTCAGCCCCGCGATTGTCGAAGCAGACCAGGCCTTCACATCGGTAACCGGCGCGACACGCTCGTAATTTGCGCGCGCATCCGGCGGTAGTTTTTCGGGATCGCCATATAGGAAAACCTCGACCTCCCAACCACGTGCGAGCAACAGCCGAGCCACGACGAACCCGTCGCCGCCATTGTTGCCGGGCCCACAGAACACCACTGAACGGCCGGCCTTTTTCGCCATCTCGGGCCACTTTTCGAAACTGGCGTCGACAACACCGCGCCCGGCGCGCTCCATCAGCTCAAGGCCCGCCACCTGGCCGGACCCGATCGCTGCCCGTTCGATAGTCTGCATCTGTGCAGCCGTCAGCAATTCCGTCATCTCAAACCCTCGCGCGATTCACGTTCGATTACTTTTTGTGCAAGTGGATCAAAAATTCATCCATCGTCCAATTTCCAGGCATCGGAACCCGGTCTATCCAGCAATCGGATTGCCGCCTGATCTTAGACGTGATCACTGCCATCGTGACAACCATGCAAGGTGAGCCGGAATGAAAAAGATCGAAGCGATCATCAAGCCGTTCAAACTGGACGAAGTGAAAGAGGCACTGCAGGACGTAGGCGTACAGGGCCTCAGCGTGATCGAAGTCAAAGGCTTCGGTCGCCAGAAAGGTCACACCGAATTGTACCGTGGTGCTGAATATGTCGTCGACTTCCTGCCCAAGGTGAAGGTCGAGGTGGTGCTGGACGACGATCAGGTCGATGCGGCCATTGAGGCCATCGTCGGCGCCGCCAAAACCGACAAGATTGGTGATGGCAAGATTTTTGTCTCCCCCGTCGAACAAGCTATCCGCATCCGTACCGGCGAAACCGGCTCGGACGCGTTGTAACCAAATACCTGAATTCTCAAACAGAGGACCAAGAGAATGAGCAAGGACGCAGTTCTTAAGCTGATCAAGGATGAAGGCGCCGAATATGTCGACGTTCGCTTCACCGACCCGCGCGGCAAGCTTCAGCACGTAACCCTGATGGCAGATCAGGTCGACGAAGACTTTCTGGACGAAGGCTTCATGTTCGACGGTTCGTCCATCGCGGGCTGGAAGTCGATCGAGGCATCCGACATGAAATTGATGGTCGACACTGAAAGCGCCTATGTCGATCCGTTCTACGCCGAAAAAACCATCTGCGTGCATTGCTCGGTTGTTGAGCCCGACACCGGTGAAGCCTATGAGCGCGATCCGCGCGGCACCGCTCAGAAGGCCGAAGCCTACCTGAAAGCTTCCGGTATCGGTGATGTTGCCTATATGGGTCCCGAAGCCGAATTCTTCCTGTTCGATGACGTGCGTTTCTCGAACAGCATCAACAAGGTATCCTACGAAGTTGATGCAACCGACGCGTCGTGGAACACCGACACCGAGTACGAAATGGGCAACATGGGCCACCGTCCGGGCGTCAAGGGCGGCTACTTCCCGGTCAACCCGATCGACGAAGCACAGGATCTGCGTTCGGAAATGCTGTCGACCATGAAGCGTCTGGGCATGAAAGTTGACAAGCACCACCACGAGGTTGCGTCCTGTCAGCACGAGCTGGGCCTGATCTTCGACAGCCTGACCAAGCAGGCCGACGAGTTGCAGAAGTACAAGTACATCATCCACAACGTCGCGCACGCCTACGGTAAATCGGCCACTTTCATGCCGAAACCGATCGCAGGTGACAACGGCACCGGCATGCACGTGAACATGTCGATCTGGAAAGACGGAAAGCCGCTGTTCGCCGGTGACAAATACGCCGACCTGTCGGACGAAGCGCTGTACTTCATCGGCGGCATCCTGAAGCACGCGAAGACCCTGAACGCCTTCACCAACCCGGCGACCAACAGCTACAAGCGTCTGATCCCCGGATTTGAAGCCCCCGTTCTGCGCGCCTACTCGGCACGTAACCGTTCGGGGTGTGTCCGTATTCCGTGGACCGAAAGCCCGAAAGCCAAGCGTGTCGAGGCCCGCTTCCCCGATCCGGCCGCAAACCCCTATCTGGCGTTTGCCGCTCTGCTGATGGCCGGTCTGGACGGCATCAAGAACAAGATCGATCCGGGCGAAGCCATGGACAAGAACCTGTACGATCTGCCTGCCGAAGAACTGGCCGACATCCCGACCGTTTGCGGCTCGCTGCGTGAGGCTCTGGAAGCTCTGGCATCCGATCACGACTTCCTGCTGCAGGGCGACGTGTTCACCAAAGACCAGATCGACGGCTACATCGCACTGAAGATGGAAGAGGTCGAAACCTACGAGCACACGCCGCACCCGGTTGAATACGGCATGTACTACAGCTGCTGATCCGGTTCAGGTTTTACAGCGGCAAGGGCGTCCCTTCGGGCGCCCTTGTTTCGTTTGGCATGATCTTCCACACTTTCAGGACTGTTCCCGGTTCGGAGGAAAGCGCATGCCTGCTACTGCTTCACCTTTTTCCAAATACTCAAATCTCATAACCACCGCGGATGAACTGGGGCAGATATGCGGACAGCCCCTGCCCCAGATCATCGCCAAGGAATTGTCTGCGCTGGATCAGATGTGCCGCGATTTCATTGCGACCTCACCTTTCTGCCTGATCGCTTCGGCCAATCCGCAGGGGTATCTCGATATCTCGCCACGCGGTGATCCGGTGGGATTCGTCCAAGTACTGTCCGACACATTGATCGCGATCCCCGATCGCCCTGGCAACAAACGGGTCGATACCTTTCATAATGTGCTGGAAGACCCGCGTGCCAGCGTGATCTTCTTTGTCCCCGGCAAGATGGAAACGCTGCGTCTGCGTGGTAGTGCCCGCATCTGCGCAGACCCGGATCTGTTGAAAAGCATGGCAATTCAAGACCATCCACCCAAGTTGGCCCTGTTGATCCATGTCGACACGGTATTTGCGCATTGCCCGAAATGCGTCATCCGCGCGAAACTATGGCAACCTGAGGCTTGGCCGGATTCCTCCCGCTTGCCAAACATGAACGCGATGATGGTGAAACACGCCCGGATCAATCAAACCCCGGATGAATGGTTTGAAAGCCTGAAAGACACCGGGGAACTGGACCTCTATTAACCCCTTTTCGCGGAGGGAAGCGCAGCTTACGCTCGGTTTCAGATTTCAGCTTATTGGATTGTCCCATGCTTCGCATTTTCTGTCTGACACTTGCCCTGACCTTCCCCGGATATTCCTTGTCCGCCCCCTGCGGCAATACAAGCGCAGGATTTGAGGCCTGGAAACAGGATTTCGCAATTCAGGCAAAGCGCGCGGGTGTTAAAAAGAAAGGTCTGCAGGCACTGGCGCAAACACGGTACGCCACCGGAACCATTGCGGCCGACCGTAATCAGCGCAGCTTCAAATACTCGCTCGACAAGTTCATGCAAGTGCGCGGAGCGGACACCATTGTTGCCCAAGGGCGCAAACGCAAAGCCCGAAATCCGCAATTCTACGCCACGCTGGAGCGCCAATACGGTGTGCCCCCCGGCGTATTGATCGCCATTCATGGCATGGAAACAGGGTTCGGAAATTTCATGGGTGACAGCCCGGTGGTGTCAGCAATCACCACTCTGGCCTATGATTGTCGCCGATCCGAGTTCTTTATTCCTCATGCCATCGGGGCGCTCAAACTGGTCGATCAGGGCAGCATCACAGTGGCGACAAAAGGGGCAAAACATGGCGAGCTGGGGCATACGCAGTTCCTTCCCGGCAACGCCTTGGCCTATGGGGTCGACGCCACCGGCGACCGGCAGGTCGACTTCTACAACATGACCGACGCGCTGGCCTCGACCGCGAATTTTCTTCGTAAGAAAGGGTGGAAACCGGGCAAAGGTTATCAACCGGGTGAGCCGAACTTCAGGGTCATTCAGCAGTGGAACGCGGCCTCGGTCTATCAGCAATCCATCGCGATCATGGCGTGGCGAATCGATAACTGAGCTGGCCCCAGGGTCGACAAGCTGCAACCCGAATTCGGCCACATTTTCGCCACAGACGATTAAACCACCCCTTAGTTTCTTGGTTTCCAATGCGTAATCAATGTTGGAAATTTCTGACCTTTTTCCCATTTCGTCAAAATTTGCCCCACATCCTTGGTTAACTTGTCCTGAGTTTTCTTACAGCAAAGGAACACGCTGTGACCGCAAAGCACATCTACCATGGTGGTCTGCAATTCGATGGCAGCGCAGACGGCGCGCTTGAGCGGTTCTGCAATGTTGTGTCGACCACGCTTGAGGATTACGGGCATCTGGTCGAGCGTCAGACACTGCTCAGCCAATCTGAGGCCAGCATTGTTACCAGCCAGTATCTCGTGCGAATGACCCTGGATACTACGCCTGTCAAAATGGATCACTCACATCACGAAAGGTTGGATCGCGCCGCTGGTCTCAAGACCAAAGCCCGTCCCGTGGTGTCATTGCCGGGCAGCCGCCTGACAATCACGATCTGTCCGGTATCGAAACTGCTGGATGACAGCGAGATTTCCGAGTTGATGCTGGTTGTGATCCTCTACCGTATGGTCGACATCTGCTCGACCCGGCGTGTTGAGTGGCTGTCGCCGAAAACGGTGCTGACTGTCGAACAGTTCATGGGCGCCTTTGATTCAATTGCGCCGCGCAGATCCCGAGACCGCAAGCAGATATTCGAGGCCGTAAGCGGGCCGTTTGCTGGCCTCGACCTGCCGGAAACCGATGAAGCGGATATCGGGGTCAACAAGCCGAACCCCCGCCCCATTCAACTGAGTGATGAGCAACTGCTCAGCATCGCCTTCCGGACCGAAGCAGAGGCTCCGCGGCCTTCCGACGAACCCGAACATGTCGCGGAAGAAGCCGAGCGTCCAAGCGATATTCTTCGGCTGACGAGCTGGGGGATGACTGGCGCAGTTGCCAGCGTCTCGGCCCCGGTTGCGATTTCGATGGCCGCCGTCAACCTGATCCGGGGTGAGGATTTCCGCCTGAACACTCAGGTTCTGGCCTTCACCACGGCCATTTTCGGCCTGAGTTCAACCAACGCCTTTGCCGAGGTCGCCAGCGTCCTTGGCCTGTAACCGAATTACCCAAGACCCTCCTTGGAGGCCCCGCCGTCAGGCGGGGTTTTCCGTTTTGGGGAATTGGTCGGCTGACAGCACGTAGGTGTGGATTGCAAAGACAACCGCGTTGGTCTGTGGCAGGCGCAAGAGCGTCTGACGCTCGCTGCGCAGAAACCGGCCCGAGCCATGATCCTGTGGCGCGCGCCGCTGATCGGCTCGCCGCGGCTGAAACAGTTCGGCGTCCCGGTACCACAGCACATTGTAGCGCCATATGGGGCGTCCCGGCTGGATGCCGTCGAAAAGCCGCTGAACTCTGCGGGCGATATTGGCGTCATAGGCATCCACCGGCGCATGGATGGATGTCAGCGGTCGCATGAATTTTTCCGATAGAGTCCAGCTTGCGGGAAAGCACAGGATCGCGCCGGTCAGAACATGCTCGTCCCCGTGTTTTTGAAGGATGCAGAAATCTTCCTGCACCAGTTGGCAGAGCGTCTCAAGCGGACGTGACCGGTCGACCCTGATGGTCACCCCATCGGGTCGCGTCACCTGGTCTGTTGCACCCGGACATGCCTGCGCCAGCACCAGATCCAGCAACTCCTGCGCAGGTTCCAACGCTTCAACGCTTTGCATCAGCACGTCGGACCTGTGCTGCGTCAAAAGCTCAGAACGCCGCTGCATCTGCGCTGCAAATGCATCGTCGCGGTGCAGCCAGTTCTCGGGGTCGGCGGGACGGATGCCAGGCAACGGATTCGGCGCCAGTGGATCATAAGGAATATCGCGCTGCAAAATGACCGTCATGCCCAAGCCATAGCACCCTACAGGATCCCTGTCGGCCTAAAAGCGACCCGATTGCAGTCGCAAATTTTCAAGACGCCTTGTCAGCGGTTTTGCAGGGTGAGTGTGAAAACTGAAAGGGCCTTTCGTGAACACCCCTTACCGTGACACCCGCAAGATTGATCCGACCAAGGGCGCTACACTTGGTGATGGCACCCCCAACGACAATGACCGGATTGAAATCGGTCCGACCCAGCTGGCCTTTGATGAATGGGCCGCCGCCGGGCTGAACCTGCCAAACCTGGAGCGCATGCGGGAATATCGCTGGAAACGGCTGACCAAGGGAATTGTGGACCGTGACTGGGGCGGTGTCCTGCTATTCGACCCGCTTAATATCCGCTATGTGACCGACAGCACGAATATGCAGTTGTGGAACACACATAACCCGTTCCGGGCCGTTCTGGTCTGTGCAGACGGGTACATGGTGATCTGGGACTACAAGAACTCTCCCTTCCTGTCCAAATTCAACCCGCTGGTTCGGGAACAGCGTTCAGGTGCGGACCTGTTCTATTTCGACCGGGGCGACAAGATCGACATCGCGGCCGATGTTTTCTCGAATGAGGTACGTGCGCTGATCGAGGAGCATGGCGGCGGCAACAAGCGCCTTGGCGTGGACAAGATCATGCTACACGGCTTGCGCGCGCTAGAGGCGCAGGGTTTCGAGGTCACGGAAGGTGAAGAACTTACCGAGAAAACCCGCGCCATCAAAGGCCCGGACGAGATTCTGGCGATGCGCTGTGCCAGCCGCGCCTGTGAAACAGCCGTCGCCGAAATGGAGCGGTTTGCAAGGGCCAATGTAGGGGATGGAAAAACGACCGAGGATGACATCTGGGCCGTCCTGCACGCCGAAAACATCCGGCGCGGAGGCGAGTGGATCGAAACCCGCCTGCTCGCCTCGGGCCAGCGCACCAACCCGTGGTTTCAGGAATGCGGTCCCCGGGTCACGCGCCAGAATGAAATCATCGCATTTGATACGGACCTGATCGGGTCTTACGGCATTTGCGTCGATATCTCGCGCACGTGGTGGATCGGGGATCAAAAACCACGCCCAGATATGATCTATGCGATGCAGCATGCACATGAACACATCATGACCAACATGGAGATGCTGAAACCCGGTGTCATGATCCCGGAACTGACCGCGAATGCACACAGGTTGGACGACAAGTTTCAGGCGCAGAAATACGGGTGCCTGATGCATGGCGTGGGTCTGTGCGATGAATGGCCCCTGGTGGCCTATCCGGACAAGGCGGTCGAGGGCGCCTATGACTATCCGCTTGAGCCGGGCATGGTGCTGTGCGTCGAAGCCGCGGTCGGCGAGGTTGGCGGCGACTTCTCGATCAAGCTGGAAGATCAGGTTCTTATAACCGAAGACGGTTTTGAAAACCTGACCAGATATCCGTTCGACGAACAGCTCATGGGCCGGGCTTAGCGCTTTTCGAGTGGCTCCCAATTCGACCTTTTGACATTGCCGTGCCAGTCCTCCGGCACGGCGGCCGAATGTTGGGAAAGATCGCTCAGCGGCCAGTTTTGTCCAAGGGCAAAGCCAATCGCCCCGGTCAGCAGGATTGCAAGCAGCATTCCCGGGCGCATTGACGGTTTCATCGGGACAGAAGGTGCATGTGCCATGTGTGCTTCCTATTATGTTGTTGATAGGTGCAAGGTGGGCCTTGCATAGAAATAAGTAAAATGAATGTTTTTTTCGTAATGCATCACAGTTAATGATGTAATTCCTGTGCCTGCCATCCCGGCCGTTTACGCATGCGAGCAAACCTTGATGCCAGATCCTCACCTTCCCGTGACGCTTTTGACATAAGGGTTGAGGGATGGGGCCGCAGCACACACTATTGTGCGAAACCCCAAAACCAAGGAATATCCATGCCCACCGAACGCATCACATTTGCCGGTCATGACGGCAGTCAATTGGCCGCGCGCCTTGATCTGCCGGATGGGCCAGTTCTGGCAACCGCACTGTTTGCGCATTGCTTTACATGCTCAAAAGACATCCCGGCGGCCCGGCGCATTTCGGCACGATTGGCTGCGATGGGTATTGCAGTGTTGCGCTTTGACTTTACCGGTTTGGGTCATTCGGGCGGAGAGTTCGCCAACACAACCTTCACGTCGAATATCGAAGATCTGATTGCAGCTGCGCAATATCTGGCCGGGCGCGACATGGCCCCGGCCCTGCTGATCGGCCATTCGCTGGGGGGTGCTGCGGTGTTGCGTGCGCGGGCGGGCATCCCATCGGTCAAGGCTGTCGTCACGTTGGGCGCACCCTCCGATCCGGGCCATGTCTCGCACCATTTCGAGGCTGCCCTGCCCGAGATTGAGACCCAAGGCAGCGCCGAGGTCTCGCTGGGTGGTCGGCCGTTCCGCATCGGCAAGGCGTTCGTTGAGGATATCTCGGAAACTGCTTTGAGCCCGGCCATTGCCGATCTCAAGGCGGCGCTCCTGATCCTGCACGCACCCCGCGATGAAACCGTAAGCGTCGACAATGCCAGCACCATCTTTTTGGCTGCGAAACACCCCAAAAGCTTCGTTACACTCGACGATGCCGATCACCTGATCACCCGGGCATCGGATGCGGAATACGCCGCTGACGTGATCGCGGCCTGGGTGTCAAGATACGTCAAACTCCGTCCACCGGCACCACCACCGGGTGCGCCAGAAGGTGTCGTTCGCGTGACTGAGGCCGATCCGTCAGGCTTTCTGCAGGACATCCAGTCAGGGCCGCGCCATCATTCGGTGGCGGATGAACCCGCCTCATATGGCGGCACGGACCGGGGAATGTCGCCCTATGGGTTCGTGGCTTCGGGGCTGGGCGCCTGCACCTCGATGACGATCCGCATGTATGCGCGCCGCAAACAGTGGCCGCTCACCGGGATCACAGTGGATGTCTGCCACGACAAGGTTCATGCGCAGGATGCCGACCTCGCCAATGACGGCAAGGTCGACCTGTTTCGCCGCAAAATCCGGCTGGAAGGCACCCTCGACCCGGAACAAAGGGCCAAGCTGCTTGAGATCGCCGACAAATGCCCCGTGCACCGGACTCTGGAAGGTTCGGCCCGGATCACGACAGAACTGATCACTTAGCGCCGCCGCGGTGCCGGGCGATGGATCGGCGGCCGCGCCGCCGGAGGGCGCGCAACCGGTGGACGCGGCCGCGCTGGCGGTTTGGCAATGGGAGGCTTTGGTCGTGCAGGCGGTTTCGATACGGGCGGTCTCGGGCGATCCGGACGGTCGATGTCCACGTCCACATTCACGTCGCGATCATAGTAGTAGTCATTCCACAGCATTGAGTCGTAGAACGGATCATACCCGTAGCCAACACCGACCGTGACACCATCACAGGCTGACAGGGTAAAACTCGCCGCGCCGATTCCCAGCGCCAGAACAGACCGTTTAATCAGTTTGCGAGTCATTTCCGGCCTCCTTATTGTAAGGACTGGAACGACGCGAAAACGTCATTCAGATCGTCCACATAGGCCGGATCAGCCCCGTCCCGCAGGATCGCCACTGCAATAGCGATACGACCCTTTGGCAGGTCGATAACAGTTGCGGTGAAATTCACACCGCGCCCGTCTCGATGACCCGTGCCCCGGATAACGCGGGCGGGCAACCCACCGATCCGAGTTTCGCTTGTGCTGGTAATGCTGGGCTCTTTGACCAGAAACTTGTCGATGTCTTCGAGGTATCGGATGCCGCCCTGAATATCGGATACCCCAGTCGGTGAGACAAACCCCATCCAGACGGTTTCGTCGGTGACCGGCCTGATCCCCATGACCCGCGAAACAGCGCGCGCGTCGCCCAATTCGGTATCTTCAATCTCACGCGGGCCACCGGTGCGCAGCGCCCAAAAATCAGGGACGGCGAAGCGAAACAGCGCCTGGCCTGCATCCGTGTAAGTCACCGGCGTTTCAGCTTTGACTGGAATCGCGGCCAGCCAAATCGCCGCGCAAGCGGTGAGTGCTGAAAAAATTGGAATACGCATAATTCAATAACCTGATGGTTTCTCAGGTCTCAAGTTGAACTACACCCACTGCTTTTGTCCAGTATGGCGTTGTCAGGGTAACAAAAAACCCGCGTCCAGAGTGTTCTGGGCGCGGGTTTCGGTGTCAGATGTCAGACCGGAATCAGGTGCGGGCGTTGCCCACCAGCTTCCACAGGCCGGGAATCAGCAGAGCGGCCAGGGCCAGCTTGATCGCATCACCCACCAGGAAGGGTGTCAGACCCCATTCCAGGATCGGCTTGTCCCAGCCATAGAGCTGGCCCAGCCACAGCAGGCCAGGAACGTAGATCAGGACATTGGCCAGAACCAGCGCCAGGGCCAGTTTGCCAACCGAACGGTCCCAGCCGCGCGCGGCCAGAGCACCCAGAGTGAGCGTGGCCAGAACGTAGCCGACCAGATAGCCACCGGTCCCGCCCATCATGTAGGTCAGACCGAATTTCTCAGCCGAAGAGCCCGCAAAGACATCAAAGCCCAGCGCGCCGACCAGAAGGTAGCCCAGCATGGTGATCAGACCCAGGCGCGCGCCATAAGCGGTGCCGATGGTCAATACGGCAAAGGTACCCATAGTGATCGGAACCGGCCACATCGGAACCTTGATCTTGGCAGCCACGGCCAAAGCAACAATGCCCAGAGCAACCAGAACAACCTGTTTGACGCGCAGCGCCGTCCCTTCACGCGGGCCAATCGCATTGGCCAGTACGTTCGCATTCATTTCGTTTTCTCCACTTGTGGACCAATTTGCACATGCAGCAATGCCTGTTCCGGGCCGTTGCCGCAAGATGATTACGCTATCGCCGCGTAAATTTGGTCTCCATTTCATAGGATTTGCGCGGTCCGGAGACCGTCCAACGGACCGTCCAGCGCGGCCATCCCGAGAAATCGTATGATGCATCATAGCTGTCGGGCGGGCAATCGTGATGATCTTCTACCCGGCCCTGCCCCAGTTTGAGCGCGTGGAAATAGCGATCGTCATCGAAATAAATCGCGATTCGGTCACCCGCCCCGCGCCATAGGTATCTACGTGTTCCCGTCATCTCGGGCTGCCCAAGTATACGCAGCGTGACGGTTTCGTCATAGATCAAACCATCACCCTCGCGACGCAGAATGGCGCAGCCGTCCGCTTGAACCACTTGTCCGGCACGTGCGTCACGGATCAGACGTTCAAGACGCCAGTCGCCTTCGAAATCTGTCAGGGTCTCGGGAAGGCTCACTCAGAATATATCCCGTCCGTCATTGAACCCGAACCATCGATGAAACGGATCGTGCCACCGCTTTGATACACATCGTAACAAGACCAGGACAAGGAACCAGAATGCGGCCACGCCGAACAATACTGATCCTCTCGCACCGTCCATTTGCCCGCGCGTGGAGGGTCCGCGAAATATTGCGTCAGCATCGAAGTATCAAAAATCTGCGAGACACCATCGCCATATTCGAGCGTTCTGCCAAGCAGCGCCTGTCCAATTTCTTCCCCAGTCAGCTTTTTGAATTCTTCCGCAGTTAGAATGCCCGGCCAGAGCATTAAAATCAGGGCAAACCGTCTCATACCGCCACTCGCGCCTTGTTCCTTTAGACATGCGCAGTTAAACCCCGCGCCAACGCCTCATCCCAATCACAAAAAGGTGCTGCCGCCAATGATTCCCCGTTATTCCCGCCCTGAAATGGTTGCCATCTGGTCGCCCGAGACCAAGTTCCGCATCTGGTACGAGATCGAGGCCCATGCCTGCGACGCCATGGCCGATCTGGGCGTGATCCCGCGCGAAAACGCGCAGGCGGTGTGGAAAGCCAAGGATGTGGAGTTTGATGTCGCCCGTATCGACGAGATCGAGGCCGTCACCAAACACGACGTCATCGCCTTCCTGACCCATCTGGCCGAGCATGTGGGCAGCGAAGAGGCGCGGTTCGTGCATCAGGGCATGACCTCATCAGACGTGCTGGACACCTGCCTCAACGTGCAACTGACCCGCGCCGCCGACATCCTGATCGCCGATCTCGAAGGCCTGCTGGCCGCGCTGAAGCGCCGCGCGATCGAGCACAAAAACACCATCCGCATCGGCCGCAGCCACGGCATCCATGCCGAGCCCACAACCATGGGCCTGACCTTCGCGCGCTTCTATGCCGAGATGGACCGCAACCTCTCGCGCATGCGCGACGCCCGCGCGGAAATCGCCACCGGCGCGATCAGCGGCGCGGTTGGGACCTTCGCGAACATCGACCCTCAGGTCGAGGAACATGTCTGCGACAAGCTGGGTCTGGTGCCTGAACCGATCAGCACGCAGGTCATTCCGCGAGACCGCCACGCGGCTTTCTTTGCCACGCTGGGCGTCGTCGCCAGCAGCATCGAGAACATCGCCATCGAAATCCGCCATATGCAGCGGACCGAGGTGCTGGAAGGGGCTGAGTTCTTCTCGATGGGTCAAAAAGGCTCCTCGGCGATGCCGCACAAGAAAAACCCGGTGCTGACCGAAAACCTCACCGGACTGGCGCGCATGGTCCGTGCTGCAGTGGTCCCGGCGATGGAGAACGTAGCGCTCTGGCACGAGCGCGATATCTCGCACTCCTCTGTCGAACGCATGATCGGGCCGGACGCCACAATCACGCTGGATTTTGCTTTGGCCCGCCTGACAGGCGTGATCGACAAGATGCTGATCTTTCCCGAAAACATGCTTGAGAATATGAACAAGTTCCCCGGCCTTGTGATGAGTCAACGCGTGCTGCTGGCGCTGACACAGGCAGGGGTCAGCCGCGAAGATGCCTATGCCATGGTTCAACGCAATGCACTGAAGGTCTGGGAACATCGCACCGACTTCAAAGAGGAACTTCTGGCCGACGCCGATGTCACCGCCGCGCTGAGCCCGGAAGAGATCGAAGAAAAATTCGACCTCGGCTATCACACCAAACACGTTGACACGATTTTTGCGCGCGTGTTCGGCGAATAATCCAGCCGGTACAAAACAGTCCAGACGGCCCGGCTGCAGGACGCAGGCCGGGCCGTTCTTCTTTGCCAGATTGGCAAAAATCCTGTATCCTGCGCGCGCATTTTCCGCGAAAGGGAAACACTATGGTACGAACGGCTCTCTGCGCGATTGCGCTTGTATTTGTGGCTTCTGCGGGCCTTGCCTGTAGCGGGCATTCCAAACAGACCCAGTCCTGCGCTGCAGGTACAGTTTGGGACGTGGACTCACAAAGCTGCATCAAAATCGTCAATAGCTGACATTTTCTTTCCTACTTGTGAATAAAAGCAATCAGTCAAATGTTAGCTTTTCTGAAGATCACGCTATGATTTTGACAGATTGCTTTGATAACGGAGTAGGAATATGCGTCTCGTACTAGCCTCGGCCATCGCCCTTCAGGCCTTTGCGTTTACCCCCATGGCCATTGCAGCGGGTGGTGGCGATAGCAGCCCACCCAAGCCGACGAACACGACCAAGAAATGTCTGTTTGGCCGCGTCTACGACGAAGCTCGCGGGCGCTGCGTGAAGCCAAACAAGACCAATTTTACCGAAGATCAATTGTATGACGCCGTGCGTGAACTGGCCTATGACGCACAGTACGAGAACGCTCAAAGCATTTTGCGCATGATGGATCAGACGGATGACCGGGTTCAGACTTATTGGGGCTTTACCTATCGCAAGATGGGTGAGCTGGAATTGGCCAACGCATTCTATCAGAAAGCAATCGCGTCAAACCCCGACAACATCCTTGCCCGCAGCTACATGGGTCAGGGCTTTGTCGCCGAGGGCAAGACCGAACTTGCCATAGCGCAGTGGCGCGAGATCAAGGCCCGCGGTGGAGAAGGCACTTGGGCCGAGGAGTCCCTACGCGAGGCAATCCGTACCGGCCTGACCTACAGCTACTGAGTTTCAGGGTTTCTTTACCCGACTCTCCTTATTCTGCCTGCAACGCGAACTTGGCATTGCAGGCAGATGCAGGACACAAACGCATTGGTACAAATGGCACCGGGCCCAGAGGCTGCAGTTGCCGAACAGGATGACGGGGCACCGAAGGTGGTCCCCCGGCGGCTTAGCAATCGGGAAAAGGCGGCGGTTGTCGTGCGGTTGCTGCTGAACGAGGGCGCGGATATCCCGCTTGAGGAGCTGCCAGACCCCCTGCAGGAAAAACTGACGCATCAATTGGGCCAGATGGGTCTTGTTGACAGGGTAACCCTGGCTGCTGTGGCGCAGGAATTCGCGGACGCGCTGGAGGGCGTGGGCCTGTCCTTCCCGCATGGCCTGGCCGGGGCGTTGGATGCGGTGAACGACAAAATCGCCCCGGCGACGGCGGCACGGCTGCGCAAGGTGGCAGGTGTGCGCCAGATCGGGGATCCTTGGCAACGCCTGCGCGAGGTACCACCAGAAGAGCTTGCTGAAATGGCCAGGGCCGAAAGTACCGAAGTGGCTGCTGTGATGCTGTCGAAACTTGAAACTGCTACAGCCGCACAGTTGCTGGGTCACCTTCCCGGCCCAACCGCACGCCGGATCACCTATGCCGTCTCAAAAACCGCCAATGTAACGCCCGAGGCGGTGGAACGCATTGGCTGGTCATTGGCCGCGCAGTTGGATCAACGCCCGACACCGGCGTTTCGCGACGACCCTGGTGCGCGGGTCGGCGCGATCCTTAACCAATCCGCCGCCGCTACGCGTGACGGTCTGCTGACTGCGTTGGACGAGGAAGATGCCGAGTTTGCCACTGCGGTAAGACGGTCGATCTTCATATTCGCCCATATTCCCGAACGCATCCAAACGCGGGATGTACCTGCGATCCTGCGAGGGGTTGAGCAGCCCGTTCTTGTGACCGCCCTTGCGGGCGCGCGCACCGACGATGACCTTGCGACGGTGGAGTTTCTGCTGACCAATATGTCGTCCCGCATGGCGGATAACCTGCGAGAGGAGATGTCGGATCGGGGCAATGTCAAGCAATCCGAGACCGAAGAGGCGATGTCACAAATCGTAGCCGCCATACGGGCGCTGCTTGACGCGGGCGCCATCACTCTGATCGAACCGAACGAGACTGAGGGCTAAGACCTCCACTGCCACTTGTGAACGAGTGAACGGGCCTGTATGTCTGATCGCGCAATTCACAACACCCAGGTGTCCCTCCCCATGCCCGTTGAAAAGTCGGAACTGAGCCGATTTGAGCTTGGAAAATACTATGTCACCAACCTGTTCCTGAAAGGTGTGATCGGTGGCATGCGCCTATTACCTTACGACCGGCGCATCGGTGCGATGGGCGCCATCACACGCTGGATTGCCCCCGTGGTCGGGTTTCGCAGCCGCGTACGGCGCAACCTGAAACTCACCTGTCCTGACCTGCCCGAGGACGAGGTCAGGCGCATTTGCCGCGCTGTTCCGGACAATGCCGGCCGCGCAATCATGGAGCATTTCTCGGCCGATGGATTCATCGAACGGCAAAGCATGGCAAAGGTGTCAGGCTCTGGGGTCGAGGCCTTCGACAAGGCGGTTACCGAAGGACGGCCGGTGATGATGATCACCGCACATTTCGGGCACTACCTGGCGGCGCGCGTCGCTCTGCAGGCGCGCAGCGGTCAGCCAATCGGCTGCCTTTATCGCCGTATGGCCAACCCCTATTTCAACGAAATGTATGTCAAGGCCTTCTACGAGACCGGCGCACCCATGTTCGAACAGGGCCGTCGCGGCATGGTAGAGATGGTACGCGCGCTCAAAAAAGGCGGCATCATCGCCATTGTCTCCGACCTGCACGCCCATGGTGGCGAAGAGCTGACATTCTTCGGCAAACCCGCAGTCACTTCGGTGCTGAACGCCGAACTCGCGATCAAATACAAGGCCGAACTGATCCCGTGCTATGCGGTGCGTCAACCCAACGGCATCGATTTTGAGATCGTGCTACACGACCCGGTGCCTCATACCGACCCCAAGACCATGACCCAGTTCACAAATGATGACCTGGAGGCGATGGTCCGGCAACATATGGGGCAATGGTTCTGGATTCACCGCCGCTGGAAGGCGTGGAAGGGTCTGGGCGTTCAGCCGCAGGACATGCCCTGATCACTCTGCCCGTGTTGCGGCAACAATTGGCCCGTGTCCGGTGCGCTGGATCAGAACGACAGCCGGCAGGTCGAGTGAAAGCGCAGCTGTGAACTCCTGCGGTGCATTCCCGTCCCACTGACCGGCGATCTGCCAGTTTTCAACCACGTTTGCATAGTCCAGCTCGTGCCCGGCCAATTCACCGCGCCGGATCGAGGCATGACGCATCGGAGCGTATTGCACGATACGTACATCGTAGGTCTCACCAGCAGGCAGCTCGATCGGGGTGACCGAAACGACCACCTCATCACCTGAGCGGGTGGCGCTGACCTCAGCCTCGGGTGCGGTGGTCAGGTGAGCATTGACCAGACGGTCCAACTCTCCCGCTTTGGCCCCGATTACATCCTGCTGCCCGTTAATGATCATCTGCGGCGTATAGATCATCGTGCGCCCACCCTCGCGCGCGTACGCACGCTGGCGCAGGGTGTGGCCGGGTTTGGCGTATTGGTCTTTCCAGCCGATGTAATCCCAATAGTCCACGTGCAGCGCCAACCCGATCACATCATCCCGCTGGGCCAGATCATGCATGATCCGATCCGCCGGCGGACAGGATGAACATCCTTGCGAGGTGAACAGTTCAACCACGACCGGATCGCTTTCGGCATTGGCCGCAGCGGTGAGAAAAAGCGTGGCGATCGTGGTCAGGGTGAAGGATCTGAGCATAAGACCTCTGGTTCTGGGTGGGTGTGTCAAACGGTCTAAACCGGTTTTATGCAAACCACCAATCAAGGTTTCTTGAAACCAGATGAGCCGTTTTTCGCAAAAATGTGTGCAATGGTATACAAAAATTGCCGCAGGTGGCCTGTTGGACCTTGAACCAACGGCTAGGGTGATGCAGATACCCCTCAGCGAATCCCATATTCCACGTCATTTGAGAGGGAGGCCACAGATGCCCATCAAAGTCGGACAGGACACCGCCAAGACACGCCGCAGCCTGAGCGTGAATGGCAAATCCATTTCCTATTACTCGATCCCCGCCGCGCAAGAGGCCGGTCTGGGGGATTTCTCGAAGCTGCCAGCCGCACTGAAAGTTGTGCTGGAAAACATGCTGCGGTTCGAGGATGACGGGTTTTCCGTTTCGGTCGACGACATCAAGGCGTTCGCTGAATGGGGCGCCAAAGGCGGTAAGAACCCGCGCGAGATCGCCTATCGCCCTGCCCGTGTTCTGATGCAGGACTTCACCGGTGTTCCGGCCGTTGTCGATCTGGCTGCGATGCGCGACGGCATCAAGGGCCTGGGCGGCGACGCGCAAAAGATCAATCCGCTGAACCCGGTTGATCTGGTCATCGACCACTCGGTCATGATCGACGAGTTCGGCAATCCGCGCGCATTCCAGATGAACGTGGACCGTGAATATGAACGCAATATGGAGCGGTACCAATTCCTGAAATGGGGTCAGAGCGCATTCAACAATTTCCGCGTTGTGCCCCCCGGTACCGGGATCTGCCACCAGGTGAACCTGGAATATCTGGCTCAGACCGTCTGGACCGACACCGACCAGAACGGGGATGAGGTCGCCTACCCCGACACGCTGGTCGGCACCGACAGCCACACCACCATGGTCAACGGCATGGCCGTTCTGGGCTGGGGTGTTGGCGGGATCGAGGCCGAGGCCGCGATGCTGGGTCAGCCGATCTCAATGCTGATCCCCGAGGTTGTGGGCTTTGAACTGACCGGAGATCTGGTCGAAGGCACAACCGGCACCGACCTCGTGTTGAAGGTCGTAGAAATGCTGCGCGAGAAAGGTGTGGTGGGCAAATTTGTCGAGTTCTACGGCGAGGGTCTGGACCGCCTGCCGCTGGCCGACCGCGCAACCATCGCCAACATGGCACCCGAATACGGCGCGACCTGTGGCTTCTTCCCGATTGACAACGAAACATTGCGTTACCTGCGCAACACCGGCCGAGACGAAGACCGTATCGCGCTGGTCGAAGCCTATGCCAAGGAAAACGGTTTCTGGCGGGATTCGGATTATTCGCCCATCTACACCGATACCCTGTCGCTTGATATGGGCACCATCGTACCTGCGATCTCGGGCCCGAAACGCCCGCAGGACTATGTTGCGTTGACCGACGCCAAGGCCGCCTTCACCAAGGAAATGGCCGAGACGTTCAAGCGCCCCATGGGCAAGGAAGTCGCGGTCAAGGGCGAAGACTACACTATGGAATCGGGCAAGGTTGTGATCGCCTCGATCACCTCCTGCACCAACACGTCGAACCCCTATGTGATGATCGGTGCGGGACTGGTGGCGCGCAAGGCAGCAGCTCTGGGTCTGAACCGCAAGCCGTGGGTAAAAACTTCGTTGGCTCCGGGTTCGCAGGTGGTTTCGGCCTATCTCGAGGCCGCAGGCCTGCAGGAAGATTTGGACAAGATCGGCTTCAACCTCGTCGGTTATGGCTGCACCACCTGTATCGGCAACTCGGGTCCGATACAGGCGGAATTGTCCGATGCCATTGCCGAGGGTGATCTCGTCGCCACATCGGTCCTGTCGGGCAACCGGAATTTCGAAGGTCGCATTTCACCCGACGTGCGCGCCAACTACCTCGCCTCACCGCCGCTGGTCGTCGTCTACGCTCTGGCCGGAACCATGGATATCGATCTGACATCCGAGCCGGTTGGCACGGACAAAGACGGCAACGATGTGTTCATGAAGGATCTTTGGCCCACCCAACAGGAAGTTGCGGAACTGGTCGAACAAACCGTGACACGCGAAGCATTCCAATCGAAATATGCCGATGTCTTCAAAGGTGACGAGAAATGGCAGGCGGTCGAGACTACCGACGCCGAAACTTATGACTGGCCGCCGACATCGACCTATATTCAAAACCCACCCTACTTTCAGGGCATGAGCCCTGAGCCGGGCACTATTTCCAACATAGAAGGCGCCAAGGTTTTGGCCATTTTGGGCGACATGGTCACCACCGACCACATCTCACCCGCCGGATCGTTTGCCACCACTACGCCCGCGGGCAAGTATCTGACGGACCGTCAAGTGCAGCCGCGCGAGTTCAACTCGTATGGCTCGCGCCGAGGCAACCACGAGGTCATGATGCGTGGTACCTTCGCCAACATCCGGATCAAGAACGAGATGCTGGACGGTGTCGAAGGCGGTTACACCAAAGGCCCCGACGGCGAGCAGACCTCCATCTATGACGCGTCGATGGCCCATCAGGCAAACGGCACACCGCTGGTTGTCTTTGGTGGTGAACAATATGGTGCGGGTTCCTCGCGTGACTGGGCGGCCAAGGGCACTGCATTGCTGGGCGTCAAGGCTGTGATCGCTGAAAGCTTTGAGCGTATCCACCGTTCGAACCTGGTTGGCATGGGCGTCATCCCGTTCGAATTCACAGGTGGTGACACCCGCAAATCGCTGGGTCTGACAGGGGATGAAACCGTCTCGATCCACGGCCTGGACACCATTGAGCCGCTGCAGGAAGTGCCCTGCACCATCACCTATGCCGATGGGGCTGAGACAACCATCCAGTTGAAATGCCGGATCGATACCGCGCCCGAGATCGAATACATCGAAAACGGTGGCGTGCTTCACTACGTGCTGCGAAATCTGGCCAAGGCTGGATAAGGCCTGGCAACCGAAAAGTATGAAAGGACGCCTGCGGGCGTCCTTTGCTTTTTGGGAAGCTCGACCTCGCGCTCTGAGGCAATCTCAAACAGAAGTAGTTGAATCTGCGCGAGTTTACCGGTTTGGTACAGGTGAGAGGCTGACATGGAAAAAGTTGCATTGGTTACAGGCGGTGCGCGCGGCATTGGACGTGCAATCGTTGAAGATCTGAGCCGCGATCATCGTGTCGCCTTCACCTGGCTGTCAACCGACCCCGAATCTGCTCTGGTGAACGGAGATAATCTCTCAATCCGCTCGGATCTGGCCGCGCAAGATCAACCGGCAGCGGTGATAAAACAGGTAATGGACCAGTTCGGGCAAATCGATGTCATTGTGAACAACGCCGGCCTGGTACGAACAACACCGAAGGAAAGCTTTCAGGCAGAAGACCATCGTGCCATTCTGGACCTGAACCTGTTGGCCCCTGCAGCCCTGCTGGCCGCCGCTTTGCCTCATCTGAACCCTGGGGCCGCGATCGTCAGCATATCATCGATGAACGCAGTGCTGCCGCCCCAAGACGCGGTGACCTACGGGGCCAGCAAGGCAGCCTTGAACCTGTGGACCCGCGCCATGGCGAAGGAGTTGGGGCCACAAGGTATACGCGTCAACGCCGTAGCACCCGGCGCGATCAACATCCCCGAAGCACCCCGCTCGGAGGAGTTGACCGAATTATTCGTCAGGGACACTGCGCTGGGCCGGGCAGGAAAGCCCGAGGATATCGCCAAAGCTGTCAGGTTCCTGTCGTCTGACGCCGCAGACTTTATCACCGGTGAGGTTCTGACGGTTACCGGTGGATATCGGCTCTAGTTACCTGCCGCTTCTTCCAGCGCAGGGCGAATTGTGCTTTCGATGACCCGCTGCGTGATCGGCCCCGCAAATCGCAGGAGGATCGTGCCTTCTCCGTCGATCACATAAGTCTCGGGCACGCCGTAGACGCCCCAGTCCAGCCCCATGCGGCCCTGTTCGTCCCGGCCGATTCCCATGTAGGGGTCGCCCAGTTCGGTCAGGAATGCCTCAGCATTGTCGAGCCTGTCTTTGTAGTTGATGCCGTAAACCGGGATGCCTTCATCAGACAGCGCCTGAAGGTTGGGGTGCTCGACCCGGCAAGGCGCGCACCAGCTGGCCCAATAGTTGACCAGCTTGACCTCACCATCGCGCAGGGTGGCATCGTCAAAGCCCGGTTTGCCCGCAAACTCTGTCAGAACAACGGGTGGTGCGGGCTGACCTTCGCGCGCAGATGGCAAGGCGTTGGGATCGTCACGAAACATACCGATGCCAGCGAGCACGGCAAATGCGCCAAAAATCAGCGGTGGCGCGATCATCAAGGGCGAGATTTTAGCCATGGCGCGACATCCTTTGTTCGACCTTCTCCATCTCGGCCCGCACTTTGCGGCCCCGGATCACGCTGAACACAACCAGCGCGACCAGCAGCAGAATTGAGGCCGCATAGGCCGACAAAACGGTGTCCGAATATTTACCCAGATCAGGGATCATCCGCTTACCCTTTCCCGCGCCAGCAGCGCCTTGATCCGGCGTGCGCGAATCTCTGTGCCCGTGCGATAGAACACCAGTGCGATGAACAGCAAAACAAAGCCAATGATGCACAAAAGCAGCGGATAGAAATAGATGTTGCTGACCTTTTCCTCAGTATCAGCCCCAGTCACTGCGGCGGCCCGCATAACCGATGCGCCCTGATGCAGGCCCTGATTCCAGAAGTTTACCGCATAGCGGCTGAGCAGCGCAAAGACCGAGCCCACCATACACAGGACCGAAGTCAGATCGGCGGCGGTATCCGGATCCTCGATGGCTTCCCACAACGCGACATAGCCCAGATAGAACAGGAACAGGATCAGGAATGATGTCAGGCGCGGATCCCAGGCCCACCAGGTCCCCCACATGGGTTGACCCCAGATCGCGCCGGTGGCCAATGCGATCAGGGTCATCACGATGCCGATCGGGGCTGCGGCACGCGCCGCCAGCGCACTGACATGATGGCGGCGCACCAGCCAGACCAGCGAGGTCGCCAGCATCATCAGCCAGCAATTGATCGCCATCAGCGCGGCGGGAACGTGCAGGTAAATGATCTTGACGGTCGAGCCCTGCTTGTAATCATCCGGCGTGAAGAAGAACCCCCAGACCAGTCCCACGACCAGACAGATGGCCGAGGTGATCCAGAAGAACGGCAGGACCCGTTCGCTGGTGGCGAGGAATTTGCGCGGATTGGCGTATTCCCAGAGGGCGTTGGCTTTGGCTGCGATTGACATGGGCCCTATCTAGTCCGAGTCGGCGCGGTTCTCAATTGACCTCGGTCAATCTTTGTTCCCCGTCACCTAAGATTGATACGCAATACCGCAGCGCTGGCAAAGGGCAGCAGCGCGACCGTTGCGGCAGTGATCCCCGCCAGCATCAGCAGCGGAGTTTGAGTCTCCATCTCCGTGGCACCACGCCGGGCGACCTCGGCCCCGAAAATCAGTGTCGGAACGTAGAGTGGCAGTACCAAAAGCGATAGAAGCAGGCCGCCACGCTTCAGCCCGACTGTCAGGGCCGCACCAAAGGTGCCGATGACGCTCATCGCAGGGGTGCCGATCAGCAGTGAGATAACGAGCCAGGAAAAGCCGGGTACAGGCAGATTCAGCAACACGCCCAGAAACGGTGCGGCCAGAACCAACGGCAGGCCGGTGGTCAGCCAATGGGCCAACGCCTTGATCGTCACCACCGCCTCAAGCGGTAGAGGTGCGGTGGCGAGCAGGTCAAGCGATCCATCCTCCCAATCCAGCGCCAGCAGGCGGTCGAGCGACAGCAGGCAGGCAAGCAGCGCGCCCAGCCACAAGATGCCCGGAGCGATGGTCGACAGAAGCGAGGATTGCGGACCCACAGAGAATGGCACCAGAACGGTGACGATTAGGAAAAAGGCCAGACCCAGACCAAAGCCGCCCCCGGCGCGGAAGGCCAGTTTCAAGTCGCGCAGTAAGAGGGCGATCACAGGAAACCTCCGTCGAAATCGTCGATCGGTTTGGGCTGCGCCTTGTTGGGGCCGACATCCAGCACCTCTCCGTCAAGGCCCAGATCGATATGAGTGGCGATCAGGGCTGATCCGCCCTGCCCCAGATGCGCCCGCACCGCGTCGGCAAACATCTGTACTGCGTTCCGGTCAAGCGAAACGGTGGGTTCATCCAGCATCCAGATCGGGCGACCCGTAACAAGCATCCTCGCGAGTCCGAGGCGGCGTTTTTGCCCGGCAGACAGGTTGCCCGCGTGACGGTCGGCAAGATCATTCAGCGCAAAGGCATCAAGAGCCGGTTGTATGTCATGAGTACCAAACACCGAGGCCCAGAAGCTAAGGTTTTCGACCACACTCAGCGTCGGCTTCAACCCGTCGGAATGCGATGCGTAGGCGATCTGGTCGTCTGCCCCTTCGATCTGCCCGGTCAGCGGCGGTTGCAGCCCGGCCAGAGTGCGCAGCAACGTGGTTTTGCCAATCCCATTGGGGCCACGCAGGATCAGCGCCCGCCCGGCCTCTAGCGCAAAGCTCAGCCCTTCGAGCACGGGAACGCCGCCGCGGGCGATGGCCAGATCGGTTACCGTCAGTGTCATGCAGCCCGCTTAACGGATTGTGGGTGCGTGCAAAAGGTCGGAATTGCCGCAGAGTGTTTAGGGGTTGTCCGTGTGGCAACGGCGGAGTGAGGGGCCAGCCCCTCACGCTCCCCGGAGTATTTCTGGCCAGATGAAGATTGGATCCTCAGACAGGGATCAATGCCAGCGCGATACGGCGTCCCTCGGAGAGAAGAACGTTGTAGGTGCGGCAGGCGGCGGGAGAGTTCATGATCTCGACACCGATACCAGCCTCTTCCAAGCTGGACCGCAGCTGGGCCGGAATATGAACGAGGTCCTTGCCGGTTCCGAAAAACAGGACGTCGATATGCCCGGTCAGGCCGAGCAACGGCGCACTGTCCTCATACCCATCCCAAGGTTTTGTTCCGGTCGGGCCGGTCACAACTGCCCCCTGATGGAGCTCTCCTCCGATCCGGAAAAAGCCGGGGCCGTACCCGTCGACCGGGGCTGCGTTGGAATAGGTGATCTCATTTAGGCGCATGGTGGGGTTCTATCCCCAAAGCGGCAGGCCCGACAAGGCTGCAATGGCGATGACGCAGTAAGCCGCCGCACGATAATAGGCTTCGTATTCGGGTCGGAACATCCAGCCCCCAAACCAATTGCCGGCCATGTTTGGAATGGCAAGCATCAACCCAAGGCCCACGCCTGACAAAGTGACCCGGCCCATGCCCGTCAGATAGCCGAGGATCAGAAGGTCGAAAGCAAACAGAAACAGCAAGATCGTAGCGCGTATCACGGCAACCGGCAGGGGCCGTGACATATAAAACAGAATCACCGCGGGCCCTGGTATTCCGGCCACACCCCCAAGGAAACCCGCCGCACCGCCTATTGCCGTCACGAGGCCCTGCCCAATTTGTCCATTGTAACGCAGACCCAGAATCAGGGTCGCCAGCATCGACAGGGAAATAAGGCTGACAACATAGCGAAACACGTCGGGTTCGGTCCGGGTCAACAGCCACAGCCCTACCGGCAGGATGAGCGCACATCCCAGCAGCAGGCGCATGAGGTCACCCTTGTTCACCGCCTCCCACGCCCGCCGCAGGTTGGGCAGCGGGCCGAAAATGTCCAAGATCGTCAGCGCGATGATGGCGCCAATTGGCCCCAGATAAGAGCTGGCGGTGGGTAAGAAGATCAACGCCGTTCCAAAGCCGGAAAAACCACGAACGATTCCACCGATCAGGGCGGCGAAAACGATAACGGCCAGCCCCGTGGGGGACTGGCCGAACAAATCAGGCATCGATATTGGCGAACTGATTGCCTGCCGTGTTCGACGGTTTGGACCAGTCGCGCTTGACCCCCAGCCAAAGCAGGATGGTCGAAGCCACAAAGACCGAGGAATAGGTCCCCACGATCACACCCCAGATCATCGCGAAGACAAAACCCCGGATCACGTCGCCGCCCAGAACGTAAAGCGAGATCAGCGCCAGCAGTGTGGTGACCGAGGTCATCACCGTCCGGCTGAGGGTTTCGTTAATCGAGATGTTCAGGACCTCTTTGAGGTCCTTTTTCTTGTACTTCCTGAGGTTCTCACGCACACGGTCGAACACAACCACGGTATCGTTCAGCGAATACCCCACGATGGTCAGCAGTGCAGCGATAATGGCCAGATCGAAGCGGATCTGCAGCTCCGAGAAGATACCGATAGTCAGGATCACGTCATGCACCAATGCGGCCACCGCCCCGAGTGCGAACTGCCATTCGAACCGAAGCCAGATATAGACCAGTACTGCGCCAATGGCCAAGGCTACCGCGATAACAGCGGTTTGAATCAACTCGCCTGAAACCTTGGGGCCGACGGATTCGACCGAGACGAATTGAATGTCGGGAACAGCCCCCTGCAAAGCCCCTTCTACCGCTGCAACGGTCGCCGCCGAGACGGCCTCGGCATCAGCCTGCGCTTGAATGCGGATCATTGCGACATTTTCGTCGTCACCGAAGGTTGGATCGAAGATTTCCGTGATCGTCACATCGCCCAGTTCAAGCGGTGCTATCGCGTCTCGGTAAGAACCGATATCAATCACCTGCGCGCTTTGGGTCCGGATCGTTGTGCCACCCCGAAAATCAATGCCGAAGTTCAGGCCCTGCAGCAGGAATGAGGTGAAAGCGATCACCATCATCAGACCCGAGATGCCCAGCCAGATCTTCCAGCGGCTGAAGAAATCGAACGAGGTGTTTTGCGGTACGAGTTTCAGTCTCATGTCAAACCTCGATCATTTTCGGGCGGCGACGTTCGAACCACATCACCACCATCAGACGTGTGACGAAGATCGCGGTGAAGGCCGAGGTCAGAATGCCCAGACCCAGCGTAATCGCGAAACCGCGCACCGGACCGCTGCCCATGGCGAACAGAATCGTCGCGGTGATGAAAGTCGTCACGTTGGCGTCAACAATTGCCGACAGCGCTTTTTCGTAACCCAACTCAATCGCGCGCGCCGGGCCTTTGGCGGATTTCAGTTCCTCGCGGATACGCTCAAAGATCAGCACGTTGGCGTCCACCGCCATACCGACCGTCAGTACGATGCCCGCGATCCCCGGCAGGGTCAGCGTGGCCCCGATCAGCGACAGCAGGCCAAACAGCAGACCGACATTCAGGATCAGAGCGATATTGGCGAAGATGCCGAACAGGCCATAGCTGAGTGCCATGAACACCAGCACCGCAACAAAGGCCACGATGGTCGCGACCTTACCTGCGTCGATACTGTCCTGTCCCAGTTCCGGGCCGATTGTACGCTCTTCGAGGAATTCCAGCCCGGCAGGCAGCGCACCTGCGCGCAGCAGAACGGCCAGATTGGTGCTTTCTTCAACCGTGAAATTGCCGGTGATGATGCCGGAACCACCCGGGATATGGCTTTGGATCACTGGGGCCGAGATGACCTCGTCATCGAGTACGATTGCAAAAGGCGCGCCGATGTTTTCCAGTGTGTAGTCGCCGAATTTACGGGCACCTGAAGTGTTGAAGCGGAAGTTCACCGCCGGGCGTCCGTTCTGATCGAAGGCCGGCTGCGCGTCGACCAGCTCTTCGCCGGTCACGACGGGGGCAGCCTCCAGCGTGTAGTATATGCCACTTTCATCCAGCGACGGCACGACCTTTTCACCGACGCCCGGAATTGCGTCCGGATCTGATCCGCGTCCTACAACAGGGTTGAAGGTCAACTGCGCGGTTGTGCCGATGATCTCTTTCAATTCACCGGCGCTGCCGATCCCTGGCACCTGGATCAGAATACGATCTGCTCCCTGACGTTGGATGGTCGGCTCACGCGTGCCCACCTCGTCAATCCGGCGGCGAATGATTTCAAGCGACTGGCGCACGGTGCGGTCATCTGAGGCCAGTTTCTCGGCCTCTGAAAGCTGCACAACGATCGTATCGCCATCTGCACGCGCTTCGATATCTGTTGCGCCTACGCCGGTCAAAGTCTGCACCTGACGGGCCAGACCGCGCACCACTTCGAGTGCTCGGGTCATGCCTTCGGGCTGGCTGATCTTTACGCGAATCTCATCCGGGGCCGATGGTTGCTTACGGATCGTCCCGACCGTCGCACGTTCATCGCGCAGGGCATCGCGGATCTCAGGCCACATCGCCTCCATCCGGGATTCGTAGACATCGCCCACCTGAACCTCGGCCAGCAGATGCGCACCGCCGCGAAGATCAAGGCCCAGATTAACCAGCGAGGATGGCAGCCAGTTCGGCCACTGCCCGGCCTCGGTCTGCATTTCAGGGGTGTCGATGCCAAGCTCAATTGCGGCTTTGGCATCGTTCGATTGCTCGACACGCGTATAAAACGCATTCGGCAGAGCCATGAGCAGGCCGATCACGCAGACCGACCAGATCAGAACCCGCTTCCAGGTATCAATTTGCAGCATTACCCTGCCTTTTCAAGGAATTGTCGCGCGAACTTATTTCGCAGGTTCGGTCTTGTTCAAAACCTGTGCGATGGTCGTCTTGACCACACGAACCTTGACGCCCTCGGCGATCTCGACCTCGATTTCGTTGTCGCCTTCCTTGACCTTGGACACTTTGCCGATCAGCCCACCCTGAGTGACAACCTGATCGCCGCGGCGCACGGCTTCGACCATGGCCTGATGTTCCTTTACCTTCTTCTGCTGCGGACGGATCAGCAGGAAATACATGATCGCGAAGATCAGGATCAGCGGGAGAAACTGGGCGATTGCGCCACCTTCCATGGGATATTCCTTTGTTTTGGTGATGCGGAGGGCTCTCCGCAAATTTGGCCGGAACCTATGCTTTGAAACCGGCGTTTGCAAGCGAAGGCGTCCTAGATCGAGAGAACAGACCCGCAGGTTTGCCCCGAGGCGTTGCAGATATGTTCTAGGCAGGTGGTCTCAGTTGAATTTGATCACCCGGAAGGAGGCCCAATATTTCAATTAATCCAAACCCTTGGCCGGTTTTCCTGTCTGTTTGCAGCGACTGTCTTGATGATCTTACTTGCAGCATCCGCCTGGGCGCAGAACACCCCCTCGGGTACTCCCACCACTGAAGAGACGCAATCGGGCACTTTCAGGGCACCCATCAACGTGGACGGTGATACGCTGCACCATCTGCGTGGCTCAAGCGCCTTGCCCGCCACCGAGCGGGTCGTGCCAGTGCAGAACAAGATCATCGAAATCGTAGAAGCGTCCATTGCGGAGCAGGTTTCCATAACCCTCGAGGATTCGGAAATCGGCATTCGAATATTCGCCGACGGCACTCGGGTGTCGGTTGTCACCGATGTGGATCCCGATCTGGACCAGATGGACCTGAACGTTCTTAGAGTGTTGCACGGTGACGCGACCAAGCAATCCATCGAAAGTTATCGCACAAACAGGCCCGAACAGGTCGGCGTGTCGGGTGCGATTGAAGCCGCGGCATGGACCATTGGTTTCGCGTTGTTCATCATGGTCACTAATTGGCTGCATCGCAACGGCGTTGCGGTGTTCATGAAAATGATGTGCAGATTATGACGCCTTCCTACATGGCAGACCCACCTAAGCCGAAAATCCCTGCGGAGGAGGGGAATGGCCATCTGGCGCATGAAACACACGGGGACGCGGATAAGTCGTAACCGGTGCTACACCCTGCCTTTCATATGGTGCATAAGCGGTTTCAGTGATTCACGCATTTAAGGATCTGAGACATGCACGACATCCGCGCCATTCGCGAAAACCCAGCCGCCTTCGACGCCGCCCTCGCGCGCCGTGGGGACGCGCCGGTGTCGTCAGACCTGCTGAGGCTGGATGAAAGCCGCCGCGCCAAGATTCTGGCCGCTGAAACGGCGCAGGCCGAACAGAACAAGGCTTCGAAGGAAGTTGGCGCCGCCAAAGCACGCGGGGATGAGGACGAGTTCCAGCGACTGCGCGCTTTGGTGGCCGAAAAAAAGGCCGAAATCGCCCGGATGCAGACCGAAGCCAAGGACCTGGACGCGTTGCTGACCGATCAACTGATCGGTATTGCCAACCTGCCCGCTGAAGATGTGCCAGAGGGTGCCAACGAGAATGACAATGTCGAGGTCTCGCGCTGGGGAACGCCGCGCGAGCTGGATTTTGCACCCAAGGAGCATTTTGAGATCGAAGCCGTACAGAACGGCATGGATTTCGAGACCGCCGCGAAACTCTCTGGTTCGCGCTTCGTGCTGTTGTCTGGCGGTGTCGCCCGCATTCATCGTGCACTGGCGCAGTTCATGCTGGACACGCATATCAACGAAAACGGCCTGACCGAGGTGAACGGCCCGGTTCTGGTGCTGTCCGAGATGATGCAGGGCACCGGCCAGTTACCGAAATTCGGCGAGGACAGCTATCAGACCCGCGAAGGCTGGTGGCTTATCCCGACCTCCGAGGTCTCGCTGACCAATATCGTCAACGACACGATGATCGAGGAAAGCTACCTGCCCCGCCGCTATACAGCACATTCGCTGTGCTTCCGGTCTGAGGCCGGCAGCGCGGGCAAGGATACGCGCGGGATGCTGCGTCAGCACCAGTTCGAAAAGGTCGAGATGGTCTCGATCACCCATCCCGACAAATCGGATGACGAACAAAAGCGCATGTTGCGCTGTGCCGAAGGGATTCTTGAAAAACTGGGCGTCCCTTACCGCACCGTGATCTTATGCACCGGCGACATGGGCTTTGGTGCGCGCCGCACCTTTGACATCGAGGCTTGGCTGCCCGGACAGGACACCTATCGCGAGATCAGCTCAGTCTCGACCTGCGGCGATTTTCAGGCCCGCCGCATGAACGCGCGATTCCGACCCGAAGGTGGCGGCAAACCGGAATATGTCCACACGCTGAATGGCTCGGGCCTGGCGGTCGGGCGTTGCCTGATCGCGGTGTTGGAAAACGGTCAGAACGCGGACGGGACAGTCACCCTGCCCGAGGTGCTGGCCCCCTATTTGGGCGGCAAGCTAACCCTGCAGACAGACGGCTCGCTGGCATAAAGAAACCGGCGCAAACGGGCGCCGGATCCTGATCAGACAAGGCGGAGAGGTTTCACTTCTTCGCCTTTTTCTTATCCTTCTTCTTGCCGGATTTCTTCTTACCGGACTTCTTGTCAGACTTCTTCTTCTCGTCCTTTTTGGGTTTCTTGTTTTTCTTACCCTTTTTGGACTTTTCCTTGACCTTTTCCTTGGCTTTGGAAAATACAGCCTCCATTTCGGATTTCTTCTTGGCCGCTTTTTCAGCCTTGGCCTTGGCCTTCGCCTTTTTCTTTGCCTTGGCCTCGGCAGCAGCCTGTTCTGCCGCCGCGCGCTCCTCTGCTGCCCTACGCTCGGCCTCGGCCTTGTTCGCAGCCGCATTGCTTTTGGCCGTTGCGCGCTGCACGACCGATTTCCGTTCCGCAGGCTTGCGGGTTGCGGCGCGCCGTGCGGGCGGCTTGGGCTTGGGCTTGGCTCCGATCACTTCATTCGCTGCCGCAATCAGCTGAGCTGCGCGGGCGGAACCGATGCGCGGGACACCGGACAGATCTTCCGGATTGGCCTTGGCGATCGCCTCGGCTGTTTTATAACCCTTTGCACTCAGTGCCTGTGCCAGCGCGGGCCCGACACCACGCACATCGCTAACTGCAGTCATTTCCTATCCTTTCGTTATCTCGCTGAGATTGTACATGCACAGCATATACGTTCCAGAGAGCGCACTGGTTCAAGTACCAGATGAGGGGGTTACCCGCTTTCGGCCAGGCGATGGCCTGCGGTTCGGCTGGGAAATGGAACAAGCCTTTTGGCATCTTCATCCCAGAGTTTCAGGTTCAGTGCTGCCACGGCCTCGGGAAACTTGATCCGTCGCGGCGTGTATTCTGGCGGCAGGTTATAGTGGCAAGCACGCAGCCGGTAAGACGGTATGCGGGCGTTGAAATGGTGAATATCGTGCAACGTGATGCAGGCCACCGCATTGTCGAACCACCATCCGAAATCTAGTGCAGAAGATCCTTCCAAAGCGGCCAGCTTAGGATCCAGATCCGGGCGGCGATCCCAATAGGTATCTTCGAAATTATGTTGAAGATACACCAAAAACACGCCGAGCATCCCGCCCAGCAGGGAAAACACCAGCCAGACCAGAATGCCCGTACTGCCCGCAATCAGGTAGAGCAGCCCCAAAAACACAACGATTGAAAGATTGTGCAGCAAAACGCCCATCACACCGAACCGAACCGTGTTTTTGGGCCAGCGATAGCGGATAAAATAGGTGAACAGCGCCCCTACAGGTACCAAAATGAACGGGTTCCGGTAAAGCCGGTAGAACAAACGCTTTTTCCAGTCGGCCTCGTTCCATTCGCGCAGCGTCATGGTGTGGATTTCACCTGTCTCGCGATGCTCGAGGTTACCGATACCGGCATGATGCAGATTGTGGTTCTGCTTCATCACCTCGAACGGGGCAAAGGTGAAAGGCGACAGCCCGTGGCCTGCCCACTCATTCTGCAGGCGTGTCTCGAACAGTGAGTGGTGCCCGCAATCATGTTGTAGCACGTAAAGCCGCACGGCGGAAAACGCAAAAACGATCCCTGCCGGAACCATAATATACCAGCGATCGACATAGGTGATCGCCAGTGTCAGCGATGCAAAATACACCGCAAACGTTCCAAAATAACTGAGCGCGGCAAGCCGGTTATCCTGTACCGCGTATTGTCTCGTATATTCCCTCAAATCCATCACGCCCGCTCCCCAGGGTGGTCCGGTAAATAGCAGTTTCAAATTTATGCGCGGAGATCCCGCAAACAAGCCGCGCGCACTAACAAATGCACGCGTTTGAATGCTAACGCGATCAAAAGGGGCTGTCACGCCCCCTGAATGAAAACGCTTAAAATTGGCGCAGTTACGCGCGGCCCTTGAGATGCTTGGCCAAGGCGCCGGCGTTTTTCTTACGCCGTCCCTTGTAGGGGTTCTTGTCGCCCTGCCCGCGCAGGGTCAGGCGGATCGGCGTCCCGGGCATGTCGAAATCCTCGCGCAAGCCGTTGACCAGATAACGCGAATAGCTGTCAGGCATCTTGTCGGGATGCGAGCACATGACCACAAACCCTGGCGGGCGGGTCTTGGCCTGCGTCATATAGCGCAGCTTGATCCGGCGGCCCTGTGGGGCTGGTGGTGGGTGCTGCTCCAGCATGGCCGTCAGCCAGCGATTGAGCGCAGCAGTCGGAACGCGCCGGTTCCAGACGTCATGCGCACGCAGTATCGCAGCGCGTAAACGCTCTAGCCCGCGGCCCGTTTTGGCCGAAACCGTGATCAGAGGCGCACCGCGCAGTTGCGGCAAGAGGCGTTCGAAGGACTCTTTCAAGTCGCGCAGTTTTTCCTGCTTGTTGTCCTCGACATCCCATTTGTTGACAGCAACCACCACGGCACGGCCTTCACGCTCGGCCAGATCGGCGATGCGCAGATCTTGCTGTTCAAAGGGAATCGCCGCGTCGAGCAGGACGACGACCACCTCGGCAAACTTTACCGCGCGCAAGCCATCCGAGACCGAGAGCTTTTCGAGCTTCTCCTGCACCTTAGCCTTCTTGCGCATTCCCGCCGTGTCGAAAATACGCATCGGAGTGCTGTCGCCATCCGGCCCAGCCCAGTCGACGCGCAAACTGATGGCGTCACGGGTGATCCCAGCCTCGGGTCCGGTTAGCAAGCGATCTTCGCCCATGATCTTGTTGATCAGAGTAGATTTTCCGGCATTCGGGCGGCCGACCACCGCCACCTGCAAAGGTTTGTCAGCCGTGATCAAAGGGGCTTCGCCCTCGCCATCCTCATCCAGCTCGATATCAGTTTCAGGAGCGTCATCCTCGGCCTTCTCCGCAGCGGCATCAGCAAGTGGCATCAGCTGTGCATAAAGGTCGGTCATGCCCTCGCCATGCTCGCCCGACAGGCGGACAGGTTCACCCAGCCCGAGGTTGTAGGCCTCCAGCACACCTGCGTCCGCTGCGTTCCCCTCAGCCTTATTGGCTGCAAGGATCACGTGCTTGGAACGCTTGCGCAATATCTCGGCAAACATCTCATCGGTGGGTGTCAGGCCTACACGGGCGTCGATCATGAACAGGCAGACATCGGCCATATCCACAGCGCGTTCAGTCAGGCGGCGCATACGGCCCTGCAGGCTGTCATCGGTCGCGTCCTCAAGACCCGCCGTGTCGATCACGGTGAAGCGCAGATCACCCAGTCGTCCCTCGCCTTCGCGCAGGTCACGCGTTACACCGGGCTGGTCGTCGACCAGAGCCAGACGTTTGCCCACGAGGCGATTGAACAGGGTGGATTTGCCCACATTCGGGCGCCCCACGATGGCGAGGGTCAGTGACATGATACTCAACTTTCAAGACTCAAGATGCGCCCTTTAACGCATCTTGTCGTCAACGGAAAGCGTGCAGTTCACCTTTGGTCGACACAACATAGAGCGTCTGCCCCGCCACCACCGGTGCGGTGGTCGCACCGCCGGGGACCTCGACCTGATGCACCAGTGCACCGTCGACAGGGTTGAAGAAGCGCAGGAACCCGTCATTCGACGCCACGACCAGCCACCCACCGGCCATGATCGGACCATAATGGGCAAAGATTGGACCGCGGCGGCCCGGCTTGTCTTTCACAAAGCCCGGCAGGTCGATGGCCCAGACAATCGCGCCATCTGCTGCATCCAAACGCACCAGTTGGCTGCGGTCGCTGATCAGAAAGACGCTGTTTCCAACCGGCCACACCGTATCAACGGCTCCTTCCGGCGCGGTCCAGTTTCGCTCGCCGGAATCGACGTCGAACGAGACCGTGCGGCCGGAGTGGTTGCCGATCAGGATCGAATTGCCCGACACCATCGGACCGGCGGTCACGTCGACGATCTGAGCGGCAGCACGACCACGACGACCACCCGCGACCGAGGCGTTCCAGCGCAGGATGCCACCACGACGGAAGGTCGCCGCAATGTCGCCGGAGCCAAATGCAAACACCGAAAACTCCGATGCGATCACCGGTGCAGGGGCACCCAGCACATTGCCAACGCTGGGCGTTCCTTCGATCTGCCAGATAATGCGGCCATCTTTTGTGTTCACGGCCCAGCCGGTCTCATCACCCGCAACCAGATAGAGGATTCCCCCACTCACCAAAGGCGCGCCACTTCCGGTCGCGTTCAGGCGTTTTTGCCATTTCTGTGCACCGGTCTTAGCGTCCAGCGCCGTAAGGCGGCCAAAGCCGGAAGAGACATAAAGCACCCCCTCTGCATAGGCGAGCCCGCCACCGGTTGCGTCAGCCTCTTTCTCGCTGGCCGGGATCAGGTTGGTGGTCCACGCCACCTGCCCCTGCGGCGTCACAGCCGAGACATTCGCACCGGAATCGAGCGTATAGATCAACCCGCCCGCGACAACGGGATCCGCAGTTATCCGCTGTTTGCGACCGTCACCGCTGCCGATTTTCGCCGACCAGATACGTTGAGGAGTTGCGCCGAGTGCGGCATTGGTGGTGCGAAACGCGGTCGTGCCGGGGCTTTGCGCCCAGCTTGCATTCCGGCTCTGGCCTGGAAGGCTGATCGGTTTTGCACCGCGGGTTTCGACGGTTTCATTGTCGATGGCAGCGCGGATATCTTCACGTTCGCCGGGCAAGATGACCTCGGGCTCGCGACAGGCGCTCAGAGTGACCAGGGCGATTGCCGCGACGGGCAAACCAAAGCGTGAGAAATAACGTGCTACCATAATCTTACGAACTCGCCTGTATGTTCCGTTGGCCGCCGGGTCAGCCTTGTTGTGCTGCGACGGGGGCGGGTTCGCCCCCTAGCGCTATAATCAGCTGCGTCGCGCGCTGTTGTATATCAACGCTCGCTTCTGCGTCCTGACGCAAGGCCTGCAACCGGTCCAGCGCGGCCTGTGTGTTGCCTTCGGCCACATCAATCAGGGCCAACTGTTCCTCGGCCAGCAAACGCAGCGGAGCACCCGGCACAGCAAGCGCCTCAAACTGCTGACGGCGGTCGGCAACCGGCAGGGTTTCAGTTTGCAGCAGCAACGCCTTGAAACTGGCGATTGCGCGGTAGATCTCGGGCAGATCACCCTGTGTGGCGATGGCGTTCAGGCTATTGACGGCCTCTTGTTCGGACCCGGATTCAACCTGCGCAGCCGACAGCAGCATGTTCAGAACCGCGTCTCCTCCGGCAGATTGTGCCTCAACCGCTTGCAGGCTCGTTGCCCGCTCGTCCGATCCGTTTTCTGCCAATGCCGACAGAATCGCATCTCCCAGCGCCTCGGCCTGGCTGGCATCCCGCGCCTTGCGGTATTCGTTGAACGCAGCCCCACCGACTATGGCAACCACGGCGACGACACCGACCCAGCCCCAACGCCGCAATAGCAGGTACATGCGATCGCGGCGCACCTCTTCGGTGACCTCATCAATAAAACTGTCGGCGTCGCTCATCCCTGCCCCCAGGCTCGTGTGTCCGGTTTTCTAGCGCCATGTCATACCCCGGCGTTGGGGCCAAGCCAAGTGCTCGAATTCACACATTTGCACCGATGCCCCCGGGTCTTGCGTAAAATAATAAAGCGAACTATTCAGTTCAGTATGGAAAAGCCATGAACCCGACCCCATTTCAAGGCATACACGCCGCAACCGGGTGGGCGATTTATTTTGGAGAAGACATCGCATGCGTTTGATTTCAATCATCAACGCCGTATTGGTCGTTATCGCTCTGTATTTCCTCGTTTTCGAACGTGATGCGCTGTTTGCCTTTGCTGGCCGCGGCGACGATCAGGCAAGCGCTGAGTCTGACGTCACGGAAGCCACCCTGGCGCAATCAGCGGATGCGATCGGGGTTGTTGTCCTGCGCTCGACCGCGCGCGAAATCGGCAGTGCAGTGCAGCTACGCGGCCAGACAAAGGCAAACCGTCAGGTTGAAGTGCTGGCCGAGACCACCTCGACGGTGGTGTCCGAACCCAAGCGTAAAGGTGCTTTTGTCGAGGCTGGCGATCTGCTCTGCGAGCTTGACCCCGGCACCCGCCCCGCAAGCCTGGCCGAAGCTAAGGCCAGCAAGCTTGAGGCCGTAAGCCGTGTACCTGAGGCCGAGGCCCGCCTTCAGGAGGCCCACGCCCGCGTGGCCGAGGCTGAAATTAACCTGAAAGCCGCACGCAAACTGTCGGAAACCGGGTTCGGCTCGGAAACCCGGCGAATCTCGAGCGAAGCTGAGATGAGCACGGCCAAGGCCGGGGTCAAATCCGCCGAAGCCGGTCTGGAGGCCACGCAAGCCGGGATCGAGGCCGCCACTGCTGCCGTTGCCGCGGCACAACGCGAGATGGAACGCCTGACGATTGAAGCGCCGTTCAAAGGTCTGCTGGAAAGCGACACTGCCGAGCTGGGCAGCCTCATGCAGCCCGGATCGCTCTGTGCGACGGTAATCCAACTTGATCCGATCAAGCTGGTGGGCTTTGTGCCTGAAACCGAAGTGAACCGCATCGTCGTCGGCTCGATGGCGTCGGCGCAACTGGTCACTGGCCTGCAGGTTGAAGGACGCGTCACCTTCCTCAGCCGCTCGGCCGATGAAACAACGCGCACCTTTGAGGTTGAAATCACCGTTCCCAACCCCGAATTGCTGATCCGTGATGGGCAGACGGCGAATATCCAGATCGCGGCCGAGGGCGTCAAGGCGCATCTGCTGCCGCAATCCGCACTGACCCTGAACAATGAGGGTCAGCTTGGCGTGCGCACAGTTGTCGCCGACAACGTGGTTGACTTCGTGCCAATCCAGCTGCTGCGCGACACCGCAGATGGCGTCTGGGTTGGCGGATTGCCGGAAACCTCGGACATCATCGTGATCGGGCAAGAATTCGTCACGCGTGGTGTGACTGTCGCGCCAACCTATAGGGAAGCATCGCAATGACGGGTATCGTCAGTTGGGCCGCCGGCCGGGCCAGAATGGTTCTGGCCTTCATCGCGATCTCGCTGGTTATCGGCGGGTTCGCTTATGTCGGTCTGCCAAAAGAGGGTGAGCCGGATATCGAGATTCCGGCACTGTTTGTCTCGGTCTCATTTCCCGGCATCTCGGCTGAGGATTCCGAAAACCTGCTGATCAAGCCGATGGAAACCGAACTGGCGGATCTGGACGGTCTCAAGGAAATGACTGCCACCGCCGCCGAGGGCTATGCCGGTATCGCGCTGGAGTTCGATTTCGGCTGGGACAAGACCGCCATCACTGCGGATGTGCGCGATGCCATGAACAGCGCCCAAGCCGATTTTCCGGACGGTGCTGAACAGTATACGCTGAACGAGATTAACTTCTCTGAGTTCCCTATTGTTATTGTCAACCTCACCGGTCCGGTGCCAGAGCGCACCATGGCGCGCGTGGCCAAGGATCTGCAGGACGAACTGGAAGCACTGGATGCGGTACTTGAGGCGGGCATCGCCGGCAACCGGGACGAGATGCTCGAGGTTGTGATCGATCCCTTGCGGCTGGAGGCTTATAACGTCACTGCTGCCGAACTGATCAATGTAGTGCAGAACAACAACCAGTTGATCGCGGCGGGTGAGGTCGAGACAGAACAGGGCACGTTCTCGGTCAAAATTCCTTCGTCGTTCAAGACCGCGCAGGATGTCTATGGCCTGCCGGTCAAGGTAAATGGTGACCGTGTGGTCACCTTGGGTGAACTGGCCGAGATCAACTATACGTTCGAGGACCGCGAAGGCACCGCGCGCTTTAACGGCGAGCCCACCGTCGCTTTGCAGGTGGTGAAGCGCAAGGGCTTCAACCTGATCGACACGGTGGCGTTGGTCAAATCCACCGTTTCGGAGGCACAGACCAAGTGGCCGGCCGAGTTGCAGGCCGCGGTCGATGTCGGCACCTCGAATGACCAAAGCCGCATCGTGGGCTCGATGGTCAGTCAGCTGGAAGGCTCGGTACTGACAGCGATTGCGCTGGTGATGATCGTGGTTCTGGCGTCGCTGGGCACGCGAGCTGCGTTGCTGGTGGGTTTTGCGATTCCCACCTCGTTCTTGCTGTGCTTCGCCTTCCTCGCCGTGATGGGGGTCAGCATTTCGAACATTGTCATGTTCGGCCTGATCCTCGCCGTGGGTATGCTGGTCGACGGTGCCATCGTGGTAGTTGAATACGCCGATAAACGCATCAACGAAGGTGTCGGCCCGATGCACGCATATGTCGAAGCGGCACAGCGGATGTTCTGGCCCATCGTGTCGTCGACTGCCACAACGCTGTGTGCCTTCCTGCCCATGTTGTTCTGGCCTGGCATTCCGGGCGAGTTCATGGGGATGCTGCCCGTCACGCTGATCTTTGTTCTTTCGGCCTCGCTGATCGTTGCTTTGATCTATCTGCCGGTCATGGGCGGTGTGTCGGGGCGGATGAGCCGTAATTTCGACCGCAGCTCGAACTGGCTGCGGGCGCGCGCACCCTGGTGGGTGCGGGCATTGCTGGTGCCTCCGTCGCTCTACATGATTTTCCTTGGCGCGATGCAGATGCTGAACCCCGGCTATCTGCTGCCCGGCGGTGCACTCGCCGGGGCGCTCATGTTCCTGTTCGGCGCTTTTGCGGGTTCGGTCACGCTGAGCGCGGCCAAGATCCAGCGCGCCCCGGATGAGCATGTTCATAACGCGAAAGAGCACACGCCATTCGGCTATGTCGTCAGGTTCCTTGTCGGCAATCCCATTATGCCGGTGGTTTCCATTGCGGTGGTCTTTGGCCTCGTATTCTGGGTCACTTTCATCCTGTTCCCGCAGAATACGCGCGGCGTCGAATTCTTTGTTGAAAGCGAGCCGGAGCAGGCAACTGCCTATGTCCGCGCGCGCGGCAACCTGTCCCTGGCTGAGAAGGACCAAATGGTTCTTGAAGCCGAACGGGTGATCAGCGCCCATCCGGCCGTGATCAATGTATTTGCTTTCGCCGGTCAAGGTGGACTGAACCAAAACAACGGTGGCGCGAGCGCACCTGCGGATACAGTCGGCCGCGTTCAGTTTGAAATCATCCCCTGGGAAGACCGGCCGAACGTCTCGGAACCCATTGCCGGAGGCTTGTTCGATCGGCACGTCGTTGCTCCTGAATATGATGGCGATTACGTCCTGGACGAGTTGAATGCAGAGCTTGCGAAAATCCCCGGTTTTGTTGTCGAGATTCTGGCGCTGGAACAAGGCCCCGCCTCGGCCAAACCCGTTCATTTGCGTATCAAAGGGGACAATTGGGAGGATCTGACAACGGCGACTCTGGCCGCACGTGAGACCTTCGAACAGACCCCTGGCCTGATCAAGATCGAAGACACCCTGCCCCTGCCCGGCATCGACTGGCAAATCGATGTGGACGTCGCCAAGGCGGGCCGTTTCGGGGCCGATGTCGCCACAGTTGGTGCCATGGTACAACTGGTCACCCGTGGCATCTTGCTGGGCGAAATGCGCCCGGATTCAACCGATGAAGAGGTTGAAATCCGCGTCCGCCTTCCCGATCACGACCGAGTGCTATCGACGCTGGATACGCTTAAGGTTCGCACCTTGGACGGGTTGGTGCCGCTTTCGAACTTCGTCACCCGCAAACCGGTGGCCAAGCTGGCCGAGATCAATCGCGTCGATCAGCAGCGCTATTACGATGTCAAAGCGGATGTCGAACCGGGTTTGAGCAAGATCGTCACCACCGGCACGGACGGCAACGAGCAGCGTCTGGCAACAGTACGTGCGGTCGCCGATGGTGAAACACCGTCCGGTACGACCATCACCAATACCGATGGGACAGTATTTGAGCTTGTGCAGTTGACCGGTGCCGACAGCATCGACGCATTGCGCGCGACAATCGACAGCGGTGAGGCGCGTTTTGCGCTGATCAACCCAAACGAGCGGATCGCTGTGTTGACCGAATGGCTGCAATCCGATCCTTTCGCGCGCACGATAAGCTGGGAATGGACCGGTGATCAGGAAGATCAGGCCGAAAGCCAGGCTTTCCTCTCTAGCGCGTTTCTGGCCGCGTTGGGCCTGATGTTCGTGATCCTTCTGGCGCAGTTCAACTCGTTCTATAACTCGGTTCTGGTGCTGCTGGCGGTGGTGCTATCCACCACGGGCGTGCTGATCGGGATGATGGTGATGCAACAGCCGTTCTCGATCATCATGACCGGGACAGGTATCGTCGCGCTTGCGGGGATCGTGGTAAACAACAACATCGTTCTGATCGACACTTATCAGGAATACAGCCGCTACATGCCCAAGATCGAGGCGATCGTCCGCACGGCCGAGGCGCGTATCCGGCCGGTTCTGCTGACCACGCTGACGACGATGGCAGGCCTGACACCTATGATGTTCGGCTTGTCGCTGGACTTCATCGGCGGCGGCTATTCCATCAACAGCCCAACGGCGTTGTGGTGGAAGCAGCTGGCTACTGCCGTGGTGTTTGGGCTTGGTACCGCCACGGTCCTGACACTGATCGTCACGCCTTCTTTCCTTGCGTTGCGGGTGTGGATCACGACGTATGTGATCTGGATCGGCAAGGCGCTGGCCCGCGCCACTTCGGGGCAGTCCAGCAAGATTGCCCAGGACATGGCGATCGGCCAACACGCCCGGGATATGCAGGCCACCGAGATCGTGTGGAACGAAGGCGCGGCGGCACCCGACGCGGAACCGACCGAAGAACCGGAGCATTCGTCCGGCCCGCCACTCAAAGCTGCTGAATGACCGAGATCAGGGCCGGGTTTCCCGGCCCTGACTTTTTTGGACCATCAACCTTTCAACCGCGACCATGTCTGATGTGCACAGACCAGATGCTCGCAGCCCTTGACCGTCAGACTGTCCCCCTGCAGCGTCATCTGCGGCACCGTCTCGACATCGACCAACGGCACCCAGAATTCCCCGCCGCCATATTTACCGCCGCCTTTGCTGGCGACGTCCCAAAACAGCCGTTTACCGATATTCGGCGTCTGCACTTTTTTGCCTGAAGCATCGTACGCCGATTGAATCTGCCCGCAGAACTTGTCACCGCAGGCGGTGATCTTGATATGAGAGATCAGGTCCTTGCGATCCGGCTCGGTCTTCCAGACGCCCACGATTGGATCGGCGGCAGCCAACGATGGTATCAATAACAAGGCAACCACAGCTGACATACAGTATCTTTGCAGAAATCTACGCATTCGAAATCCTCCGCAATTGCATGCTCCATCATAGCATATCGAAGGATACAGATCAGGCAGCTTGTGCATCCGATTGCTGGCGGTTCCAAAGCTGGGCATAGCGCCCTTCACGTGCAAGCAACTCGTCATGGGTGCCCTGCTCGATGATTTCGCCGCGTTCCAGAACAACGATCCTGTCAGCCTCGGCAATGGTGCTGAGGCGATGGGCGATGGTGATAACTGTCCGCCCTTCACCCGCACGCGCAAGAGCATCCTTGATGTCCTGTTCGGTGTCGGTATCCAGTGCCGAGGTCGCCTCGTCCAGCAACAGAATCGGCGGGTTCTTCAGCAGCGTCCGGGCTATGCCGACACGCTGTTTCTCACCACCCGAAAGTTTCAGTCCGCGCTCACCGACCCTGGTGTCATAGCCTTCGGGCAGGCTGGTGATGAAATCATGAATTTGAGCAGCCTTGGCCGCCGCTTCCACATCCGCCTGGCTGGCCCCTTCGCGGCCATAGGCAATGTTGTACCGGATCGTATCGTTGAACAGGACCGTGTCCTGCGGCACAACCCCGATCGAGGCATGCAAGCTGGTCTGGCTGACATCGCGCACATCCTGCCCGTCGATTTGCAACGCGCCGCCGGTGACATCGTAGAACCGAAACAGCAGCCGCCCGATGGTCGACTTTCCTGACCCGGTGGCCCCGACGATAGCAACGGTCTGGCCCGCCGGGACGGTCAGGGACACGCCTTTGAGGATTTCACGATCCGGCTCATATCCGAACCGCACATCCCTAAGCGTCACCTCGCCGCCATTGACGCTCAGGTTCGGTGCGCAGGGCTTGTCCTTGACCTCGGCGGGTTGTTCCAGCAGGTCGAACATCTGCCCCATATCCACCAGCGACTGACGGATTTCACGGTAGACCGTACCAAGAAAGTTCAGTGGCACGGTGATCTGGATCATGTAGGCGTTGACCATCACGAAATCGCCCACGGTCAGGTTACCTTGCTGCACTCCAATCGCCGCCAGGACCATCACCCCGATCAAACCGCAGGTGATCAGGAAGGATTGGCCGAAGTTCAGAAACGCCAAAGAATACGCGGTCTTCAGCGCGGCCTTGGCATAGGCTTTCATCGACACGTCATAGCGGTCGGCTTCGCGCATTTCCGCGTTGAAATACTTGACCGTTTCAAAGTTCAGCAGGCTGTCGATGGCGCGTTGATTGGCCTCGGTGTCCTGATCGTTCATCTCGCGCCGCAGCTTCACGCGCCATTCGGTCACGGCAAACGTGAACCAGATATATAGCGCGATGGTGACCGCCACGACGACCAGATACCAGACATCGAACAGCCACATCAGAATGATGGCGACCAGCAGCAGTTCCAAAATCAGCGGCCCGATTGAGAACAGCAGAAACCGCAGCAGGAACTCAACCCCCTTCACGCCACGTTCAATGATCCGGCTGAGCCCGCCGGTGCGCCGCGTGACATGGTATCGCATCGAAAGCTGGTGGATATGCTGGAACGTCTCAAGCGCCAGCGCCCGCAGCGCGCGCTGCCCGACCGGGGCAAACAGGGCATCGCGCAATTGTTGGAACCCAACCGTCATCATCCGGGCGACACCATAGGCCACGGTCAGCCCCACCGCACCCAGCGCCAGCGGCGGCACGCCTTCGCCCGCCAACCCATCCACCGCGCCCTTGTAAAGGATCGGGGTATAAACCGCGATCAGCTTGGCTAGCACCAACATCACCATAGCCAGCACCACGCGGCGCTTTACCCATGGCTCATCCTCGGGCCACAGATAAGGTGCCACCTTGCGGATCGTACGCCAGCCCGACCGGTGTTCGTCAGTGTCGGCTTGCAGGGGAGTAGATCGTCTCATCACGAACCTTAACTGCGGTCAGAGGATAGAACCTGGCCCCGAAGGGCCAGGACAATACATTATTCGGGTATGGTAAAAATCTGCCCTGGATAGATCAGATCGGGATCGCGGATGGAATTGCGGTTGGCATCAAACAATTTGACATAGAGCACACCATCCCCATACCGCTCACGCGAAATGGCCCAGAGCGTATCGCCTTTTTGAACCGTAACCGAGCGGATCGGCGCTGTGTTCGTAGTAGTGTCACCCGTCCCGGCCGCTTCCGCCGCGCGCAGCACCTCGACCGGCTCGCGTTTGAACGGTGTCTCGATCCTGCTGACCACGGTCCCGTCGGGCGCAACCTCGTCCACGCGCAGAGTATAGACGCCGGGGTCTATCCCCTCGACCGCGCCGCGCCATTGACCATCGGCAGCGGGAGGCAAATCAGCCACCAGACGGTTGTCGAGATAGAGGCGTACAGCCGATCCATCCTGGGCACGTCCCGTCAACTCCACATCACCTGAATCGGAATATCCGATCGTATCCAAAGCGATCTGCTCTGGCGGGGTATCCTGCACGGTTGGTGGCTGAACCAGTTCAACCCCTTCTTCGCCCGACCGCAGAATGGCAACCTGTTGATCCGGCGCATCGCCTATTTCAGGTTGCTCTTCTTCCGGTTCGCGCTGGGGCTCGGGCTCTGCCTCGGCCTGTTCCGTGGCCAATGGCTCTGGGTCTTCGGTCACCTCTTCCGCCGCCTCCGTGGCTGAGGCGATCTCATCCGCGGCTTCGGCAGTTGTTTCCGCTTCGGCGACCTTAACGTCCGGTGCCTCTACCGACGGAGCGGTTTCCTCTGTGGCGGGCGGTGCTGGCAATGCGGCAATCAGATAGTCATCCGATCTTGCAGGCGCATCCCCACCCCGTGTTTCCAGAACCAGCCCCCGCACAGAATCCGCGAACGGGATCGTCACAAATTCGGCAAACTGACCGCTGCTATCGACGACAAAACTGTGCACAACCTCACCGTCGAGCAGAACGACAACCTCAACCCCCGGTTCGGCATTACCCGACAACAGGGCATTTCCATCGGATTCCACGAATATCTGGTCCAATACCGGAGCGGCGGGGAACGGTGCAGAAATCTCCTCGCTCTCAGGCTCGGCCTCCGCCGTCTCGGTCGGCGTTTCTTCGGCTGGCTTCGGCACGTCTGCGACCTGTTCATCGTCTTGCTGAACGGTCTCCGGTTCCGCAACCCCAACTGCGTCAGGTGCGGCCTGCTCCTGCAATCCACCCCCAAAGATGCCCGACAGGTACAGTGCACCCGCCCCGAACACGACGACGAACCCGGCAACCAGCCCCCAGATGAAGGTGCCAGAGCTTCCGCTTCCCGAATTGGCGTTCATTCTTTTCCTTTCACCCCGCCCCGTAAATGCCCTGACTACCACGCATTCTAACGGACGGTTGAGCCAGCCTATCAATCCCGCTATCAGGGGTCAAAACCCCGAACACAAGAGCAGAGAGACCGACTTATGCCCCAGAAATCCGTCTGTGTGTATTGCGGGTCACGCAATGGTGAGAATCCGGCCTATTCCGACGCGGCCCGGGCCTTTGGCACGTTGCTGGCCACCGAAGGCTGGCGACTGGTCTATGGGGCTGGTGACGTAGGCCTGATGGGCGAGGTTGCCCGCGCGGCTCAATCCGCCGGGGGCGAGACCTTTGGCGTGATCCCGGTACACCTGTTGCGGCGCGAAGTGGGCAAGACAGACCTGACGCGCTTTGTGGTGACCGAGACCATGCACGAACGCAAGAAGGTCATGATCATGAATGCCGATGCGGTGGTGGTTCTTCCGGGCGGTCCCGGATCGTTGGACGAACTGTTCGAGGCGCTGACATGGCGGCAGTTGGGTCTGCATGACAAACCCATTCTGGTGATGAATGTCGACGGGTATTGGAACGCCCTGCATACGCTGTTGGATCAACTCATTGGTCAGGGCTTTGCCGATGCTTCGCTAGCCGACTTCATCACCTGGGTCGACACGCCAGAAACAGCCATGAGCAGTCTGCATCAGCTTCTGGACTGACAATATCCGTCGCCGGACGGCTTACACCATCCGACGGTTCAGGTATCACTCAAGCCGGTTTGGACAAACGCGCTGTGAGGATCCGCTCGACCTTGTGCAGCGGGTGGTTGGTTAACGTCTTGTCCACCTCGGCCACGACCTTGGCCAGAACTTCGCTGTGCAGACGGCGGCGCAACAGCCCCAGAACATGCGGGCTGGCAACCAGTACGAGGCGCCTGTAGGCCCCCTTCAACCCCTTCCGGTTCAGCAGGTTCGCCACATCCTGAACGAAAAGCGATCTCGCATGGGTCTTCCAGGTGTCTTCCTCAACTGCCGATTTCTGGTTGGGGCCTGTATCCGCCCTCCGCCCTGCGCGGTCGGATGGTTTTGCTGGTCCGGCATCCGGTTCCTCAACGGATACAACAACCAGATTGGGGTCTTGCGCATCGGTGATATTCTCCATCACCAGCGCCTTTTCTCCATCGGCAATTATTACCCAAGTTCCCTGTTCAAGTGCGGCCATTATGCTCTCCTGCATAGATTAACGTGGCTGTCACAGTCCCCCGAACATTACTCAATTGGCACGCGCCAGTGGTTTTACGACGCGCTGATTGTTCTGTTTTCCAGTGGTTGGCGGCTCTCTCCCTCCGCACACTATAGCTAGGTGTTGCGGAGACCGGTACAATAGGTCCGAGCCCAAAAGTTGACGCTTCGTCAGGTTTTCACTTGTAGCGGCATCTCAAGAATTATTCGACTTTCAACGCTGACGTATCTCCAACCGAGAGATGCTGCTAGACTGGCCGCATTCAATGGTGGCGAGCATTGGGTAATCAGGCGTTGTACCCGATTGACGGAGTAAATATGAAACGGCTTTTCCCATCTCTTCCTCAAGACGCAACGCTTGGTGGTGTGATTCGCCGGTTTGCGGACAAGCTCACTCCATGGTGCGAATATGAGAGCCTCGTAATGCGGGGTAAGAGTGACTTATCCTTCTCCGAGCGTGAACTGATCGCAGCATATGTTTCGGGTCTGAACGCCTGCTCCTATTGTCACGATGCCCATACGGCGTTTGCCCGCGCCTATGGAATTGATCCAAAGTTGATCGAAGCCCTTATGGAGGACATCGATTCCGCACCTGTTGATCAGCGGTTCAAACCAATCCTCGCCTACGTCTCGAAACTCACGCTGTCGCCAGCCCTTATGGTCGAGGAAGATGCAAAAGCTGTATTTGATGCAGGATGGTCCGAAGATGCACTCTTCGATGCGATTCAGGTTTGCGGCGTATTCAATCTGGTAAATCGACTCGTTGAGGGGACGGGAATCAGCAGAATTGGCAGCGATCCCAATGAAATCGACGAACAAACCCTCGCGGAGTTCCGCAGTAAGACATTCTATACCGATTTCGGCCGGGCAAATGGCTTAGATGTCTAATGGCTTGGGTCCGACTTGGGCTTGAACTGGATGCTGGAAGCATATTCTACAACAACGACACGCCTTTGATCGCCGCTGCCACAAAAAAGGCCTGCCAGCGTCACCGCCGACAGGCCCCTTACATAACCCGATGAGGTCGATCCATCACATCCGCGATGCAACGTTTTCCCAGTTCACCAGATTGTCGAGGAAGTTCGACAGGTAAGCCGGACGCTTGTTGCGGAAATCGATATAGTAGGAGTGCTCCCACACGTCGCAACCCAGCAGCGCGGTCTGACCGAAGCACAGCGGGTTCACGCCGTTCTCGGTCTTGGTTACGGCCAGCGAGCCGTCTGCATTCTTGACCAGCCATGCCCAGCCCGAGCCGAACTGACCGGCGCCAGCGGCGCTGAACTGCGACTTGAATTCATCGACCGAGCCAAAGCTTTCGGTCAGCGCTTTTTCCAACTCACCAGGCATGGCATTGTCGCCCGGGCCCATCATCTCCCAGAACTGGTTGTGGTTCCACAGCTGGCTGATGTTGTTGAAGATACCGTTCTGCGCGACAGCGGACTTGTCGTAGGTGCCAACGATGATCTCTTCCAGCGATTTGCCGTCCCATTCGGTACCAGCGATCAGCTTGTTTCCGTTGTCGACATAGGCCTTGTGGTGCAGGTCGTGGTGATATTCCAGCGTTTCTGCGGACATACCCTTGGCTGCCAGCGCGTCATGTGCATAAGGAAGATCAGGAAGTTCAAAAGCCATCTCGGCCCCCTGTTGAAATGAATGTTGCGTTCCAAAGGTTAAATGCTTTGGCAAGTGCCGCAGGTCAAGGGCAGAGATCACAAAACCCGGAGGTCCGCGATGCTGACACAGGCGCGCAAGATGTTCTACCGCGCCCGCGGATACTATGCAGGCACCCTGAACGGAGAGCCGTTCCGCCTGGATCCTTATCATTCGAAATTCTGGCGCAAGGCATCGGCGGGCAATTGGGAGCCTGAAACATTCGCCATCCTTGATGAACATCTCTCACCACAACAGGATTATCTGGATATCGGAGCCTGGATAGGGCCCACCGTCCTCTACGCCGCGCGCCGGGCCCGCCATGTCTGGTGTTTTGAACCCGATCCTGTGGCCTATCGCCATCTGGTGTGGAATCTGGAACTTAACGACATCCGAAACGTGTCCGCCTTCAGCATTGCCTTGTCAGACGGCTTTGGCATCGCACGCATGGCATCAGCGCATGGTGAGGCAGGCGATTCAACCTCTTCGCTGCTCAAAGACGGTAGCCACGGCACCGACGCGCTGACCATCGGATGGGATCAGTTCGCGAACGCCGTCAATCTGTCTCAGGTGTCACTGGTCAAGATGGATATAGAAGGCGCTGAGTTTTCAGTATTGCCTTCGCTGCTACCCTGGTTGAAAAAGGCAAACCCAGCGCTCTTTCTCTCAACACATGCGCCATATCTGAGCGCAGAAAACCGCGCGACTGCGATGAATAAACTCTCAGAAGACCTGGCCTTCTACCACCACTGCCGAGACCCGCTCACCGGCGATACCGGCAAATCGGCCCTCACGGGTCAAAGGGCACTTACTCAATTCCCCACCTTTCTGTTCAGCGCGAACGTCTAACGCCAAACGCCAGCGATCCGCCCTTCATCTGGCCCGAAATACTCTGGGGGTGAGGCCGCAGGCCGAGGGGGCAAAGCCCCCTCAGCTGTATATCAAAAGGCAGGCGCAGCTTAGTAAACGCCGACCTTGCTGCCGGGCTGCGCGGCAACTTTCAGAAGCTTGAAGACATAGTCCGCAGCCGACCTGAAGCAGACCACGCGGAATGACTCAGCGTCGTCCATCCAGAACGCGCCCGCCACCTGTGCCAACCGCGAACGACGGATCTGACCGGGCTGAAACGCCTCTGTCGACAGATCGACCGGGGCCAGCTTACCCAGAACCTCGCGCGCACTGCTACCCGAGATACGGAAAACGGCGCGAGCGTCAGAGACGTTGACCGCCAGTGCGTGTATACCGCTCAAGGCGTTGGTCATGGCGGCCAGCTTGGCCTCAACCTCGGCATATGGGACCAGTACCAGCAACTCATCGTTCGACAACCAGCAAGCGCCGGTCTCACCTTCGACATTCGCCTCACGCTGGCCGGGCACGTTCTGCCCGGTGGCATCCTTCACGGCTTTGGCCAGGACCTTGTCCGACAGATCGCCGCGCAGGGTGATCATGCCCTGAAGGCCGCATTCCTCGACCTTGGCGATGCCCTCATAGCTGGCGTGGTTCAATGCGCTGATGGGTTCAGACATTCTGCTTCTCCCCGTCCTTGTCAAAAAAGATCGGGTCCACGATCTTGGCTTTGTAGATTTTGCCGTCCGTACCTGGGAAATCGACAATTTCACCCATGCGATCAGGACCGTGCTTGATCAGCCCCATGGCGATACCTTTGCCCAGATTGGCCGAATAATAGGTCGAGGTCACACGCCCGATCATGTTGCGCTGACCATTGGCATTCACGCCCTCACCCACCGCATAAGCACCGTCTGGCAAAACCGATCCATCCACAGTCTCCAAACCGACCAATTTCCAGCGCTCTGGATCGGCCATGTGGGTCCGTGAATGGGCGCGTTTGCCGAGGTAGTCCTCTTTCTTTTTCGACAGCGCCCAGTGCAGCCCCAGATCCTGCGGGATCACGGTGCCGTCGGTCTCGTCACCGATCATGATAAAGCCCTTTTCGGCCCGCAGGATGTGCAGACATTCGGTGCCGTATGGCATCACGCCGAACTCTTTGCCTGCCTCCATCAGAGCGTTCCAGAACGCCTGACCCTGGCTTGCCGGAACCGCGATCTCATAGGACAGCTCACCCGAGAACGAGATGCGGTAGGCGCGTGCATCGAACTCACCGATCTTGCCGTCACGCCATTCCATGAAGGGCAGCGCCTCTTTCGACAGGTCCATGCCACCGCCCGCTTGCGCGTTCAGTTTCTCGAGCACTTTGCGCGCGTTCGGACCCACGACAGCGACCTGAGCGTATTGCTCGGTCACGTTGGCGACGTAGACTTTCCAGTCCCACCATTCGGTCTGCAGCCATTCTTCCATGTGACCGTGGATACGCTCGGCCCCACCGGTGGTGGTGTGGCACAGCCATGTGTCCTCATCGATACGGGCGACAACGCCGTCGTCGATCAGGAAACCGTTTTCCGAGCACATCAGGCCATAGCGGCATTTGCCGACCTTCAGCGTGGACATCATGTTGGTGTACAGCATGTCCAGGAACTTGCCCGCGTCAGGGCCTTTGACGATCAGCTTACCCAGCGTCGAGGCGTCCAGCAGGCCGAGGTTCTCACGGGTGTTTTTCACCTCGCGATTCACCGCGTCATGTACGGATTCTCCGGCGCGGACATAGGCATAGGTCCGGCGCCAATGACCGACCGGTTCCCAATCCGCGCCATTCTTGTCGTGCCAGTCGTGCATCGGAGTCTGACGGATCGGTTGGAATACCTCACCGCGTGCCTCGCCGCCGATCGACGCCAGCGAGATGGGGGTGTAGGGCGGCCGGAAAGTGGTGGTGCCAACCTTCGGAATTTCCGAGTCCAGCGCATCGGCAAGGATAGCCAGGCCGTTGATATTGCTCAACTTACCCTGATCCGTTGCCATGCCCAGCGTCGTGTAGCGCTTGGTATGCTCGACGCTTTCATAGCCTTCCCGCGCAGCCAGTTGAACGTCGGACACTTTGACGTCGTTCTGGAAATCCAACCACGACTTCATCCGCAGTTGGATATCGGCATTCGCTGGCATCAGCCAGACCGCCTCCATCTGTGCTTCTTCAACGGTCTCGCCAACCGGAGCCTTGGTGTTCTTGGGTTTGTGACCACAGGCTTTGGCCGCGGCCTTACCCGCAGCATGCGCGTCTGTCAGAACGTCCCCCAGGGAAAGTGGGCCGTTTGAAGAACCCGCAGCGACAACAAAACCTTCACCATCCGCACCCAATGGCGGGCGCGATGGGTCGGGGCGGAAATGGGCGTTGGTCTCATCCCAGATCAGCTTGCCACCGCAATGGGACCACATGTGCACAACCGGAGACCAGCCGCCCGACATGGCGACCGCATCACATTCGACCTCTTCCCGCGCGCCGCCGATACCATCCTGATTGCACAGTTCAACCTTCTTGACGCGCTTGCCGCCTTTAACCTTCGCGATGGCCTTTCCGGGATCGACGCGGATACCCAACTGGCGGGCTTCTTCAGCCAGAGGCCCGGCGCTGTCGCGCGCGTCGACCACGCGCAGAACATCCACACCGGCCTGCTTCAGTGTGATCGCGGTGCGGTATGCGTCGTCATTGTTGGTGGCGACGATGACACGCTCGCCCGGAGTCACGCCCCAGTTGACGACATAGTCGCGCATCGCCGAAGCCAGCATCACGCCAGGAACATCGTTACCCGCAAAAGACAGCGGTCGTTCGATCGCACCGGTGGCAGTCACGACCTGCTTGGCACGGATGCGCCAAAGGCGATGACGCGGGCCTTGCACGCCCGGCGTGTGGTCTGTCAGTCGCTCATATCCGAGTACGTAACCGTGGTCATAGACCCCCGCGCCCATGCAGCGATTGCGCATGGTGACATTGTCCATTGTTTCGAGTTCGGAAACCAATTGTTCCACGAACTTATCCACAGGCTCGCCATCAATGGCTCCGCCGTCAACCGGAGCGCGACCGCCCCAATGCGCGGTTTGCTCGATCAGCAGGACCTTGGCACCGGACTGTGCAGCGACTTTGGCAGCTTGCAGACCTGCAACACCGCCACCAATCACCAGAACATCGGTGAAAGCGTAGAAATGCTCATATGTGTCAGCGTCCCGGTTGTCTTTGTCCGGTGCTTTACCCAAACCGGCAGACTGCCGGATAAAGGGTTCATACACATGCTTCCAGAACGGTTTCGGATGAATGAACATCTTATAGTAGAAACCGGCCGGCAGGAAACGCGACAGATGCGTGTTCACGGCACCGATGTCGAAGTCCAGATTCGGCCAGTGGTTCTGCGACACCGAGGTCAGACCGTTGAACAGCTCGGTCGTGGTGGCGCGCTGGTTTGGCTCGAACCGATTGCCCTCACCTAGACCAACCAATGCGTTTGGTTCTTCCGCACCACTAGCGACAACACCACGCGGGCGATGGTACTTGAACGACCGGCCCATCATCATCTGGTCATTGGCCAGCAGGGCCGACGCGAGCGTATCGCCCTCAAAGCCCTGCATCGAGGTGCCGTTGAACGTGAAGGTGACCTTTTTCGACCGATCGATCAGACGGCCTTGTTTTGCGAGACGGGTGCTCATTGTGCGGACCTTTCGCATATGGAAGCGTCGGAGCCTCCGGCGGGAGTATTTTTGAAAAGATGAAGCATCAGGAGAACTCTCTCCATGTCCACCCGGGACGTTTCGCGGTGATTGCGTCCTTGATCTCTTGCGGCGGCTCGGTGGTTTGAGCGGAATAGGTGCCAAACACTTCGAGCGTCTGTGTGCAGCGGGCCGCGTGGAACCACTTGCCGCAACCATTCGCATGGCGCCACCGTTCGAAATGAACGCCTTTGGGGTTCTCGCGCATGAACAGGTAGTCGTGGAAGTCGTCATCGGAAGAGCCCGGACCAAAGCGTTTCAGATGCGCCTCGCCGCCAGCGGCCAGTTCGGTTTCTTCGGCGTCCACGCCGCAACAGGGGCAATGCAGGATCAGCATGTGTTCATCCTTTCGGCAGCAGGCGCATCAAGGCTGCCTGCGAATTCAGTAGTGCGGGCGCGCGCGATTTTTCGGCGAAAAATCTTCATCAGTGCGCAACCCCGGCGGCGACGCTTTCGTCGATAAAGCGGCCCTCTTTGAAACGATCCAACGAGAACGCCTCGGTCAGCGGCGAATGACCTGTGGCCATCAGCTGTGCCATGCCCCAGCCTGAGCCTGGAATGGCCTTGAATCCACCAGTGCCCCAGCCGCCGTTAATGAAACAGCCCTGAAGCGGCGTTTTTGACAGGATCGGAGACCGGTCGCCGGTCATATCCACAATCCCGCCCCACTGGCGCAGCATTTTCAGGCGCGAGATCATCGGGAAGGTCTCGACCAGCGCGCGCACGGTTTCTTCGATATGGTGGAAGCTGCCGCGTTGGGTGAAGTTGTTGAAACCGTCGGTGCCGCCGCCAATCACCATCTCGCCCTTGTCGGATTGAGACATATAGCCGTGCACTGTATTGGCCATCACCACCACATCCATACAGGGCTTGATCGGCTCAGACACCAGAGCCTGCAGCGCAATTGCCTCCAGCGGCAGACGGAAGCCCGCCATCTCGGCCAACTGACCGGAATGCCCGGCAACCACTATGCCCAACTTGTCACAATCAATTACACCCTTGGTGGTGTCGACACCGACAACACGGCCGTTTTCCTGGCGCACACCGGTAACTTCGCATTGCTGGATGATGTCCATGCCCATCGCCGAACACGCACGGGCATAGCCCCATGCCACCGCATCGTGGCGCGCGGTGCCACCACGTTCCTGCCAGAGTGCGCCCAGAACAGGGTAACGCGGGCCGTCGAGATTGATGATCGGCACCAGTTCTTTGACGCGCTCGGGGGTGATCCACTCGGTCTTCACCCCCTGCAGTGCGTTGGCGTGGGCCGTGCGCTGATAACCGCGGATTTCGTGCTGGGTTTGCGCCAGCATCATCACGCCACGCGGGCTGAACATGATGTTGTAGTTCAACTCCTGGCTCAGGTCTTCGTAAAGGCCGCGTGCCTTTTCGTAGATCGCCGCCGAAGGGTCTTGCAGATAGTTCGATCGGATGATCGTGGTATTCCGACCGGTGTTACCGCCACCCAGCCAGCCCTTTTCGATCACGGCGACGTTCTGGATACCGTAGTTCTTGCCCAGGTAATACGCGGTCGCCAGACCATGACCACCAGCACCAACGATGATGACGTCATAGCGCTTTTTGGGTTCGGGCGATCGCCAGGCGCGCTCCCACCCGGTGTGATAACGCAGCGCCTCACGCGCCACAGCAAAGGCTGAGTAATGTTTCATGAGCGAATCCATCCGGTCTTCGATGATTGGGCGCAGATATGCCGCGCCTTGTCATTCTAACCCTGCCGTGCAACGCCGCAATAATGCGCTATTGCGACATGACCGCCCCTCGCGGCCATTTGTCCCTTTTGTCGGCGCGCTGAGAGGTCTAAGTCAGGGCAACCATATCGGAGGGACCATGACGTTCTGGGTTCTCATCTTTCTCATTGCGCTGCTGATCGCCAGTTTTCTGGGTTTTACCCTGCTGCGCGGACGCCGCACCGATGAACCGACCGCCGCCTATGATCTGCGCGTCTACCGCGAGCAGCTTGCAGGCGTTGACCGCGATCTGGCGCGCGGCGTAATCGCCGACGCCGATGCCGAGCGTGTTCGCACGGAAATTTCGCGCCGCATCCTTGCAGCCGACGCTCAGATGCGAGGCGAGGTAGATGCCGCAGGCCCATCGCGTTCGGCATCGTTGATCGCGCTAATTCTGATGGCTGCTATTCTGGTGGGTGGCGGGCTGGCGATGTATCGCCAGATGGGTGCAGCCGGATTTCCTGATATGCCCCTGTCGGCCCGTCTGGAAATGGCCGAACAGTTGCGCGAAAACCGCCCGAGCCAGACTGAAGCCGAGGATATGGCGACACCGGTTCAGGCCCCTCCTCTGGAAGAGAGCTATGAAACCCTGCTGAACCGGCTGCGCGAAACCGTGGCCGAGCGCCCTGATGATCTGCAAGGCCACATCCTTCTTGCGCAGCACGAGACCAATGCCGGGAACTTCAAAGCAGGTTACGAAGCGCAGTCCCGCGTGATCGCTCTGTCCGGGGCGAACGCGCCTGCCGATGCCTATGCTGACCTGGCCGAGATGATGATACTGGCTGCAGGCGGTTACGTTTCACCCGAAGCTGAAGAGGCGCTGCGGCAGGCATTGGACCGTGATCCCACCCTGGGGCCGTCGCGTTATTATTGGGGTCAGATGCTGGCCCAGACCGGGCGCCCCGATATGGCCTATCGCGTATGGGTGGAAACCTTGCGTGACGCCCCAGCGGGGGCGCCATGGGCGGATGCCATTCGCGCTCAGATCAATGAGCTTGCGTTCCGCGCGGGCGTTTTCAACGCGCCCGACTTTTCGGCAGCACCGGAAGCCCCCGGTCCCAGTCAGGATGACATGAATGCCGCCGCAGAACTATCGCCCGAAGAACGGCAGGACATGATACGCGGCATGGTCGAACGTTTGTCTGATCGCCTTGCCACGGAAGGCGGGTCGCCCGAGGAGTGGGCAAGGCTGATCGCCGCTCTGGGCGTGTTGGGAGAGGCGCAGCGCGCCATCGCCATCCGGGATGAGGCTCTGACCCTATTTGCCGGCAATTCCGATGCGCTCGAGATTATCGACGCTGCAGCGCTGCAGGCTGGTATCGCGCAATGATCCACGACGCGTTCGAGGATTTCGCCTCAACCCTATCGCCGATGTCGGCCCTGATGGGTCTGGATCTGGGCGAAAAGACCATCGGTGTTGCCGTCTCGGACCGGATGCGTGGGGTCGCCACCCCGCTGGAAACGGTGCGACGAAAGAAATTCACGTTGGATTCTGCCCGGCTGATCGAAATAGTGACCGAGCGTGAGATTGGCGGCATCGTGCTGGGGCTGCCTCGAAATATGGATGGCAGCGAAGGGCCGCGATGCCAGTCAACCCGCGCCTTTGCACGAAATCTGTCACGTTTGACCGATCTGCCCATCGGCTTTTGGGACGAGCGTCTGAGCACCGTGGCCGCGGAAAAGGCCCTGCTTGAGGCGGATACGACACGAAAGCGTCGCGGACAGGTTATTGATCACGTCGCAGCCGGTTATATCTTGCAAGGAGCGCTGGACAGGTTGCGCTTTCTTTGACGGAACGGAAAACGCAGATGACAAACATGGTTTGGAAACGAAACGAGGTTGAAAGCCCGTGCGTCCAGATTTGCGTCGTACATCCGACCGAGCGCATCTGCACCGGGTGCTATCGCACCATCGACGAGATCTCTCGCTGGTCCAAGATGGACAGCGATGAGCGCGCTGAAATCATGCAGGATTTGCCCGACCGAAAGCCTAGGTTGGCCAAACGTCGTGGTGGTCGAGCGGCGCGACTGGATCGGGGCTGAACTCGAAGGCTACCGGCGTGCCGGAAAACGGGGGTTTGCGCCATCTTTGGGCGGGCGCTGATCGTTTGCACCTTCAATGTGATCGCGCTTTAGTTCGTTAAGAAAGAGCTGCGTGATTTCGGACCTGTTGACCGTCTCTTTGACGTCTTTCTGATCCTGATCTTTGCTTGGAAATTCAAACGGAACTGAAATTCGCGCGACAGAAGTTCCAATGACGCGATTGATAACGGAGCGTATTGGCATTCCTTGCTTCCTGTTTTTCTTTATTCCGTCGCTGCGGGTCAGTTCAAACCTGGAGGGGGAACAGGCTCGGGGTCGTCGAAATGAGTGAGTGGCGACCCGCAGCGACACGGCGTGTTGAGACGGTGTGATGCAATATTCCCGCCCTGCAAAGTGCTAATTTTAAGGCTTCTTGCGTCGTTTTTGACCAAACAATCAAAAAAATAAGTGCAAGACAATTACTTGCACGAGAAAACTGCAGATCTGGCCAAAAGATGAAACGTGACGTCATCTTCGGGCAGCACCTGTGCGAGGCTTCACAATCGAGGCCGTGCAACTCGAATATGGGCGATTCTGATGGAATGGATCGGAGTGTTCGTCTTAGGGTGCGGCCAAGGATCTCCGAGTTCCGGTCGCGTGTCGAATGCTCTCTACAATTCCTGGCATTCGGCGGTTCGGTGCACGATGTTTACTTTGTCAAAGTAAGCAACGCATTACCGCCCCTGTCAGCGGGGTGGAACTGGTATTTGACAGATGTTACCCTGCCGCCAACCAGGTCTTGGCATTTTCATATTCCTCTACCGCGAAATACTGCGTGCGCGTTGCAAGTACGTGGCTGGCCATACGCTGCGCCACTTTTTGCCATGTCTTGTCGCCAACAATCGCAGCCCGATCCAGCAGCCCGATATGGCCAGCGGCCAGCCGGAAATGCGCGGCCATGGCCGTCACACCCTGCCACCCATCGAACTCCCGCAGATCAATCAGCAGCCTGAACCCTTCGCGATCCTGCAGCAGCGCGTCCAGATCAGTTTGCGCCTGCTTGTATTCACTGGAATCGAGCTTGCCCATCAGGCTGATCTGAATACAGGGGCCACCCAGATCGGTCACATGGATCGCGCCAAGGGATTCACGCATCCATCGGCGTGCGGATTCAAGTTCGTCCATACCAAACACGTGAACAGGGCAAGGCAGGATCGGTGCAGCCAGCCTGAAGCTGGTCTGAACCCAGCTCTGATCAGCCACCACACCAATTCGGTCGAAACCGCGCCAGTGGCTGAGGCCCAGTTTGGTATCTGACCAGGCTGCCCCAAGGTCATACCCCTTGAACTCGGCATCCACGATTACCAGTAGGTGCACCGAGTCGTGATCCTCAAGCGCGGCCTCAATTGCGGGAACCAATGTCGTAGCATAATCGGAGCTTGTGACCTGACCTGACAATTCCACCTCGATCAGAGTCCCATCGGAATTCGTGTGAACCGTAATCATTGTACCGAACCTCCAAAGCCAAATAATGGCAAGAGGTTACGGGGTTTCGAGCCACTGCGCTACTCCCCCGGGCAATTCGGGGCGGAAATAGGCGATCATCCGTCCATCCGCATCGGCGCGTGCGCCTTCGGCCCATGGTGCGACACCATGCAAACAGTGACGGTGTAACAGATAGGATTCACCCGGGCGTGCGGGCAGTTCGATGCGTGGACAGGTCTCGAACACCTCGCGGCGTGCAGCCTGATAGATGTCAGTGACATCGGTATCGCCCATTTCATGGGGTGGCACGTTCTGCAATGCCCTGCGAAAGGCAGACCCCAAGACCTTGTGGCTACCATCCCAGACCACCATCGGTGCGGCATCCTCACTGGCCTCGGTCAGCGGTATTCCCAGAATCCAGGCATGGGGTTCATCCACTCGGCGACGCCGGTCAGGACCTGTGGGTTTTAACCCATCCACATGCGCCGCATCACGGTTGGCACGATACCGGGCGGCTGCCTCGCTTTCACCGCGCCGGGGCCGCGGGTAGCCGGGGTAAATCACCGAGACCTGCCCTTTGTGCAAATCAATGGGGCCAAATTGCTGATACGCGAGGTCAATTGCGGCTCCGCCTAGCGCGGCTGATCCGGTCACCCTGCCCTGCGCGTCATTATCAAGTGCATCGACGCCGATAAACCAAGTGCCCTCGCAATCATGCCACTCGGCATGTGCGGGATCGGTGACCGATGCCCGAGCTGCAGGCAAGGCCCGCGCCACCCAGTCCGCCAACAAGGCATCGTATGTGAACTTGATCCAGCCCCGCTCGTGAAACGCATTTACCATCCCAGCGCCTTACGAAGCATGTTCAACGCAACCAGCGTAAGAAAGACCGCAAAGACACGCTTTAGCGGTTTGGGATCCATCGCATGGGCCAGTTTCACCCCCCACGGTGCGGTGATCATGGTCATCGCAACAACAATGCCAAATGCCACCAGATTGACCGCACCGATGGTCAGCGGCGGGCGGTGCTCGGGCGCGATGTTCAGGAAAAAGAACCCCAGAACAGACGGGACAGCGATGATCACGCCGAAGCCCGCTGCAGTCGCGACAGCACGATGGATCGGTGTGTTGTAGAGGCTCATGAGTGGCACGCCAAAACTGCCCCCGCCGATCCCCATCAACACCGACAAAAATCCGACCGAGGGCGACAGCACAGCGCGACGCAGGCCTTTCGGCATCACATCACCCAACCGCCACTCCGATTTACCCAGCCCGAGATAAACCCCGATGACCATACCCAGTAGCCCGAACAAAGCCTGCAGAAATTCAGTCCTGAGCGCCGAGGCCGCCAAAACGCCGATCACCGCCCCTACTGCAATTCCTGGCCCCCAGCCTCGCAAGATGCCCCAGTCAACCGCGCCTTTCTTGTTGTGGCTCAGCACCGAGCGGGTCGAGGTAACGATAATTGTCGCCAGCGATGTAGCCAGACACAGCTGCATCAATTGCGGGCCACCATAACCAAGTGTCTGAAACGCGTAGAAAAACGCGGGCACCAGGACGATGCCGCCCCCAACGCCCAATAGTCCGGCCAGAACTCCGGCAAAGGCACCGATTACAAGCAAAAGACCCAGCATCTGAGCCAGCAACATCGTGTCGGCCATCATCCCCCCAAACCGGCCGCCGACCGGATCAAACTGCCTGTTCCACTTGCGAAACCGACGCGACCGAGTCCAGCGCCTGCAAGATCACTTCTGGCCCGGCATGCTCACGCACCGCACCCTCGGACAATATCCGGCGCCAGCCACGCGCGCCGGGACGCCCCGAGAACAACCCCAGCATATGTCGGGTGATCTGGTGCAAACGCCCGCCCTGGGCAAGATGAGCCTCTACATAGGGCAGCATTTTGTGCACCACATCAAACGGGTCAGAAACCTGTCCGGCCCCGTAGATCTGCGGATCGGCTGCGGCGAGTATATCGGCCGGCTGATGATAGGCCGCGCGCCCAATCATCACACCATCCAGCCCAGCCGCCAGATGATCTTGTGCCTGTTCCAGAGTTGTGATGCCACCGTTGATTGAGATGTGAAGGTCGGGAAATTCCGCCTTCATCCGATGCACCAGGTCATAATCGAGCGGTGGAATATCCCTGTTTTCCTTAGGGCTTAGCCCCTGCAACCACGCCTTGCGCGCGTGGATCGTGACCCGTTCGCAACCCGCGGATCGAATCTGTTCCAGAAACGCGGGCAGCACCTCTTGCGGCTCTTGCTCGTCGACACCAATTCGGCACTTTACCGTGATCTCGACATTGACCGCCTCACGCATCGCCGCAACGCTTTCGGCCACGCGCGAAGGCTCTCGCATCAGCACGGCACCGAAGGTTCCTGATTGCACCCGATCAGACGGGCAGCCGCAATTCAGGTTGATCTCATCATAGCCCGCATCGGCGCCCATCACCGCAGCCTGCGCAAGTTCCCGTGGGTCCGACCCGCCGAGTTGCAGCGCAACGGGATGTTCCTCGGGGTTGAAGTCCAGCAGATGCACCGCCCCACCCCGAACAAGCGCCGGAGCAGTCACCATTTCCGTGTAGAGCAATGTCTGAAAGCTGAGCAACCGGTGGAGATAGCGACAGTTCTTGTCGGTCCAGTCCATCATCGGTGCAACCGAAAGGCGCGCGCTTTTGCGAATGTCTGAGAATTTCTGGTCCGGCATATCTCATTACACCCAAAAGATGCGGTTCATGGCAAGCGCCAGGTCAGCCCGAAGATCCACGGCCAGTCAAGCATCCAGAATCGGGGGAATGGTACCGCCTCCCTGGCTTGAACAGGGGACCTCTGGATCCACAATCCAGCGCTCTAACCAACTGAGCTAAGGCGGCACTCGTGAGGGGCGATGTAGCGAACGCGTGCCGGGATTGCAAGAGGATTAAAGCTGAATTCGCCAGCTTTGTTCCACCAGATCGGTGCCGAAAGAATGCACTGGCTTGCTGTCCAGCAATTGCCAGCCAAAGGCGCGATAAAGTCCGCAAGCGGCAGCATGGCTTTCGTGGGTCCAAAGTGCCATCTCGCGGTATCCGGCGTCACGCGCGAAACTCATGCACGTGGTCAGCAACCGTTTTCCCAACCCCTGCCCGCGCGCTTCGGGAACCAACAGAAACAGGCGCAGCTTGGCCGTTTGTTCGCTCAGGGCAACGCAGAAGATGCTTCCAAGACGTTTGCCTGCGTGTTCGGCAATCCAGCCTCTTTCTCTTGCGGGATCGTGATCGGTGACAAAATCATCAAGGATACGCGCCACCAACGGGGCAAAGCTGTCATCGAACCCTTCATCACGGGCGTAGAGCTTACCGTGTTGTTCAACCAACCAATCGGCATCGTCAGCGCGAAACGGTCTGAGTGCAATTTCATCCATACCCTATTTGACCCTATTGGCCGCTTGATTCTCAACCCGGCGCGCGGTAGCACCAATGCGCATTTCCCGGAGGCTTAAATGGGCATCAATACCGAACGCGATATCGAAGCGAATCTGCAGATCGGCCCCACCGATCAGGGCATGGTGCGCCTGTTCATCGAAGGTGCCGGTATCGAGATTCCGATGGATTTCGATCCCGAAGAAGCCGAGGAAATCGCCGAGGAAATCCGCGCAGCCGCAGAGGCCGCGCGTGCGGTGTCGCGTTAGGCGCCTAGATCCGGGGGTCGCGCAAGGTCTGCAATCTGCGGGCGGCATCCACGGCGAATTTCTGGATCATCTTCTTGCGCCGCGCTGGTGCCAGTTTGCTTTCCGGGCTCATCCGGATGATTTCGGCATCGTATGCGTCAGCAATGATCAGGCCGGTTTCCTCGGGTAAAAGATCGGTTGGAAAATCCGTATCGACCGCCCAGAAGAATCGATCGCACCATTCCAGATATCCCTGCCACTTGGAATCCGACTGATAATCGGCGCGGCTGGATTTACATTCGATCACCCACAACTCTCCCTTGGGACCAAGACCCATCACATCGACTCGCAGCCCTCGGGACGGGACGAATTCTTCAATTGAAACATAGCCGTGGGTCGCAAGATGCCGTGAAACACCTCGGGCCAGTTTTTGTCCGGGTTGCAAATCCAGTGTCATTTCCGAAATGTGAACAATTCGTGAACAAAAATCAAGCACCAGCTTGACCTTGACATGATACCATTTGGCATCACAATAATATGATACCAAATGGTATCCAACGAGACAGCCATGAACACACAAACACAGAACGCATTCCGGGCACTTGCAGATCCCACCCGTCGGGACATCGTGCAGTTGCTTGCAGCCCAAGACATGACGATCGCACAACTGACGGATCGCTTCGACATGACCCGCGCCGCAGTCAAGAAACATCTGACCGTTCTGTCAGATGGCGGTTTGATCACGGTTGAGGCGCGGGGGCGCGAACGCATCAATCGCCTTGAACCACAGGGTATGGCCCCTGTCCTGGACTGGCTCAGCTGCTTTGACCGGTTTTGGGATGATCGCCTTGCCAATCTCAAAAAAGCAATTGAAGGAACCAGGAAATGACCGATGCCGTTTTGCAGAAAACCATATTTCTCCGCGCGACTCCGGAAACGGTCTGGGACTATCTGACCCAGCCGGACCGCTTGGCCGAATGGTTCCACAAACCCGAACGCCCCCTGGTCGCAGGCCAGAAGCTTGAGATGTTCGGAACAACCAGCGGTGACTTGCTGATCTGGGGTGAAGTGCGTGAGGCTCGGCGTCCGGAATACTTGGAATACACCTTCACCATCAAGCCGATGGGCGATGCAGTCAGTGTCGTGAAATGGACGCTGGCCCCGGTGGCAGGCGGCACGCGGCTATCCCTGAAACACGAAGGTCTACCCCAGGGGGCCGACGCGTTTGGCCTGATCTTGGCGCTGGATGATGGTTGGGACGAACATTTGGGCAGGATGCGCACATTGCTGCACGAAACTGTTGATGCCTGACCCCTTGTGCAATCATGTCACAAGCCCTACTTAGGCGCGTGGCGGGTTCTGCCCTTCTTGTGATTGGTAGCATTCTGGTGGCCTTAAGCAATTCCGAGGGGGCTGGCTCTGTTCAGGTCCTGGCCTGATTACCCGGCGCCCACCTGTACATACAGGTCCTCGGGAATCACACCGCACGGTTGACTGGTGGTCCCGCCACACATTCTGCAGATGGATCAGCGCCCCGCGCGGGCTTCCTGCTTGACGGGCGCAGGCTTCAACCCATGCGCCACAGGCGTCCCCCGCCGCGGGCCCTTGGGCTTTTCGGCCATACTCATGATCGCATAGGCAAACTGCACCCCCGCAAAGACGATCCCGTTCATGAACCAGATCATCATCAGGGCAATTAGTCCGATTTCTGAGCCGGTAATCAGATTACGCAGATTCGCGACATTCAGTGCCAGCAACACCCCGACAAACACGGCCGAGATGGCAAACCCCCAAGCAACCTGCGTGATGTACAGACGAACCAGTTTGGGCATGGCGAACCTCCTTGCGCTCTGACATTCAACTTAGCGCATGTCTGGTCGCAGTAAAGGCGTCAGAACGCCTCGGGCTTGGCCTCACGCGCCATGTGATCCAGCACCGCGTTGACGAATTTCGGCTCCTTCCCTTCGGGGAAAAATGCGCGGGCCACGTCGACAAATTCTGTGATGACCACTTTGGGCGGCGTATCGCTTTGGGTCAGCTCCGCCCCTGCCGCGCGGAACACAGCCCGCAAAGTCGGGTCGATACGCGCGATGGGCCATTTGGCAACCAGCGCCCGATCTGTCATCTGGTCGATCGGGGCCTGATAGTTCACGGCATCATCGACCAGCTTGCGGAAAACGCTGATATCGCCATCCAGCATCTCTGCGCCCTCATAGACAGCGCCAAATCGGTGGTCCAGAAACTCGTTCACAACCTGTTCGGTCGTTTGGCCTGACTGCTCCATCTGGAACAGCGCCTGCACGGCATAAAGCCGCGCGGCGGATTTCATCAGGCGTTTCTGGTTGGCCGGTTTCGGCGCGTCTGTCTGGGTCATGCTGTCGAGGGTCCGTTGCTGTCGCCTGCCACAAGGATGGACTCGGACGGCGGCTTGAACCCGACGCCCTTCTGCGAAGAGCCCCACTTACGGCTGAGCGCGATCAGATGCAAGGCCGCAGCCGCCGCTCCGCCGCCTTTGTTCATCTTTTCTGGGTTGGCGCGGACTTCAGCCTGTTCGTCATTCTCGACGGTCAGGATACCGTTACCGATGCACAGACCCTGAAGGCCCATGAGTTGGATGGCGCGGCTGGAATCGTTGCACACCGTCTCATAATGCGTGGTCTCACCCCGAATGACACAGCCCAGCGCGACATAGCCGTCGAAATTGCACTGCCGGTCCGCCATGGCGATTGCGGTGGGAATTTCCAACGCACCAGGCACCTCGACGACCTCGCAGGTGCCGCCGGCAGCTTCGATTTCGGCACTGGCACCAAGAACCAGATTGTCTGCAATGGCGCGATAGAACGGAGCGACCACGATGAGCAGCTTCACCGGTTTGTCGAATGTCGGTGTCGGCAGGACGCCGTGTTTGTCTTGTTCAGCCACGATCAATCATCCTTCAGAATGGAACGGGTGCCGACGATGGACAGGCCAAACGCGTCGAGACCCAGATATTTGGTTTCCGGCGAGTCCGTCAGAAGAATCAACTCCTGAACACCCATCTTGGACAGAATCTGCGCACCCAGTCCGGTTTGCTTGATGGTGCGCGGACCTTCGTCCTCGGTCGCATAGAGCGAGTTGCGCGGCTGGCGGAACAGGCAGACCACGCCGCGCCCCTCTTTGGCTATCTTCTCCATGGCGCGGGGCAATTCACGCGACGACTTCGGACCAAGACCCAGAATATCGGGAGCTTCGTGCAGAGCATGAGTGCGGGTCAGAACCGGCTCGGGCGTGGTGATATCGCCCTTGATCATGACAACGTGCTCGATGCCATGGGTCTGGTCGGTGAAGATCCGCATCTCCCATTCGCCGCCATATTCGGACGTAACGGTTTCGCGAGACGTTTCGACCACAAGATTGTCGTTGCGAGACCGGTAAGCGATCAGATCGCTGATTGTACCGATCTTCATGTCATGCTCTTGGGCGAATTCAACCAGATCAGGGAGCCGCGCCATGGTGCCGTCGGGCTTCATGATCTCACAGATCACACCCGAGGGGTTCAGCCCGGCCAAACGCGAAATATCCACAGCTGCTTCGGTATGGCCCGCGCGCACCAGAACCCCGCCGCGTTTGGCGCGGAGCGGGAAGACATGCCCCGGCGTGGCAATATGCGCCATCGTATTTTGTTCGTTGATTGCGGTTGCCACGGTCAATGCACGGTCCGCCGCCGATATTCCGGTACTAACACCCTCTCGCGCCTCAATCGAAACGGTAAACGCGGTCTCGTGACGTGACGAGTTATTCACCGCCATCATCGGCAAGCCCAGATGATCGATCCGATCCGCTGTCATTGGCAGGCAGATCAAACCACGCCCATGCGTCGCCATGAAATTGATCGCCTCCGCATCCGCGAACTCTGCCGGAATAACCAGATCACCCTCGTTCTCGCGATCTTCATGATCGACCAGAATATACATCCGGCCACTGCGGGCCTCTTCGATGATCTCTTCGATCGGGCTGATCGCGTCGCGCAACTGGGCCTCGACCGGTCCGGGGGTTTCAAAGCTCATGGGGCAGCCTTTCACAAGAGCGTGTTTCAGGGCGAAATAGACCAGAGCGGGCGCAAAGGCCAGTCCACAAAACCAATCGCGCCAGCGGAAACGCTGCGTTGCGGTCAGGACATCTCGGCCAAGCGCGCCACATAACGCGCCAGCGTGTCGATCTCGAGGTTGACCCGGTCGCCGACCGCCACATCACCCCATGTGGTGACTTCTTTGGTGTGAGGAATGAAATTGATGCCAAAGTCGCATTCGCTCACATCATTGACCGTCAGCGACGTACCGTTCAGCGCAACCGATCCTTTCGGAGCGATAAACCGGGCGAGATCGGCGGGCGCGCGCAAGGTGACTCGCGTGCTGTCGCCCTCATCCTCGACCGCAACAACTTCGGCCACGCCATCCACATGGCCCGAGACGATATGCCCCCCCAGTTCATCGCCCACCTTCAGGGCGCGCTCTAGGTTGACGCGTTTACCTTTCCGCCAGCCGTCCAGATTGGTTTTCGAAACCGTCTCGGCGCTGATCTGCACATCATACCAGTTGTCACCCAACGCAATAACCGTCAGGCAGACACCATCGCTGGCGATCGAAGCTCCGATATCGATGCCCGCTGTGTCATAAGCGGTCTCGATCCGGGCCCGCAAGTCGCCCTGCTGGTCCAGTTCGGTGACGGTGCCGATGTCGGTGACAATCCCTGTAAACATTTTAGTAGCCCTCAGAACCTAGCTTCGAGGATGCAGGTAGAGACCCTTGCCCCTACCGTAAAGCCCTGCCTTGCCGAGAAAGTGACAAAGAGGCATAGTTTTGGCAATACGCACCACCTAACCAAGGCACGAGCAGACGGCATGACATTTCACAATGCCCGCCCCGACCGGCGTGTGTTCCTGTTTTTGCAGGGACCGCACGGTCCGTTTTTCAACGCGCTGGGGCGGATGCTGCGCGCGGCGGGGGCTGAGGTCTGGCGGGTTGGCTTCAACGCTGGTGATCAGGTGTTCTGGCGAGACCGACACAGCTTTATCCCCTATCGCGACAAGCCAGAGGATTGGCCACAGGCGTTCGGCGATCTGATCCGCGACAGGAAAGTGACCGATATCGTGCTTTATGGTGACACCCGGTCAGTGCATTCTCATGCGATTCGCATTGCGAAGGAACGCGGATTGACCGTGCACGTGTTCGAAGAAGGCTATCTGCGCCCGTGGTGGGTAACATACGAACGCGACGGATCGAACGGGAACTCGCGTCTCAAGCAGTTGGGCGTAGCAGACATGCAGGCGGCGCTGGCGCGCTCCGAGGTGTCAACACCGCCACCGCCATGCCATTGGGGTGATATGCGTCAACACATTTTCTATGGCGCACTTTACCACTGGTTTGTGCTGTTCATGAACCGCCGCTACCAGAATTTCCGTCCTCACCGGGACCTGCCGGTCTCCAAGGAGTTTCGGCTGTATTTCAAGCGCCTGGCATTGATGCCGTTCCATCGGATCCAGCGCGCCTACGCCACGGCACGGGTCAGGTGGGGTGGGTTTCCCTATCATCTGGTACTGCTGCAGTTGGGTCACGACAGCTCGGTCCAGTCGCATTCGGATTTTAGCTGTATGAGTGAGTTTCTTGAGAAGGTGATTTCGGGATTCGCCAAAGGGGCACCGGCACACCACCATCTGGTGATCAAGGAACATCCCCTTGAAAATCATCGCGAGCCCTTGCGGCAGCTTGCCCGTCAATTCGCCCGCAGGCACGACCTTTCGGACCGCGTGCACTATGTACCCGGCGGCAAGCTGGCAAAACTTCTGGACGATGCCGCATCGGCCATCACAGTAAATTCAACCGCCGGGCAGCAAGTACTGTGGCGCGGTATACCGTTGCGAATTTTCGGACGTTCGGTTTATGACAAACCGGAATTTGTGTCCCGGCAACCCATCGAGGCATTCTTCTCTGCGCCCCATGCCCCTGACAGCACCGCCTATCGTGCATATCGGCGGTTTCTGCTGGAAACTAGCCAAGTGCCGGGCGGGTTCTATTCGCGGCGCGGAAGGCGCCAGCTGTTGCCCCGGACTGTGGACATGATGTTGCAGGCTGAAGATCCCTATCAAAAAGTTCTCAGAGGCGGCGCGACCCCGTCGCCACAGTTGCACGTCGTTCGGTGATCCTGCGCAACTGTCGCTGGAAGTTTCCAGATCAACCGGGTAACTTGCCCAAAATAAAGACGACCGAGGTATCTGGGCAGTGCAGCGCTATTCAACCCGAATGATACGGGGGGCTTCTATTTTAGTGACCCTGGGCCTGCTGGCGGCGTGCCAGCTTCCGAAATCCGGCCCGAACAAAACCGAGATTCTGGCCGGCTCGGTGGAACAAGGCGGCAACGCCTTTGTGGTCGAGGTTGATGATCGCGTCGCCCGTGCCACCTCTGTTGTTCCTCAATATGGGTTCTCGAAATCCTTCCGCAGCGCGCAAAGCGTGGCATCTGACACCGTGCAACCCGGCGACACATTGAACCTGACCGTATGGGAGAACGTCGAAGACGGCCTGCTGACCACGGCCGCAGGCGGGGCCACCAATCTGACTGAGGTTCAGGTCGACAGCGACGGGTTTATCTTTGTCCCGTATGCCGGGCGCCTGCGGGCGTCAGGTAATACGCCGGAACAGTTGCGCAGGCTGATTGTCTCCAAGCTTGAGGATCAAACACCGGACCCGCAGGTTCAGGTCCAACGCACGCCCGGCGATGGCTCAACGGTTTCTTTAACGGGGACGATAGGTGCGCCGGGTATTTACCCGATCGAACGACCTACAGGCACGTTGTCGACCATGCTGGCACAGGCAGGTGGTGTGGCTGTCGCTTCGGACATTGCACTGGTGACCGTCATCCGCGGCAATCAGCGTGGTACGATCTGGTATAACGACCTGTTCCACAAGCCCGAGACTGACATCGCGTTGCGCGGTGGTGACCGCATTCTGGTGGAAGAGGACAGCCGGTCCTATGTCGCCCTTGGCGCGACAGGCGGGCAATCCCGTGTGGCCTTCGACAGTCAGGATCTGTCGGCGCTGGAAGCTCTGGCACAAGTCGGTGGACTGCAGTCGTTTTCCTCGGACCCAACCGGTATTTTTGTATTGCGCAGGGAACGGCAGGACGTTGCCCGCAATGTCATGGGCCGCCCTAACCTGCAGGGTGAGCAGCGGATGATTTACCTGCTCAACCTGACTGCGCCCAATGGCCTGTTTGTCGCGCGTGATTTCGTCATCCGGGACGACGACACGATCTATGTGACCGAGGCACCATACGCGCAATGGACCAAGTCCATCTCGCTGATTGCAGGGGGGCTGACACCGGTTGCGAATGTGGCAACCCTGACGGGCGGCTGATACATGCATCCTGAGACGGGGAGTACGGCCGGGGGTGAACGCTCCCGGCTTTTTGTTTACAACGGTGGTTTTCTGACTCAGCGCCGGGTGCGGCGCATTCTGTCTCTGGCCGGGTACGACATCAGGCTGGGGCTGCCGCAACCCGATGATCTGGTAGGGGTCTGGGGCAACAGCCCGACAGCCCATCGCGGGCTGACAATTGCCCAAAAACGCGGCGCTCCGGTCGTGCGAGTCGAAGATGCCTTTCTGCGCTCACTCCATCCGGGTCGGAGTGGCGAAGCCCCGATGGGACTGCTCGTGGATCGCTCGGGCTTGCATTTCGACCCGAGCGTCCCGTCCGATCTGGAAACGCTGCTGGCCTCGCATCCGCTGGACAATACCGCCCTGCTGGATCGCGCACGCGGTGGTATGGCGCGGATGCGTGAGATGCATCTGAGCAAATACTCCGCCTTCGACGTGGGCCTGACACCGCCTGAACCCGGTTATGTTCTCGTCATTGACCAAACGCTGGGCGACGCGGCAGTTACCGCAAGTGCGGGAAACCGAGCACGGTTCTGCGAGATGCTCGTGATGGCGCAAGAGGAAAACCCCGGCGCGCGCGTGCTCATCAAAACCCACCCCGAGACAGCGACGGGCCACCGAGGCGGGCATTTCACCGAAGAGGATGTGAATGACCGGGTGTCCTTTCTGAATGCACCGATCAGCCCTTGGGTCCTGCTCGAAGGTGCTGTTGGTGTATATACCCTGTCGTCGCAAATGGGATTCGAAGCCATTCTCGCTGGCCACAAACCCCGTGTCTTTGGCCAGCCTTTCTATGCAGGTTGGGATCTGACACAGGATGAAGTTCCCCTGGCACGCCGACAGCGCAATCTAACCCGCGCACAGCTATTTGCCGCAGCGATGATCCTGTACCCGCGATGGTACGACCCGTTCCACGACTGCTTGTGCGAACTTGAAACCGTACTCGACACACTTGAGGCCAATACACGCGCCTGGCGCGAGGATCACAAGGGTTGGACCGCATCCGGGATGCGGGTCTGGAAACGCCGTCATTTGCAACGCATGTTCGGTCGGTATGAAAAGGTGCGCTTTGTCTCTGAACCGCCCAAGAACAAGGCTAAGCCTCATATGGTCTGGGCCAGCCGATCCAGCGACGCGCAGGATCTGATCCGGGTTGAGGATGGGTTCCTGCGTTCGCGCGGTTTGGGGGCCGAATTGGTCCCGCCGCTGTCGCTGGTCACCGATGATCTGGGCATCTACTACGATCCTACCCGACCAAGCCGTCTTGAGGAGTGGATCGCCGCGCGTGAAACGCTGCGCCCTGATCAGCAACTCCGGGCGGAGCGGTTGGTGGCCCATTTGATGACTGACGGCTTGAGCAAGTACAACATCGGCAATCCCGCGCCTGAACTGCCGCAGGGCCACCGTGTTCTGGTGCCGGGTCAGGTTGAAGATGACGCCTCGATCAAGTTGGGTACCAATACCACCCGAACCAACCTAGAGGCTCTGCGGGTCGCACGCGAAGCGAACCCCAATGCCGTTCTCATCTACAAGCCCCACCCGGATGTCGAGGCCGGGCTACGCGATGGCCAGATTGACGCCTCAGGTCTGGCCGATGTGATCGCCGAGTGTACCGACCCCGCAACATTGCTGTCGCAAGTGGATGAGCTTTGGACCATGACCTCCCTTATGGGGTTTGAGGCTTTGCTGCGCGGTGTTCAGGTCACCACTCTGGGCGCACCTTTCTATGCCGGCTGGGGTTTGACCACCGATCTGGGCGCGGTTCCGGCCCGGCGGGGTGCACAACCATCGCTGATGGGATTGGTTCACGCCACACTCATCGACTATCCGCGCTACTTCGATCCGGAAACCGGCCAGCCCTGTTCCGCCGAGATCGCTGCGGAACGGTTGGCGCAATCGGATCCGACGCCGACCGGACGCCTCAACCGTCTGCTATCGAAAATCCAAGGTGCATTGGCGACCCGAGCTCATCTATGGCGCTAGAACCTAACGCGTTGTACGTGCCCAGCGATTCAGGACATCTTTGCCCACAACTCGGGTTTCGACCAGATCAAACCGTGGCGCGTTTTCCAGCTTGTCGAGGCCAAGCGCCCCGATGGCGGAGAGCCCCTCGGCCCCGATGGTCAGTCCTGCGGTAAATCCGACCAGTTCGTCCACCAGATCCTCTGCCAGTAATGAAGCGGCCAGCGCCGATCCCCCCTCGCAGAACACGCGGGTCAGGCCAGCCTGCCCAAGCTGTTGCAACAAATCCACCGCATCGATGTGGTGGCCCTGCAGTGCACAAGGGATCAAACGTGCACCCAACCCTTCCCACGCCCGGGCGCGCTCGGCATCGGGATGCGGCCCATGGCACAGCCAGACCGGTTTTTCGGTTGCGGTGCGCGCCAGATGACCCATTAGCGGAATGTCCATATGGCGAGAAACGACCACGCGTACAGGCTGATGCGTGACACCGAGATCGCGCACCGTAAGTGAGGGATCATCCGCACGCGCCGTTCCTGCCCCGACCATCACCGCATCATGCCGGGCGCGCATGGCATGAACGGCGCGCCGCGCTTCGGGGCCCGTGATCCATTGGCTGTGACCGGTTTCCGTTGCAATGCGACCATCAAAGCTGCTGGCCAGTTTGAGGGTCACGAGGGGGCGGCCCTGTTCGGTTTTCAGGAAGAACCCTGCATGATCACGCTCAGCCTGATAGGCATGCACCCCGGTCTCAACCTCAATCCCCGCCGAGCGCAACATCTCAAAGCCCTGCCCGGCCACACGCGGGTCGCTGTCCTCAATGGCGGACACAACCCGCGTGACCCCCGCGTCAATCAACGCCTGCGCGCAGGGTGGGGTTTTTCCGTGATGCGCACAAGGCTCCAGCGACACATAGGCCGTCGCACCTTTCGCAGCAGATCCGGCCTGTGCCAGGGCCTCAGTTTCCGCGTGGGGGCGCCCCCCCGGCTGGGTCCAGCCACGCCCGACAATCCGCCCGTCGCGCACGATAACGCAGCCGACGGACGGGTTCGGCCAGGTCTGCCCCTGACTACGCCGCCCCAGAGACAAGGCCAGCGCCATATATCGCTTATCTGTTTCGTTCACTCGTCGGTCGTGGGCTGCGGCGGGCGCAACTCGTGGACGAACTCCTCGAAATCATCGGCCGCCTGGAAATTCTTGTAGACACTTGCAAAGCGAACATATGCAACAGTGTCAATCCGGGCCAGCGCCTCCATGACTATTTCACCGATCTTGCTTGAGGGGATATCGGTTTCCCCCATACTCTCCAGACGGCGCACAATCCCCGAGATCATCTGGTCGATCCGATCCGGATCAATCGGCCGTTTCTGCATCGAAATGCGGATCGAACGCTCCAGCTTGTCGCGGTCAAAATCTTCTCGTTTGCCGTTGGTCTTGATCACCACCAGATCGCGCAGCTGTACGCGTTCATATGTGGTGAACCGCCCCCCGCAGGCCGGGCAGAACCGACGCCTGCGGATCGCGACGTGATCCTCTGCCGGGCGTGAATCCTTGACCTGAGTATCAATATTACCGCAAAACGGGCAGCGCATCCGCCGTCTCCTCGTCCCTAGTTCTATCTCTTGTTGTAAGCGCTACGGCTTACTTATCCACAACTATAGGGTAGCCTCTAGGATTTGGGTAGCTGGAATTTTTCATCGCAAGATAAAGGGTCATGCAAAGTGTGCCGCGACCTTGCGCAAATGGGGTGCATTACGATGCTCGAACAGGTAAATGCCTTGCCAGGTGCCCAGAGCGGGCCGCCCCGCCGAGACCGGAATTGACAGTGAAACGGGCATCATCGCTGCCTTGATATGGGCGGGCATGTCATCGGGTCCTTCATAGGTATGACGCAGATAGGACATCGAAGGGTGATCCGATGGCGGTACCAACCGATCAAAGAAGGCGCTCAGATCGGTCTGAACCTCGGGATCGGCGTTTTCCTGGATGAGAAGCGAACAGGACGTGTGCCGCACGAACAATGTCAGCAACCCGTCCGAGACAGGCCTTAACCAAGACCGCACAGGGGCGGTGAACTCATAGAGCCCCGCGCCCTGCGTCTGGATCGTGAATTCGGTCTTCACCGCAGTTCAACGGCTAATGAAGCGGCGATTGCACCGACCGTTCGCACCCTGCACAGACATGCTGTCACCCGGCCGAAAACCAACCGAGACACTGCTTTGCTGGCCTACATTGGCAGGCGCCTTGAGCGTGAACTGAACCGCTGTCTTCCGCCCGGTCGTCACGCTCGGACCGTAGCCGCGCAGTACATAGATCCTTTGCTGCCACCCAGCACCTAAAGTCCGGCGAGCGAAATCGGCAGCGGCGCACCAATAGCCATCAACGTCGCGACGGGCACGTGGTATGACCTCAAATTCGGTATTGCTGATCGCCTCGGTCTGGAAACCATTTCGAGCGGCACTGACCGTAACCGGCAAACTCAGCACCATCAGGGCGGCAGTTGTAAATATGATAAACTGTTTCTTCATCGCCATCTTCCTGTTTCGACCTGAAATATAGCTTAGTATGACCCGCCCGTCAGAACAGAGTGCCTCACAATCATTTCAGGCAACACCCCGTTTCGCGTTGTCTTTCGTTAACCAACCCCGATACCGGATCAACAAACCGATCACCGGCATATGGGCTGATATGTCAAAGCAAAAGCGCGATTGGCTGTCCTCGCTTTCTGTTGAGGCTGACAAGGGCAGCAGGAACCGAGGGCACGGTATTCCAAACAGGCTAAGGCGGCGGATTTCAATCGCCAGGCCCGTCGCAGTTGGCACGGGTTGTATCCAGACCGTCAGCGCTCCGAATTGTTCTTTGACACCTCCGTGGATTGGATCGAAGCTGAGGTGTGAGCGCGTCTGGTGGCCTGCGAAATCGCGATCCCACAACCACTGACGTCCATGTCGCCCTATGGTGAGTGAGACAGGCAGGTCCTGGCCCTCGGACGGAAACCGACCAGCCCGAAGCGCCAGCGCCACCAGCAAACCTCTGCCTCGTGTAATATCACAGCGACCAGAATATTGCCCCTGACCGCAATGCAATTGCATGACTGCGGCAGGCAGGTGTTCGTTCCCGTCCAGTGCCTGCAGGAACGGGTCCAACTCAGAACCCATCGGTCGCAAATCGTTTTCTCATTGAGGGATCAAGCACCAAGCAGGTGTTCCGACGACCAAACAGCGCATAACGATTGCGCGCGATCAAGTGATATAGCGGGTCTTTCGCAAAATCTGGCAAGTAGCGACACAGCGCCAGAATGCGCCAAGCGCCCGGCAGGGCTCGCATCGCTGCCGCAAGGGCATCGAGCCGCTGGTATACTTGGCTATCGACGATAACCAGATTGGTCTCGAAATCCGTAGCAGGCAGATTCAACTGAGCGTAGAGACGCTGACCGAGCGGAGATTGCGCGGTTGCAAAGTGGAACCTCTGCCCTCGGTCGTGACGCAACATGAAGCGGAAAAACCCGGAACACAGGACGCACTCAGCGTCGAAGACGATCAGATCTTTCATTGGCGAAGACAAGTTTTGCACAGATTTTCAGATGGTTGCCTCAGTTTGTATAAAGCTCTCACAGTCCCACGGCTGCAACAATGCGACATGACCGACCACGAGATCAGATTGCGCGAAGACGTGTCGGGGAACCTGTCGCTACGGATTGGTGGGCCGTTCGTTCAGGCTCTGACCTCATCCCCAACAAGGTGCTGACCCGACAACGTGCCAAATCTATTGACGAGCCTGACGGTCGTCTTGGCAATTCCGGCCAAATCCTTGCGAGTAACGGCCATCGAACCAAAGACTGGCACTGCACCGCGCTTTGTCGCTACGCTGCACGGGCATAGCCATAGGATTTTCAGGCAAGAAGATGGATGTCGATATTGCACGAATTCAGTTGCTGTCTCACACGCTTGAGGAGCGCGCCGGCGCCCCGATGGTCGAACGGGTGCTGGAACGCAGCGGGCTGGACAAGACCGATATCACCCCTCCAGCGACGCGCTACAGCGCGCATAAAGAAGCCTTGTTTGTCCGCCATGCCTGCGATGCCGTAGGAGATATTACCTTTGGCGCGCATGCCGGGCTTGGGTTTAGGTCGTCCTCCAGCGTGACTGCCTATATCAGCAAATACTCGCGCGATCTGAAACAGGTCATAGATAACACCGCACGGTTTCATCACATCATCGACCCGGCCCTTGCCTTTCACCTGCGTGTCTCGGGCAATTCCGCCTCGCTTGAGATAGATTGGAAAGACCCCAGCTTTTCGCGGTATCATCGCAGGACCGAATTTCTGCTGTTTGGGGCAATCGCCCGAATGCGCGCGTTGACGCAGACTCAACTGTATCCGATTGAAATGCGCTTTCAGCATGAGGTCGGGCGACAAGCGGCCGGGTTTGAGAAAATCGGGGGTTTTCCGGTGACCTTCGGGGCCGAGCGGCTGGAAATCATTCTTTCTCTGGAATCGCTCGATATCCCGGTCCCGACCTATGATCCAAGTCTGCGTGCCCATCTGCTGGAATATGGTGATCGCTTGCTGGCCGAGCGCCGCTTTCCCAAACAACAAACTCAGGCGCAGGTTCAGGGGCTCATCACCCGCTCGATGCCCGGTGAGATCATCCGGGCGGAAGAAGCTGCGCATCAACTTGGCCTCAGCCCCCGCACGCTGGCGCGCCGGTTGGCGGATGAAGGCACCAGCTACCGCGAGGTGGTTGAGGATTTGCGCTGCGATCTGGCCCAGACGTTTATCAAGAACGGCATGAACCTGTCCGAGATTTCCTATTCGCTGGGCTACTCCGATCAAGCCGCCTTTTCGACCGCTTTCAAGCGCTGGACCGGTCAAGCCCCGAGCGTATTCCGCAAGCGGGTCGAGCACCCTCAGAACCTTGCCTGAGAGTGGCCGGGGGTCATCAGCGTTGCCACCTCGCCCCGGCCTGTCCCATGAGTGGACACAGGCGATATAAAGGCGGTCGTGGTCTACGCCTTGTGAGTTCTCGCCAAATTGAATTGAAGTTCGGACATCGTGAGCAGACCGAAAAAAAGGCGCCTCGGATGAGGCGCCCTTGGTCTTACTGATCCAAGAAGGACCGCAGCTTGCGCGATCTGCTTGGGTGTTTCAACTTGCGCAGTGCTTTCGCTTCGATCTGACGAATGCGTTCGCGGGTCACGCTGAACTGCTGACCCACCTCTTCCAGCGTATGGTCGGTATTCATACCAATGCCAAAGCGCATCCGCAGAACCCGTTCTTCACGCGGCGTGAGCGAGGCCAGAACCCGTGTGGTGGTTTCCTTGAGGTTTTCCTGAATGGCGCTGTCGAGCGGCAGCACGGCATTCTTGTCCTCGATGAAATCACCCAGCTGGCTGTCTTCTTCATCACCGATGGGCGTCTCCAGTGAGATCGGCTCCTTGGCGATCTTCATCACCTTGCGCACCTTCTCGAGCGGCATCTGCAGCTTTTCGGCCAGCTCTTCCGGCGTCGGCTCGCGGCCGATCTCGTGCAGCATCTGGCGCCCGGTGCGCACCAGCTTGTTGATCGTTTCGATCATATGCACCGGAATACGGATCGTGCGCGCCTGATCCGCGATCGAGCGCGTGATCGCCTGACGAATCCACCAGGTCGCATAAGTCGAGAACTTGTAACCGCGGCGATATTCGAACTTGTCCACCGCCTTCATCAGGCCGATGTTACCTTCCTGAATAAGATCAAGGAATTGCAGGCCACGGTTTGTGTATTTTTTGGCAATCGAAATTACCAGACGAAGGTTGGCCTCGACCATTTCCTTCTTGGCCTGCCGCGCCTCTTTCTCACCCTTTTGTACCTGCTGCACGATGCGGCGGAATTCAGGGATATCCAGACCGACATATTGCCCGACCTGAGCCATGTCATTGCGCAGTTCCTCAACCTTGTCGGTCGAGCGTTCGATGAACATCTGCCAGCCCCGGCCCGGCTTTTCGGCCATTTCAGCCAGCCAGTTGGGATCAAGCTCGCGACCGCGATAGGCATCGATGAATTCGCGGCGGTTGATCCGAGCCTGATCAGCCAGCTTCACCATGGAACTGTCCAGTGACATAACGCGGCGGTTGATGCCATAAAGCTGGTCAATCAGCGCCTCGATCCGGTTGTTGTGCAGGTGCAGACCGTTCACCAACTCAACAATTTCCGCACGCAGTTTCTGATAGGTCTCTTCATCTTTGGCGCTGAAGGTGCCATCTTCGTTCAATGTGGCCGAAATCCGGCTGTCTTGCATTTCAGACAGCATAGCAAAATCGGTCGAGATGCGTTCCAGAGTGGTCAGAACCTGATCCTTCAGTGCCGCTTCCATTGCGGCAAGAGACATATTGGCCTGATCGTCCTCATCGTCGTCATCGTCGCTGGCAATCGGGTTACCGTCAGCGTCCAGCTCAGGGCCGGTGTCTTTTTCCGGCTTTGCAGCCTGCACCGCAGAGGTATCAACAACAGGTTCTTCGACGTCGCCGTCTTCGTCCAGTTGGTTGCCGAAGGTGGTTTCCAGATCAATAACGTCCCGCAACAGGATGTCTTCGCTCAGCAATTCGTCGTGCCAAATCGTGATCGCCTGGAAGGTCAGCGGGCTTTCGCACAGGCCCGCGATCATCGTGTTGCGACCGGCCTCGATGCGCTTGGCGATGGCGATCTCGCCCTCACGGCTGAGCAGTTCGACGCTGCCCATCTCGCGCAGATACATGCGCACGGGGTCGTCGGTGCGGTCCAGCTTTTCAGTCTGCGCTCCGGCCAGCGCGACCTCGCGCGGGCCTTCGGTCGTGACCAGTTCGGTCGAGCCCTTCTGCTCTTCCTCCTCGGCCTCTTCATCTTCGATGATGTTGATGCCCATTTCGGACAGCATCGACATCACGTCTTCGATCTGTTCCGAACTGACCTGATCAGGCGGCAGAACCTGATTGAGCTGGTCGTAGGTGATGTAGCCTTTCTCGCGAGCCTCGGCGATCATCTTCTTGACCTGGGTCTGGCTCATGTCCAGCGAGATTTCCTGTTCCTGCTCGTCGGATTTGCGGTCTTCGTTCGTATCCTTGGCGGCCATTCAATGCTCCTGCAGGGATGGGTGATTCGTATGATCCGAATCATTAGCGCGTAGAAGTGATTCGGCCACCCGTTTACCCGTTTTTCTTTACCAGTGCCTTATGAAAACACCAGTTATCGGCGTTTCCTCTCGAAATTGATACCAGACATGATCGCCTCAAACGCGTCTTTCTCGTCGCGGTTGATTCGCGCGCCGTTGTCAGCAACGTCGAAAAGGGCCTTGTCCTCGTTCTGGCTTCGGCTCGTGCGGTTGCGCTCTTCGGCGGCCTGAGCCAGCCGGTACGTTAACGCCTCGTCGGCCAGATCTGACAGTTCCTCGGCAGCTTCGGCTATCTCGGCATCCAACCCCCGGAGCGCTTTGATCTTTGCGAGTTCCTCGGCCAGCGTCATCTCGGCCTTTTCAACGTCGCCTGGTTTGTGCACACAGGGGATCACTGCGACATGGCGAAGCGCCAGCAGGTTTTCAAGGGGTTCGGGCCCCAAAGCAGCAACAATGTGGTCGCGCAGGTTGTCAGGGTCGTCAACCGCATGGCGCAGAACTGCCTCACGCAGGGCCGCATGGCCGGGATCGTGACAATCCATCTCTTCCAACTGATGTTCAAACTGCACAACCACCTTGGGATTCAGTATGGCGATGGCCAGGATTGCAGCTTCGCGCAATTGAATGTCCGCATTCTCGGAGGAGGCAAGGAACGAGGTGCGCGCACCGGGCGATGCAGGTTGTGGCTGAGGCTGCCACTTACCGCGCGGTTGCCATTGCCGGTTTTGCGGCTGACGCTGCGGACGGAACAATTGCCACCGCAGGTCCTTGATTTCCTGACCGTAATGCGACCGGATCGAGGGATCGCGGATCAGCTTGATCCTGTCGCGCAGAGCTTTGTCCAATGCGGCCTTGCGTTCGGGGCTGTCGAACACTTTTCCTTCGGTCTCGCGCTGCCACAACAGCTTGACCATGGGGATTGCGCTTTCCAGAACGGACTGCACCGCCTTAGGGCCTTCGCCCCGCAGCAGGTCATCAGGGTCCTTCCCTTCCGGCATCAAGGCGAACCGCAGGGATTTTCCCGCTTCCAGCAACGGTAAGGCCAGATCAACCGCCCGCATCGCGGCACGCAGTCCGGCCGTGTCGCCATCCAGTGCTATGATTGGTTCATTGGAAATTCGCCACAGCAGTTGCAGCTGGTGCTCCGTGATCGCCGTGCCTAACGGTGCGACCGAGGCACCAAACCCCGCCTCAGCCAGCGCGATCACATCCATATACCCTTCGGCCACGATCAGGGGCTGCCCTTTCCCTGCTGCCTGGCGGGCGGGGCCGTGATTGTACAGGCTGCGCCCCTTGTCGAATAGTTCGGTTTCGGGCGAGTTCAAATATTTGGCGTTATCATTCGGGTCCATCGCGCGACCGCCAAAGGCGATGCAACGCCCACGCGGATCGCGGATCGGAAACATGATCCGATTGCGGAAAGTATCGTATGGATTTTTGCCCTTGTTCGAGGGCTTGGCCAAACCCGCCCCGAGGATCAGATCCTCAGCCACATTCTTGCCGCGCAAATGATCCCACAGCGCCTGCCAGGCATCGGGAGCAAAACCGATCTCCCACCGGTCCAGCGCCTGCGCGTCCAAGCCCCGGCGGGTCAGGTAATCGCGCGCCTCCGCCCCTGCCCCGGTCTTGAGCTGCAGCCGGAAGAACTGCACTGCCTGTTCCATTACTTCCGCCAATTGCGCGCGCCGGTCCTGTTTTTCCTGCGCCTTCGGGTCGCGCGCGGGCATTGGCATGCCGGCCTCACGCGCGAGAATCTCAACCGCCTCGATGAACGAGACATTCTCGGTCTCTTTCACAAAGCTGATCGCGTCGCCCTTGGCGTGACAGCCGAAACAGTAATAGAACCCCTTTTGGTCATCCACATGGAACGAGGCCGTCTTTTCGTGATGAAACGGGCACGGCGCCCACATGTCGCCCTTGCCCTGATTGGATTTGCGCTGATCCCACATGACCTTGCGCCCGACGACCTGAGACAGACTCAGCCGGGTGCGCAACTCATCAAGGAATCCGGGCGAAAGCGACATATCAGTTGTTCAGATTGTTTTTCAGGGCCTGAATCTGATCCCAGTTATCCACGCATTGCTGAAACAGGATTTCTCCGAAATCCTTCTTGCGCAGGTCCCGTCTCTTTTGCTCATAAACCCACGAAGTTAATTGAGGGATCGCCGCATTATAGTTAGACGGCCAGGTCGGGTTGGTGGACGCGATTGTCCCCGGAACGTCCGCTTCCTTTACTCTGTCCAGCCGCGCCTTCTGGATCGCCCGAACGACGTCGGCCTGATAGCCGCAGCTTTCCTCCTTGGTTTCCTGCGCAAACGCGGGTGTCGACAGAAGGAAAATGGCTAACAGGGGGCGAAACATGGCGCAGCTCCGGAATCAGTTGAGTTCCATAGAGCTTACCCGCGCGCGGCGACGCCTTCCATCGCCCTTTTCAGATCGTGAACCAGCGTCTCGGCCATGGAGCGGAACACCATGATCAGAAACGCGTTATCGCCGACCCTACTGATCGAGGCCGTCATGTGAAACAACAGGGTCCGCGCCGTATGACCGCGCTTGAAATGAGTCGATCGCATATCGACCGGTACCAACCGCGCCAGCACGTCTTCGGCCCCGTCACCCTGCAATCGCACGACGGTCCAGGCGTCAGACTGATCCACGATGGCCGCATGTTTTGACAGGGACACGTCAGGTTCGACGCCCATCAGCATCGCCTGAGAGTATCCGAACCAGATGGCGCGGGCGCCTGCTTTTCCCGTCATTCGATTGGCGGCCGGATAAGTCATTTCGTGCGTCGCCTTCATCGCATCCGAGACCGCCTTCCGCTGATCCTTGAACGGCGAGATCGAGTGAATCACGCCCGCATCCTCTTCGCTGAGCGTCACCGAGCCGACGGTCAGTGGCAACAGCCCGTCGCTGGGCGTTTTGGCTATCAGTCTATCCACGGACGCGCCCTCCTTCAGGGTCAAAGAAAACCGGGTTTACCACTTCGCACAGAGTCGTCACGCCGCGCAAATGATCAACCATCTTGACCACCTCGCCATATCGCTCGGGTCCGTCTGCCAGAAAGCCCAGCCCAAGCATCGTTCCCAGTGTCGGTGAATAGCAGACCGAGGTCAGATACCCCTGATTATTGACCCGGACCGGCTCGGCCTCTTCCTTGTACAGGTGCGCACCAGCCAGCAGCTCTCGGCTCTCGCCAATTGGCTTCAACCCGACCAGTCGTTCGCGCCCGGGTTCTTCCAGCCCCGGGCGCTGCGACATGGTCTTACCGATGCAATCCTTCTTCTGCGACACCATCCGGCCCATGCCAATGTCATATGCGGTTGTGCGCCCGTGAATCTCGGCATGAGTGATAAAGCCCTTTTCGATCCGAAGCACGTTCAACGCCTCCATCCCGTAAAGGCCACCGCCCAGTGCCTCGGCTCTTTCGGCCAGAATATCGAACAGGCTGGCACCATATCGGGCAGGCACTGCAATCTCATAAGCGTGTTCGCCCGAGAAAGAGATGCGGAACAGGCGGCCTTGAACGCCCAGCACCGAGACTGAACCACAGGCCATGAACGGCCAGCTTTCGTCATCGATTGGCGTGTCCAACACCCCGTTCAACAGCTCGCGCGATTTCGGACCTGCCACAGCGAATTGCGCCCATTGTTCAGTCACCGACGTGAACGAGACATCCAGATCCTGCCGCAAACCCTGGTGGACAAATTCCAGATGCTTCATCACATCCCCCGCCCCGGCGGTGGTTGTGGTCATCAGATAGTGCGTCTCGTCCAGCCGCGCCGTGGTGCCGTCATCCATGACGAACCCATCCTCGCGCAGCATCAGCCCATAGCGGGCGCGGCCAACCTTCAGGGTTGAGAACATGTTGGTGTAGACGAAATCCAGAAATGCGCCTGCGTCAGCTCCCTGTATGTCGATCTTACCAAGGGTCGAAACATCGACCACTCCAACCACCTGTCGCACCATATTGACCTCACGGTCACAGGATTGCCGCCATGTGGTCTCGCCTTCGCGCGGGATATAGCTGGGGCGATACCAAAGACCCGCCTCAATGACCGGCGCTTTCCGGGCAGCGGTCGCCTTGTGCGATGTGGTAAAGCGCTCCGGCTTGAACCCTGCGCCTTCAGCCCCGGCACCCAGCGCAGCAATAGCCATCGGAGAATAAGGAGGGCGGAACGTGGTTGTTCCGGTTTCCGGAATTCCGCGACCGGTCGCATCCGCCAGAATGGCAAGCGCCGCTACGTTCGAGTTCTTGCCCTGATCGGTCGCCATCCCTTGTGTGGTATAGCGCTTCATATGCTCGACCGACCGGAAATTCTCGGTCGCGGCCTGTTTGACATCCTTGACGGTGACGTCGTTCTGGAAATCAAGCCACGCCCGCCCCTTGCCCGGCACGGCCCAGAGCGGGCTGATCTGGTAGGGAGCATCCTCGGCCAGCGGTGCCGTGGTTTTTAGTGCTTTCAGGTCGAGATCGGTTAGGCAGGCCTCGGCTGCGGCGATCCCTTCGCGCAAGCAAGCTGCGGTCGAGAATGCCCCGTTACATGCCCCTGCCGCCGCCATGCCTGGCACAGCGCCCGGAGTCGGAACAAAGGCTTCGATGTCGCGTTGCCAGGCCGGACGGGCATTCATATGACAGGTCAGATGGACCGAAGGATTCCACCCGCCCGTCATGGCCAGACAGTCAGTCTGGATGCTTTGCTCACCACTGGCCCGACGGACCGTAATCGATTCCAACCCTTTGCGGCCTGCGCTTCCGCTGACCTGAGCACCGCGTATTACCTCATAGTCATCCGATAATGGTGCATCATGGCGGCTGTCGATCACAGCGGCCACGTGGACACCCGCATCAAGCAGATCGCGCGCTGTGCGGTGAATGTCGTTGGTGTTACCGAAGATGGTCACGTTCCGGCCAGGGCTGACACCCCAACGGTTCAGGTAAGCGCGTACCGCACCTGCGATCATGATGCCCGGGCGGTCATTGTCCCTGAATGCCACCGGACGTTCCAGAGCACCTGCCGCCAGAACCGAACGCTTCGCCACGATCCGCCAATACGTTTCGAGCGGTGCGCCGTGCGGCCGATGATCGGTGTGGTGAAGGACGCGCTCCAACGCTGCGTAAGTACCCTGATCGTAGGCACCGGCAACCGTTGTGCGAGCCATCAGACGGACATTCTCCATGCTCCGCAATTCGGTCAGCACCTCGTCCACCCACGCATGGCCCGGCTTGCCGTCCACCTCGTAGGTTTCAGCCAGCAACCGCCCACCCATCCGTGCATTCTCATCGGCAAGAATGACATCCGCACCGGCGCGCGCTGCAACCAGCGCCGCCATCAAGCCAGCGGGTCCGGCACCAATGACCAGCAGATCACAAAACGCATAGGCGCTTTCACACTTGTCGGCATTATCCTCACCAGACAATGCCCCCAGCCCCGCCGCCCGGCGGATGACCGGTTCATATACCTTTTCCCAGAAGCTCTTGGGCCACATGAAGGTTTTGTAATAGAACCCAGCCCCCAGAAACGGGGCCGCCAGATCGTTCACGCCCATCAGATCGAAACTCAGACTGGGCCAGCGATTCTGGCTGCGCGCGTCCAGACCCGGATAAATCTCCTGCATCGTGGCACGCACATTCGGGTCTTGTCTTGCCCCCGTGCCCACAGTCACCAGCGCATTTGGTTCTTCGCTGCCCGCCGTCAAGACACCACGCGGGCGGTGATACTTAAACGACCGTCCCATAAGGCGGATGCCATTGGCCAGCAGCGCCGAGGCCAACGTGTCCCCCCGAAACCCTTCATAGCCGACACCGTCAAACACGAACGGGACCGTTTCCGTCCGATCAATCAGGCCTTTTCCCGCGACTCTCATGTGCTCACCTCAGAGGCCAGTTGCGATCCCAGCATTTCATGTGAAGAGGTATCGCGCGTGACCACGACCCAAGCGCCGCAGCCCCCCTCGTGAAGCCAAAGTTCTCGTGTCGGGCCCGCAGGGTTGTCCCTCAGGTAGACAAAATCATCCCAGGCCGCCTCACCCGCGTCAGGGGCTGGACGGTCAAGATCCACGGCCGCGCCTCGGTAATAGAACTCACGGCGATCCCGTTCGCCGCAATGCGGACAAGTGATCCTCATGCCCACACCCCCTGCTTCATCTTTTTACAAATACTCAAATCCGACATTGCCAACCTCAATGCAGATTGTGCTGAGAGCCCTTGCCCTCTTCATCGATGATCCCGCGCCCGGTGCGGAAACGATCCAGTCGGAACCCGGTTGCGTTCTCGTGGTAACGATCTGTTGCAATCAGATGAGCAAACACGTTGCCCGAACCCGGAACCGCCTTGAACCCGCCGTAGTTCCACCCGCAGTTCAGATAGAGACCGTCGATATCCGTCTTGTCGATGATCGGAGAGCCATCGGGCGACATATCCATGATCCCACCCCATGACCGCAATACACGCGCCTTGCCGATCATCGGCATCAGAGCCACCCCGGCCTCCATCACGCTTTCGACGGTCGGCAGATTGCCCCGTGCAGCGTAAGAAGCGTAGAAATCCAGATCCCCGCCAAAGACTAGCCCGCCCTTGTCCGATTGGCTGATATAGAAATGCCCCATGCCAAAGGTCACTACATTGTCGATACAGGGCTTTAGCCCTTCGGTCACAAATGCCTGCAGAACGTGGCTCTCAACGGGCAACCGCATTCCGGCCATCGCGGCCACCTGCCCCGAACGGCCTGCGGCAACCATCGCCACTTTCTTGGCCCGGATCGTTCCGCGCGTGGTCTGCACGCCGCGCACCGCACCGTTCTCAATATCGATGCCGGTCACTTCACAGTTCTGAATCAGATCCACACCGCGTTGATCCGCGCCGCGGGCATAGCCCCACGCCACCGCATCATGCCGGGCCGTGCCACCGCGGGGGTGATAGAGCCCGCCATACAGCGGAAATCGCAGATCGCCGAAGTTCAGATAGGGCAGCATGTCGCGCAACTGGTCACGGCTCAGCAGAATCGCGTCGTCCCCCTGACTGATCATCATGTTCCCACGCCGCGCTGCCGCATCTCGCTGCGCATCCGAATGGAACAGATTGATAATCCCGCGCTGCGAGTGCATGACGTTGTAGTTCAGGTCTGCCTCAAGACCCTCCCACAGCTTCAGCGAATGCGAATAGAACTCCGAGTTGCCCTGCAAAAAATAGTTGGCCCGAACAATCGTGGTATTTCGCCCCACATTGCCGCCACCGATATAGCCCTTTTCCAGCACGGCGATGTTGGTCAGCCCATGCTCCTTGGCCAGATAGTAAGCCGTGCTCAAGCCATGACCGCCGCCACCGATAATGACGATATCGTATTCCGCCTTGGGCTCTGGATCACGCCAATGTGGCGTCCAGCCCTTGTTGCCGGTCAGCCCTTCCTTGAGCACTTTCAAGCCGGAAAAACGCATTCAGATCTCCCTGTACGTTTTTGGAAGTTTCTTCCAATTTGATCAGTGGTAACCGGACGCTGATCCGATGCCGCCTCTGATTTCGACAAGAACTTGTCACTGTGCGACCAATTAAAAAGGCGCGACGACATTGCCACGCCTTTTCGTCTTTTCCGCTTGGTCTGCTGCGGACTAGAGCCCTTTGGCGCGATAGCTCTTGGACACGCGGTCAATCGCAACGATATAGGCCGCCGTGCGCAGATCATCGACATCGGCCCGGTCATGCCAGACTTCGCTCATGGCCTGATAGGCAATCCGCATCGTGTCATCGAGGCCAGAACGCACCAGTTCAAGTTCATCCGCACCCTTGAGGTACTTCGCCTTGAAGTTCGGTGACATTGACCATGCATCACCCAGATACCTGTCCAGGCGCTCCAACTCGCTGACGATCAATTCGTGCCGTGCCTCTTCCTGTCGCCGTTGCATGCGACCGAACCGGATATGGCTGAGGTTCTTGACCCACTCAAAATAGGACACCGTCACACCGCCTGCGTTCGCATACATATCCGGGATGATTACGGTGCCTTTCTGGCGCAGGATCTCATCCGCGCCCGCCGTAATCGGGCCGTTCGCGGCCTCGATGATCAGAGGAGCCTTGACCCGCTCTGCATTCGACAGGTTGATGACACCTTCCAGTGCCGCCGGAATCAGAATATCGCAATCCTCTTCCAAAACCACTGCGCCCTCGGCGGTATGGGTTGCATCCGGGTAGTCTTTGACGCCACCATGTTTGACAATCCACTGGCGTACGGCCTCGACATCAATGCCATCGGGATTGAACAGTGCCCCATCCCATTCGATGATGCCGACAATGCGTGCGCCATCTTCTTCGCTCAGGAACTTGGCGGCGTGATATCCCACGTTCCCCAGCCCTTGCACGATTACCCGCTTGCCATCCAGCTTACCGGACATGCCCGCTTTCTTGATATCTTCTGGATTGCGGAAAAACTCACGCAGCGCATATTGAACGCCGCGCCCGGTCGCCTCGACCCGGCCGGCGATGCCACCTGCGTTGAGCGGTTTGCCGGTCACACAGGCGCGCGAGTTGATGTCCGTGGTATTCATCCGCGCATACTGATCTGCAATCCACGCCATTTCTCGTTCACCGGTTCCCATATCGGGTGCTGGTACGTTCTGAGACGGATTGATGAGATCACGCTTGGCCAGTTCATAGGCAAAGCGGCGGGTGATCTGTTCCAGTTCGTGCTCTTCATAATGGCGTGGGTCAATGCACAACCCGCCTTTCGAGCCGCCAAACGGCGCTTCGACCAACGCGCACTTGTAGGTCATCAATGCAGCAAGTGCCTCAACCTCGTCCTGGTTCACGGCGGTCGCAAAGCGGATACCACCCTTCACAGGCTCCATGTGTTCCGAATGGACCGAGCGATATCCGGTGAAGGTATGGATTTGCCCGCGAAGGCGAACGCCGAACCGCACGGTGTATGTGGCGTTACAGACCCGTATCTTTTCCTCCAGCCCGGGCGGTAGTTCCATCAGGGACGCCGCCCTGTTGAACATCAGATCAACGCTTTCACGAAAGCTGGGTTCTTTGATTACCGTCATGTAATCCTCCGTGCCGGTAGATGACGAATGTCATGACGATTTGTCGCACCACTGGCCGTCCGCTGCAATCACCAACTGCATATTTTTTGATCATTTCGTGAAAATCACGAGCCGGTACCCCTAAGGTGAGTCGTTTACCAGTCACTACTGCTCGATTGTTGCATCCAGCGAAACAAACCGCATTCAAACCACCGGAATAAAGCCGAAATTCATTAAAAACGAGCAGCATAGTGACCGCCACGCCCAAATCTCGCCACGATCCATGTCTAAATTATTAAAGTTGCGAAGAACTGGCACCCGCGCATTTGGCGGCAGAGGAACTCGTTATGCGAAAGAACAATTTGATGACGGAATTCACCAGTTGGAACTGTCTCGGCACGGCCTCGCGTCGGCTGCAGAGTTTCGCACGAGACGATGATGGATTCATGTCAATCTTGGCACTTTTCCTGATCATGATGGTGTTCACCGTGGCCGGTTTCGCGGTCGACATCATGCGGTATGACCGTGAACGAGTAAAACTGCAGTATGCTCTGGATCGCGCCGTACTTGCGGCAGCCGACCTTGATCAGGAGCTGTGCCCCCGGGAAGTGGTTCGCGACTATCTCAGCAAGGAGGGGCTCGATCAGTATTTGGTCGGAGAGATCAAGGTAACACCCGAGACCTGTGGCGACAACGCTGTGCAACTACAGGGTAAGCGCAAAGTCGAAGCGAGCGCAGAGATGAACATCGGCACCCACTTCATGAAATGGAGTGGTGTTGACACACTCGCCTCCACCGCGACCAGCATCGCCGAGGAATCGATCGGCAATGTGGAGATTTCATTGGTGCTGGATGTATCCGGCTCGATGCGCGGGACCCGCCTGTACAACCTGAAGAACGCAGCAAAAGACTTTATCGATGAAATGGTCGAAAAGTCCGAGGATGGCAGATTGTCCATTTCGATCATTCCATACTCCGAACAGGTTTCGGTCCCGGATTATCTCATGGATGAGTTGAATACGATCGGTGCCAATGAGGTTGCAAACTGCATCGATTTCCAAGCCTCAGACTTCACCACAACGAATTTCAACTACTATGACATTCGGGACAACGGTGGAAATATCATTCGCGCGGGCGATTATATACCTCAAACCCTGCATTTTAGGGACAACGGCAGAAGCGACTATAGATTTGACGACGATTTGGTAAGGAGCGAAACCTGCCGCCTCGAAACAGCAACGGATCAGCGCGAGATGACTATCATTCAGAATGATCCCGACATTCTGAAAGATCAGATTGAAAATCTGGTGGCCAGCGGCTGGACGTCTATCGATGTAGGTCTGAAATGGGGCCTGACCCTGTTGGACGATAGCGTTCAACCATTGATTGCCCAGGTTGCGCCCGGCTCGGAGATTCCAAATGCCTTCGCTGATCGGCCTGCCCCGAACAACACGACGGAAACTTTGAAAGTTCTGGTGCTGATGACCGATGGTGAAAACACCTATCAACACAAGGTGAACTCTCCATACAACGATGGCCCCTCCGACATTCACTGGAATGAGGACGCCGAAACCTACTCGATTTACGATGATATCAACGCCCGCTGGGCTTGGCCCAATGTTTCTCTTACCGTCAGAGATCCAAACACGGGCATACGCTGGACGCGTGATAAATATCAAGACCACGCCCACGGCACCGGCACGTATACGAGATATCGTTGCACCTATTACAACAACGGTTCCTGCCAAACAGTTGATCGTTCAAGAACCCGCGAAGACGTTGAAGGTGGTTCTGCACCAACCGAATTGGAGTGGCCCGATGTTTGGGCGCATACCGAGAAAAACAAGATCCGTGATTATCTGCGCCATGCCTATGGCTGGACCCGCGGCAACGAGTTTCGCGACGATTCCACAACCGAAATCGGCCCCTCGACCAAAGACCCACGCGTTCGCTCACTATGTGCAAAGGCTGAAGAACAAGAGGTCTTGGTCTTTTCAATTGCGTTTGAGGCTCCGGAAGGTGTGAAGCCCCTCCTCAGAGACTGCGCTGTGGAAGCTGGGCGGTACTACGAAGCAACCGGCACACAGATCGAACGCGTTTTTGACTCGATCAGCTCAACCATTCAGAATCTGAGGCTGACGCAATGATGAGTGTATTGCTGAATAAGCTGCGCAGATTTACCCGCAGCGAAGACGGAACCTCGACAATCGAATTTGTCTACTGGTTTCCGTTTTTCCTGTATGTCGGCTATTCCGGCATGGATCTGGGATTGCTGTCATACAGCCACGCAAATCTGGAACGCGCCCTCGACGGAACAATTCGCGAGGTCAGGCTTAACCGCCTGCCCGATGGCGAAACCGAGTGGACCCATGACCTGTTGAAAGAGATGATCTGTGAACGGGCATATATCACCAATTGCGCGTCCGAGTTGGCCCTGGAGATGGCATTGGTTGATCCGCGCGCGGGCCGCGACCTGGACCCCGAACCCTACTGCCTGGATACTCCGATCGAGATCGGTCAGCCAGCCAGGATACCAATTTTTGAGCGCGGTTCGTCGAATGACCTGATGATTGTCCGAGCCTGTGTAGAAGTTACACCTGCTTGGGGATTTTCGATGATGGCCGACTTGGTAAAAAGAGGCTCCCAATACGGACAATGGCAGTTGCACGCCACCTCAGTGTTTGTTCATGAACCATTTGGCGGATCTTCTGATTCCTCAAGTACAGGAGGCTCATCCGGAACGTCGGATGATGGAACCGATGTTACACTTTGATCGCACAAGAACGCACACGAAGATGTCCTTCATCCGAAAGTTCTTTCGTCGTGAAGATGGTTTGATCACAGTTGAATCCATGCTGATTCTGCCGGTGCTCTTCTGGTCGGTCCTGGCGTCCTACACGTATTTTGACAGTTATCGTCAAAGCACGCTCAACATCAAATCTGCTTACGCGGTTGCCGACATAATCTCACGCGAACGTGGCGTAGTGGACGACAACTACATCGACACGATGCAGGAGTTGATGGAAACGATGGTATCGACACGCGCGCCTGTGTCGCTCCGCGTGAGCTATATGTATTACGATGCCACGACCAAGCTCCATGAGGTGGAATGGTCGTGCATCCGTGGCAAAACCTACAAGAAAAGATGGACGAACGCGGATATCGCGCTGATCAAAGATTATCTTCCTACAATGCCGGACAATGGTTCGATGATTGTTGTCGAAACCGACAATACGTATCGCGCGCCTTTCAACATCGGCTACAACTTCGACAGCTTCTCGATGGGCAACTTTGTGTTCACACATCCGCGCGTCTTCGACAAAATCGTGGGGACCTGCACCTAATCCCTCTCGGCCAGCATCGCTGACAGCATTTCCGACATAAACTTGGCCTCGGAGGCAGCAGTCATGCCTCCGATGCCAATTTTTCGCCCTACCCGCCACCAAAGACCAGGTGCCCAGTTGTTAGAGCTTGGCGCGAATGTCTTAACCAAAAAGCCATTTGAGGGCTTGAAGGCAAATACGCCACGATCAATGGCTTCGATGTCATCCACCTTGCATATCACCTGCCCTGTGCCGGTGCGCAGCGCCGAGCGGGTCAACTCGATGGTGTCTGCGGTGGCGAACCACATGCGGTGGGACAGCCAGAAAGCGCCAGCACCGACCACCAGCAGGAACACCTGCCAACCCAGTTGCGGCGGCGAGGCCAGCGCGACATAGATCACCAGTGCTCCGACTGCGGCCAGCATCCCGACCCCGGTCCAGCGCCGTGCGGATGAGGCCGCGACCGTAGCCAACACATCTTCTTGCATGTCGTTCTCCTGATTGCATGCCTGCTTTAGCCGCTTTGATACGCAATGGACAGCGCAAGGTCACGAGTCTGAGCATCAACGCACAGATAGAGTGTTCCAGCGCGAATTGATTGAGCAGGCTCGGGGCTTAGGTTGTCGTCCAGCATGAAGGAGTTTGCAATGTCGCTCAGGCCCACTCTAGAAACCCGCAAGGCCGTGCCCACGATGGAAGGTGCGGGCGTGAAACTGCATCGGGCTTTCGGGTTTCAGGACCCCTCCGAGCTTGATCCGTTTCTGTTGTTCGATGATTTTCGGAATGAGAATCCGAGGGACTATCAGGCCGGGTTTCCATGGCACCCGCATCGCGGGATCGAAACCATTACCTACGTGTTGTCTGGTACGGTGGATCACAGCGACTCGCTTGGGAACAGTGGCCGGTTGGGCGCAGGTGATGTTCAATGGATGACGGCGGGATCAGGCATTCTGCACCAAGAGATGCCGAAAGGCACGGCAAGCGGCCAGATGCACGGGTTCCAACTGTGGGGCAACCTGCCGTCGGACCAGAAGATGACCGCACCCCGGTATCAGGATGTTCAGAGCCGCGACATACCCGAAATCACCGATGATGACGGCACAACCGTCCGCGTTATCGTGGGTGAGTTCTGGGGACGCACCGGGCCGGTCGATGGGATCGCGGCTGATCCTCAATACCTGGATATCAGCATACCTGCGGGCGTGAAGAAGACCTTTCGCATCGACACCTACCGCCGCGCGTTTGCTTATGTCTTCGAAGGTGAGGCCGCCTTTGCCGATGCCTCACGGCCCACCGGCGTTCTTCTTGAGAAAGAGGTCGCGGGGCAAGAGGTCAATATCCGCGATATGTCAGGGGACAGAACTCTGATCCGCTTCGGTACCGGAGATGAAGTCACCGTTCAGGCCGGGGTCGATGGCGTTCGGTTTCTGCTGATCTCAGGTGCGCCGATCAACGAGCCAGTCGCCTGGCACGGGCCGATTGTCATGAACACTCAGGCCGAGCTGCAACAGGCGTTTCGGGAATTGCGCAATGGCACGTTCATCCGCCCGGCCCACTAGGGTCAGGCGGCGACGGCCTTGCGGACCATGCCCCAATAGACCTGCTCGACCTCGTCCAGAGACAGCCGCCCACCACTGCGATACCAGGTGATCACACCATTCAGCATCGCAATCACGGCCAGAGTGGCAATCTTGGTGTCCGTCACCGCAAACTGTCCGGTCTCATGGCCCAGTTGCAAAATGCCTTCGAGCGAATCCTCGTAGCGACGGCGCAGGGTTTCGATCTCGGCGAAGTTTTCGGGCGTCAGATTGCGCAGCTCCATATAGGCGATGAAGACTTCATCCGGACGCTGAAGATGAAAGCGGATGTGAAAGCCGACAAACTGGCGTAAGGCGTCCTGAGGATCATCGAACCGGGTGAGGTCATCATAGGCTGTCAGAAGGTCCTGCATGTGATCCTGCATCAGACGATAGAGCAGGCTTTGCTTGTCTGGCGTGTAGTTGTACAGCGCCCCCGCCTGCACACCGACCTCTCCCGCAATCTGCCGCATTGAAACCGCCGCATAGCCATGTCGGGCAAACAGCCCCAATGCGGCCTTTCGGATGCGGGGGCCGGTGATATCGGAATGAGAGCCTTGTGTACGCGCCATGCCGACACCGTATCTGAACATTTGTTCAGATAGAAGCCTGCTTGAACCGATCCTGCAAAAAGTGCATCACAGGTAACGTGCCGCAACCCATAGGATCGCAATGAAGCCCCTGCCGCTGATACTCCTGCTGCTTGTCGCTGCTGGCTGCGCCGATATCCCTGAACTGGACGGCAGCGAATCCGAGGCCTTGCGCAAGGCACCTTACCCCAAGCTGATCCCGCTTGAGGCCACACTCGGCCCGCCAACAGATCCAGAGAGTGAGGCGACAGCGGTCGAAGAGGACCTGACCGCCCGCAGCGAAGCGCTGGCCAAGCGCGCCGAGGCGCTGCAAAACGCCGAGATAAACTAACACGCCTGGGCTCAGACGGATTGCACCCTTGCCCCGAACCAGATAAGGCAGCGCGCAAAGGACAGCTTGCCCTATGCGGCAGGGTTTCGAGCAGAAAGGACCCATGGGAATGACACAGGCGTTGCGGCTTGGAATTGCCGGATTGGGAACTGTCGGCGTGGGCGTTGTCAAGATTGTGCGCCGCCATGCAGATTTGCTGCAGGCACGCACCGGGCGCCCCATTGAAATCACGGCAGTGTCGGCCCGCGATGCCAGCAAAGATCGTGGCGTGAACCTGTCGGACTATGCTTGGGAAACCGATCCGGTCGCATTGGCCAAGCGCGATGATATCGACGTGTTTGTCGAGCTGATGGGCGGTGAAAACGGCCCGGCCAAAGCCTCGGTCGAAGCAGCGCTGGCCAGTGGCAAGGATGTGGTCACCGCAAACAAGGCGCTGTTGGCGATCCACGGTCAGGAGCTTGCCGAAAAGGCCGAGGCCGCCGGTCGCGTGATCCGGTTCGAGGCCGCCGTTGCGGGTGGCATCCCCGTCATCAAGTCGCTGACCGAGGGGTTGGCGGGCAATGAGATCACCCGCGTCATGGGGGTGATGAACGGCACCTGCAACTACATCCTGACCCGGATGCAATCGCAGCAGCTGGGTTATAACACTCTGTTTGAGGAATGCGCAAAGCTGGGTTATCTCGAAGCGGACCCAAATCTGGATGTGGGCGGCATCGACGCGGCACATAAACTGGCGCTGCTGTCGTCGATCGCCTTTGGCACAAAGCCAAATTTCGACGGGATCGAGATTGAGGGCATCCAACAGATCAGTCTGGAAGACATCCATCAAGCCCACGACATGGGGTACCGGATCAAACTGCTGGGCGTGGCACAGCGCACCGCGCGCGGTCTGGAGCAACGAATGCAGCCCTGCCTGGTGCCGAGTGACTCACCCCTGGGCCAGCTTGAAGGCGGCACCAACATGGTCGTGCTGGATGGCGACGCGGTCGAGCAGATCGTTCTGCGCGGCCCGGGAGCGGGCGAAGGCCCCACCGCCAGCGCAGTGATGGGTGATGTGTGCGATCTGGCTCGTGGATTGCACATTCCAACCTTCGGTCGCCCAGCTACCTCTCTGCAAGAGGCGAAGCCTGCCATCACCGGCCGGCCTGCGGCCTACTATCTGCGGCTTGGCCTGTTGGACAAACCCGGCGCGTTGGCCAAGGTGGCGGCAATTTTGGGCGATGCCGGTGTCTCGATCGACCGGATGCGCCAGTACGGACATACCGAAACCACGGCGCCGGTGCTGATCGTCACCCACAAGACGACCCGAGCCATGCTGGACGTCGCCCTTGAAGGCTTGCGCGATACCGATGTGCTCGCAGGTGAGCTTGTTGCCCTGCGCATTGAAGAGGTTTGAGCTTGCGACCTGCATGAAACGCAAGCTATGCCAGTTATCACGGCTTTATTGACCTGAGGATACGACGATATGAGTGCTGCCAAGATCGATTTTAACGACCGCCTACTGTCGCTGGGGCTGGCAAGAGTGGCAGAACAGGCCGCACTGGCCTCGGCCTCGCTGGTTGGGCGCGGCGATGAAAAGGCCGCCGATCAGGCAGCGGTCAACGCCATGCGCGAACAACTGAACCTGCTGGACATTGCAGGCGTGGTCGTGATCGGGGAAGGCGAACGCGACGAAGCGCCGATGCTGTATATCGGGGAAGAAGTTGGCACCGGTAATGGCCCCGGCGTGGACATCGCGCTGGACCCTCTGGAAGGCACCACGCTGACCGCCAAGGATATGCCCAACGCCCTGACGGTGATCGCCATGGGCCCGCGCGGCTCAATGCTGCATGCACCGGATGTCTATATGGACAAACTGGCCGTTGGTCCGGGCTACCCCGAGAACGTCGTCAATCTGGACATGACACCGCGTGAACGGGTCGAGGCGCTTGCCAAGGCCAAAAGCTGCGAACCTGCCGATATCACCGTTTGTATCCTCGAACGTCCTCGACATGAGGCGATGATCGCTGAAGTGCGCGAAACAGGTGCCTCGATCCGCCTGATCACAGATGGCGATGTTGCCGGTGTCATGCACTGCGCCGAAAGCGACGTGACCGGCATCGACATGTACATGGGCCAAGGTGGCGCACCCGAGGGTGTGCTAGCCGCAGCCGCGCTGAAATGCATGGGGGGTCAGATTTTTGGCCGCCTGTTGTTCCGCAACGATGACGAGCGTGGCCGCGCCGCCAAAGCGGGCATCACCGACCTGGACCGTGTTTACGCACGTGACGAGATGGTGACTGCAGACGTGATCTTTGCCGCTACCGGCGTGACCGGGGGCTCGTTGCTGCCGCGCATCAAGCGTGAGCCGGGCTGGGTCGAAACAACGACGCTGCTTATGCGGTCCAAGACCGGTTCGGTGCGGCGGATGTCATACCGCACGCCCATGTGGTCGCATACTGACACATAGCGGCTTGCGCCGCTGCCTTCGGCGAGAGTATTTGTGAAAAGATGAAGAGGCCGGGTCCGCAGGGGTCCGGCCTTGGTGCATGAGGTGAGACGTGGCGTTTCTGGGTGTTGAGCAATCGTTGACGGGGCGACGCTGGGTTGGCCCGGCAGCCGAGGTTGAACGTGCGGCGGAAATGTTGGCACAACGGTCTGACTTGCCGCGCGCGGTATGTCAGGTTCTGGCTCGGCTTGGTGTTCCTCCGATGGAGGCGCGCGGGTTTCTGAACCCCAAGCTGAAGGAGCTTCTACCCGATCCGCGTGCCATAAAGGACATGGAAGTTGCCGCCTCTCGGTTTCTAAATGCCGTCCGCAACCGACAGAGGATCGCGGTTTTTGCGGATTATGATGTAGACGGGGGAAGTTCGGCAGCGCTGTTGCTGGTGTGGCTGCGCCAGATGGGGCTTGCCGCAACGCTTTATGTGCCCGACAGGATTGATGAGGGGTATGGACCGAATGTGCCTGCAATGCGGGACTTGGCGGCCAGCCATGATCTGATCATCTGCGTTGATTGTGGAACGCTGAGCCATGAGCCGATCGCTGCGGCAGAAGGCGCGGATGTGATCGTTCTGGATCACCATCTGGGTGGAGAAACCCTGCCCGAGTGTGTCGCCGTGGTAAACCCGAACCGGCAGGATGAGAGCGGCGATCAGGGCTACCTGTGCGCAGCTGCAGTGGTGTTCCTGATGCTGGTCGAAGCTGGCCGGCAACTGCGCGGGGCCGGAGCCAGAGGGCCGGATCTGATGGCGATGCTGGATCTGGTGGCGCTGGCCACGGTGGCGGATGTGGCGCCTTTGGTCGAGGCCAATCGCGCGCTGGTCCGGCAAGGGTTGAAGGTTATGGCCCAACGGCAAAGGCCAGGGTTGGTCGCACTGTCTGATGTGGCGCGGATGGATACCGCACCCAACAGCTATCATCTCGGGTTTATGTTGGGGCCGCGCGTCAATGCGGGCGGGCGCATTGGGCAGGCTGATCTGGGCGCGCGGTTGCTGAGCACCGACTCGGCCACCGAAGCCGAAGCGCTTGCACAACGGCTGGACGCATTGAACTCGGAGCGGCGCGATATCGAGAATGCCGTCCGCGCCGCAGCGCTGGCTCAGGCAGAAGAACGCGGGCTGGATGCACCTCTGGTCTGGGCGGCAGGTGACGGCTGGCATCCCGGCGTTGTTGGGATTGTTGCCTCGCGTCTGAAGGAAACTGCGAACCGGCCAGCGATCGTGATCGGCTTCGAGGGGGATGAGGGCAAGGGTTCAGGCCGGTCGGTCGCAGGTGTGGATCTTGGTGCATCGATCCAGCGCCTTGCCGCCGAGGGGTTGCTCGTCAAGGGTGGCGGCCACAAGATGGCCGCGGGCCTGACTGTGATGCGCGAACAGCTGGAACCCGCGATGGAACGCCTGTCAGAGCTGCTGGCCAAACAGGGCGCGGGCCAGAGCGGCCCCGCCGACCTGAAGCTGGATGGGGCGCTGATGCCGGGGGCAGCCTCGGTCGATTTGATCGAGCAAATCGAACAGGCGGGTCCCTTTGGTGCCGGGGCCCCTGCCCCGCGATATGCCCTGCCCGATCTGCAGGTCCGTTTCGCCAAGCGAGTGGGTGAAACACATCTGAAGCTGTCGCTGTTGGACGGTATGTCCGGTGGTCTGGACGCGATTGCCTTTGGAGCGTTCGACGGCCCACTGGGCGACCGCCTGTCCAACCATGGTGGTGCGCGGTTTCATTTTGCGGGTCGGCTTGAGGTGAATTCCTGGGGCGGGCGGCAAAGCGTGCAACTGCGCCTGGAAGATGCGGCAGAGGCTGTCTGAGGCATGTTTCCTTGCCCAAATGCCGTGATCAAAAAAGTTTCACAGCGCTGCGTTTTTCGTCTTGCGGGGGGGGAAGGTAAACCGTAAAAGGCCCTCCACAAGCCAGTGTGGCCCGTTCGTCTATCGGTTAGGACGCCAGGTTTTCAACCTGGAAAGAGGGGTTCGATTCCCCTACGGGCTACCACCTTGACTTGTCTGGACCAAATGGCCCGTTCGTCTATCGGTTAGGACGCCAGGTTTTCAACCTGGAAAGAGGGGTTCGATTCCCCTACGGGCTACCATTTCCCCAATGACATCTCGATTGAATGAGTAGGTCGTAACGTCCGTTCACCACCAGGCTCGAGGTGGCTGACTACCCGATCGCCGCCTCAACGGCTTTTGCAGTTTCGACCTGAATCCCCCATTGACCCAGCGCTTTGGCCAATTCCCCTGTCGGCGCCTCGTCAGTAACCAGCAGATCGACCATGCGAGGTTCGGGACCGGCATATGGGGCGATTTTGCCAAACTTGAAATGTGCCGAAGCCATTAGCAGACGATCCGTGTTACCCGCGACCACGGAGGCCAGATCAGCCTCGAGCGAACTCTGATACAGGAACCCGCAACGCGCCGAAATTGCATCGATACTGAGCACCGCCATATCAAACGCATAGCGCCGCACTTGCCGGTGTGTGACATGGCCAAACGCGCCACGCTCGTCGCTTTGCAACTCGCCCCCCAACAGATGCACGCGGTTTCCGTTGATCCCGGCCAATGTCTGCCCCACCCCGATCGAGTTGGTCACGACGGTCAGACTCTCAGACCGCCGTAATTCCTCAGCCACATAGGCGGTGGTCGAGCCGACATCGAGGAACACGGTCATTCCGTCCTGGATCAGCGCGGCAACATGAACCGCGATTTGGCGCTTTTGCTCGGAATGCTGAGCGATCCGACGAAAAAAGCTGGGATCACCCTGAGCACCTGCCAGATAAGCGCCACCATGAACACGTTCGACAGCACCCGAGGATGAAAGCGACTTGATCGTGCGCCGCACGGTTTCTTCGGAGACCCCCAAGGTCTTGGCAAGATCCGAATTTCGGGCGGTCCCGCCAAGACGCCGGAGAACATGAAGCAGTTCCAGCTCGCGGTGGGTGTGCGGCGTGCGGGTCTTCACTGGACGCTCCGTATTTCCCAATTCCGTACGGACAAAGGCACAGAAAGCGGTCACGGATCAAGTCGAAAGCCCCCGTTCCTGCATTTTGATGGTGCAATCCGCGCTCAGGAAAACCCGCCTTTGGTTGATAAAACCGCTCAGGAGGCTGCACGGTTTTGCGGGGTGACCTCATAACCCGGCTCTTCCGGTTCGTCATCCAGCATTTCGGGTGGAAAGCCCGGAGCCCGGATATCCAACCCGGTGGCATCCTCAAGTCGCCTGATGATGTTCGGAGACAGCTCGCGCTCTCCATATCGGGCGATGGCGTCTTCGAATATCCTGATCATCACCGGGTTTATTTCCAGCGGAACTCCGGCCCGGTCCGCGACCTCCTGGAACAGGCCGATATCCTTTTTCACAAGGTCCATTGTGAACGAAATATCGCGGGAGCCGTTCAGGATGACCTGACTTTCGGTTTCATGAACAAAGGAAGTGCCCGACGAGATCTTGATCGCCTCATAGGTTGTTCCCAGATCCATCCCGGCTGCCTTGGCGGTCACCAGAGCTTCGGCGCAGGTGATCAGATTGGCGGTGGCCAGATAGTTGGTCAACACCTTTAGAACAGAGGCCGAGCCCAACTCACCCGTATGCAGAATGCGCCGCCCCATCGTCGTCAGAAACGGAAGGATACGCTCAAAGGTCGCGCGGTCGCAGCCGGCGAAAATTGAAATGTTGCCTGTGGCGGCCCGGTGGCACCCGCCGGAAACCGGGCAATCCACCGCCGCGCCACCGCGTTCCACCACCATGGCACCCAAGCGTTTGACCTCGGCCTCGTCGGTGGTCGACATCTCCATCCATATTTTTCCGGGACCGACTTCGGGCAGCATCTCCTGCATTACCGCATCGGAGGCTGCCGGAGATGGCAGGCAGGTGATCACGGCCTCACAATCGCGCATCAGTTGCACGGGGCTTTCAGCAGCCTTTGCGCCCTTGGCGACAAATTCGGCCACCAGATCGGAGTTCAGATCGTGCACCGTCAGATCGATACCGTTGCGCAGCAAGGATCCGGACAGCTTGCCTCCGACATTCCCCAGTCCGATGAAACCTACTTTCATATGACGCTTCTCCCCGTTCGTCGTTAGAACTTCATGCGAGCATGACGCCACCGCTGCCGTCATGCCGCCTAGCGACCCCCGCAGGTCGCTTTTTTGCTCCGTAGATCACAGTTCTGCGCGACTCGCTTGACAAGCAGCCCAGCCGTGCCGCATGAGCCATGCGTTGGTGTCTGCAATAGCAGATGAAAAGGGAATGCGTCAGCGGGTTTTCCGTCAAACGCAGCCGCCCCCGCGACCGTGACCGGAGAGGGTGCCCAAAGCCACTGGCCTATGGCCGGGAAGGCGGGACATCCGACAGGGCAAACGCCCTGACATCCGCAAGCCGGGAGACCTGCCAACGAACGAAGATGAAACCGGGCGGGGTGTTCCGGTGTCGGGTCCATGCCGCAATGCGTGGCCCGCATGAAACCCCGTCCCCCACGAAGAGGATTTGGGGGGATGAGAGACATGACCGTGACCGCACCGGTCGAACTGCTGGTCTGCACCACTTGCCGCCGCGGCTTGCCCGTCGAAGATGATGCACAACGTCCCGGTGCATTGCTGCACAAGGCATTGGAACAAGCAGACTTGCCCGAGGGCATCACGCTCATACCAGTCGAATGCCTGTCGAATTGCGATGAAGGTTGTTCGATCGTATTGCGTGGCGGCCCATCCCGCTGGACCTTTGTCTATGAACATCTCAACGAAAACGACCACGTCGACATGATTGTCGAAGGTGCCACCAAATACCTTGAGACCGAGGACGGTCTGGTCAAATGGCGCGAGCGCCCCGAACATTTCCGCAAAAACTGTGCGGCCCGCATTCCCCCGATTGGAGCCCTGAAATGAGCAATCTTGAGAAACTCCCCGTCACCGTGATCACCGGCTTTCTGGGCTCGGGCAAGACCACGTTGGTGCGCCATTTGATGCAGAACCCGCAGGGCAAGCGTCTGGCCGTTGTGGTCAACGAGTTCGGCGATGTTGGTGTCGATGGCGACATCCTGAAATCCTGCGCCATCCCGGATTGTCCGGCAGAAAACATCATGGAACTGGCCAACGGCTGCATCTGCTGCACCGTGGCCGATGATTTCATTCCGACCATCGAGGCTCTGATGGCGCTGGAACCGCGCCCCGATCACATCCTGATCGAAACCTCTGGCCTCGCCCTGCCCAAACCACTGCTGAAGGCGTTCGACTGGCCCGATATCCGGTCCAAGATCACCGTCGATGGCGTGATCGCTCTGGCCGATGCCGAAGCCGTCGCCGCCGGTCGTTTCGCGCCGAATGTCGAGGCGGTGGACGCCCAACGCATGGCCGACGATTCCATTGACCACGAAACACCCCTGTCCGAGGTGTTCGAGGATCAGATCTCCTGCGCCGATATCATCCTGCTGACCAAGCCCGATCTGGCCGGTCCCGAAGGCGTCGCCAAAGCGCGAGAGATCATCGCCGCCGAAGCTCCGCGCCCGCTCCCCGTGGTTGAGGTTGCGGAAGGGGCCGTTGATGTGCGTGTCGTTCTGGGCCTTGAAGCCGCAGCCGAAGATGACATGGACGCGCGCCCGTCACATCACGACGGCCATCACGATCATGAGCATGACGATTTCGAAAGTATCATCGTCGAGTTACCGGAACAAACCGATCCACTCGATCTGGTTGCCAAGATCGAACGTCTAGCCAAGGAACTGAACATCCTGCGCGTCAAAGGCTATGCGGCTGTTCAGGGCAAACCAATGCGTCTGTTGGTGCAGGCCGTTGGAGCGCGGGTTCGCCACCAATACGACCGTCCATGGGGGCCCGGCGAAGACCGCCGCTCGCGTCTGGTGGTCATTGCCGAGCATGACGATATCAAAGAGGCCGAAATCCGCGATATCCTCGTGGGTATGCGTGAGGCCGCCGAGTAAGACCCATGCACGTCGTCTTCCGCGAAAGCCACGGGCTCGAGGAAACCGAGACCCCGACCGATCTGGGCCAGAGCCCAGCGGATCTGGTGGTGCTGTCATTCTCTGACAGCGACCTCGGTGCTTTCGCGGCGGGCTGGCATCGCGGTGGCGGGCCAGAGGGTCGGATGCCGACCCTGCGGCTGGCCAATCTGACGGCGTTGAAACACCCCCTGTCCGTCGACACCTATGTCGAGCAGACGCTGGCGGGCGCCAAGGGCATCCTGATCCGCCTGATTGGCGGGGTGCCATATTGGTCCTACGGGCTGCAACAGGTTCTGGCGCTGGCGCAGGCCAAGGGGATTGCGCTGGCGGTCCTGCCCGCCGATGGTCGTGAGGATACGCGGCTGGATGAGTATTCCACCCTGCCCGTCTCAACCCTGCGGCGGCTGGCTCATCTGTGCGACACCGGCGGCGAAGTCGCGGCACAGGCGGCGCTGGCACAGATGGCGCTGGCGGCGGGGCTGTATGCCGGGCCGGTGATGGGGGCCAAAACGCTGCCCGACTGCGGCGCTTGGTGCCCGGACCGCGGCGTGATCCCGGCAGAGGCCGCGTTCGAAGGCGACGCGAAACGCATTCTCGTCACCTTCTACCGCGCCTATCTGACCTCGGCTGATACTGCCCCGATCGCGGCCCTGATCCGCAGCTTGCGGGGCCGTGGGCTGGACGCGGTTGGGCTGTTTGCACCGTCGTTGAAAGCGCCAGCCGCTGCCGGCTGGCTGCGTGACCAGGTCGTGGCGCTGGCCCCATCCGCCATCATCAACGCCACCTCCTTCTCGGGCAAAGGCGCGTCGGGCACGTCACCTCTGGACGCGGTGAATGTGCCCGTGTTTCAGGTCGCCCTCGCCACCTCGCGCCGCAAGGCGTGGGCCGAGGCCGAACGCGGCCTGTCCCCAGCAGACCTCGCCATGCATGTGGTCCTGCCCGAAGTGGATGGGCGTATCAACGCAGGCATCATATCTTTCAAAGAGCCGGGCAAGCGCGATCCACATCTTGAATACTCCCGCTTCGCTCACCGGGCTGAGCCAGAACGGATCGAGGCCATCATCGACCGTGTCACCGGCTGGCTGAACCTGAGTGAAAAGCCCAAGGCGGATCAGATCCCGGCCCTGGTGCTGTCCACGTACCCCGGCAAGGACTGGCAGATGGCTCATGCGGTGGGTCTCGATGCGCTGGCCTCGGCTGAGGCAATGCTGACCGATCTTCAAGGCGAAGGTTACGACACAGCACCCGCCGAACCGATCGCCGAGACATTGCTGGACGCTCGGATTTCCTGGCCGCTCGAGGACTATCAGCTTGCGTTGGCGGATTTGTCGGAACACCTACGCGAAGACCTCGCAACCGTTTGGGGCAATCCTGAAGACGACCCAGCATGCGCGGACGGCGCATTCCATTTCACGGCCCTGCGCCGTGGCAAAGCACTGGTCGCACTGCAGCCCGAACGCGGCACCCCCGAACTACGCGACGATGATTATCACGACCTGTCTCGCACTCCGCGCCATGGTTATGTTGCGTTTTATCTGTGGCTGCGCAAAGGGCTTGACGCGGATGCGCTGATCCATATCGGCGCGCATGGCACGCTGGAATGGCTGCCCGGAAAATCCGTCGCCTTGTCCGCCGATTGCTGGCCCGAGGCATTGATCCGCGGTCTACCCGTGATCTACCCCTTCATCGTCAACGATCCCGGCGAGGCCGCACAAGCCAAGCGTCGGATCGGGGCAGTCACACTGGGTCACATCCCGCCCGCGCTGAAAGAAAGCGGCACGCCAGACCGCATGGTACGGCTGGAATCGCTGTTGGACGAATTCTCGAACGCTGACGGTCTAGACCCCAAGCGCCGCGACCGTCTGCAGGAAGACATCCGCGACGAAGCACAAGCCATCGGGCTGGAGAGCGACCTCGGCCTCGATCAGGCCACCTGCACCGCCGAGGCGATCACTCGTATCGACCGTTTCGTCTGCGACATCAAGGAAAGCCAGTTCGGCGACGGACTGCACATCTTTGGCCGCGTGCCCGAGGTCACGGGCAATTTCAACGCTACCCCTTCGGCTCATGCCGAACGCAATGCACTGATCGATGCGCTGGTAGGAAAACGGATCGATGCCGGGCCGTCCGGCTCCCCCTATCGCGGGCGCTCGGATGTGCTGCCGACAGGGCGAAACCTCTATACCACGGATCCGCGCTCGGTGCCGACCCGCGCGGCCTATACCCAAGGCGTAAGACTGGCCGAGGAACTGGTTCGGCGGCATCTGCAAGAGGAGGGCGATTACCCCAAGGGCTTGATCGTCGATCTTTGGGGGTCGGCGACCATGCGCACAGCGGGCGAGGAATTCGCCATGGCGCTGCACCTGTTGGGCGTGAAGCCGGTCTGGGACAAAGGATCCGAACGCGTCTCGGGCATCGAGGTGCTGCCGATCACCGACCTCAGCCGCCCGCGTCTGGACGTGACCCTTCGCGTATCAGGCCTGTTCCGCGACGTGTTCCCGACGCTTTCGACGCTGTTTGGTCAAGCGGTACGGGCACTGTCCGCGCGCGATGAGGCGCCGGATTGGAACCCCTATGCCGGTCAGGAACCTGCGTCACGTGTCTATGGCCCTGCCCCCGGTAGCTATGGGCTGAACATGACCCACCTGTCCGAGACCTATACGGACGAGGCGCGTATTCAGGCCGGTGAGGCGTGGCTGGATGCCAGTTCCTTCGCGCTGGAAGGCGAGCATGTCGCGCAGGACATGGACGGGATCACCCAGCGCGTCGCCAATGCTGACAGCTTCGTGCACCTGCAGGATCTGACCGAGACCGACCTTCTGCTGGCCAACGATTACGCCACGCACGAGGCCGGGTTTGCCGCCGCCAAAAAGATCACCGGCGGTACGGCACAGCTCTACCATTTGGACAACACCAACCCGGAAAACCCGCGCGCCCGCACGCTGCCCGAAGAGATCAGCCGCGTTGTACACGCCCGCGCCGCCAACCCCGGCTGGATCGCGGGGATGCAGCGGCACGGCTTCCGGGGCGCTGCGGAAATCGCGGCAACGCTGGACCACATGGCCTCATTCGCGCATTTGTCCGGCACGGTGGCGCCGCATCTGTTCGACCTGTACCACGATGCAACCCTTGGTAACGCTGAGGTCGACACCTTCCTGCAAGAGGCCAATCCGCAGGCCCATCAGGCCCTACAGGATCGGTTCCGCGCGTTGCTGGATGCTGGCCTATGGCATACCCGCCGGAACTCGATCCGAGCCGATCTGGAGGGGACGGGATGAGCGCCCCGGTCGTTCAAGGCTGGTGCCCCGGCGCGCATCGTCCGATGATGTCTGGGGATGGTCTGGTCGTGCGGGTGCGCCCTCGGCTGGCGCGTCTGGATGCCCAACAGGCGCTGGGTCTGTGCGAATTGGCAGAACGGTTTGGTAATGGCACCATAGACCTGACCAATCGCGCCAACCTTCAGTTGCGCGGCGTTCAGGAAGCCGACCATCAATCCCTATTGGCCGAGCTTTCCGCGTTGAACCTGTTGGACGCCGAACCCGGCATCGAGGTGCGGCGCAACATTCTGGTCTCACCGCTCTATCAGGCGGGTGACCTGACCGCCCGGCTTACGCAGGAACTGATCGATCGGCTGGCAGAACTGCCCGCCCTGCCCGCCAAGTTTGGTTTTGCCGTCGATACTGGCCCCGAGCGCCTTCTGGCGGCAGATTCGGCGGATATTCGATTGGAGACCAGCCCCGATGGTCTGATCCTGCGCGCTGATGGAGCTGAAACAGGACGGCCAGTAACCGAGGATGAAGCCGTCGACAAACTGATCGCGTTGGCGCGGTGGTTTGCCGGAAACCATACAACTGCGACCCGTCGCATGGCGCGCACGGTTGCGGCGACAGACCTGCCACGGGACTGGCTTGGCGCTGCGCCTGGCCCCGTTGGCGACCCGCTTATGCCCGGCCCCTGCGCGTTGGGCGTTTTCTATGGCGCTGCCTTTGGGCAATTGCCGGGGCGAAAACTCCGCGACCTGATTGAATCCAGCGGTGCGTCGGCCTTGCGCGTCACTCCGTGGCGGCTGATCCTGTTGGAAGCCGGTGTGGCGCTATCTACCTCGGACTTCGTCACCGATGGTACTGACCCGCTGATGACCACCGACGCCTGCCCCGGGGCACCATTCTGTCCTCAGGCACAGGCCGAGACCCGCGATGTTGCACGCGCGCTGGCCCCGCACATCTCCGGCAGCCTGCATGTTTCGGGGTGCGCCAAGGGATGCGCACGCATGGGACCTGCCGAAGTTACCCTGATCGGTGACAACGGGCGATTTGATCTTGTCAAACAGGGCCGCGCGGGGGATGAGCCTTGCCAACGCGGCCTGACCAAAGAAACACTCATGACCATGGACTTCACCTGATGCCCTATGAATACGAAACCGATGGCGCGGCGATCTACAAAGAAAGCTTTGCCACCATCCGGTCCGAAGCCGATCTCTCCCGCTTTGACGCTGACGAAGAGCAGGTTGCGGTCCGCATGATCCACGCCGCCGGTATGGTTGGACTGGAAGAGTTCGTTCATTTCTCACCGGGTTTTGTGCAGGCTGCCCGCAACGCGCTGGAAGGTGGCTCGCCGATCCTGTGTGACGCGCGCATGGTCAGCGAAGGCGTGACCCGTTTTCGCCTGCCCGCCAATAACGAAGTGATCTGCACCCTGCACGACGAACGCGTGCGCCCGTTGGCTGCCGAGATGAACAACACCCGGTCCGCCGCCGCGTTGGAACTGTGGCGCCCGCATCTGGAGGGTGCTCTGGTGGCGATCGGCAACGCACCTACCGCGCTGTTCCACTTGCTTAATATGCTGGAAGACCCTGAGTGCCCGCGTCCCGCCGCCATCATCGGCTGCCCCGTGGGCTTTGTAGGTGCCGTCGAATCCAAGGACGCTCTGTGGGAGGCACAGCCCGTACCATCCTGTATTGTCAAAGGCCGTCTGGGCGGTAGTGCGATCACGGTCGCCGCCGTCAACGCCATCGCGAGCCGCGCGGAATGAGCGGCGGTAAGATATATGGTCTGGGCCTCGGCCCTGGCGATCCGGACCTGATGAGTGTCCGGGCGGACCGGCTGCTGCGCAATGCGCGCCATGTGGCGTTCTTCCGCAAGCCCGGCCGCAGCGGCCAGGCCCGCAAGATCGTCAATGGGATGATCCCCGGTGACGCGGTCGAGTTTCCTATGGAATATCCTGTCACCACAGAGATCCCGGTGACCGATCCCCGCTACAACGAACTGCTGTCCGCCTTCTACAAGGACTGCGCTGCACATCTGAAAGGCTTGTCGGATCAGGGCGAGGATGTCGTGGTCCTTTGCGAAGGTGATCCGTTTTTCTATGGCTCTTTCATGCATCTTTACAGCCGCTTGCGTGACAATGCTGATGTAGAGGTCGTTCCGGCAATTACCGGCATGTCCGGCGCCTGGACTGCCACCGGCGACCCGATCACTTGGGGTGATGACGTCCTGACCGTGTTGGTCGGCACGCTGCCCGAAGAAACACTGACCGAGCGCATGGCACAGACCGATGCGCTGGTGGTGATGAAGATCGGACGCAACATCGACAAAGTGAAACGGTCGCTGAAAGCGGCGGGGTTGTATGACCGCGCGTGGATCGTGGAATTCGCGCAGATGCCCAACCAGACTGTGACGAAGCTGTCCGAGGCTTGCACGAAGATCACTCCCTATTTTTCGATCATTATCGTCCACGGGCAAGGTCGGCGGCCATGAGCGGCTGGGTCAAGATCGCGGGCCTAGGTCCGGGGGATGAGGCGCTTGTCACACCCGAGGTGACCGCTGCGTTGGCCGATGCGACCGATGTTGTCGGCTATATTCCCTACGTGGCCCGCGTGGCCGAGCGCGAGGGGTTGACCCTCCACGCCAGTGACAACCGGGTTGAGATCGATCGGTCTCAACACGCGCTGCAGATGGCGTCTGAGGGAAAGCGAGTGGTTGTCGTGTCCTCGGGGGATCCCGGTGTGTTTGCGATGGCCGCTGCTGTCTTCGAGGCGCTGGAAAACGGCCCTGTCGCGTGGCGTGAGCTTCAGATTGACGTGCTGCCGGGGATCACCGCGATGCTGGCGGCATCCGCGCGTGCGGGCGCTCCGATGGGGCATGATTTTTGCACCATCAATCTCAGTGACAATCTCAAACCGTGGTCACTTATTGAAAAGCGGTTGCGCCTGGCGGCGCAGGCGGATTTCTCGATGGCGTTCTACAATCCACGCTCGAAGTCTCGCCCGGAAGGCTTTGTAAAGACACTGGAAATCCTGCGCGAGGAATGCGAGCCTGATCGTTTGATCCTATTTGCCCGCGCCGTATCGCGTGCAGATGAAGCGATCCGCATTTCAACACTGGCCGAGGCCACCCCCGAGATGGCGGATATGCAAACCGTGGTCATTGTCGGGTCATCGCGCACCCGCATGATTGAGCGTGATGGTGCGCCCATTGTGTACACCCCGCGCTTTACCCCGGATGAGGATCAGTGATGATCCAGCCAGTCCAGAACCTGTGCAATACTCGACAGTTCGATCCGCTGCGGCAGGATGGGGCGATCGATCATCAGCACCGACAGGCCCAGCGCCCGTGCCGCGTCCAGCTTGGCGCGTGCACCGGTGCCGCCCGCGTTCTTGGACACAACCAGTTGCGTGCCGTGACGCTGCATCAGCGCCCGGTCATCGGCTTCGGTAAAGGGACCACGGGCGACGACCACCTCAGCGTTCGGCAGGGGCAATCGGTCAGGTTCATCCACCAGGCGCAGCAGGTACTGGTGCTGGGGCTGAGCTGCGAAATCTTCAAGGTGCATGCGGCCTACAGCCAGAAATACCCGCTGCGGGTCACCGGACAGCGCCTCCACCGCTGCGGCGATGTCCGGCACGTGATGCCATCTGTCGCCGGGCTGCGGGCTCCAGGCTGGTCGAGTCAGTGCCGCCAGTTGGGTCCGGGTCGTGTTGCACGCCTCAATCGCGTTCCTACTCATCTGTGCCGCGAAGGGATGTGTGGCGTCCACCACGTGGGTGATTCCGGTATCCCGGATATACGCGGCGAGACCTTCGGGGCCGCCAAAACCGCCAACACGAACCGGCAACGGCTGCGGACGTGGATTTTCCACCCGTCCAGCGTAAGAATAGACCGCCGCAACACCTTGTTCGGAAATGGCTTTGGCCAAAGCGTTCGCCTCGGTCGTGCCGCCAAGGATCAGGAGGTTGGGCATGTCTGAAACTCCATGGCTGACCGTTTTGGGATTGGGCGAAGATGGGTTTGATGGCCTGTCACCGGCAAGCCGTCAAGTACTGGATCGGGCTGAGGTCATTATGGGCCCACCCCGCCACTTGTCGCTGGTCCCCGACACCGGGGCCGAGCGGGTGGAATGGCCGGTACCGTTCTCGGACGGCCTGCCCCTGTTGCAGGAACTGCGTGGTCGCGCGACCGTCGTACTGGCGTCTGGCGATCCGTTCTGGTTCGGTGCGGGTTCGGTGATTGCACGCAATTTCGATGCCACCGAATGGATCGCCCTGCCCGGTCAGTCGACCTTCTCGCTGGCTGCAGCGCGATTGGGTTGGCCACTGGAAAGCACCAAGACCTTTGGCCTGCACGCCGCCCCTCTGACCCGGTTGCGCCCGCACTTGTCGCCGGAATTGCGTGCCATCATCCTGCTGCGCGATGGCGCGGCGGTCGCGGAACTGGCGACCTACCTGACAGAAACGGGCTTTGCCGACACCCGACTGCATGTCATGGAGGCCCTTGGCGGTCCGCGGGAACGCGCCCGCAGCGTGTCGCTGACAGAGGCTTTGCTAGGCTCATTCGAACACCCCGTCTGCGTCGGACTTGAGGTTGCGGGACAGGGCCAAGCCTTGCCGGTGGCGTCGGGCAAGCCCGATGAGATATTTGAGACCGACGGCCAGATCACCAAACGTCCGATCCGCGCATTGACGTTGTCGGCGCTGGCTCCGCAACGGGGCGAACATTTGTGGGATATTGGCGGTGGTACGGGATCGATCAGTATCGAATGGCTGATGTGTGATCCGACACTGACTGCAACTACCATTGAACCGCGCGCCGACCGGGCCGAGCGCATCCGGCGCAATGCCGATGCCTTGGGTCAGGATCGGTTGAGTGTCGTGCACGGCACTGCGCCTGACGCCCTCACGGGTTTACCCCTGCCCGATGTTGTTTTCATCGGTGGTGGCCTTAGCGCCAACCTTCTGGCCTGGCTTCGCGATGCCCTTCCAGCAGGCACCCGGCTGGTTGCCAACGCCGTCACACTGGAAAGCGAAGCGCTGCTGGCGCGATGGCACGAAGAATTGGGCGGAGAACTTTTGCGCATTGAGTTGGCGCATTCGGCACCACTTGGTCCGCGTCGCGGATGGAAATCGGCCTATCCGGTTGTGCAGTGGAGTGTGACGCTATGATCGTCGCGGGCCTGGGTTTCTCTTCGGCGGCGACGCCTGACAGCCTGCGCGCTGCCTTTGACGCGGCGGCTGCAGGTCACGACGTCACGGCGCTGGCGACCGTTGCCGACAAGGATGGTCATCCCGCGCTGGTGGCTTTTGTCGAATCTCTCGACCTGTCGTTGCACCTCATCGCGCCCGCCGATCTGGCCGGGCAACCTACCCTGACCTGCTCGATCCGCAGCCGCGCCACTTATGGCACAGGCAGTGTGGCCGAAGCGTCCGCTCTTGCTGCCGCCGGACCCGGCGCGCGCCTTCTTTCACCCAGACAGATTTCAGACGACCGGCTGGCGACCTGCGTCTTGGCCATCGGAGGACAGACATGACCGTTCATTTTATTGGCGCCGGACCGGGCGCCGCCGACCTGCTGACCCTGCGCGGGCGAGACATCATCGCCGCCTGCCCGGTTTGCCTGTACGCCGGCTCTTTGGTACCCGAAGAGATTCTGGGCCACTGCCCCGAAGGCGCAAAAATCGTGAACACCGCACCCATGGATCTGGATCAGATCATGGCCGAGATCGAGACCGCGCATAAGGCGGGTCAGGATGTAGCGCGGCTGCATTCCGGTGACCTGTCGGTCTGGTCAGCGATGGGCGAACAGATCCGGCGGTTGAAGGAAATGGGCGTACCGGTCAGCGTCACACCGGGCGTTCCGTCATTTGCCGCCGCTGCTGCCGCGCTTGGCACCGAACTCACGCTGCCCGGATTGGCGCAATCAGTCGTTCTGACCCGGACACCGGGGCGGGCATCCTCAATGCCCGAAGGTGAAACGCTTGAGAACTTCGCCCGCACCGGTGCGACGCTGGCCATTCACCTGTCGATCGGCAACCTGGACAAAGTCATCGCGGATCTGATCCCCGCCTATGGCACGGATTGCCCGGTTGCCGTGGTCTATCGCGCCAGCTGGCCGGATGAGCGGATCATCCGGGCCACGCTCGAAACTTTGAAAGATGCGCTGGACGAGAGTATTTCACGGACGGCGCTGATCATGGTTGGCCCGGCGTTGGCAGGTGAAGGGTTCGACGAAAGCTGCCTCTACTCCAAGGATTATGACCGCCGCTATCGCCCACAAAGCGCTGACAGCCCCTGGTCAAGCTGGAGCCATGGTGATGACTAACCCACCGGGCATTCTGATTTCGGCACCATCTTCGGGCACCGGAAAGACCACGGTCATGCTGGGCCTGCTGCGTGCATTGGCTGAAGATGGGCTGACAGTGCAGCCCTTCAAAAGCGGACCTGACTATATCGATCCAGCCTTTCATCGGGCGGCAGCGGGGCGTGCCTCGTTCAATCTGGACAGCTGGGCGATGGGCGAGCCATTGCTCGGCGCGATTTCAGCGCAGGCCGAGGGAGCAGACATCGTTGTGGCCGAAGGCTCGATGGGCCTGTTTGACGGCGTCGCCAAGCCCGGCGAACTGGGGCACGGATCCAGTGCCGAGACCGCGCAGCGCATGGGCTGGCCTGTCGTGCTTGTGCTGGATGTTGGAGGTCAGGCACAATCGGCCGCCGCCACAGCGCTGGGGTTCCGGATGTACAACCCGGACCTGCCTTTTGCCGGAGTGATCCTGAACCGTTGCGCGAGCCCTCGCCACGAAAGGCTAACCCGTCTGGGAATGGAGCGCGCAGGATTGCCGGTACTGGGTGTGCTACCCCGTCGCGGTGATCTGACACTGCCCGAGCGGCATCTGGGTTTGATCCAGGCCGTTGAACACCCTGATCTGGAAAGCGCAATTGTGGGGTATGCCGCGTTTCTGCGCGAACATGTCGATCTGGATGCGATCAAGCGGGCGGCCTCCTCAGGCCCGGTTGGGCCATCGTCCGCCGCGCTGCCGCGGCCTCCGGCGCAACGGATCGCGCTGGCCCGCGATGCAGCGTTTTCGTTTACCTATCCGCACCTCCTGGAAGGCTGGCGCACAGCAGGCGCCGAGATACTCCCGTTCTCGCCGCTGGCCGACGAGGCCCCGGCGGGGGACGCCGATCTGGTCTGGCTGCCCGGCGGCTACCCCGAGCTACATGCGGGAACTCTGGCGGCCGCGGGAAATTTCCTGAGCGGGCTGCGCAAACACGCCGAGACCAAACCTGTCCATGGGGAATGCGGAGGATATATGACACTCGGCAAGGCCCTGATCGACAAGGATGGCGTTCAGCACCAGATGGCAGGCCTTTTGGGATTGGTGACCTCGTATCAGAAACGCAAGTTCAACCTAGGTTACCGCAAGGCGGAATTGCTGGCGGCTATGCCGGGATTTTCCGAAAGCGCTGCCCTGCGGGGGCATGAGTTCCACTATTCTTCAATCGTAGAGCAACCCGACGCACCGCTGGCACGGGTGTTCGACGCCGAAGGGGCCGAGGGACCGCAAACCGGGTCGAGGCATGGCAACGTCACCGGCACGTTCTTTCATCTGATCGCGGAGGCTTCGGCATGAGCGGGTTCGTCTCTTTCATCGGCTCCGGCCCGGGTGATCCCGAACTGATGACGCTGAAGGCCGTGGACCGGATGCAAAAGGCGGATGCGGTGCTGTTCGATGATCTCAGCAGTGGCCCGATCCTGACCCACGCACGTGAGGATGCCGATCTGGTGGGTGTAGGCAAACGCGCAGGGCGCCCTTCGCCCAAGCAGGACCATGTCAGCCGATTGCTGGTGGAATATGCCCAGACCGGGCAGCGCGTCGTGCGGTTGAAATCCGGCGATGGCGGACTGTTCGGACGGCTTGAAGAAGAACTCGTCGCCCTGCGCGAGGCCGGCATCGAATACGAGATCATTCCGGGCATCCCTTCGGCGGTTGCGGCAGCGGCGGCGGCGGGCATTCCCCTGACCCGCCGTCTGACGGCTCGGCGCGTGCAGTTTGTCACCGGCCATGACGCCAGCGGCAAGCTACCTAATGATCTGAATTTGCCTGCTTTGGCCGATGCGGGGGCCACGACCGTCGTGTTTATGGGCAAACGTACCTTTCCCCTGTTGGTCGAGGCCCTGCATGCCCATGGCCTGCCACTGGATACACCTGCATTGATGGCCGAATCCGTGTCAACGCCCGAACAATCGCTGCACCGGTCAACGATCGGAGCTCTGTCGGAAGAGCTGCAATCCGAGATCGGAACGGCCCCTGCTCTGATCCTTTACGGTCCGTTGGCGGAGTTCGGTGATGATTGACCTGACCCTGATCGGGATCGGCACCGGCAACCCTGATCACGTAACCTTTCAAGGGGCTCAGGCGATCCGAGCGGCCGACCTGATCCTGATTCCCCGCAAGGGTGAGAACAAGGCTGATCTGGCCGGGCTGCGCGAGGAAATCATTGCACAGGTTTCCGATACGCCGCCACTCATCGCCTATTTTGATATTCCCAAGCGCCGCGCCGATGATGGCTATTTGCGCGGCGTTGATGAATGGCACGACGCCATCGCCCTGCGCTGGCAGGAGGCGATATCGACCCATCCCGACGCCCGCAAGGTGGCACTGCTGATCTGGGGAGACCCGTCGCTCTACGACAGCTCATTGCGAATCGCGGCACGGCTTGATCCGCTGCCTGCGACGAAGGTGGTTCCGGGCGTCACTGCACTACAGGCTCTGACTGCTGCTCATGCTATCCCGATAAACGATCTGGGCGCGCCATACTTCGTCACCACAGGTCGCCGGATTCGCGAAGAAGGCTGGCCCGAAACCGCATCTACCGTTGCCGTCATGCTGGATGGGGAATGCTCGTTCCAGAACCTTGAGATGGCAGAATATGACATCTGGTGGGGCGCTTACGTGGGTATGAAAGAAGAAATCCTGATCAAGGGACCACTGACCGAAGTGGCGCAACAGATACTGGACACGCGTGCCAGTGCCCGCGCCGATCATGGCTGGATCATGGACATCTATCTTTTGAAAAAGCGCGCGATCTGACGCAAAAGGTCGCAAATGGCGATTGCGTCGGTGGGTGCTTGGCGGCTAAATGGAACCGTCTGGTCCTGCCGGAGACATCCGGATGCTAAGAGGGAATTTGGTGCGACTGCCCCGGTGGTCAAGTCCAGAGCCGCCCCCGCGACTGTAAGCGGTGAGCCCTGTTCAACCAGCCACTCCCGAATTCGGGGGGAAGGCGAACAGAGGCACCGACCCGCAAGCCAGGAGACCTGCCAGGCGAAGTTGAAACACCAGCCGTCGGGTGCGGCGGCATTGGAGGTACTTAAATATGACGACACAAACTCAAACGATCTCGGGCGCACGTACTGGCGTTCTTTCTGCGCTATTCGCAATTGCACTGGGTCTGGGCATCATTACCCTGACCGGCCATGTTCAGGCGGCAGCCCTGCATGACGCGGCACACGACGTCCGCCACGCAACCGGCTTCCCCTGCCACTGAGATCATGTTCAGTCGTATTCTGACCAGCGCGTTGTTCGCTGGTGCTGCAGCGGGGCTGATTGCCGCCTTGCTGCAGCTTGCATTTGTGCAACCCGTATTGCTTCATGCCGAGCTGTATGAATCTGGCGAACTGGTGCATTTCGGGGCCGAGGCCGTGTCGGCCCATCCCGAACTCCCCGGCATGTTCTCGGAACTGACCCGCGACGCGCTGAGTGTTATCTTCACCATGCTCACCTATACCGGATATGCGCTGGTGCTGGTTGCACTGATGTCCGTAGCCGAAGGTCAGGGGCACAAGGTAGATGGCCGGACGGGTGTGCTCTGGGGCATTGCTGGCTTTGTCGCCTTTCATCTGGCACCCGGATTTACGCTGGCTCCTGAGGTGCCCGGCGTTGCCGCGGCGGATGTCTATGCACGTCAGGTCTGGTGGTTTGCCACCGTTGCGGCAGCCGCTGTTGCGATGTGGCTGATTGCCTTTGGCGGCAACATCATCAGCTACGTCATCGCTGCGGCCCTTCTGTTGGCTCCGCATATGATCGGTGCACCGGAACCTGACGTGTTTACCGGCCCCGTGCCCACCGAGATTGGCGCCCTGTTTGCGGCCCGGGCCTTTGGCATCGGTCTGGTGGCCTGGGTTCTGGTTGGCGCATTTGCCGGGTATTTCTGGCAGAAAGAAGCCAGCCACGCAGAAGCAACAGCCTGAGTGCTGAACGCATGCGCGCCGGGCTCTGTCCGGCACGTTCTTTTTTGCCCTAAGGAAAAGAAATGTCCCGCTCACTTGCATTATTTGCGATTGGTCTGGTCTTTGGCGGCGGTGCGGGTTTCGTACTGGCTGCAGGAAACGGGATCACCTTCGACGGCCATGATCATGGCGACCCGGCCCACCACGGCGGTGGCCATGCCGAAACCATGGCGCATGACCACTCCAGATCCGTCAACTTGCCTGCCGGACCGAACGCACCGGGGTTAGAAATTGCGCTGACGCCAGATCCGATGGCTGGCTGGAATCTTCAGGTTCTCCCACAAAACTTCCGCTTTGCCCCTCAGAACGCATCGGGTGAAGACGCCCCCGGAGAAGGTCACGCCCATGTCTATGTGAATGGTGTGAAGCTATCGCGGCTTTACGGCAACTGGATGCATATACCGGAGTTGCCAAAGGGTGAGGTCGAGGTTGAGGTTTCGCTAAACGCAAACAGCCACAGCGCCCTGACCGTCGATAACGAACCCGTCGCGGCCTCGGTCACCGTTCAGGTGGACTGAAACGCAGGTATCCGCGCATGCAAGCACAGCCGAAGACGTCCGCAGGGCCGGGCGTCTTCGATCCAACCTGCAGGGCTATCCAGATAGACCTGGCAGGTCGCTGCAATGTCATCTGCATCAGCGCCTACATCAATCCCGGAAAACACATAAGACGCCATACCCGGCCCCTGCAGCGACAGGGCAATTGGGGTGTCGCAACTGCTGAAGCAGGCGTGTTCACCCAGATCAACGCGATCCGCCAACCCGGCCCGGTCCAGCGCTTGCCGCAGCGCTCTCTGCTCCGCGCCACGATCCCGCACACCTGCGCAACTGCTGCAAACTGACAATCGAATTTGATCCACGCGCTTTCCCGCCATGTCATGCCCTCTCTCGTGTTCTGAGCGCTCCGGGTGGCGGGCGCAAGCCTCGATTCACCGCCCACCCACGAGATTGTGAGTGTGGTTTCACCGGTTTTCTGCCATCACTCCCATTAGGACCTGAGGAGATCCCGATGCTGAAAGCGCTCTGGAGTACATTGATCCTGCTGGCTTCGCCTACATGGGCCGACAGCGTCGCGCCGCTTTCCGGATGGGCCGTCCATCCCAGCGGCAAAAGCTATGACCAACTGGTTGCGGACACGAAAACAGCCATCAAGGAAAACGGGCTGATCGTTGTTACGCAGGCCGGTCCCACTAAGGCCGCTGCAGCGCGGGGCATCACCATCCCGGGCAATCTGGTGATCGGAGCGTTTAACAACGACTATGCGGTTCGGGTGCTCGAAACCTCGACCAATGCGATGATCGAAGCGCCCATTCGCTTTTACGTGACCGAGAACGAGGACGGCACCGCGACGTTGTCCTATAAAACACCGGGCTTTGTCTTTAAACCTTATGCCCATGAAGGCGGCGACGCGCTGCGTGAGATCGCCGAGGAACTGGACGCACGGTTTCGGGCCGTCGCAGAAGGCGCAGTCAAATAGTCACACTGACGTGAACCGACTTGCGTCCTGTTCTGTCCTCCGCAATCTGCAGCATAATACGATGATCGGAGCTTGAGTGATGCAAGACCTGTCCCCCCGCGCCGCAGATTTGTTGGCGGAACGCCTGTACGAGGCCGGATGCCGACATGCCTTTGGGATGCCAGGCGGTGAGGTCCTGACGTTGGTGGATGCGCTAGAAGGCGCAGGCATCACCTTTCATCTGGCCAAACACGAAAACTCCGCCGGGTTCATGGCCGAGGCCGTGCACCACCGCGATGGTGCACCAGCTATTTTGGTGGCCACGTTGGGCCCTGGCGCGATGAACGGGATCAACGTGGTCGCCAATGCACTACAGGATCGGGTGCCGATGGTCGTGCTGACCGGATGCGTCGACGCGGATGAGGCGCTGACTTATACCCACCAGGTCATGGATCATGCGCAGGTCTATCGATCGATCACCAAGGGAACATTTCTGTTGACTGCGGACGGTGCTGATGTCATCGCCGATAAGGCAGTGTCGCTGGCCAACCAGCCCCGGCCCGGACCGGTGCATATCGACGTACCGATCTCGGTGGCTGATACACGGGTGGCGAACGTGAAACGCCGCCGTCTGGCCAAACTCGCCCCTGTCGCACCCGAAGGCGAATGTCTGGAAAAGGCCCGCCGCTGGGTGGCCGAGGCCGAATGTCCCATCGCGATCATCGGTCTTGATGTGCTCTATGACGACTCGCGCTGCGTGGTACGCGCATTTCTGGAACATTTCGGCATCCCCTTCGTGACCACATACAAGGCCAAGGGCGTTGTGCCCGAGGATCACCCCCTGTGTCTGGGCGGGGCCGGGTTATCGCCGCTGGCCGACAAACATCTGATACCGCTGGTTGAACACTCCGATCTGGTACTTTGCCTGGGCTATGACCCGATCGAAATGCGCACCGGCTGGCGCGAGATTTGGGACCCTGAGGAAAAACGCGTCATCGATATCTCGGCAGTGGTCAATGATCACTACATGCATCAGGCCGGCCTCAATCTGGTGGCCGATACCGGCGCGACGCTGGAAGCGATGGCCAAAGGCAATCCGGCCCGCATGACCTGGCCGGGCGGTGAGCCGGAACAGGTCAAGGCCGCGCTGGCACAGGTCTTTCCGACCAACGAGGACTGGGGACCAGCGGCAATCATCGCCGAAACCCGTGCCGTGCTGCCTCCGGAAACCCTCGCCACCGCCGACAGTGGCGCACACCGTATTCTGCTCAGCCAGATGTGGCAGTGTACCGAGGAACGTGGCCTGATCCAGTCCTCTGCCCTTTGCACCATGGGATGCGCCGTTCCGATGGCAATTGGCCTGAAACTGACCGAGCCGGACCGCCCTGTGATCAGCTTCTCGGGCGATGCCGGGTTTCTCATGGTTGCCGGAGAACTGTCGACCGCCGCCGAGATGGGCGGAAACCCGATCTTTCTGGTCTTTGTCGATGCCAGCCTTGCCCTGATCGAGTTGAAGCAACGTCAGCGGCAAATGGGCAATCGTGGCGTCGATTTCGACCGCCATGACTTTGCCGCCATGGGCCGCGCCTTCGGTGGCTATGGTCACACTGTCAGAAACCGATCCGAGTTGCGCTCTGCGCTGGAAACTGCTGTAAACGCAGATAAATTCACTGTCATCGCCGCAGAGATCGAGCGTGGAGGATATGATGGCCGCATCTGAGGGACCGTTGAAAGGCGTCAAGGTTCTGGACCTGTCGCGCATCCTGGCCGGTCCGACCTGCACACAGCTACTGGGGGATCTGGGCGCCAGCGTCATCAAGATCGAGAATCCCGCCACCGGGGGAGATGACACGCGGCAATGGGGCCCTCCTTATGTTACGGATGCCGAGGGCAACCGCTCAGACCTGAGTGCGTATTTCATGTCTTCCAACCGCAACAAGAAATCGGTGGCTCTGGACATTGCCAGCCCCGAAGGTCAGGCGGAAATTCGGCGGCTGGCGTCACATGCGGATATCCTGATCGAGAATTTCAAACCCGGCGGGCTGGCAAAATACGGGCTGGACTATGCCACCCTGTCGAAAGAGTTCCCCAGCCTCGTCTATTGCTCGATCTCGGGCTATGGCCAGACTGGTCCGAATGCCGCGAAACCGGGCTATGACCTGATGGCGCAGGGCTATGGAGGGATCATGTCACTGACCGGAGACCCGGAAGGCGCACCGATGAAGGTGGGTGTCGGCATCGCTGACGTGATGTGCGGCATGTATGCCTGCGTTGGCATTCTGGCCACCCTGCGCCATCGCGATTTGACAGGCGAAGGACAGCAAATCGACCTTGCTCTGGTGGATTCGCAGGTGGCCTGGCTGATCAACGAAGGCGTGAACTATCTGACCTCTGGGGAAGTGCCCCAGAGGCGCGGCAACGGGCACCCCAATATCGTGCCATATGACGTCTATGCAACGACCGACGGACATGTGATTCTCGCCGTTGGAAACGACAGACAGTTCCAGCGGCTTTGCAGTTTCATCGAGAAACCAGAGCTGGCAGACGATCCGAGATTTGCCACCAACCCGGCCCGGCTTGAAAACCGGGACGCGCTGAACGCTGTATTGCGACCCGCCGTTCAGGCGCTGGACACCAACAGCGTGATCACGGGGCTGGAAGAGTTGAAAGTGCCGGTTGGCCCGGTGCAGTCGATTGATCAGGTTTTTGCAACCGAGCAGGTCGCAGCCCGGCAGATGCAGATCGCCATGCAGGCCGCACCCGGCGAGGTTCAATTGATCGGGAATCCGCTGAACCTGTCGCGCACGCCTGTAACATATCGCAGCGCGCCACCGCTCTGCGGGGCTGATACTGAGGCTGTTCTGAGCTCGAAAAACCCATTCGACGATTGAAACACTCTGCCTGATTAGGCGGCAAGTTGCTGAAACATGCCCTTGAATCGGCGGTTTTTTTCGCTTTTTGCGCACACGGGTTTTCACCAATTCGAGAGCACGGCCGATACTGTTACGACGCGCCTGCACACTCTGCTAAGTCGTAGAGTGAAAAGCGAGCTACCAGATTGGACCCGAGTATGAAGCAAGACGTTTTTGGACAGTTGAATACGCTGAGCCAGCCCGCAAGTGCCGAGGCCTGGGATGGTGTTCTGCTCGGCTTCATGGCCCATGCGGCCGTCACGCCCCAGCATCTGGGCAAGGTGCTGGAGCTTGAGCCGCATTTTGCACTGGGTCATGCAGTCAAAGGTCTGTTCATGGTTCTGCTGGGACGTCGCGAGTTGTTGCCCGTAGCGGTCGAGGCGCTGACGGCGGCAAACGCCGCGATGGAACAGCAACCTGTCACAGCGCGTGAGCGCCTGTACGTGGACGCGCTGGGGATATGGCTGGCGGGGCATCCTTCGCAGTCGATACAAAAGTTTGAAGAGATTTTGCGCTCCCACCCGCTGGACACATTGGCAATGAAACTCAGCCATGCGACGCGCTTTGTTCTGGGTGATGCGCAAGGGATGCGCCGATCGATCGAACGGGTACTGCCCGCATATACGCCCGACCACGCCGGGCGTGGTTATCTGCTGGGCTGCCATGCCTTCGCGCTGGAGGAGACCGGTGCGTATGAAAAGGCCGAGATTGCCGGGCGTCAGGCGCTGTGGATGGTCTCGGACGATGCATGGGGTCTGCACGCGGTGGCGCATGTACACGAGATGACCGGCAACGCGCAATCGGGCCTCGACTGGCTGGCCGGGCGCGAAGGGGCTTGGTCGCATTGCAACAACTTCCGCTATCACGTCTGGTGGCACAAGGCGCTGATGCATCTGGATCTGGGACAGGTCGATCAGGTGATGGCGCTTTACGATCAAAACATCCGCAACGATAAAACCGATGATTACCGCGATATCTCGAACGCGACCTCGCTGCTGTCCCGGCTGGAGCTTGAAGGCGTCGATGTCGGCAACCGTTGGGAGGAACTGGCCGATCTTAGCGCCGCGCGGACCGAGGATGGCTGCCTGATCTTTGCCGACCTGCATTATCTTCTGGCGCTGATCGGTGACAATCGGAACGATGCGACGGCAAAGATGCTAAACCGTATCCACAGGGATGCCAAAGATGCCAACAACGATACCTCCCGTCGCATGGCCGAACCGGGTGTTGCTGCGGCACAGGGGCTTGAGGCCTTTGGTCACGGTCAGTACAGCACCGCCTTTGATTATCTGGCCGCTGCCCGTGCATCGATGCAACTGGCCGGTGGCAGCCACGCCCAACGTGATGTTTTCGAGCGCATCACAATCGATTCCGGCCTGCGCGCTGGCCGTCTGGATGAGGTCGAGCACATCCTTGACGACCGCCGTGCCAAGCGCTCAGGGGCTGAGGACAATTATGCCCTGGCCCGCCGCGCGCTGATCGAGGCCGCTCGCGATAACGGCGACGCGCAGAGCGTCCCGGCTGAATAAGAACAAGAAAAAGACCAAGAAGGACAGAAACCGCATGGCGACAGTATCGCCCGCTTCTGATTTTGCACGGGTTGCGTCTGAAACCGCAGCCCCCTCCCGCACGCGCGATCCGCGTCTAGATTTCTATCGCGGTATCGCGATGTTCATTATTCTGATCGCCCATATCCCCAACGACCCCTGGGCCAATTGGATCCCTGCCCGGTTCGGGTTTTCGGATGCGACCGAGATATTTGTCTTCTGCTCGGGTATGGCCTCGGCCATTGCCTTTGGCGGAGCGTTTCTGCGCAGGGGCTGGTGGATGGGTACCGCACGGGTGTCATTCCGTATCTGGCAAGTCTATTGGGCTCATATCGGCTTGTTCTTCTTCGTCGCCATGACCATGGCCGCGCTGGATCTGTCGGGGCTGTTCGAGAAAACCTATATCTCGTCCCTGAACCTGCAACATTTCTTCAACGATCCCGCGCCCCAGATCGTGGGGTTGTTCACGCTGTCCTACGTGCCGAACTACTTTGACATCCTGCCAATGTATCTGGTGGTACTGGCGATGATGCCATTGTTCATGGGCCTGTCGCGGATCGGTTTCTGGGCCGTCGCCACCACGTCCGTAACGATCTGGCTGATCGCTCAGACCGGCGCCCTGGCGCTGCCCGCCGAGCCGTGGTCCGACCGTCAGTGGTTCTTCAACCCGTTCGGTTGGCAATTGCTGTTCTTTACCGGTTTTGCCTTTATGCGCGGCTGGATTCCGGCGCCTCCGGTGTCAAAAACCCTGATCTGGGTGGCAGCCCTGTTCCTGATCCTGTCCGCGCCCTTCGGGTCGTGGAAAGTGTTTACCTGGGTTAATGCAGCCGCCCCCGATCTGGCCGATGAAATCCGCAAGGCCTGGCCGATCACCAAGGAGTTCCGCGACAAAACCGAGTTCGGCTTGTTTCGTTATCTCCATTTCCTGTCGTTGGCCTATTTGGGTTGGGTCGCCGCCGGAGAGCATGGCCACCGCCTGATCGCAACCGGCCATGGTGCAGCGGCGCGGGTCTGGCAGTTCCTATTGACCGTAATCTCAAAAGTTGGGCAGCAATCTCTGGCCGTATTCGTATTTTCCATGGCTGCAGCGCGACTTATCGGCGTTGGCCTGGATATGTTTGGGCGGGATTTTGCCAGTGTGTTCGTCGCTAACATGATTGGCTTTGCTTTGATCATCGGCGTCGCCTACATGGCCGCTTGGTTTAAGTCTCATCCTTGGAAATCAAAGAAATGAAATTTACTCGCCGTGCATTTCTGACCTCCTCAACGGCATTGGCTTTTGCCCCCGCCGCGTTCGCAACGGGTGGCGAAATCCCGTTCAGCCGGGAAGACGTCATCGCAATGGCCCGTGATCTGGCCAGCCGCGACTATGCCGAGCGCGAGATGGTGCCGCAGGAATGGCAGGACCTGACATATCAGCAATATCGCTCGATCCGGTTTCGGCCGGATCGTGCTTTGTGGTACGAGACAGAGACACCTTTCAACGTCGACTTCTTTACGCCGGGCCTGTACTTCCCGCGCACCGTCAAGGTCTCGACCGTCGAGGATGGCAAGGCCACCCCGGTCGCCTTCGATCTGTCCATGTTCGACAAATCCGAGGACGTGCCAGAACTGCCCATCGACGACACGCTGGGCTTTTCCGGTCTGCGACTACGCACCGAGATGCACCGCCCCGGCAAAACCGATGAGTTCTGCGTCTGGCAGGGTGCCAGTTATTTCCGCGCTATCGGGCTGTACGAGGTTTATGGCCTGTCCGCCCGCGGGCTGGCGCTAAAGACCGGCGATCCGGATGGCGAGGAGTTCCCCGAATTCATCCGTTTCTGGCTGGAGCGCCCGGAACCGGGTCAGCGCAACATGGTCGTGCATGCACTGATGGACAGCCCCAGCGTGACCGGTGCTTATCGGTTCAACGTGACCGCCGGTGCCGACTGCGTCATGGAGATCGAGGCAACCTTGTTCCCCCGCACCGATCTGACCCATGTGGGAATCGCGCCCGGAACCTCCATGTTCCTGTTCGACCAGACCAATCACAGCCGCTTCGACGACTTCCGCCCCGCCGTGCACGACAGCGACGGCCTTCTGGTCCGCAACGGTGCGGGAGAAGTCCTGTGGCGGCCGCTGGCCAACCCGACCAGCCTTCAGATCTCGTCCTTCGTCGACATGAATCCGCGCGGATTTGGCCTGATGCAGCGCAAACGCAAATTCTCGGACTATGCCGATCTTGAGGCCAATTACCATAAACGCCCCGGGCTGTGGGTCGAACCAGTTGGGGATTGGGGTAAAGGCTCGGTCACGTTGGTTGAAATTCCGGCCGATCAGGAGATCTATGACAATATTGTCGCCTATTGGCGTCCGGCAGAACCCTATGCTGCAGGCAGCCAAGTCGACCTGTCCTATCGTCTGATCTGGGGGGACGAGCCGCAACGCACTCCAATGCCACGCGTGATCAACACAGCCATGGGCGACAATACCTTTGGTGAAGGTCGGCTGGCCGTCATTGACTTTGAACCCAGCGAGTTGTTCGACGATCCGGACGCGATGACCATCTTCGTGGATTCGCCCCATGCCGAAACCTCAGAGGGCGTATTGCAACGCAACCCCGACACGGGTGGTCTGCGACTGGCGTTTTCATTCGAACCGGCCGAGCGTGACCACGTGGAACTGCGGGCGCAGTTGCTGAAAGACAAACAGCCGGCCTCTGAGGTCTGGCTTTATCGTTGGACCTCATGAACCGCGATCTTCATATCATGCCGCCCGAGGCCCCTCTGGCGATGCCTGCGCAGAACTTCGCACAGGGGTTCCGTGACGCACAGGCCCCGGCCGAAGGTAAGGCATCGTCGGCCGGATTCTGGCGCGCGCTGGCCTTTTCCCCGGCCATGGCGGCAACGCTTGGCCTGCTCTGGATCATGTCCGATTGGTTCGGGGCCGAGGGTATCAACCTGGTCGAAGGCATCCTTCTGGCCCTGATCTCGTTCAACTTCTTCTGGATTTCCTTCACCGTCTGCACAGTATTGCTGGGAATGGTGTCTCTATCGCGTCAGGAGGCTCCTCAGAGACATACGGCCCCGCAGCCATTGCGTGTAGCCCTGCTGATGCCGGTCTATAACGAGGTGCCGTGGTTCGTGCTGGGCAATGCCCGCACGATGCTGGAAGATCTGCGCAGGCGTGGCAGTCAGCACCACTTTGCCATGTTCATCCTGTCGGACACGCGCGACCCCGAGATTGCCGCGCAGGAACAGGCCAGTGTCGAGGCGCTGCGGACGACACTGGCACCCGGGTTGGAACTGTACTACCGCCGCCGCGCTGAGAACACGGATCGCAAAGTCGGCAACATCACCGATTGGGTCAGCCATTGGGGTGGTGACTGGGATGCAATGTTGGTGCTGGATGCCGATAGCCTGATGACAGGGCGCGCGATTGCCCGGCTGACCGATGCCCTTGCCCGTGATCCCAGCGCAGGTCTGATCCAAAGCTATCCACAACTGATTGGCGCGCAATCAGTATTCGCCCGGATGCAGCAGTTCGCCAATGGCGTTTATGGTATCGCCTTTGCCGAAGGTCTCGCCCGCTGGTGCGGGCAGGAAGGGAACTATTGGGGCCATAACGCCATCATCCGCACCCGCGCCTTCGCCTCAAGCGCTGGCCTGCCCAAGCTGCGGTCATTCAGCGGGCAGGACGAGCTGATCATGAGCCACGATTTCGTCGAGGCCAGTCTGCTGCGTCGCGCCGGTTGGGCCGTGCGCTTTCTGCCGCGCATACGCGGATCCTATGAAGAGACACCGCCAACCTTGATCGACCACGCAATGCGCGATCGCCGCTGGTGTCAGGGCAACCTGCAGCACTTGAAACTGCTGGGTTCGACCGGGTTTCGTGCTGTTTCGCGGTTTCATATGTTCCACGGAGCAGTCGGCTATCTGATGTCACCGCTGTGGTTTGCGTTGCTGGTGATGTGGGCGCTGATTGGTCAGGGCGAAGATGCCTCGGTTCTGCACTATTTCAGCCCGGACAATCCAATGTTCCCGCAATGGCCCGAGATGTCGGAAACGCGCCATGTTCTGATTATTCTGGTGATGTACGCCATGCTTCTGGCCCCCAAGGTTCTGGGTGCCGCAGCCCTGCCCCTGAGCGGGGTTCGCTATTCGGATTTTGGCGGCACACGGCGATTCCTCATATCCTTCGTTTCCGAGGTTGTCTTGTCGATCCTGTACGCCCCAATTCTGATGGTGCAGCAGATGATCGCGGTGTTCCGCACAACGCTCGGCCTGCAAAAGGGGTGGTCGCCCCAGGCACGCGACGGTGGCAGCTACGGGCTACGCACATTGGTCCTGTGCCACGCGCTGGAAACCGTCAGCGGCGTGGCGCTGAGCGTGGGTATTCTGGCTGGCTTGGTTTCGGTTTGGCTCGCCCCCATTGCCATCAGCCTGGCACTGGCCATCCCACTTTCAGCCCTCAGCGGAGTGTCTGCGGGTGCAGCCCGACGCATGGTTGGAATGCGAGAGGATTTCAGCGAGCCCACGATAACCCGTTCGGCCCGTCGTTACCGGAACGAACTCAAGCGACTGATTGACGGAAAAGGCGTTGTGACACCGGCGGAGTAGTTACCCGCCGGGCAGGCCCTCATACCAGTCAGCCATCATGTCAGCCCAGCCATTCGGCACCGAATGCCCACCGGGGAACAACGCGAACTCCAGCGCGCTGCCTTCGGCACAGCGGTTCCATTTGCGGCGCATGAACTGGCCTGTGGTGCCAAAGCCACCGGGCTTGGTATCGGCGCATTCATTGGCAACCCGCCAGATTTCCAGCCCGGCAAAGATATCGCCCTGATGAAACCGGCCACCGCCCAGAATACGCCCCTCTAACGGGACAACATTGTCGGTCCAGCCATGGGTATGAAACAGGCGCACGGGCCCTTCGCAGGCTATGGGGTGCGGTCGCCAGAACCCGCCCGAGACCGGCGCATATGCCGAAAATGTATCCGGCGCGGCGCAGGCGAGGTAGTAAACCATGAAGGCCCCTGCCGAAAAGCCACTCAACACCACGCGATCAGGGTCAACACCAAAGCGATCTGCGGCGTCGTGGACGACCTCGGACAGAAATGCGGGCTCATTGCGGCCCTCCCAACCGGGAAAGAAGTTCCAACTTTTGCGCCCATTCCGCTCGGCACCTTCCGGGGCCATTACCGCATAGCCCCGCGCCAGCAGCGGCTCGACCATTGACCGGTTCTTCAACGTGCCGCTACCACTGCCGCCATAACCATGCAGGAACACAACAAGCGGCGGATTTTCCGCCTCGGGCAACTCGATCTGATAATACCCCGATTCCGATTGGCACATCCCGTCTTGATCGCCGCAGGCTGCGAATCCGGCCTGCGCAGCAAACATCAGGCAAATGGCCAACCAGAGCTTCATAAGCATCATGCCCCCTCTTCATAATCCGTAACCGGCAGCCCGGCGCGCACCCAGCCCGGCCCGGCAGCGGAACCCAGCATGCCTTCGGGCACATCGATGATATTGGTGAACCCAGCCTGTGTCAGGTGATTGCTCAACCGCGCGGACCGCACCCCGCGCGCGCAAATCAGGGCAACCGGCGCTGCGCGATTTCCCTCCGTCAATAGCTCCAGCGCCTGCACAAAATCCTCGCGGCGCATATCGATCGGATGCGCGCCCTCGCCGATACCGGTCGCTCGCCATTCGCGCGGTGTACGGATATCGATCAGAAATATGGCTCCCTGTTGCGCTTGCATATGGGCGGTGGCGACGGCAATCTGCTCACCCGCATAATCCTGCGGGATTAACCGATATTCCCGGATGGCGAGCCCTCCGGCTATGGCGGTCCCAGCCCCCAGCAAAACCCACCGGCGGGTTCTGTTCGATTTCTCTGCCACGCTGAGCCTCCCGATCTCCACTCAACTCATATCATACCCCGAAATCCATTTCGCGGCCCTGTAGATAGCCAATGTTCAAGATCGCGTCATTTATCCTGCAAGTTGATTGTATGTGCGACCACCCGCGAAAATTGCCCCAATCGCTGGACAGTCAGGTTTTTTTCCTTACAAAATCAGGACCAACTTGACCGCACAGAACGGAGTATCGCACTTGTCCCTATTCCTTATCGCGGCCCTTCCCTTCCTCGGAGCTGTGTTTCCAGCCCTCCTGATCCGGGCAGGACGAAACGCTGCAGCCTCGTCGGCCGGGTTGACCACGTTCCTGGCTCTCATGGGATTGCTGATACACATCCCAAGCGTGATGCGCGGAGAGGTGGTGACAGCGCGGTTCAACTGGATACCTGGGTTGGGACTGAACGCGAATTTTATGCTCGACGGGCTGGGGTTTCTGTTTGCGCTTCTGATACTGGGGATCGGTCTGCTGATCATCCTCTATGCACGGTTCTACCTGTCCCGCGAGGATCCAATGGGGCAGTTCTATACCTACCTGCTGCTGTTTCAAGGTGCGATGGTGGGGATTGTCCTATCCGACAATATCTTGCTTCTGCTTATATTCTGGGAACTTACATCCCTTAGCTCATTCCTTCTGATCGGCTATTGGAAACACCTGCCAGAGGGACGGCAAGGCGCACGCATGGCGCTGGCGGTGACCGGATCAGGAGGGCTGGCGATGATTGCCGGCATGCTGATCCTGGGTAATATCGTGGGGTCATATGACCTGAGTACGATCCTTCAGAACAAAGAGCTGATTCAGGCCTCACCCTACTATCTACCGGCTTTGATCCTGATCCTGTTGGGCTGTTTCACCAAATCGGCGCAATTCCCGTTCCATTTCTGGCTGCCGCACGCAATGGCCGCCCCAACGCCGGTCTCGGCCTATCTGCATTCGGCAACGATGGTGAAGGCCGGTCTGTTCCTGATGGCGCGGATGTGGCCGGTCCTGGCCGGAACCGACGCCTGGTTCTACATCGTCGCCACGACCGGATTGGTGACCATGCTGATCGGCGCAGTGATCGCCCTGTTCAAAGACGACCTGAAGGCGCTGCTGGCGTTTTCGACCGTCTCGCATCTGGGGCTGGTCACCATGCTGCTGGGCTTTGGCACAAAGATTGCGGCCGTTGCCGCCATCTTTCACATCATCAACCACGCCACATTCAAAGCGGCATTGTTCATGACCGCGGGGATTGTCGATCACGAGACCGGAACGCGTGATGTCAAACGGCTGGGCGGATTGCGGCACCTGATGCCGATCACCTTTACAATCGGCACGATCGCCGCGTTGTCCATGGCAGGCCTGCCGCCGTTGAACGGATTCCTGTCAAAAGAGATGATGCTGGAGGAAACGGTCCACACCACCTGGTTGCACTCGCACTATCTGGTGCCCGGGCTGGCCCTATTGGCTGCGCTTTTCTCGGCGGCCTATTCCTTTCGCTTCGTTGCGCATGTCTTTCTGGGGCCCGAGCGGGAAGACTATCCCGCGCATCCCCACGACCCGCCTGTTGGACTGTGGTTGGCCCCGGCGTTCCTTGTGGTGCTTGTCGTCCTGATCGGCCTCTATTCTGCGGCCATTGTCGGCCCGCTGGTTGCAGTTGTTTCAAGCGCTGTAATCGGGGGTGAAAAGCTGCCGTATTACTCGCTGAAACTGTGGCATGGATTTACACCCGCGCTTTATATGTCGGTTGTGGCAACACTGGGCGGTCTGTTTCTACTGTCGCTGCACAAGCGGGGCGAGCAGATCTGGAACGCCTTGCCCCGCCCCGAAGCTAAGATCATATTTGAGGCCGTAATCCGCGCGTTGACCCTGGCCAGCCGCTGGATCACCGACGAGCTGCATAATGGCGTGATCAGCCGTTATGCCATCATTCTGATCACATTCACCGTCGGACTTGGATACTACGCCTATTCGACTGGCACGATCGGTGTGGTGACGCGGGTACCCCTACCCGCGCAGATCATTCCAATCATCGGTTGGATATGTCTGGTCGTAGCCACACTCGCGATCATGTGGTTCCACCGAAATCGCCTGCTCTCGCTGGTTCTGATCGGCGTTGTCGGTCTGATCGTTTCCATGGCGTTCAACTATCTCTCGGCCCCTGATCTGGCGCTGACGCAGATCTCGGTCGAGGTCGTGACCATGATTCTGCTGCTTCTGTCGCTGAACTTCCTGCCGACCGAGACGCCCTGGGATAGCAGCGCGGCGCGCCGGTGGCGGGATGCCGCGATTTCGGTTGTGGCCGGGATTGGCTCGGGCGCCCTGATCTATGCGCTGATGCTGCGGGATTTTGCATTCCCGACCATCTCGGAATTCCATCTGGCAAACTCTTACAAGGGTGGCGGTGGCACCAATGTGGTCAACGTGATCCTCGTCGACTTCCGGGGTTTTGATACTTTTGGCGAGATCATTGTTCTGGGGATCGCCGCACTCATCATCTTTGCCCTTACCGAGGCGGTTCTGAGCACCAGCGTGCGTGGTTATCTGCTGAACCGCAAACCGCACTGGCCGCAATCAGGCGACTCGCACCCGCTGATGATGGTTGTTGCCACGCGGGTGATGATGCCGATCGCGCTTATGGTCGGGGCCTACATCTTTTTCCGTGGGCACAACCAGCCCGGAGGTGGTTTCATCGCCGGTCTAATCGTCGCCATCGCCTATCTGATGCAATACATGGCGAGCGGATACACCTGGGCCATCGAACGGCAGCGTTTCTATTATCACGGCACTATCGGCTGGGGCGTGTTGATCGCCGCGGCTACCGGGCTGGGCGCGTGGTTCAATGACCGTCCGTTCCTGACCAGCGATTTCGGCTATATCCATTGGCCACCGCTGGAAGAGTTCGAATGGGCTACCGCGATCCTGTTCGACACCGGCGTATTCCTGGCCGTTCTGGGCGCGGTGATGCTGGCGCTCGACAGCTTGTCTCGGCTCGCCTGGCAGCCGGGCATGGCGCAGGAATTCCCGATGGATATCAACCCGCTGCGAGACGACCCTCGTGAAGAAGACGTACAAGAGAAGGAGCAGGCCTGATGGAAGCACTCGTTGCCTCAGCCGTTGGTGTCATGACCGCAGCCGGAATCTTTCTGATCCTGCGCCGCCGGACATTCCCTGTCATACTTGGCCTCTCGCTGCTGACCTATGCAGTGAACGTATTTCTGTTTGCTACGGGTCGGTTGGCGTTGAATGCGCCTGCCGTTCTCAACAAGTACAAAGATGTACCCTATACCGACCCGCTCCCGCAGGCGCTGGTGCTTACGGCGATCGTGATCTCGTTCGGGATGACCGCCGTGATCGTGATGATCGCACTCAGCGCCTATCTGTCCTCGAAGAATGATCACATCGACATGACCGCGCGGGACAGCGTGGATGCGCCGGGAGAAGACGCATGAACCACTGGATCGTTGCGCCAATCGTTCTTCCCGCGATCCTGGCCCCGTTCATCATCATGGTGCTGCGCTATCATTTAGACCTGCAGCGGATCTTTTCCGTTGCAGGAGTCGTCGCGTTGCTGGGCATTGCCCTGACCATTACCGCGCAAGCTACGACAGGCGACATTCAGGTCTATGAACTGGGCAACTGGCCTGCCCCCTTTGGCATCGTGCTGGTCCTTGATCGGATGTCGGCGATGATGGTGCTGCTGACAGCACTGCTGGCGTTGCCCATCGTACTATATGCCATCGGTTCTGGCTGGGATGACAGGGGCAAACATTTCCACGCCCTGTTCCATTTCCAGCTCATGGGTGTCTGCGGAGCCTTCCTGACCGGCGATGCCTTCAACCTGTTCGTTTTCTTCGAAGTCCTGTTGATCGCCTCTTACGGCCTGATGACCCATGGCGGCGGTGCTGTTCGGCTGAAAGCCGGGGTGCAATACGTGGTCTACAATCTGCTGGGATCGACCCTTTTTCTGTTTGCACTCGGGACGATCTATTCCGTGACCGGCACGCTGAACATGGCCGATCTGGCGATGCGCGTGGCCGAGATTCCACCCGAAGATACCGCCTTGCTGCGGGTCGGAGCCGTTCTGCTGTTGCTGGTCTTCTGTATCAAGGCCGCCGTCTTGCCTCTGCATTTCTGGCTACCCGCGAGCTATGCCAATGCGCCGCTGCCGGTGGCTGCGCTGTTTGCGATCATGACCAAAGTTGGGGCTTATTCGATCCTGCGCGTCTATACACTGGTCTTCGGACCGGATGTCGCCGTGACCGAGGGTCTGATTGGGGCCTGGTTGCAACCTGCAGCACTGATGACACTTGCGGTCGGCACCATCGGCATCCTTGGCTCACAACACATCGCACGCATGGTCGCCTTTTGCGCCATAGCATCGATGGGGACACTGCTGATTGCCATCTCACTGTTCAGCGAGGTCGCGACAGCTGCAGCGCTCTATTACATATTCCACTCGACCCTTGCGACAGCGCTGCTGTTCCTTGTGGCCGATTTGGTGATGGAACGGCGCGGTGGGGCAATCACTCCTGCGATGCCAATGCCGCAAACCGGGCTCATCGCGTCCCTGTTCTTTGTGGGCGCGATTGCGATGGCGGGGATGCCTCCACTGTCGGGTTTTGTCGGGAAACTTCTGGTGCTGGACGCCTCGCGTGGCGCACCGGATGCTGACGCCGTCTGGGCGGTTATCCTGATCGGATCATTCGTCACCATCGTTGGTCTGGCCCGCGCCGGTTCTTTGATTTTCTGGAAAAGCTATGATGCTGAGGTTGCGCCCCCATCGACGACGGAGGACGATGAAACAATCGACGCCATTGCGGCGGCACCCGAGCCGCATCCGGGCCTCGCGTTCACCTCGGTCTTTGGCGCTGTTCTCGGTCTGGTTCTGCTGACGCTGTTCGCAGGCCCGGCTCTGGAATACACCAGTAAGACCGCGGTACAGTTGTTTACTCCCGAAGACTACATCACTGCTGTGCTGAGAGGGGAAGAACAATGAAGCTATTGCATAGGATATTCCCGCACCCGCATCTGACCATTCTGCTGACGCTGGTCTGGATATTGCTGGCGAATGCGCCCTCGCTGAATTCGCTGGTCTTTGGTCTGCTGCTGGGGATCATCATCCCCTTTGTCACTCAGCCTTATTGGCCCGACCGCCCCATTTTGCGCAATTGGCCGATGGTTGTGGAATACATGCTGGTTGTCCTGTGGGACATTGTCATGGCGAATATCGCGGTCGCCCGCATAATCTTGTTCAAACGCGATGCAGACCGTCAGCCCAACTGGGTCTGTATACCGCTGGAACTGCGCACGCCCGAGGCGATCACGGTGCTGGCCGGGACCATCACGATGACGCCGGGCACGGTCAGTTGCGATCTGTCTGCGCAGGGGCACAACCTGCTGGTCCACTGTCTGGACGCCCCAAACCCCGACCAGGTGCGCGATCAGATCAAAAGCCGCTATGAGCGCCGCCTCAAGGAGATATTCGAATGATCGACTATGCAATTTACTTTGCTTTTGCCTGTTTCGGCGCGGCGATCATGATGTGCCTGTGGCGGATCATCACCGCGGACGGCGTTGGAACCCGCGTTCTCGCACTGGATACCATGGTCATCAACACGATCGCGTTGTTGATCCTGTATGGCCTTGCCCTTGGGACCGAGATATTTTTCGAGGCTGCAATGATTATTGCCATGCTCGGGTTCGTCTCAACCGTCGCCTATGCGCGCTTCATGCTGCGCGGCAACATCATCGAGTGAGGGCGGCATGACTTTCCTGTTCGAACTGCTGATTGCCTTCTTCCTGATCGTCTCAGGCATTTTCGGTTTTGTGGGGTCCTTCGGCATGATCAAGCTCAAGGATCCGATGTCCCGCCTGCACGCACCGACCAAAGCCACAACCCTGGGCGTCGGTGGTGTCTTGTTGGCCTCCATCTGCCATTCGGTTCTGCTTGAGGGCAAACTCTCTCTTCACGAGTTGCTGATCACGCTGTTTCTGTTCCTGACTGCACCGATCACGGCCCTGTTCATTGCCAAATGGCACATACATCGCCATGAACAGCCGCAAGATTTGCCGGATGCAGGTGAGGATGAGATTTGGGCCACTCACGCAGTCGAGCAGGTTGAAGACGTCCCGGACCACAGCGCGAACTGAGCCTATGCACACACATCCGTTGCCCCTGACCCGCGATCTGGTTCTGATTGGCGGCGGCCACACTCATGCACTGCTATTGCGAAAATGGGGCATGAACCCGCTGCCGGGTACGCGGGTCACGGTGATCAATCCGGGGCCAACCGCGCCCTATTCAGGGATGTTGCCGGGATTTGTAGCCGGTCATTACGAGCGATGGGAGCTTGATATTGATCTGGTCAGACTCGCCCGTTTTGCCGGTGCGCGAGTGATTCTGGGCGCGGTCGAGGCGATCGATCCCGACGGGCGACAAATTATTGTTCCGGGTCGCCCGCCTGTGGCGTTTGACGTCGCCTCGGTCAATGTCGGCATCACCTCCGATATGCCCGACCTGCCCGGATTTTCCGAATACGCGGTTCCCGCCAAACCTCTGGGCCCTTTTGCCGCACAATGGGCCGAGTACCTCACGGGAACTGGCCCAGCCTCAGTCGCGGTGATCGGCGGAGGGGTTGCCGGCGCTGAATTAGTAATGGCGATGGCCCATGCATTGCGCAACAAAGGACGCAATGCTCAGGTCACGCTGATCGACAGCGCCACCGCCCTGGCCGCAACAGTGCCGAAGGCCGCAGCGACGATCCGACAGGCGATGAACGGCCTCGGGATAGAACTTCTGGAACACGGTGCGATCAAACAGATTTCAGCGGGTCAGATCGAGTTGGCCAACGGTCGGCAGATTGACGCAGACTTCATCACCGGAGCCGCGGGCGCTCGCCCGTATGATTGGATCGCGGACAGTCACCTGGACCTTCACCAAGGATACATCCGCGTGAATGGCTTTCTTCAGTCCAGCGCTCCAGAGATTTTTGCCGTCGGAGATTGCGCACATTTGTCTGAAGACCCTCGCCCCAAGGCCGGTGTCTACGCGGTGCGGGAAGCTCCGGTGCTGTTCGACAATCTGCGGGCAGCCTTGGGTGCAGGCCGGATGCGTCGATACAAGCCGCAAAAGGACTATCTGAAACTGATCTCGCTGGGTGGAAAGTCTGCACTTGCCGAGCGGTTTGGCACGTCGTTCAGCGGCCCCTCGATGTGGTTATGGAAGAACCACATCGATCAGAAATTCATGAACCGTTTCCGCGACCTGCCACAGATGCAGATACCTGCCCTACCACGGCTGCACACTGCGGGGATGCGGGAAGCGGTCGGGGAAAAGCCCATGTGCGGAGGATGTGGGGCGAAGGTGGGGCGTGGTGCATTGCAAACCGCATTGCGGGACCAGCCACTTCCGGATCGATCAGACATTACTCCGCTGCCTGGCGACGATGCGGCGCTTCTGACAACTGGCGGAGCACGGCAGGTGCTCACTTCGGACCATTTGCGCAGCTTCACCAACGACCCTGTGCTGATGACACGTATCGCTGCCGTTCATGCCTTGGGAGACATCTGGGCGATGGGTGCGCAGCCGCAAGCCGCGACTGCAACGCTCATCCTGCCACGCATGACGGCGGAGTTGCAGCAACGAACGATGGCTGAAATCATGGCCACCGCCAGCGAGGTCATGCGTCAAGCCCGGGCTGAGATCGTTGGCGGTCACAGTTCGATGGGTGATGAGATGACAATCGGCTTCACCCTGACCGGCCTGTGCGACGCCGACCCGATCACCCTGAGCGGGGCCCGACCCGGTGATGCGCTGATCCTGACCAAACCCTTGGGCAGCGGAGTTTTGATGGCCGCCGAAATGGCTGGTCAAGCCGAGGGCGCGTGGGTCGCCGCGGCTTATGCGCATATGACTCAGCCGCAGGGAGACGCCTCTCGCCTGTTGCACACAGCCCATGCCATGACCGATGTCACCGGCTTTGGTCTGGCTGGTCACTTGCAAGGCTTGTGCGAAGCCTCTGGTTGCGGCGCCACGCTAGATCTCGGTGCGATACCCGTTATGCAAGGTGCGCTGGAACTGAATGAGCAAGGCGTCCGTTCGACCCTCTATCCCGACAACCGTGCGATCACGCCTGAACTGCCGGGAGGCGGCAAGGCCGATCTGTTGTTTGACCCTCAAACCGCCGGAGGTCTGTTGGCTGCAATCCCCGCCGACCAAGCCGAGGCCCTCTGCAAAGCGCTACGCACAGCAAACTATCCCGCAGCCGTCATCGGTCGTCTGACTGAGTTGCCGGGGCTACGCCTTCACGGCTGATCCAGGACCTGCGCGATCCGGTCAGCGGTGGCTGAAAGACCATCGGCATCCAGCGTCGGCGTCTTGATCTCTGCAAGCACATTCGCTGCCTGAGATCGGCGGGATTTGGCATAGGCAAGATCGTAGTGCTGCTCCATCAGCGCCTGAGTCAGCGCGCGCTTATCACCTGCGTCGATCAATGCCATCCAGCTATCCACGATCTCGTGCCCACGATGAAACCGCAGCGGTGCCAGTCGATCCTTCAAGCGCGCGCTATCCGACAGAATGTCGTCATAGGCCGATACCAGATACCCTGTTCGCGCCGAAATCGACGCGGTGATTTGAATCCGCGGTGCAGCGCGCAGGGCCGTCCACAAAGATGGCGGCAGGATCAGCGCGCCGATCTTGGACGATTCCGCTTCGACCACAACAGGCCGTGCTGGGTCCAACCGGCATAATGTGGCGGCCAGTGCGGATTCGAATGCTTTTTGGCTGGGCTGCCCGCCAGGCCTGTCCCCCAGCAGTGAACCACGGTGATTGGCCAACCCTTCGAGATCCAGAACCTGCACCCCGCGAGCGGACAGATGGTCCAAAAGGTCGGTTTTAGCAGTGCCTGTGTATCCATCCAGCGCCACGAGGTGATGAGGAAGCTGATCATCGTAGAGATAGCGCTTTACCAGCCGGCGATAGGTGCGATACCCCCCATCGACGACCTCGGCGCGCCAGCCGATCTGTTGCAGCACCCATGCAAACGACCCCGACCGCTGCCCACCGCGCCAGCAATAAATCAGCGGCTTCCAGTCGCCCTCGTGCTGGCTGAGGTGGTTTTCGATGTGATTGGCCGCATTGCGAAACACCAGAGCGGCACCAAGTTTACGCGCCAGAAACGGGCTTTGCTGTACATAAATCGTGCCCACCTTCGCGCGTTCCTCGTTGTCCAGAACAGGCAGGTTGATGGCACCCGGAAGATGGTCCCCGGCATATTCCGCAGGGCTGCGCACATCGATTATCGTGTCAAACGTATGAGCATAAAGCTGCGGCAAGTTGGAGAATTTCAGCGCCATGTCAACGGTCTAGCCTGAGCGGTTGGGAAAGGGAAGATCGCTGCCCAATTGCGCCCATTTTTATGTGATGTTGCAAACCGGACCTGCATAGGTAAACAACCGGTATCAAAACGGATTTCAAAGTCACGGGGACAGGGACGCTCAGATGGCACAACAAACGGCGAACTCCCTCAAAAACAAGGCACTGAACGATCTGAACGCAGGCAAACTGCCTCAGGCCCTGAAAAAGGCGCAACTGGGCGTCAAGAAATTTCCCAAGGATTCGGACTATCACGCAATTGCAGGTTTCGTCCTGACCGAGATGGAGCGGTACAAACAATCGATCCCGCATTTCATTGAGGCGTCGCGCATGAAGCCAGACGATGCGCAGTTCGTCGAAAATCTGGCCAACGCACTTATGCAGACCGGACAGATCCCACGCGCGCTGTCCTATGCGGAACAAAAGCTCGAGAAGTTCCCAAACAACAAGGAACTGAACCGCGTCATTGATGAGATCCAGCTGAAGGGGCAGAATTGGCGGTTGATCATTGAACACGCCACCCAGCGGCTGGAAAAAGACTTCGAGAATCCGGACCTTCTGTCGACCCGTGGGCGCGCATATGGCGAAATCGGATACGTGGACCAAAGCTCGCAGGATATTTCGCGGGCCTATGAGCTGGCTCCTGAGAAAGAAGAAATTGCAATCCGAAAAGCCAACAATCTGCATCAATCTGGCGACAAGGAAGCCTCGGCGCGAATTTTACGGAACGTGCTTGAGGCCAACCCGCTCAGTGCATCGGCGCTGTACCAGTTGTCCTCGTCGGTGACGAAAGACCAATCAGGACAGCTTCTTGAAGCGGTGGAGCACGCCATTTCTGAATCTGATCACGTCAATTCGGTTCTTGAGTTCGCAAAGGCTCAGTTGATCTCGCGCCGCGACGGCTTGAACGCGGCCTTGCCGCAGTTTGCGCGGGCCAATAAGGTTCAGCACGAAACAAACCCCTATGATTATACGTTCGAGGAAAAGAAGCTTGGAGTAATCCGTAAGCTCTTCGGGGCGGAGCTTGCCAAGACGACCGAAGTGGATTCCGGCGCACCCAGGCCGATCTTTGTCGTCGGGCAGCCCCGATCCGGCACGACGTTGATGGAGATGATGCTGAGCTCAGTACCTCACATTGCCGGCCTGGGAGAGTTGACCCTGGCGACGGATTTGTCTCGACCATTCGTGGAAAACGGCGATTCATTCGATGCGTCGGCAGCTGCTGAATTTAAGGGGGAATTCCGTAGACTGATGCCTCCGGTTCCCGAGGGATCGATCGCCTTTATCGACAAGATGCCGCATAATTATCAGCGGGTCGGGTTCCTACTGATGGCATTCCCGAATGCAAAGATCATCAATATGATGCGCGATCCACGGGATGTTGGCTTATCCAAATGGATCAGACGCTTTCCGGCTCCGGGTATGCGCTATGCATCAAACCTTGAGGCTATTGCGCATTCGGCCAACCTTTATCGGCAATACATGGCGCACTGGGACAAGGTTTTTGGCGACCGTATCCTGACGGTGGCATATGAAGATCTGGTCGCTGACCCGAAGGCACATAGCCAGAAGGTCGCCCAATTCTGCAACATCGACTGGGATGGGCGCATGATGCATCCCGAGAAAAACACCAAGCAGGTCCGCACGGCCAGTATTGATCAGGTGCGCAAGAAAATCTCGACCAGCTCAGTCGGAGGATGGCGGGAGGTTGCCGAACATATTCGACCCATGCTGGACGGGTTCAAACCCGAGCTCTGGCCCGAATACGACTTCGGATAACAAAAAAAGGCCGCCTGAAAAGGCGGCCTTTCTAGTTTCCGGGAACACATCACTTCTGTTTGATGCGCCCGTCGAGATACGGTTGGTAAGGTGCATTTTCGGCCAGATATTCTGCCGTAACATCCGCAAGATCAGGCCCGAAATCATATGCGTTCTTGTCATCACCTGCGAACACGGAATACCCATCTCCGCCATTGCGGACATAGTTGTTGGTGACCACCAGATAGGTCGCTGCAGGGTCAATTGGCTCAAAGCCACCATCTTTGGCAACCATGACTTCGGTAACCCGGCCCTCATTCGGTGCAACCGACGGGTCCCAGGTAAAGGTCATGCCTGCCACTTGTGGAAAGCGGCCCTTGACCTCTTCAACCTGGCTGACACCGTTTTCGAGCGCATCGATCACGCCCTGACCACTGATCTCAAAAGTCGAGAGCGTGTTCTGGAAAGGCAGAACCGTCAGCACTTCGCCCATTGTCACATCACCCGGATCGATCGAGGCCCGCAGCCCGCCCGAGTTCGCGATCGCCAGTTGAACGCCCTGGTCCGCGACCCGCGCCAGCATAGCGTCAGCCACCAGGTTGCCCATTTCACATTCCTGCACGCGGCAGATCGAACGGTCACCTTCGATCGAAGCAGCAGAGCTGGCAACAACCTTATTGCGAATCTCGTCCAGAGGAACGGCAAGTTCGGCGATGCGATCCAGCGCTGCCTGATCTTCGGTCACGGTGTTGTCCATGATCAAAGGCTCACCGGCGGCTGAGACGACATTACCGTCATCATCGAAGGTCACGTTCAACTCACCCAGGAACTTGCCATAGGCATAAGCCTGTACGATCTGCACATTGTTCACGACCGTTGGATACGGCCCCGCCGCCTTGTCGGAGGTATTAGACAGATAGGTATTCGAGTGGCCGCCTACGATCACGTCCACCCCGGTGGTTTCCTGCGCAACACGCTGATCCACAGCAAAGCCCGAGTGGCTCAGCACGATGATTTTGTTCACGCCTTCCCCGGTCAGCCTGTCCACCTCAGCCTGTACCGCAGGCACCGGATCAGAGAAGGTGATGTTCGGACCGGGCGACGCAATGTCGTGGGTATCTTCGGGTGTCAAACCGATCAGGCCGAGCTTTTCGCCGCCCACTTCGATCACGGTGGATTTCTTGATCTTGTCGGTCAGCAACTCCTCATCCGCGATATCCGCATTCGACATCAGAACCGGGAAATCAACGGAATCGATAAAGCCGCGCAGCACTTCGGGTCCGTCATCAAATTCGTGGTTGCCCACGGTCATCGCGTCATAGCCCAACTTGTTCATGAACTCGGCCGCGACCTTGCCCTTGTAGTAGGTGTAGAACAGCGAGCCCTGAAACTGATCGCCCCCATCCACCAGGATCGAGTTTTCGGCCCGTCCACGCGCCTCTTCCACTGCAGTTACAAGGCGCGCAGAACCACCGAAACACTTGCCTTCGGCATTGTCTTCATCGCCGCAGGCACTGTCATATTTGTTGATCGGCTCAAAGCGCGAATGAAAATCGTTGGTATGCAGAATGGTCAGCTTGTATTCGGCAGCCGCCATTCCTGCGGTCAGGCCCAGAACGGCAACCGAGGCCAGAAAACGGGTGAACATCTTGAAACTCCCTGTAGTTGTTTTGCCTGATGGTGCGCCCTGCATCGCAAAGAGTCAAAGGGGGAAATCCGGCTTGATTCTACTCGTCGTGCGGGGCATCACGGCCTCATGCTGATTTACAAGATTTTCCGTGCCGACGAATGGGCGGTCCTACAGGCGCAGGGGGCCTCGGATGGGGCGCCAATCGATGTGGCCGACGGGTTTGTTCATTTCTCGACCGCTGAACAGGCCGCTGAGACAGCCGCAAAGCACTTTGCAGGCGTCGAGGGTCTGACTCTGGTAGCCTGTGATGCCGACGCCATGGGTGATGATCTGAAATGGGAAGTCTCGCGCGGGGGCGCATTGTTTCCACATCTATACCGCCCGATTTGCATGTCCGACGTGATCTGGTCTCGCGCCCTGCCCTTTGATGGCCAGGCACACCAGTTCCCGGAGGAGATGGAATGACCCGTTTCATCGATCCCGAGCGCACGCAGTTTGAAATCTTCAAGGAGCTGGACCGAGATCATCCAATCGAGATGCTCAATCTGGTAAAATTCCGTGACAAAGCCCAATATCCCGCCGATCACGCGCTGGCAGGTACAGGGCTGACCGGCGCACAAGCCTATCGCAATTATGGGTCTGAAACAGCGCCAATCATCGCCCGTATCGGTGCCTCCATCCTCTGGCGCGGCACGTTTCAGACAACGCTGATCGGCCCGCAGGATGAGGTGTGGGATGAAGTGTTCATTGCCCGCTATCCCAGCGCCCATGCGTTTCTGGCAATGGTGACGGACCCCACTTATCGCGCCGCCGTCATTCACCGGCAGGCTGCGGTTGAAACATCGCGCCTGATCCGCTGCGCACCGACAGAAGGTGGAGCTTCCTTCGGATGAAACTGACCGAGAAACTGGGGCTCGCCGCCCTGCACCGTCTTGACCCCGAAACTGCACACGCTCTGTCGATCAAGGCCCTGACCTCGGGCCTCGCACCGGCGCCTGGTCCGATCACATCAGACCGGTTGAAAACCCGTGTGGCGGGTCTGGAGCTACCCAACCCGGTCGGTCTGGCCGCCGGGTTCGACAAGAATGGAGAGGCCCTGACGCCGTTGTCGCGCGCGGGTTTCGGATTTATCGAAGTCGGAGCCGTCACGCCGCGCCCGCAACCGGGCAACCCGAAGCCGCGCCTGTTTCGCCTGACCGAGGACCGCGCAGCCATCAACCGGTTTGGCTTCAACAACGAGGGCATGGAGGTCATGGCGCGCCGTCTCGCACACCGCCCCAAAGACGCCGTGATCGGCCTGAACCTCGGCGCCAACAAGGACAGCGATGACCGGCCCGGGGACTTCGCAAAGGTTCTGGCCCACTGCGCGGCGCATCTGGATTTTGCCACTGTCAATGTGTCCTCCCCCAATACGGAGAAGCTGCGCGATTTGCAGGGTAAAGCCGCGCTGAGCGCCCTGCTGAGCGGTGTGGTTGACACCCGTAACGCGCTGCCTCGCCCGATCCCGATCTTCCTGAAGATCGCCCCGGATCTGACTGAAGCCGAGTTGCACGACATCGCCGATGTCGCCCGCGAGAGTGGTGTGGATGCGGTGATCGCGACCAACACCACCCTGTCGCGCGACGGGCTGCGTAGCCCGCACAAGGATCAGGCAGGCGGATTGTCTGGCGCACCGCTGTTCGAGAAATCGACTCGCGTTCTGGCGCGGCTCAGCCAATTGACCGGCGGTGAAATTCCCCTGATCGGCGTCGGCGGTATCAGCACGCCGGAAAAGGCATATGCCAAGATCTGCGCCGGGGCCTCTGTGGTGCAGTTTTATACCGCGATGGTCTATGGTGGCATTTCTCTGGCCTCTGAGATTGCGCAGGGGCTGGACATCTTGCTGGCCCGCGAAGGGTACTCATCCGTTTCACAAGCGGTCGGCAGCAAACGAGAGGATTGGCTATGATCGAATACTGGCACAACCCGCGCTGTTCCAAATCGCGCGCCGGGCTGGCGCTGCTCGAAGAAAACGGTGCCCAGATCGAGGTGCGTAGATACCTTGAGGACGCGCCATCGGCAGAAGAAATCCGCGCTGTTCTGGCGAAACTGAGCGTTCCGGCAATCGAGATGATGCGCACCGGAGAAAAGCAGTTCAAAGAGGCGGGACTGAGCAAGGACACCTCCGATGATGCGCTGGTGCAGGCCATGGCCGACCACCCGATCCTGATCGAGCGCCCTCTGGCCATCGCGGGCGACAAAGCCGCGATTGGACGACCGCCCGAGGCCCTGCTGGACCTGCTTTAGGCGATCTGTGCCTCAAGCCTGGGGTAACGCCATCCAAGAGTGACGCCGCGCGCGATGTTCAAAATCATCAGCGCGGCCCAGAGCCCGTGATTGCCCATGGTGGGTACCAGAACGAACAAGGCCACGACGTAGATCGCAACCGACTGGATCATCGCGCTGCGCATGTCTCGTGTCCACGTGGCCCCGATATAGATGCCGTCGAACATCCAACTCGCCACACCAATCACCGGAGCGAGCGCGGCCCAGAACAGGAATTCGCGCGCGGTGATTCGCACTTCGGGCGAGGTCGACATCAGATCGATCAACGCGGGCCCGGTCAGGTAGAAGATCAGTCCGAGCGCGACGGCCCCGCCCACACCCCATTGCGAGGCCATGATCGACGCCCGTCTGACCTGCCATCGATCTCGTGCACCAACGGCACCCCCGACCAGCGCCTCGGCGGAAAAGGCGAATCCATCCAGCGCGAAAGCGGTGATTTCAAGGAATTGCAGCAGCACCTGGTTGGCTGCCAGATTTACATCGCCCAGATCGGAGCCCACGAATAGAAACGTGGTGAATGCACCCGTCAGCAGCACCGACCGCACCATGATATCGCCATTCACTTGCATCATACGCCGTAGTCGGCTGGCGTTAAAAATGCGCGGCCAATCCCGCCATTGCTTGCCACTGAATGCATCACCGCAGAGCCACAAGCCCAGCGCCAGGCCGGTCCATTCCGCGATCAAAGTGGCAATGGCCACGCCCTCGACACCCCACCCCAACCCAAGGACGAACCACAGGTCCAGCAGAATATTCAGCCCGTTCATCCAGACCTGAAGAACGAAAACCCCCCGTGTTCGTTCGACCGCGATCAGCCAGCCGGTGACGGCATAGAGGGCGATCGTCGCGGGTGCGCCCCAGATGCGGATTTCCAGATAGTCCCGCGTTAGCCGTTCAACCTCGGCGCTTGCAGGCGACAGGGCAAAGGCACCAAGGAAAACCCAGACCTGCGCTGCAATGAAGAACAATCCGGCGGTGCCGCCCAACAGCAGGCCACGCATCAGCAAGGCCCCGGTTTCGGCCATATCGCCCGCCCCACGCGCCTGCGCGGCAAGGCCCGTCGTACCCATGCGCAAGAACCCGAATATCCAGTAGATCGTCGACAGGATCACCGCACCCATGCCGACCGCGCCGATCGGGGCCGCCTGGCCCATCTGCCCGACAACGCCAGTATCCACCGCGCCGAGGATCGGGACGGTTGCATTCGACAGCACGATCGGCAGCGCGATCTTCAGCACGCGCCGATGAGTGATGGGCACAGTCGCGTCCTGCATCGCTATTCATTGGGTTTCGGAGACTGCGGCATCAGGAAATGTCCGGTCCCTTGCGCAAACAGTTTGGCATGATTGTCCTGCCATGCCTCAACCCGGACCGAGGCATAGCGCCGGCCGGAACGATTGATGAAAGCCCGCGCATAGGAATCACGCGGCAGGCCCGAGCGCAGGTAGTCGACGGTAAAATCGATAGTTTTGGGAAACCGGATGCTGTCGTCGGTCAGGATATCGTTCGCTTCGATCTCACCGCTCTCGATTCGTGGAAACATATGCTCCCAACTCAGCGTGATGACAGCAGTCACTTCCAGAAAGGCGGCTGTCACGCCACCATGGATGGCGGGTAGAAAGGGATTGCCGATCAGCTTTTCGTCGAAGTTCAGAACCCCGGTCAGTTCATCTCCGCGACGGTCAAAAGTGATGTTGAGAAAGCGGATATAGGGAACGCCTTCGACCAGCGCGCGCAAGGCTGCGTCGCGGCGTTGCTTAACCACCTGCATCGGTTCGGGACGGGGACGTGCCATATCAGCGCCCCTCAACCGTGAATGCACCGGATGCTGTTGCAACCGGTCGCTCACTGTCATCATCGATGGCAATGGCCCGCACAAATGCCACGTTGCGGGTTATATGATAGCAGGTGGCGCGGGTGTGAATCTTCTGCCCCGGGGTGGCTGCACGCATATAGTCAATGCGCAGATCTATGGTGGCGGTTCCACCGGGCGCAGAGGGATGGCTCATCACCGCGGCACCACAGCAGGTATCCAGCATCGCGGAAACCGCGCCGCCATGAACCACGCCGGTCCGAGGATCGCCGATCAGTTGCTCGTTATACGGCATCGAAATCTCGGCCTCGCCCTCACCGATCCGGGTGAGATCAAGCCTCAATGCCTGGGCATGAGGGATCGCCTCGATAAACTGTCGTGCTAATTCTGTCTTATCGACCATAGATTTGGGTCCCGTCCTTGTATCTTCCCCTTTATGAGCCTGCGCCGACATCCGGGGCAAGCCCACCTGTTGCGCTTGCCGCAACGACGCCCTAGGTTGCTGCCAAGGAGATCAGGAATGTCCGACAGCCGTTTGTCATTCAAAGAAATGTGCGCCGAGTTTGACGTAACTCCGCGAACCCTTCGCTACTATGAATATATCGAGCTATTGCAGCCCGATCGCGAAGGCCGCTCGCGATTCTATGGCCCTCGTGAGCGCGCACGGATGAAACTGATTATGCGGGGTCGCAAATTTGGTTTCCCCCTGGAAGAAATCCGCCAATGGCTGTTGATCTACGAAGATCAAGGTGATCAGGCCCAGATGGCAACCTTCATCGAGATGGCCGACCGCCAGATGGAAGAGTTGCGTCAACAGCGCGCTCAGCTGGATGAAGCGATGGAAGCGCTTCAGCAATTGCGGGACCAGACCGTAGGATTGCTTAAATAGACAATCCACCGCCCTTTACCTTGGGGCAAGAAAATTACACTCCACCCTGTTTACGCGAACGGAAGTTACGTCAATTTGCTTGTGACGCAGCGTCTGCATTACGTAAACGTCACTTGTGTGTTGTAAAACGCCCATCAACTGCGCAACTCAATATGCATGACGCCAGTGATGAGAGTTTGAACCATGACCGAAGATCTGCTGACCATCCGCGAAATGTGCGAGACCTATGATGTCACGCCACGCACTTTGCGGTTCTACGAGGCCAAAGAGCTTTTGTTTCCGATCCGCGAAGGCCAAAAGCGCTTGTTCACCAAACGGGACCGCGCACGCCTGAAGCTGATCCTGCGCGGTAAGCGCTTTGGCTTCAGTCTTGAGGAAATTCGCCAGCTTCTGGACCTCTACCATGTGGGCGACCAGCAACTGACCCAGATGTCCCGCACATATGAGATTGCGTGCGAGCGTCTGGCAGACATGGAATCGCGCCGCGAAGAACTGACGCAGGCAATCGACGAATTGAAAGAGCAGTTGCGCTGGGGCGAGAAGGTTATCGCCTCGATGAAACAGGAAAAGAAGGCGGCTGAATAAGCCGCCTCCGGACATATGAATTAAGGGAGCTTCACATGCCCGTCTACAACGCGCCAACAAAAGACACGCAGTTCATCCTGCACGACGTTCTGAAAGTCTCGCAGTCGGATATCCCCGGTTATGATGAACTGGAAGCCGAATTTACCGGCGCGGTTCTGGAAGAAGCCGGCAAGGTTGCCACCAATGTGCTGCACCCGCTGAACGTGGTGGGCGACACCGAAGGGTGCCGGTTGGAAAACGGGATTGTCTACACCCCTACTGGTTTCAAAGACGCCTTCGAGCAGATGAAGGAAGGCGGCTGGACTGGCCTCGACATGCCGGAAGAGTATGGTGGCCAGAACATGCCCTATGTGATGGGGACCGCGGTGGGTGAGATGTTCTCGGGCGCGAACCAGGCGTTTGTGATGTATCAGGGCCTGACCCACGGTGCGGCCTCGGCCATTCTGGCGCATGGTACCGACGCGCAGAAGAACAAGTACCTGCCCAATATGGTCAGCTGCGAATGGACCGGCACCATGAACCTGACGGAACCGCATTGCGGCACCGATCTGGGCCTGATGCGCACCAAGGCAGAACCGCAGGGTGACGGCAGCTATAAGATTTCCGGTCAGAAGATCTTTATCTCGGCGGGTGATCACGACATGGCCGACAACATCATCCATCTGGTGCTGGCCAAAATCCCCGGCGGACCCGAAGGCATCAAGGGCGTATCGCTGTTCATCGTCCCGAAGTTCATTGTGAATGAGGACGGTTCCTTGGGTGAACGCAACGGCGTTTCGGTCGGTAAGATCGAAGAAAAGATGGGCATCCACGGAAACTCGACCTGCGTCATGAACTATGACGAGGCCACCGGCTGGCTGCTGGGTGAGGAACACAAAGGCATGCGCGCCATGTTCACCATGATGAACGAAGCGCGACTGGGTGTCGGCATGCAGGGGCTGTCTCAGGCCGAAGCGGCCTATCAAAACGCTGTCGAGTATGCCAAAGACCGTCTGCAAGGTCGTGATGTGACGGGCGCAAAGAACCCGGACGGGCCGGCCGATCCGCTGATCGTTCACCCCGACATTCGCCGCAACCTAATGGATCAGAAAAGCTTCACCGAAGGCGCGCGCGCATTCATCCTTTGGGGCGCGACCATGATCGATAAGGCGCACCGGTCGGGCGACAAGGATGCGGACGGGCTGATCTCACTGCTAACCCCGGTGATCAAAGGCTTCCTGACCGACGAAGGTTACGACATGACCGTTCAGGCGCAACAGGTCTATGGCGGCCATGGCTACATCGAAGAATGGGGCATGTCGCAATACACTCGCGACGCCCGTATCGCGATGATCTACGAAGGCGCAAACGGCGTTCAAGCGCTGGATCTGGTAGGTCGTAAGCTGGCGCAGGACGGCGGTAAACACGTCATGGCGTTCTTCGAGATGGTCAAAAGCTTCTGCAAGGAAAACGGCGGTAAGGACGAAGCTTATGACAAAGCCTTCATCGAACCACTGAAAGCCGCATCCAAGGATCTGCAGGCTGCGGGTATGTATTTCATGCAGGAAGGCATGAAGAACCCGAACAACGCTCTGTCAGGATCCTACGACTTCATGCACATGTTCGGCCATGTCTGCCTGGGCCTGATGTGGGCGCAGATGGCGAAAGCCGCTCAGGACACGTTGGATGGCGGTGCCTCGGACAAAGAGTTCTACGAGACCAAGATCAACACCGGTCGCTTCTACATGGCACGCCGCCTGCCCGCGACAGCCATGCATCTGGCCCGCATCCAGACCGGAGCGGACACGGTAATGGCACTGGAGGCCGCAAACTTCTGATCATTGCCCGGTTCCGGGGGTCTGCCCTGGGACCGGTTCTTAGGAGGAGAAAATGCCAAAACGCTTTCGCCTGACCCGCCGATTTCCGGTCGCCATGACCGAAGAGGGCTACCGTAAACTCAAGGGCTTCGCGCGTGAGGCCGGTTTGGACGAAGGAGAAGCGCTTTCCTTTTTGTTCGAAAATTTCAACAGCGTGATTGATGAGGAGAACCTGACCCACCGCCTGCGCATTTTCAATTCCGAGCTTGAGGCGCGGAAGCGCTGAGCGAAGACCAATGTTCAGCCGAACGTGCAAGCCTCGAAACCTGATGCCTCCGGCGGGAGTATTTATGAAAAGATGAAGACAGGACGCGCCCCTGCCACCGGGCGCACTCGCCATCAGGACAGGGACGACTTCACCTTTTGCGGCCATCGGCTCTCCAGCCTGTACCGCACCACCATTGAAAAGGAAGAAGATTGATCAAAGGTTACTGTCTGAACTTCATCTTTTCACAAATACTCAATTCTGACCTATCAACACGCACCTTGGGAGAGGCGATCACATGACCATCAGGCTTCATTGCTTCGGAGAAAGCGGAAACAGCTACAAAGCCGCGTTGGCGCTGGAAATGTCAGGCCTTGATTGGGAACCGGTCTTTGTCGATTTCTTCAACGGTATCACGCGCGGGCCGGAATTTCGCTCAGAAGTCAACGCGATGGGTGAAGCGCCGGTCATGGTTGATGGTGACTTTCAAACCTCCCAATCTGGCGTGATCCAGGCTTATGTCACCGAGAAGTCCGGCAAATTCGGAGGCAAGACTCGGGAAGAGGACTATGAAATCCTTCGTTGGGTTCTCTGGGACAACCACAAGCTCAGCTCAATGGCGGGCCTGACGCGGTTCCTGATCAACTTCCTGCCCGAGAAACACCGTAATCCAGATGTCATCGCGTTTAACCAAGGCCGCCTGAAAGCGGCGTATGAGACGCTGAACAATCACCTTGAGGGTCGCGATTGGATTGTTGGCAATGGCGTCACCAACGCCGACCTCAGCTGCTGCGGTTATCTCTATTATCCCGAACCATTCGGTTTCGAGCGTGCCGACTGGCCCCATATTGATGCCTGGCTGACGCGGCTCAGCGAGCAGCCCGGCTGGAAACACCCCTATGACCTGATGCCCGGCAACCCGTCGGATCGAGCTTGAGGAGAAGACCCCATGACCGAAGCCTATATCTATGACGCCCTGCGCACCCCGCGCGGCAAGGGCCGCAAGGATGGCAGCCTGCACGAAGTGACCTCGGTGCGCCTGTCTGCCCTGACCCTGAACGCGATGAAAGAGCGCAACAACCTGGAAGGTCACGCCGTTGAGGACGTGATCTGGGGCAACGTCACGCAGGTGATGGAGCAAGGCGGCTGTCTCGCGCGCTCGGCGGTTCTGGCCTCGGACCTCGACCAGTCGATCCCCGGTCTCGCGATCAATCGCTTCTGCGCCTCAGGCATGGAAGCTGTGAATCTGGCCGCGAACCAGGTCAAAGGCGGTGCAGGCGATGCTTACATCGCAGGCGGTGTCGAAATGATGGGCCGTGTGGCCATGGGCAGCGACGGTGCAGCGATTGCTGTTGATCCGACGCTGGCGATGGAGACTTATTTCGTGCCGCAAGGTATCTCGGCAGACATAATCGCGACCGAGTATGGCTTCAGCCGCGACGACGCGGATGCGTTGGCCGTAGAGTCTCAGAAACGCGCAGCGGCGGCCTGGGAAGACAACCGGTTCGAAAAGTCAGTCATTACCATCAAGGATCAGAACGGCCTGACCATTCTGGACCGTGATGAGTACATGCGCCCCGGTACCGATATGCAGTCGCTTGGTGCACTGAACCCGTCTTTCCAGATGATGGGCGAGCAGATGCCGGGCTTCGATAAGGTCGCGATGCTGAAATACCCGCATCTGGAGCGGATCAACCACATCCACCACGCGGGCAACAGCTCGGGCATCGTGGACGGGGCTGCGGCTGTGCTGATCGGCAACAAGGAATTCGGTGAAAAGTACGGCCTGAAGCCGCGCGCGCGCATCAAGGCGACCGCCAAGATCGGCACCGACCCGACCATCATGCTGACCGGACCGGTTCCCGTGACCGAGAAAATCCTTGCCGATAATGGCATGAAGATCAGCGATCTGGATCTGTTCGAAGTGAACGAAGCCTTCGCCTCGGTCGTGCTGCGCTTCCAGCAGGCCTTCGACGTCGACCCCGCTCTGGTAAACGTCAACGGCGGCTCCATCGCGATGGGTCACCCGCTGGGTGCGACCGGCGCGATGATCATCGGCACACTGCTGGATGAACTTGAGCGTCAGGACAAGGAAACCGGTCTGGCCACGCTCTGCATTGCATCCGGCATGGGTGCGGCAACAATTATCGAGCGGGTCTGATGCCCAAACTGGATCTCTCTCAGATCCCGTTCAAGGGTGGCTCGTCTTATCCCGGCAAGCTGGCCGAAGCGACCTCTGGTCGTTTCGTTCAGCGTGTGGGCGATGCTGGCGGACTGTCCCAATATGGGGTCAACATCGTGCGGCTTGAACCGCAGGGCCTCTCTTCGCTGCGTCATTACCACATGGAGCAGGACGAGTTTGCCATCATGCTGAGCGGCAAATGCGTGCTGATCGACGATGATGGTGAGCACGAGATGCTGCCCGGCGATTGCGCCGCTTGGCCCGCAGGTGAAGCCAACGGCCATCACCTTGTGAACAAGACCGATGCGCCCGCGACCTTTCTGGTGGTGGGCACACGGACCCCGACCGAGACCGGCTATTACAGCGACATAGACATGATGGTGAAAGATGATGAGAACGGATTCTCTTTCACCCGCAAGGACGGCAGCCCGCTGACGGCTGACCAGATTGGAGATGACAATGACTGATTTCACTCTGAGCAAGGACGCAGACGGCGTCGCCTTCATCACCTGGGACGTTCCGGGTAAATCCATGAATGTTTTGTCGCGCGAGGCATTTACTCTGGTCGGCGAGTTGGTCGATCAGGCGCTGGCGGATGATGAGATCAAAGGCATCGTCATCACCAGCGGCAAGGAAGGATCATTTGCGGGCGGCATGGATCTGAGCACACTCGCCACGATCCGCCAGGAAGCCGGAGACGAACCTGCGCAGGCGTTGTTCGATTTCGTCATGAGCGGCCATAACATCCTGCGTCGGCTGGAACTGGCGGGCATGGACCCCAAGTCCAAAAAGGGCGGCAAACCGGTGGCCTGCGCCATCAACGGCACCTGCGCAGGGATCGGCACCGAGATCGCGCTGGCCTGTCATCATCGGGTGATGACTTCGAACGCCAAGGCCAAGATCGGCTTGCCTGAGATCCTTCTGGGCATTTTCCCCGGCGGAGGCGGCACCATGCGCTACAGCCGTATGGTCGGTGCAATGGCGGCGGCACCTGTCTTGCTGGAAGGCAAGATGATGGACCCGAAGAAGGCCAAAGGCGCGCAACTGATCGACGCCGTGGCAGACGATCCGGTTGCTGCAGCCAAGGAATGGATTCTGAACGCCAAGGATGCCGATCTGGTCAAACCGTGGGACGCGAAGGGCTATAAGATGCCTGGCGGTGCGCCCTATCATCCGGCTGGTTTCATGACCTTCGTTGGTGCAAATGCGATGGTGAACGGCAAGACTCAAGGCGCCTTCCCGGCTGCCAAGGCTTTGCTGAGTTCGATCTACGAAGGTGCGCTCGTTGACTTTGACACCGCGCTGAAGATTGAGGCGCGCTGGTTTACCAATGTGCTGATGAACCCGTCCTCCTCGGCGATGATCCGGTCTCTGTTCCTAAACAAGGAAGCGTTGGAGAAAGGCGCCGTGCGGCCCAAGGACGTGCCCGATCAGCGTGTCAAAAAGGTCGGCGTTCTGGGCGCTGGCATGATGGGCGCTGGCATTGCTCTGGTCTCGGCTCAAGCCGGGATGGAGGTTGTTCTGGTCGACCGTGATCAAGCCGCCGCCGACAAGGGTACGGCCTATTCCGAGACCTATATGGACAAGGGCATCAAGCGCGGCAAAGCCACGGCTGAGAAGAAAGAGGCCCTGCTGGCCCGCATCACAGCGACCCCGGATCTGGAGCATCTGAAAGGTTGCGACCTGATCATCGAGGCCGTCTTCGAAGACCCAGGCGTCAAGGCCGAGATGACCAAGAAGGTTGAATCGATCATCCCCGAGGATTGCATCTTTGCCTCGAACACCTCGACCCTGCCGATCACCGATCTGGCAAAGGCGAGCGTGCGGCCTGAGCAGTTCATCGGCATCCACTTCTTCTCACCGGTTGAGAAGATGTTCCTGGTCGAGATTATCAAGGGCAAGGAAACTGGCGACCGGGCAGTGGCCAAAGCGCTGGACTATGTGCGCCAAATCCGGAAGACGCCGATTGTGGTCAACGATGCGCGCTTCTTCTACGCCAACCGCTGCATCATCCCGTATATCAACGAAGGTGCGCGGATGATCACCGAAGGTGTCAGCCCGATCCTGATCGACAACGCCGCGCGTCAGCTGGGCTTTCCGGTCGGTCCGATTCAGTTGACCGATGAAACTTCAATCGATCTGGGTGCCAAGATCGCACGCGCGACCAAGGCCGCGATGGGCGATGCTTATCCCGAAAGCCCCTCGGACGATTTGATCTTCTGGATGGAGGAGCAGGGTCGTCTGGGCCGCAAAGCCAACGCAGGTTTCTTTGACTATGACGACAAGGGCAAACGCGTCGAATACTGGAAAGGTCTGCAGGAAAAATACCCGTTGGCCGAAAACCAGCCTGACCTGATCGAGGTGCAGGAACGCCTGATGTTCGCGCAGGTTCTGGAAGCGGTGCGTGCACTGGAAGAAGGTGTTCTGGAAGACATCCGTGAAGGCGATGTGGGTGCCATCCTGGGTTGGGGCTTTGCACCGTGGTCCGGTGGCCCGCTCAGCTGGCTGGACATCATCGGCACGCCCTACGCCGCCGAACGCTGCGACCAGTTGGCCGAAGCATATGGCGCGCGTTTCACCTGCCCACCGCTGCTGCGCGAGATGGCCGAAAAAGGTCAAAGTTTCTATGGCCGCTTCGACCCCGAAGCAAAGGCCGCCTGAACAGGTGATGCTGGCGCATGAAACCATGCGCCAGCATCGTTCCTTTGAAGTGTTAAGTTAGGTCTGCCATTCAGGCCGCAGAAACAGAGCCGGCATATTGGGCCGCCCCGGACGTCCCGGCCGCCGTATCCCCATTGGGGGTCGGAGCGGGAAAATCGGTTCTTGCGGGATGGGTGCAGGCAGTGCACCCAACGGGTTTGCAAGGGCTGAAATTTCGCCCTTGATTGCAATCGCTTCAATCAGCAGGTCCGCATGCTCAGCATCGGCCACCTTATAGGCACCGGTAGCCCCCATCGCAGCAACCATCCGGCCAGCCGGGCAATAGGCCTGAAAGCCACCTTCGATAAAGACAACCTCATCCTGATTGAAAAACAACGACGTCACATCAAAGGTTTGCGCGGGTGTCTGCGATTGCAGGCGCCCCACTCCGCTAAGCATCCGCGCGGGTAGAATTGATATACCGTCGATACCAATGCCCAGCTTGCTCTGATCCAACGCCATGCCCTGCTCGGGCATCAACCAGACCGGTCGACCGTTGTAGGCAGCACGGGATGGGACAAGAACCGGAAGATGTTCGGCCCTACGTTCATCTCCGGCAACGACAACACGATCATCACAGACGCGCAGCAGTTGCTGAAACCCGTTATCCAGCGTTCGCACCAGATCGCCTGCGACCAAACTCTCTACCAGTTTCCAGCCACCGGTCGTTGCAACCTTGGTTCCATGCAGCAAACCCCCGCGGCGTGCCGACACGGCTTTCCCCAAATAGGCCAACTGGCCCGTGTCATCACATTTCGAAAACCCTGAAACACTCACTACTTCCAACACGTGCCTTCCCCCTTTTGGCACCTTCAAACAAAACAGAAGGGTGAGATCTTTGTGCCTTATTTGGACTTAGTTTTGCCATATTTGAGGCGAATTTGGGCCGATTTCGCCGCAATTCGCGGGCGATTGGTAAACAAATCCGCATCGAAAGGTTCGTTTGAACATCTTCAAGAAACGACATCAGCCTTGCAGACTCGGCGGAACTTTCGAATCTGTACCTATCCCCTGCGCAGCGCACGCTGCCCGGACAAAGCTTGCCGTTCTCGCCAACCCAGAAGAGCCCCAGCCGTGGCGATCATCCCAATCCCAATGATCTGCATCACACCAACGACCTGCCCGAACGCAACCCATGCGAACAGGGGGCCAAAGATCATAACCGAGTATTCAAACACGGCCACATAGGATGGCTCGCCCAGTTGATAGGCTTTGATCAACATGAAAACGGCAATCGTTGAACCAACAGCCTGCACCACGACCCAGGGCAGCGCTTGTTGTATCGGCCAGACCCAGCCGCGCATCGCAAACCCATCCGGCCCAACCGGAACTGAGACCGGAGCCAGCGCAAGCCATATCAGACCCACACCTCCGGCAAGGCCCAGCGTGACCACCATCGCTGCCAGCAGGGCGACCGTGCTTTCATTGGCGCAATGCGTTCGCGTCACAACCGCGCTCAGGGCATAGAAGAAGCCTCCGGCAACCGGCAGCAGTGTCTTGACATCAAAAGCTTGCAGGTCCGGCTGCAAAACGCAGAGAATTCCCGCAAAGCCCAGCAGGACCGCCACGATCCTCCAAGGGCCAATATGTTGTTTCAGAAACAGGGCGGAAATCAGCAACACGAAGATGGGTGAGGTAAAGAGCCCAGCCAGCGCCTGTGCAATTGGCATCAGGGCGAGCGCGCTGAAATAAAACAGCATTGCAAGAGTAATCAATACGCTGCGCAGCGCGACCACTCCGTACCGGCGAGGCCTGAGGCCACCCAGCCCCAGAAGGGACAGACACGCAATCAGAGGCAGCATCAGCATCGCGCGGCACAGATGAAACTGCCAAAGCCCGATGGTTTCGGCCAGCCGAATCACAAAATTATCGATGACCCCGATGATTGCCATGGCAGCGACCATCAGCAATGATGCCAGAACCGTGGATCGTTCTTGTTCCAACTGTTTCACCACCCTTGTTGCGACAAGCCCACCCGAGGTCCAAGCCTCTCCGGGACAGTCATCATTTTTCCGGAACCCTGCGCAACAGGTTTGCGCGGTCGGTTTCCAACATGCTAGACTCGATGCAAAATAATACCGAGCAGCATTTCCAGATGACCGCACTCAGACAGTATCAGCGGATCGAAGCCACCGGTCTGTGGCGCCCCACGCCCGATGAACAACGGCGCGAGGTTGTGGTGTCTATTGGTGAGGCGACCCTGACAATCTCGGATTTCAATGATCGCGCGCTGACCCATTGGTCGCTGGCTGCGCTGGAACGCCAGAACCCCGGGGCATTTCCGGCGGTTTTCAATCCCGATGGCGATCCGGGTGAGACGCTGGAACTGGCGCAATCCGAGACTATGATGATTGAGGCCATCGACCGACTGCAACGCGCCATTGACCGTGCCCGACCTCATCCCGGTCGGTTGCGCTGGCTGAGCGTGGCAGGCGTAGTGCTGGCTGTGCTCGCGTTGCTTGTGTTTTGGCTGCCGGGCGCGTTGCAGCGTCACGTCGTCACCGTTGTGCCTGAAATCAAGCGTCAGGAGATCGGCGACACAATCCTGCGCCGGATCGAGCGGGTCTCGGGCACCGCCTGTTCCTCGCCGGATGCGCAGGAATCTCTGGATCGGCTGGCGCGAAGAACCGGCATCCGGCAAATCGTGATCCTGCCCGCCGGTCTGTCTGACAGCCTCAGCCTGCCGGGCGGAACGGTTTTGCTGAATCGTGCGCTGGTCGAAGACTACGAAGACCCTGCCGTTGCCGCAGGGTATGTGATCGCGGCGCGGGCGCGGGCTGCTCGTCAGGACCCCTTGGATGAGTTGCTGGACCGAACCGGGCCCATTGCGGCCTTTCGGTTACTGACCACGGGTGAGCTGACATCTGAAATCGTCGACACATATACCGAACAGGTTCTGTCCGAACCCCGCCCCGAGATCAGCGACAACGATCTGTTATCGGTCTTTGCGCAGGCTGCTCTGCCCTCGACCCCTTATGCCTACGCGCGTGATATCACCGGCGAGACCGTTCTGGGGCTGATCGAGGCTGACCCGATGGCAGGCCGGACGTTGGAGCAGGTGTTGCCGGACCGCGATTGGGTCCGGCTGCAGAACATCTGTGGGCAATAGTCTCGCCTATTTGGTTCCGAACATCCGGTCCCCGGCGTCGCCGAGCCCCGGCATGATGTAGCCTTTCGAGTTCAACTCACGATCCAATGCCGCTGTGACGATTTTGACATCCGAATGCGCCTCTTTCATACGCGCGACCCCCTCGGGTGAGGCCAGCAGGCAGAGAAAGCGAATATCAGTCGCGCCTGCCTCTTTCAGCAAATCAATCGCTGCGGCTGAGCTGTTACCCGTGGCCAGCATCGGGTCCACGGCAATCACCAAGCGATCTTTCAAACCTTCGGGGGCCTTGAAGTAGTATTGCACCGGCTCCAGTGTCTCTTCATCGCGGTAAAGTCCGACAAAGCCGACACGGGCCGAGGGGATCAACTCCAGCACCCCGTCCAGCATCCCGTTCCCAGCTCGCAGGATCGACACCAGTGCCAGTTTTTTTCCTGACAGAATGGGCGCGTCCATCTCCTCCATCGGGGTTTCGATGTGGCGCGTGGTCAACGGCATCTCACGCGTGACCTCATAGGCCAGCAGCAGGGTAATCTCGCGCAGCAACTGCCGGAACCCGGCGGTCGAGGTGCCCTTGTCCCGCATGAGCGTCAGTTTGTGCTGCACCAGCGGGTGATCAACGACGGTCAGGTGTTCGCTCATGATGTCTCCAGTCTTGTCTTGACCCGCGCGCGGGTCTCTTCATCGCAAAAGGCCGCGTTCAGGGCGGTTTCGTTCAGGGCGGCAAAGTCTTCGGCATCCCAGCCAAAGGCAGCATTCAGCATCTCGTATTCGCGTCGCAGAGTGGTATGGAAAAACGGCGGGTCATCGGTTGAGACCGTGACCGGCACCCCCGCGTCGCGCAGTTGCGCAATCGGATGGGCAGCGAAATCGGGAAACAGACCCAGCACAACATTCGAGCCGGGACAGACTTCAAGCGTAACGTCCCTGTCGACGAGTTCGCGGATCAGATCCGGGTCTTCAATGGCGCGCACGCCGTGCCCAACCCGCTCGACCGCCAGATCACGAATGGCAGCGCGCACGCTTTCGGGGCCGCCAAACTCACCGGCATGGGTCGTTAGACGCAGACCAGCCTCGCGGGCACAATCAAAGGCCCATTTGAAGTCTCCCTGGGCACCCACGGCTTCATTGCCGCCCATACCAAATCCGGTGATCCAGTCACCCGCCGTCTCGGCCGCGCAATGGGCACTGCTTTTGGCCTGCTCCGGGCCAAAATGGCGCACACAGGTCACCACCCCGCGCAAGGTGATGTTGAACTTGCGTTCGGCTTCGTCTGCTGCGTCCTGAATAGCAGTCAGATAGTCCTTCCACGCGTGCAGATCGCCGCCACCGCAGAAATCAGGGCTGAGGAAGGTCTCGGAATACACAACGCCATTCGCGGCGCTTTCTTCCAGAATTGCGAGCGTCAAGCGGCGGAAATCCTCGGGCGATTTGAGCACTTCGCAGGCTGCTTCATAAACGTTGAGGAAATGGGCGAAGTCGCGGAAATCGTAAGAGCCGTCAGGTTTGAAGATACCGCTCAGATCCACGCGCTTTTCATGCGCCAGTTGGCGAATGAATGCGGGCGGTGCCGCCCCTTCATGGTGCAGGTGTAACTCAATCTTGGGCAGGTCGGCGACGTTCATAAAAAGCTCCGCCCCGGCCCTTGTGCCGGGATGTTCAGGTGGTGTGCGATACTTGCGGCGACATCGGCGAACTTGATCCGACCGATCTGGCCCGTGCCCTGCCCCGCAATCAGCACCGGCACCTGCTCGCGCGTGTGATCGGTGCCGGTCCAGCTGGGATCATTCCCGTGATCCGCCGTCAGCAGCATCAGGTCACCGGGACGCAGTTTTTGCAGGATCGCACCAATTTCGCGATCAAACCATTCCAGTGCGCGAGCGTAGCCGCTGATGTCACGGCGATGGCCATAGAGGCTGTCGAATTCGACGAAGTTGGCAAAGGTCAGGCTGCCCTCTTCCGCCTCATCTACCAGTTCCGAAAGGTGGGTCATCAGTTCCGCATCCGCACCTTTTCGCAAGGTATCGATCCCCTGCATCGAAAAGATGTCGCCGATCTTGCCCACCGCATGAACACGACGACCTGCGTCCTGCGCCCAGTTGGTCAGCACCGGCGCGGGCGGGAGGATGGCAAAGTCCTTGCGGTTGGTGGTTCGGGTAAAGCCCTCTTCAGCGGACCCCGCGAAAGGCCGCGCGATTACGCGGCCCACCTTCATCTCATGCAGTTGCGGCGCAAGGGTGCGACACATCTCCAGCAACCGGTCGAGGCCAAAGCTCACTTCATGCGCCGCAATCTGGAACACGCTATCGGCAGAGGTATAGCAAATCGGCCAGCCGGTGCGCATATGTTCGGCCCCAAGCGCTTCGATGATCGCCGTGCCTGGGGCGTGGCAGTTCCCAAGTATCCACTCAGTGCCCGCCGCCTCGGCAGCGGCGCGGCTCAACTCGGCGGGAAACGCCGGTTTGGTATCCGGGAAATAGTGCCAGTCCCACGGCACCGGCAAACCAGCCAGTTCCCAATGCCCCGAAGGCGTATCCTTGCCCGGAGAACGTTCGCGCGCGCACCCCCAGAGACCGGTTGGATCGGTCTCCAACCCCGGCACCTCGGCACCCGACGCCAGACGCGTGGCCGCCCCCAGCCCCAACGCATCCAGATTGGGCAGATGCAAAGGGCCGGACCGCCCCTCTTCGGCGCGCCCGTCGGCACAGGCCTGCGCGATGTGGGCCACGGTATTTGCACCCGTATCCGGCGTGGTTCCGTTGAAATACCGGTCAGCATCCGGCGCACCGCCGATGCCCACAGAATCCATAACCACAAGGAATGCCCGGCTCATGCGCCAATCCTCTCATGCACGAGCGGCGGTGGATCCACCGGCTTGTCGCTGAGTATTATAGCGCTACGAACCGCCTCGGCGGCTTGTCGCGCTGCATCCTCACGTGCGGCGTGAACCACGGCCAGCGGCGTACCTCTTTGGACCTTCACCCCCAACCGCACCAGGCTCGACAACCCAACCGCCGGATCAATCTCATCGCTTTCAACCTGACGGCCGCCACCCAGAGCGACCACAGCCAGGCCCAGCGCCTCGCCGTCGATGGCCGCGACATATCCGTCCTCAAGTGCGGGTACCTCCTGTATCACGCTGGCCTCGGGCAGGAAGCGCGCCCATGTGTCGGTGAAATGCACTGGCCCGCCAACAGCGGCCATCATTCTGCCAAACCGTTCGGCAGTGCGGCCATTGCTGATCACCTCAGCAACCCGCGCTCGGCCCTCGTCAACTGTTGCGCACATCCCGGCATCCGCCATCAGGACGCCGCCCAGCTCCGCCGAAATCTCGGTCAACGGTGAGCTCTGCCCGCTGGTCAGCGCCTTCATCACCTCCGCCACTTCCAGCGCGTTGCCCAGCGCCGGGGCCAGGGGTTGGTTCATATCAGTGGTCACGGCAGAGGTCCGGCATCCTGCCGTATTCGCCGTTTCGGTCAAAGCCTGCGCCAGCTTGCGCGCTTCATCGAGCGTTTTCATGAATGCCCCGCTGCCCACCTTGACGTCCAGCACCAGCGCATCGGGGCTGACCGCCAGCTTCTTCGACAGGATCGAGGCAGTAATCAGATCGAGGCTTTCGACTGTGGCAGTCACATCGCGCACGGCATAAAGCCGCTTGTCAGCCGGTGCGATCTGCCCGGTTGCGCCCACGATGGCAGCACCTGTTTCTTTCAAAACCTGCTCCAGCCGGGTCTGCCCGATCTGGGTTGTCACTCCGGGGATCGCCTCAAGCTTGTCCAGCGTTCCACCCGTATGACCCAGCCCCCGGCCAGAGATCATCGGCACATAGGCCCCGCACTCTGCCAATGCAGGGGCCAGCACGAGGCTGACGCAATCCCCGACACCACCTGTTGAATGCTTGTCGATGACCGGTCCGTCCAGATCCCAGCTCAAAACGTCGCCACTGTCACGCATTGCAACCGTGAGATCGGCACGACCCTGTGCGCCCAACCCACCCATACAGACCGCCATGGCAAAGGCTCCGGCCTGCGCATCACTGACGCCACCATCCGCCAGCCCCTGCGCGAACCACTGCAGTTCTTCGCGTGTCGGGACCTCGTGACGCCTCAGTTTTGCGATGATCGAACGCGCGTCCATGGCGTCAGACGTCCTCCATATGCGAGGTGTCAAACGCGCCGGGTAGCAGATCGGCAATTGTGGTTCTTGTTTCCAGTCCTTCGACCGTCGCCATCGTCACGACCACATCGCCCTTGCCGAACTCGGCCAGTTTCTGCCGGCATCCACCACAGGGCGATACCGGTTGCGGGCAGCTGGCGACCACATAAACCTCGGTCAGTTCGGTGTCCCCGGCAGCAACCATTGCAGCAATTGCCCCGGCCTCCGCGCAGGTGCCTTCGGGATAAGCCACGTTTTCGACATTGCAACCGGAATACACGACCCCCGAACTCGCGCGGATCGCTGCGCCTACTTTGAAATTCGAATAAGGTGCGTGGGCATTTTCCCGAACGGCCAGTGCGGCATCTTTCAGAGACATGGCGATTCCCAATTTTTGATCACTTGGTCAGAATGTCATACCCTAGATGAAAGTGATGGGGGAATTGAAGCCCCGCAGCGGGATTATTCACAGTCTTCTACCCCAGATGGGTGTTGAATCGCCCAGGAAGCGTAACCTCCAGCAGTTCGACATCATCAGATGGATCGGACAATCTTGTCCGCATCCCCGGCGGGATAACAAAAGCATCGCCCTGTTCAAGCCGATAAGGATCGCGCCCCTCACCCTCAAGGGTCACCTGACCGTTCATCACGAAGGTAAAGTGAATATCTGTGTCATGGCTGGCCCATTGCGGATCACCCTGCCCCCGGCGCACGACCTGCACACCCGCGACACCCCCGGTGTTCTCGGCAATCGTTGTGTCCCGACACACATAGCCCGGCAGGCGGAAGGACTCCCACTCGGCATCCCTGGCCTGATTGTAAACGAACCGCTGGCCCTGCCACATCCGTTCCGGACGGTAGTGCGGCGTTGGTAGCTCCATCTGGTGATCAATTTCCGTGACGTGTTCGGCCGGAACACCAATCTCGATCACCTGCACGTTGTCCGAGGCTTCAAGCACCCGGTGGCGGATTTCCGGTGGCTGGATAAAGCAATCGCCTGCGGTCAGGCGCATCCTGTCGCCCTGATCCTCATAAACGACATCAACCCAACCATGGATGCAAAAGATCAGCTGAAAGCCCACTTTGTGAAAATGCACCATGTCCGGCACCGGTCCGCCATCAGGGATGCGGATATGGCTGGCAATGATCGAGCCGCCCAACCGGTCCGGCACCAGATCGCGATAATGCATCCCCGCCCGTCCTATGATCCACGGTGCTTGATCCTTAAGCCTGCGCACAACGAATGAATGCACGGTGTCTGGCATGACCAGTGGCGGGTTCAACTCCTCAATCTCGATCCGAGTGCCGTTTGGGGCAATCAGGATACGTTGGCCACCCGCAAACCCGTCCGGGTCGTCGGTCAGAATGCGCAGAGTCCCGGCGGCCTCGGGCGCGTCCTTTTCAATCCTCAAACAAACGCCATGCCCCGAGAATACGGCAACCCGGGGATCATCGGCCGGATAGATCATATCCATCCGCATCCCCAAAACCTTAGTAAAAAAGGGAATGTCGTCGCGCAATTCCTGCGTCGGCAGTCGGATTTCAGCGCGGGTTTGTGGTTCGCCGGGATTGCTGGTCATGCGGTATCTCTTCGGAATTGGATTTGGGCCATCCGATCAGAACAGCGGCCAAAATGCCAATCGAAAAGTACATCTCGAGCGTTTCTTCCATAACGAACAGTCTTGTTGCCATCGTTGCCGAGAGGTTAGCATCCAAGAAACCACTTACCTCCTCAAGTAGCTGCGCGATAACTGCGACGCTTCCGGCCAAAACAAAGATCATCAGGAACGGAGCGCGCAGCTTGAAAGCGCGCCACCCGTTGGGAATACCGTGCCAGGCAAACCCACCGATGATGATCACCGCAAGTAAAATCCGCACCACTGTCATGTCCAGCAGCGCATCCAACCCGCTGAGTACAAGGTATGGCAAGCCGCCTTCGGAATACACATCGGCCTCTAGCTCCCGCTCGGCCAAAAGCAGGCATACAAGCCCTATGTACAGGCGCGTTATGCCGGGGAACCGCACCAAGGCAGACAAACCCGCCACAAGCAATGCCGCAGCCGAGATCGTCTCGGTCAGCCCGCCTTCCTGATTGAACACCGAGATCTGAAGCGGCCAAATTGCGATCGCACACAAGTACGCGGCCGCAACAACAAACGCAGCACGAAGCGCTTGTATAAGGGCTTCGTCTTTGTTTCTGGTGATTGCGTGGTGCTGTTTCATTGAATCTGCGCTGTTTTTGGGAATTGGCGGTACCTAAAGGTTTTGTGACAATTATCAACCAACATGCCCGTGAACGCACCGATCGATTGCAAATTGACGCAACGTAGCCAAGCCACAAGAAATAGTTTAACGATCAAACAAATTCTGGAATGGAGTTGAATCGCCGATGTCTGACACACCCAATCTGCGGCAGGCCGCACTTGACTATCACGCCCACCCAAAGCCCGGAAAGCTTGAAATCAAGGCCACCAAACCCATGGCAAATGGCCGTGATCTGGCCCGCGCCTATTCGCCCGGCGTTGCCGAAGCCAGCCTTGAGATCAAGGCGGATGCCTCCAATGCCGAGCTTTACACGGCACGCGGCAATCTGGTGGGGGTTGTGTCGAACGGGACAGCCGTTTTGGGGTTGGGCAATATCGGCGCACTGGCGTCCAAACCGGTGATGGAAGGCAAGGCTGTCCTGTTCAAGAAATTTGCAGGGATCGATTGCTTCGACATCGAGGTGAACCAACCCGACCCTGAAAAACTGGCTGATGTGGTTTGCGCGCTGGAGCCGACTTTCGGGGCGATCAACCTTGAAGACATCAAGGCGCCCGATTGTTTTATCGTCGAAAAGCTGTGCCGCGAACGTATGAACATCCCGGTCTTTCATGACGATCAGCATGGTACCGCCATCGTTGTCGGGGCTGCCGCCAAAAATGCGCTGCACGTTGCAGGCAAGAAGTTTGAGGATATCAAAATCGTCTCGACCGGCGGTGGTGCCGCCGGGATCGCCTGTCTCAGCATGCTGGTGAAACTTGGCGTCAAGCGTGAGAACATATGGCTGTGCGACATCCACGGGCTGGTTTATGAGGGCCGCGCCGAAGACATGAACCCACACAAAAGCCAGTTCGCACAGAAAAGCGATCTGCGCACTCTGGATGACGTGGTCGAAGGGGCCGACCTGTTTCTGGGTCTCAGCGGACCCAACGTGCTCAAACCGGAAATGGTCGCGAAGATGGCAAAAACGCCAATCATTTTTGCCCTGGCCAACCCGACACCCGAAATCCTGCCGCAAGCTGCACGCGAGGTTGCGCCGGACGCGATTATCGCAACGGGCCGCAGTGATTTCCCAAATCAGGTGAACAACGTCCTATGCTTTCCGTTCATCTTCCGTGGCGCGCTGGATGTAGGCGCAACCGAGATCAACGACGAAATGCAGATCGCCTGTGTCGACGGTATCGCAGATATGGCACGCGCCACTACCAGCGCCGAGGCCGCAGCCGCCTATAAGGGAGAGCAGCTGACATTTGGTCCGGATTACCTGATCCCCAAACCCTTCGACCCGCGTCTGGTTGGCGTCGTATCCTCGTCTGTTGCCAAGGCGGCGATGGAAAGCGGCGTTGCCAAGCGCCCGATTGATGATCTTGAAGCGTATAAAGAGCGGTTGAACCAGACCGTATTCAAGTCCGCCCTTTTGATGCGCCCCGTGTTCGAAGCCGCCGCCGTTGCCTCGCGCCGGATCGTCTTTGCCGAGGGCGAAGATGAACGGGTCCTGCGCGCCGCTCAGGCCATTCTCGAAGAAACCACCGAAACCCCAATCCTGATCGGACGACCGGATGTGATCAACGCCCGCTGCGAAAAGCTTGGTTTGACCGTGAGACCGGGGCAGGATTTCCAGATCGTGAACCCGCAGGATGACCCAAGGTATTACGACTACTGGAACTCGTATCACCAGATCATGCAGCGCCGCGGGGTGACCCCTGATCTGGCCAAGGCGATCATGCGCACGAATAACACCGCAATCGCGGCCATTATGGTTCATCGTGGTGAAGCCGACAGCATGATCTGCGGCACATTTGGCGAGTATCGATGGCACCTCAACTATGTCGAACAGGTTCTGGATGACTCCCATTTGCGCCCGCACGGCGCGCTGTCGCTGATGATCCTCGAAGACGGTCCATTGTTCATCGCTGACACTCATGTGCGGCAACTGCCTTCGCCCGAAGAACTGGCTGAGTCGACCATTGGCGCGGCCCGGCACGTCCGGCGCTTTGGGCTGGAGCCCAAAATCGCCTTCTGCTCGCAGTCCCAATTCGGCAATCAGGCCGAGGGGTCCGGCAAACGCTTGCGCGCGGCGCTGGATATCCTCGACTCACAACCGCGTGACTTCACCTACGAGGGCGAGATGAACCTTGATCTGGCCCTGGACCCCGAACTGCGAGCGCGGATATTCCCGAACTCGCGACTGGAGGGGGCCGCAAATGTTCTCATGTTTGCCCATGCAGATGCGGCCAGCGGTGTGCGCAATATCCTGAAGATGAAAGCCGATGGGCTTGAGGTTGGACCGATCTTGATGGGAATGGGGAACAAGGCGCATATCGTGACCCCATCGATCACCGCGCGCGGACTACTGAACATGGCCGCCATCGCAGGTACACCGGTGGCACATTACGGATAGGCCTTTTTGCGCATGGCTCTGCTGTATCCGGGTGCCGGAAAAGGTGCCCGGCGTGATTCCACAGGTAAGGCAGTCTTTGCAGCTATAATTTTGCAGTTTTGCAAAATGTGCGATCAGATGCTGCAAAGAGCCTCAATATTAGAGATTTTGCAAAAGTTTGCAGGCGCTCACGCAAGAATCTGCAAAGATTTTGCGATAAACTGACGCGCCGTCATTCGCTTTGCTTGTCGCAGGCGTTTGCGATGCCTAACACAGTGCGCGAGGTATTTGGGAGGAGGCCGTAATGGCGTATCAGGACGTATACGAGAGCTGGAAAACCAACCCCGAGGCTTTCTGGATGGAGGCCGCCAAGGGGATTGATTGGGATCACCCCCCCAGCAAAGCGCTGTTTGACGACAATGCGCCTTTGTACGAATGGTTCAGCGACGCCAAGGTGAACACCTGCTGGAATGCAGTTGACCGGCATGTCGAAAATGGCCGCGGAGAACAGACCGCAATCATCTATGACAGCCCGATCACCCACACTAAACGCGAAATCTCATATGTCGAGCTTCGTAATCGCGTTGCCAATCTGGCAGGTGCGCTACGGGCCAAGGGTGTCGAAAAAGGTGATCGCGTCATCATCTACATGCCAATGATCCCCGAAGCGCTGGAGGCCATGCTGGCCTGTGCCCGTCTGGGAGCCGTGCATTCGGTCGTGTTCGGCGGATTTGCCAGCAACGAACTGGCTGTACGCATTGACGATGCCAAACCCAAAGCCATCATCGCTGCCTCTTGCGGGATGGAGCCGGGCCGCGTGGTGCATTACAAACCCCTATTGGACGGAGCTATCGACCTTGCCAGCCACAAGCCCGACTTCTGCGTGATCTTCCAGCGCGAACAAGAGGTCGCGCAACTGGTTGAAGGACGCGATTTCAACTGGCACGGCTTCCAGTATGGAACCGAGCCGGCAGAATGTGTACCCGTCAACGGCAACGATCCGGCCTATATTCTCTATACTTCCGGCACAACCGGTGCCCCCAAAGGCGTTGTGCGTCCAACGGCGGGTCATTTGGTGGCGCTGAACTGGACGATGAAAAACATCTATAATGTCGATCCGGGTGACGTGTTCTGGGCCGCGTCGGATGTGGGCTGGGTCGTGGGGCATTCCTACATTTGTTATGCCCCGCTGATCCACGGCAACACCACAATCGTGTTCGAAGGCAAGCCCATAGGCACCCCCGATGCAGGCACATTCTGGCGGGTGATCTCGGAACATAATGTCAAAAGCTTCTTCACCGCGCCCACCGCCATCCGCGCCGTCAAGCGTGAGGATCCAAAGGCCGAGATGATGGCGAATTACGACCTGTCCTGCCTGAAGGCTTTGTACCTTGCTGGCGAGCGGGCTGATCCCGATACCATCATCTGGGCGCAGGAGGCGCTGAAGGTTCCGGTTATCGATCATTGGTGGCAGACCGAAACTGGCTGGGCCATCGCCGGAAACCCGCTGGGGATCGAGGAATTGCCGGTGAAGCTGGGCTCGCCTGCCAAACCGATGCCTGGCTACGACGTACAGATTCTGGACGAAGGCGGCCATCCGATGAAGCCCGGTGATCTGGGTGCCATCGCGGTCAAGCTGCCCCTGCCTCCGGGCACGCTGCCGACGCTGTGGAATGCGGAGGATCGGTTCAAGAAATCCTATCTGGAGCACTTCCCCGGCTATTATGAAACCGGCGATGCGGGAATGATTGATGAGGATGGATACCTTTACATCATGGCGCGCACCGATGATGTGATCAACGTGGCGGGTCACCGCCTGTCGACCGGCGGAATGGAAGAAGTTCTGGCCGCCCATCCGGACGTCGCCGAATGCGCCGTGATTGGTGTATCCGATCAGCTCAAAGGACAAATGCCGGTCGGGTTCCTGTGCCTCAACGCCGGATCCGAGCGTAAGCACGAGGATGTGGTCACCGACGTGGTCAAAATGGTGCGCGACAAGATCGGCCCGGTCGCGGCATTCAAAAAGGCCGTCGTGGTGGACCGACTGCCCAAAACGCGCTCGGGCAAGATTTTGCGTGGCACGATGGTGTCGATTGCCGATGGCAAGGAATACAAGATGCCTGCAACAATCGACGATCCCGTCATTCTTGATGAGATCACCTCGGCCCTGCGCACGATCGGTTACGCGCAAGAATAACGGACGGGCGGCCCCGTGCCGCCCAATCCGCGTGTTTCGCTTGCAACTGAACTCAGGGCTCCTACTGTCGCGGTTGAGACAACGAGGAGCCCATGACTCACAGCGACATCTGGCGGCTGAGCGCCACAGAACTGACCGCACTGACCCGAACCGGTGATCTGAGTGCCGAAGAAGCCGTCCAAAGCACGTTGGATCGGATGCATCAGGTCAATCCGGCCCTCAACGCCGTAGTCGAAGATCTGAGTACCGAGGCGCTGGACCGTGCGCGCGCACTTGACGCATCCCGAAAGAACGGTGTGCCCGTAGGACCGCTTCACGGGGTTCCGGTGACAATCAAAGTAAATGTCGACCAGAAGGGGCACGCCACCACAAACGGCGTGGTCGCCTTGAAAGACGCGATTGCACCCGACGATGCCCCGGTGGTTTCGAACCTGCAAAAAGCCGGGGCAATTATCATCGGGCGCACCAACACGCCTGAATTCTCGTTTCGCGCCGATACCGACAACCCGCTTTATGGGCGCACTCATAACCCTTGGGGGCGCCATATCTCACCAGGCGGCTCTTCCGGCGGAGCGGGTGCCAGCGTAATGGCCGGGATCGGCGCCCTGGCCCATGGCAATGACATCGGCGGCAGCTTGCGGTTCCCGGCGGCCGCCAATGGAGCGGTGACAGTAAAACCCGGCCTCGGACGTGTGCCTGCCTGGAACCCCAGCCAAAGGGCCGAGCGAGGGTTGCTGGCCCAGTCCATGTCCGTTCAGGGGCTTATCACCCGGACTGCCGCGGACCTGCATCTGTCGATGCCCAGCCTGATCGCTGCGGATCCGCGCGATCCGTTTCATGTACAGATGCCGTGGCGCGGGGCGACTTCTGACCGACCCGTCAGGGTCGCGTTGACAAAAAACACGTTTGGCTACGACCTGCACCCTGAAGTGGAAAAGGCTCTCGAAACTGCGCGAGACGCCCTGACAGATGCGGGCTATCTGGTGGAAGAGGTCGATCCACCGGACGTATTCGAATGCGGACGGCTGGGGTATCGCGCATTGATGGGTGAGGTTCTGACCCTGATGCAGAGCGATATCGAGGCAGCGGGTTCGCAGACCATCCGCGATATCTTCGAGGTCTATTTTCAGGAGTTCCCTCCGATCGTGGGCACCGAGCTTATTCAGGCTCTGGCGCAGCGCAGTCACCATGCGCGCGAGTGGTCGCTGTTCATGCAAGACTACCCTCTGGTCGCGTCGCCTTTCCTACCGCAACCTTTCTTCAAACCCGACAGAGATACCGAGGGTGCCGAAGGTGTGCATGAGGTGCTGGGCTGTGCAGTTTATTCTTATGCGATGAACTTTCTGGGGCTGCCCGCCGCCAGCGTTCCCGCCAGGTTGGCCACCCTGCCGAACGGCCCACAGCCGATCAATATCCAAATCGCCGCCCAACGCTGGCGCGAGGATATGGCTGTGGATGCCGCAGCCGCAATCGAAGACCGCGTTGGTCAAATGGCACCGATCCTGTGGGAGAATATGAACGCGCAGGGCTAAGACCGCCTCAGGTCACGTCAAAAGAAAATAGACCCCGGGTTTTTGTGCCCGGGGTCCGCATACTAAAATATGCCCGGATATCTGATGACGAGCGTAGCACCACCCACCCTCGCCAGCGCGTAAAATGCGCAATCATTCGAAAACACCGTTAGATGGCCACTCACTTCCACCTTGGCGTGATCTCCGGGTAAGTTGAGGTTAACAAAGGGGAATGCAATCGCCTGTGAACTGGTTCACATAAGAGACAGGAAAATTGTGATTTCATTCACGTTTATGTGAACTGCTCGGAAATAAGGCGCTCTTCCAGTCCATGGCCGGGGTCAAACAGTATCCGATGCTGCACGGTTGGCTCTGACCTGATCTCGACCCAGTCGATATCCGGGAATGACAGGGAATCAGCCGCCACGATAACCGGGCGTTTGTCGGACTCGATGACCTCGAACCTGACCTGGGCCTCCTTGGGCAACAATGCGCCGCGCCACCGCCGGGGGCGAAACGCTGCAATCGGTGTCAAGGCCAGAACGTCTGCGCCAATTGGCACAATCGGTCCGTGTGCGGAATAATTGTAAGCCGTCGATCCTGCGGGTGTCGACAGAAGCGCCCCATCACATACGAGTTCGTCCATGCGCACCCGCCCATCAACCCTGATCCTGAGGCGCGCCGCCTGCGGGCCCGCGCGTAGGAGAGATATCTCATTGATCGCTAATGCCTCGTGAACTTTACCAGACTGGTCCATCGCGGTCATGCTCAAGGGGTTGATGACCTCTTCCTCGGCATCGGCGAGGCGGGCCATCAGATCGGTTTCGGCATATTCGTTCATCAGAAACCCGATGGTTCCGCGATTCATACCGTAGACCGGAGTGTTGAGGTGCTGAATCCCCTGCAGCGTATGCAGCATGAACCCGTCGCCGCCCAGTGCCACCACCACATCCGCATCGCGGGGTGCTACATTGCCATAGCGCGCCACCAAGGTCTCTCGCGCGGTTTGCGCCACTTCGGCATCGCTGGCAAGAAAGGCGATTCTCTTGGTCATGTTTTGTGGTTTCCAGTGCTGCACATTTGGTTCCGAAACAAACATACCTTTCCGCAATAGGCCAGACTTGACGCCATAGCAGGCCAATTCGTCGCTTTACAGACTTTCTTCGCAGGGTTGTTTCCGATAGGAAATCCGCCAGATACACCCCAGCCATGCGGAGCGCACATGAACGCCAACCTTCGTGATACCGGTTTTTTCACCCAGTCCCTTGCGGATCGTGACCCTGAGCTGTTTGGCTCGATCACATCCGAGCTGGGCCGTCAGCGCGACGAGATCGAGTTGATCGCGTCCGAAAACATCGTCTCTGCCGCCGTGATGGAGGCCCAGGGCTCGGTGATGACCAACAAATACGCCGAAGGCTACCCCGGTCGCCGCTACTATGGCGGCTGCCAGTTCGTCGACATCGCCGAGAATCTGGCTATCGACCGCGCCAAAGAGCTGTTTGGCTGCGAATTCGCCAACGTCCAGCCCAACTCAGGGAGTCAGGCGAACCAGGGCGTATTCCAGGCGCTGATCCAGCCCGGTGACACCATTCTGGGCATGAGCCTGGATGCTGGTGGCCACCTGACCCACGGCGCACGCCCGAACCAGTCGGGCAAATGGTTCAACGCGGTGCAGTACGGCGTCCGCAAAGAAGACAACATGCTGGATTATGATCAGGTCGAGGCGCTTGCGAAAGAGCACCAGCCCAAACTGATCATCGCCGGTGGCTCGGCCATACCGCGCCAGATCGACTTTGCCCGCATGCGCGAAATCGCCGACATGGTTGGCGCATACCTGCACGTGGACATGGCCCATTTTGCCGGTCTGGTTGCGGCAGGCGAACACCCGTCGCCATTCCCGCATGCGCATGTGGCAACCACCACGACGCACAAGACCCTGCGCGGTCCGCGCGGCGGCATGATCCTGACGAATGATGAAACTATCGCCAAGAAAGTAAACTCGGCCATCTTCCCGGGTATTCAGGGCGGTCCGCTGATGCATGTGATCGCAGGCAAGGCGGTGGCCTTTGGCGAGGCCCTGCAGCCGGAGTTCAAAAGCTACATCCAGCAAGTCATCACCAACGCACAGGCGTTGTCGGATCAACTGATCAAGGGCGGACTGGATACCGTAACCCACGGCACCGACACCCACGTGGTTCTGGTCGATCTGCGCCCCAAAGGCGTCAAGGGCAATGCGACCGAGAAGGCTCTGGGCCGGGCACATATCACGTGCAACAAGAACGGCGTCCCATTCGATCCGGAAAAGCCGACGATCACCAGCGGCATCCGCCTTGGCTCGCCCGCAGGTACGACCCGCGGCTTTGGCGAGACTGAGTTCCGCCAGATCGCGGACTGGATCATCGAGGTTGTCGACGGCCTGGCCGCCAATGGCGAGGACGGGAACGGCGCCGTCGAAGCCAAGGTCAAAGCCGAAGTCGCAGACCTCTGCGCACGCTTCCCGATCTACCCGAACCTCTGATCCTATCGGGATGAAACAACAGAAAACGGCGCCTGATCAGGCGCCGTTTTTCTTTTGGGCATGCCGGGTCAGATAAATCCGCGCCATCGCAGTACCACGACCGCAAGCGCTGCCAGTGCGATGACACCCAAGGCCAGCGACCCTAAAAAACTCAGAAACCAGCCCCAGCGCCGATCCGCCAGATTGATCGTCTTCAGGTGGTCTTGCACATCTACCGAGGCTTTTTCGAGCTTTGGCATGTCCAGCAGCAGCTGCAACTTCGGATGTTCCGCCATCTGCTCGGCACGCGCCAGCACCATCGCCTGTTTGTAGACTTTGCGTGGCAGGCGCCGTTTCGCCCGCCGGACCGAGGCGATCAGGGTCTTGTCTTTTACCCCGAGCTTTTTGCGCAGCAGTGAAATGGTCTGCGCGATCCGGGTCTGGATATCGATTTCCTGCGTCATCTGCGCCTCCTGACGGGGCAATGTACCGCCGCACAGAGCGGGCGACAATGGGGCTGGTTGTTCCGTGCGGCGGCGAGTATCACGAAGGTATGCTGAACACGATCATCCATGGCGACCCGACGAACCAACCTCCCCTGCTGATTGCACATGGCCTTTATGGCTCGGCGCGAAATTGGGGGGTCATTGCGCGGCGGTTGTCGGATGAACGGCAGGTGATCGCCGTGGATATGCGCAACCACGCCTACAGCTTCTGGGACGATCAGCATGGCTATCCCCAACTGGCAGAAGATCTGGCTGAAGTGATCAGCAGCATCGGCGGCGTTGCAGATGTGGTCGGGCATTCCATGGGTGGAAAGGCCGCGATGATGCTGGCGTTGGAACATGGTAAACTGGTACGCAAACTTGTTGTGGCGGACATTGCCCCTGTCGCCTACAGCCACAGCCAGATCCAGTTTGTCGAGGCCATGCGGGCCGTGGATATGTCGCGCGTCCATCGCCGTTCTGATGCCGAAGTTCAGTTGGCCGATCTGGGCGTTGAAAAAGCGCTTCAGAGTTTCTTTACGCAATCTCTGGACGTCGAAGGCGGGCGCTGGCGGCTAAACCTGGACGTACTCGCCAGCGAAATGCCCACAATCATGGGATTTCCTGAAATTGATGGAAGCTGGAACGGCACCGCCCTGTTCCTGTCCGGCGGGGTGTCCGACTATGTTCTGCCTGAACACCGAGACCGGATTCGTGCCCGGTTTCCCGCCGCGAGATTCGCGAAAATCCCCGGCGCGGGACATTGGCTGCACGCCGAGAAACCGCGCGAATTCGAAGCCGCCGTCCGAACTTTTTTGAACGCCTGATCAGGCGCCAGTGTAAAGGCGCCTGGCCACCAGCCAGGATACCGGCGCAGCAATAGCAGCCCCCGCGACTGCCGCATAAACAATGGCCAACGCCGAGACCAGACCTGCCGCCAACACGGCAATTACGGCGCTTCCCGCAATGGCGGTCGCGATCAGAGAATAAAGCATGGCTGCAAGGCGTATCATGGCCGGTTTCCTGTCTGCTAACGTCCGACCCTTACATTAAAGTAGCAGAATGTGTTCGGCTTTGACCTGTGTCAGGTCACGGCGATCACAGCCATTGGTATATCCCTGCCCGCCATCGGCATCTGCGCAAGCCCCGCAAATGAATTTGCAGGACTGCATGTGAATTTTAGAGGATACAGTCGCTTGGTTATGCTTGCTGGCACACTATTGCTCTCGGAAGGCACGCGACATGCTGTCGACCACCGGCTTGGCGATATAGGCCGCAAAGGTGCGCTCTTCGGTCTGGATCATGATCTCGGCAGGCATACCCGGGGTCGGCACAAAGCCCCGCACCCGGCTCATCTCATCCGTACTCAACGAGATACGGGCCAGATAAACCTCTTGCGGCATTCCGGACGAATCCTCGAGCAGAGAGTCGGCGGAGACATAAAAGACCTCGCCCTCAAGTACCGGCGTTGTGCGTTGGTTGAGCGCCACCAGACGCACCGTTGCCATCTGGCCGGTCACGACGCTGTCGATCTCGGTGCGCGGGATCTGCGCTTCGATGATCAGGGGCGCGTCGGCAGGGAGAATCTCGGCAATCTGTTCACCGGTCTCGATGACGCCACCGGGTGTGTGGTGATGCAGCCGAACCACTGTTCCTGTCACCGGTGCACGCACGACCGCACGATCCAGAACGCTGCGGGCCTGACGGGCCTTTTCACGCACACTTTCCAGATCGGCCTCGATCACGCTCAGTTCATCCAAAGCGGCCTCGCGATAGGCTGAGCGGGTCCGTAAAATCTGTTCTTCATATTTCAGCAGCATCTGATTGACCTCGGCCGTTTCGGCCCGCAGTCGGGCCAGTTGCCCTTCGGCCTCGGCCTGAACACGACGGATCGTGTTCAGATCGCCTTTGCGCACCAGTCCTTTGTTGAACAGTGCTTCCTTGGTATCATATTCTTCCTGCAGAATATCCGAGCGGCGCTGCATACTTGTCAGCTGCGCCTCAAACCCCGTGGCCCGAATTCTGAGGGCTTCCATGTTTCGTTGCAGCAGTGCGATATCGTTGAGCAAAGTCTTGCGTGAGACGTCGAAGCTGAGCTTCTGATTGTCGAGGATGGTCATGACCTCGACATCATCAGATGCCTCCATCAACGCTTTCGAGAATACCAGATTCTCCTGTTCGCTGTGTTCAGCCAGCAGGCGTTCGGTCATGGCTTGAAGGCGGATTTTACGGATGAACAGCTCGCGTTCATTGGCCTCGGCCGAGGTCTGATCCAGCGTCATCATGATCTGTCCGGCCTGAACCGACTCACCTTCCGAGACCAGGATATTCTCGATAATCCCGCCTTCGAGGTGTTGCACGATCTTGTTGCGCCCAGTGGCAACAAAACTGCCCTGCGCAATAACCGCAGCCGCCAGCGGAGCCCGGAACGACCAGACGCCAAAGCCACCGAAGCAAGCAACAAGCATTACAAGTCCAATGAAGATAAACTTATTGATCGAGCGCGGAACTTCGGCATACCACAGGCCGGGTTCTTCGTTGCGTACTACCAGCTCGTTCATGACTTACCCCCATTGCCCTGAATTTCAGGTGGCTGTTGGCGCGGACCATTCAGTTGTTGCAGGACCTGTTCACGCTGACCAAACAGCGCCACACGCCCGTCAGTCAGCAGCATAATCTTGTCGACGACATTCAGCAGCGTCGGCTTTTGCGTAATCACGACGACAGTGATCTTGCTCTCCTTCGCCTGTTCAATCGCGCGTGCAAGTGCCTTGTCACCCGCCACGTCAAGGTTCGAGTTCGGCTCATCCAGGACCACGAGCCGCGGATTGCCGAAGAATGCCCGAGCCAACGCAATGCGCTGTTTTTGGCCACCGGACAGCGGCGAGCCATCTGCGGCGACAACTGTCTCATAGCCCTGCGGTAGCGTTGCGATCATGTTGTGCACGTCAGCCAGAACGGCGGCGTCGTGAATTTGTTCGTCGGTCGCATCGGCGCGCATCCGGCCGATATTGTCCTTGATCGTTCCCGGGAACAGTTGCACGTCCTGCGGCAGGTAGCCGATGCTTTCGCCGAACTGGCGCGGATCCCAGTTGCGGATGTCCATCAGGTCCAGACGGACACTGCCCGAGGTGGGCAGGATCGACCCGACCAGTGTTTTTCCGAGCGTGGTCTTGCCCGCGCCGGAATTGCCGATGATCGCCAGAGTCTCACCGGGGTTCAGGGCAAAGGTGATCCCGTTCAGCACCACCCGCTTGGTACCGCCGGGCACGTAGAGCAAGCGTTCTACATCCAGTCGACCCTCAGGCCGTGGCAGGCGCAGTTTTTCATATTGCAGGGCCGAATTCGACAGCAGCGTCTTGATCCGTCCAAACGCACCACGGGTCAGCAGGAAGGTGTTCCAGCCCTCGATCGATCCTTCAATCGGGGCAAAGGCGCGACCCGCAATAATCGAAGCCGCGATAACCATACCGCCGGTAATTTCGCCCTGCAGGGCCAGATAAGCGCCCCAGCCCAGGATGCCGATCTGCGTCAAAAGTCGTACCGCACGCGAGATGGCTGCAAAGATCACGTTGCGATCCTGCGCCTTGACCTGCCAGGTCAGGGATTGCGCAGTGTCCCGCCCCCAGATGCGCACCGCCTCGGGGATCATGGCCAGCGCATTGATGATCTGGCTGTTGCGTGACATCGAATCCAGATGCTGGTTCGCCAGGGACTGCGCATGGTTCGCCTTCGCAAAGGGTTTGGCGGTCATTTTCTGGTTGATCAGGGCGATTGTCATCAACAACAGCGCCGTGACCACAACGATCATTCCAAGCTGCGGATGCACCAGAAAGATCATCAGGATGAACAATGGTGCGAAGGGTACATCGAGAAATGAGATCAACGTGCCCGATACCAAAAAGCCCCGCACCTGCTGCAAATCGCCCAGCGTCTGATACTCGCGCCCATTTCCATGAAGCGATGCATGGGCCGCCGCGCTCAGGACCGGGGCCCCGAGCCGAGCCGCCACCTCGACTGCCGTGCGCATCAGCATGAACCGCCGAACCGCGTCAAAGGCAGATTGAAAGATCACAGCACCAGCCACAATCGCAGTCAGCATGATCAACGTGTCCAGCGACCGGCTGGTCAGAACCCGGTCGCTGATTTGGAACAGATAGATCGGAATGGCGAGGATCAGGATATTGGTGGCGCAGGTCAGCACCAGGACAAAGGCCAGATTGCGCCAGATCGCCCGGAGCGACGTACGCAGCGTTTTCTGGAAATCTTCGGGTGGGGTCCGCTTGTGGAAGGGTTGGGGCGGCCCCTTGCCGTCGCCGCCACCCGTCCCCGAGCGCATCAACGGTTCGTTCGCCTTGGCTTCGATCGTGGTGCCTATGCGGTCTTTGCCGTCCGACGACGCTGAGGGGGTCATCCGCGCAGTCGATTGATCGGCGTCAGCACGATCCGGGGCCTCGGCATCGGCCACCCCAGAGTCGCCACCCACAGGATCCTTAACTTGCGCGGGCCGCGACGACGTACGCCGAAGGGGAGAGCTGGCGCACGGTTGTGATTTTGTATCGGTCTGCTCCGCCTGTCTCTGCCTGGATTGATCCTGAATTGATATGTCTTGGGGCGCCGGTTTCTGCGGCGCCCTATCTGGCTGGGGTTTGACTTCGTCCACACCAGCCTCGGCTGCGGCTGCAGGACTGGGCTGATGAATCGACAAACGCATCTCCTTGGTCAGACGCAACCGGGGTTCGGTTTTTGCTGCATCTGCCTGTTCGGGCTTTGCCCGCAGCTCACTGTCATCCAGCGCCGTAGGGCGTCCGCTTCCGTACCGGTCCAGCGGGCTGGCAAAACGGGTTCGGCGCGACGAAAAAACGATCGACATAAATAAACCTTTGGGTCACTCGTAATATACAGGAAAATCAGGCCAGCATGGTTTGCAGGCCATCCGAGGCGTTTGTCATCTCGCTTGGTGTCAGGTCATTGCCGCTTGGCCCGATCCCGTTCGCGTGATCCGGCATTCCAAGCTCATCCATCAGCGCGGCGATCGCCTCGTTGGTCATCTCAGAGATTTCCTCGTTTGTGGGCATATCGATCAGACTTGCCTGATGCAGCAACAGGTCGGAATAAGACCCGTCCTGCGCCATGACCACTGAGTCCACCCCAGCCTTGGTGACGTTTGCGGCGTTCAGCATCGCGTTGCTGCCAGCAATCACTTCGGTCTGATCCGCGTTTGGCCCGTGCAGATGAACATCATCCTGATCCGCGAGAACAGTTTTCTGTTCGACGATATTCAACTGTACCAAAGATCCGTCGACCTTGAGGACGCGCATCTGCTCCATGCCGGCAAACATGGGATCATTCATCAGCGCGTCTTCCAGCGCTTCCATATCCGATTCCTGCAGCGCCATCGCCTCGGACATCGAATTCTGCATCATCTCATGCGTATCTTCGCCTTCCTTGGTCAGCGAAACCTCGTTCATCAGCAGATTCTCGTCCGAGCCATCCAACGGCCCCGGCAATCCGCCCGTCACGATATCATCATCCATCAGGACCAGCGTCTGAACAAACGCATCAACCGAGATCATGTCGCCGTCAATCATGACCAGATCATAATAGCTGCCGAGCTGCAGGATATTGGTGACGTCAACCAACTCATTGTCGCCCAGCGCATAGAGCGTGGTCGACGCTGAAATCTCGGTTTCGATTTGGTCGATATCCGTCGCATCAATGCTCTGTTTGACGAAATTCGCAACGATCAGGTCGCCGTGGATCCAGTCGACATGCACCAGACCCGGCGCATCGTCACCTCCGCCTTCGATCCAATGTGCGGCGTTGCCCTCAGCCTTGATCGACGAGGATTGAACGACATTCGTTCCGGACTGGCCATGTGTACCTTCATCGAAGTCCGAAACAACCGCGACCTGGCTGACCATCGTCAACTCAATCGCCTTGCCACCAACCGCGATGTAAGGCGCATCAACCCAGGCCACCGTGGCAGCCACTTCGTTTATGGCCAGATTGCCGCCAGCGATCACTGTATGGCCATCCCCATACTCGTGATCATCATCCTGATCCCACTCGACTGGCATCGGATCGGGCGTTGTATCTTCTTCCTCATCCTCGGTCTGATGATGTTCAGGCAGAAGATCCTCCCAGACCGGTGCTTCATCGACATATTCACCATTGACGATCACGCCCATCGCGTCTTCGCCGTGGAACTGATAAACAGTTGCGCCTTCAACTTCGGCATGGATCGGGGCCAGCATTTCTTCGGCCATCGCCTCAACATACTCGACCGACAGGTAATCCGAGATCGAGAAGGACGGAGCTGACACCGCGTGCAGAGAGGCCGCAACCTGCGCCGCCGCTTCGGCCTGCGCCATCAACTGCTCGGGATCGCGAAAGTCTCCTTCGCCGACGACATCGTTGTCGCGCAGAAAGATCGACTGGAACGTGTAGGTTACCGCCGACCCGATCAGTTCAGTCACAAGCTGAGGTTCAAGAATAATCACATTATTTGCCGCCACGCCGGTCTCGGCTTCGGGCAGCGGTGGGCCGGATGCAGGCGGTGGCCCAATTGCGACGACCGTTTCCAAAATCGGGCCATCGGGTGCAGGTGGTAGTTCAGGAGTGGCAGGAGGGGTGTCAAACAGATAGGTAAGCGGACCATATTTGCCGGGATCCAGTTCCAGATCCGCCTTGATCCGGATTTTTGTGGGATCTTCCAGTTCGTCAAGTTCCGCCTTGCGCCGCATGGCGGTGAACTCTTCGTACTGGTCCCTCAGTCGCGCTTTTTCAATCGTTAGATCAAAAGTTCCAATAAAGTGGGCAATCTTCTCAGTAACACTATCGAATGACATTTCGATGATCCCTAACCCCCTTGCCGGCAGGAAATTTCCGGTTCGGGATTTGCTGGGCCGAGGCCGCACAGTGCGGCCCCGGCGTTTTCATTGTAACGGGGGCCGGAATTCGGCCCCCGATTTTTTGACTTACACGTCAGTGTCGTCGCTGGCGTAGGACGAAGTCATCGAACCACCAACCATGGTCGTATCGACCGAGTTACCAAGTACGTTGGCACCCATCACGATCGACTGGTTGAAGGCCGCTGTATCGACCACGGCCGCTGCCGAGGCATAGGACTCACCGTTGACGATACCGTCGCCACCGTTGTTCGAGCCCCAGGTACCGGCGTTACCGCCTGCACCACCAGCACCGGAATAGGCACCGGATGCTTCACCACCGTTGTTGTTGGCACCATAGGTCGCGCCACCGGTCGACGAACCCATGACGTCACCGCTGGTTCCGCCAGCTGCGGTTCCTGCAGCACCTGCACCGCCGGCGCCTGACATTGCAGAGCCAGTTGCGCTACCGGTACCGGTCGACGTTGCGTCGTTGTCCGAAGACGCTGCGCCACCGTATCCGGCGATGGCCTCGGCCAGGCTGTCAGCAGATCCATCGGTATCCGCAGTCGACCAGACCTGACCTGCACCACCGTCACCGGCAGTATTGGTCGCATCAGCCGAACCCGCGCCGCTTGCGGCCGAGCTGGATGTCGGCGTGGTTGTGCCACCGGCGCCACCGGCACCATCAGCAGTTGCCGCGCCAGAACCCGAACCGGTCGACGTGCCACTGGTCATGTTGTCGCCGCCGTCTCCACCAGAACCATCGTTGTCCTGGTCGTTGTCGGTCATGCCGTTGACATCGCCGGTATCTTGGTCGACGTCAGCCGACCCGGCCGTCTGATCACCAACGCCTTGGGCGCCAGCATCCGTGTCGACGTAACCGCCACCGGCTCCACCGGAGCCCATGCCGCCAGTACCTGTACCACCGGTACCTGTACCGCCAGTACCTGTGCCACCCGTACCGGTGCCACCTGTACCCATGCCACCGGTGCCCATGCCACCGGTACCCGCGCCACCGGTACCACCGTCTCCACCGGTACCATTCGCGTTACCGCCGCCACCTTCTTCGGCAACTTCTTCTTCCTCGCCGCCCGGATCTTCTACAAGCGGAGCAACGCGCAGGAACGGCAAGACTTCTTCTGTACCGGTGTTGCCGCCGAAGCCGTCACCACCGTTGGCATCGCCACCGGAGCCGCCGCCACCTGAGCCGGTACCACCAGAGCCTTCGCCACCATAGCCTTCGCCACCGGAGCCTTCGCCACCAGAGCCTTCGCCACCAGAGCCTTCGCCACCAGAGCCGCTGCCGCCATCGGCGTCATTGGCACCCAGCGCACCCGCACCGGCCAGACCAAGACCCAGGTTGCTACCTGCGGTCGTGCCATCAGCCTGGTTGCTGCCGCCAGTTCCGGCATTGTCTGCTGAGCCACTGTTGTCGGCATCACCATCGCCACCATCCGCGCCATCTGCCGATGCGTCGGTACCGGCCAGTCCAAGGCCCGCACCCAGTGCACCCGAAGCCTGATCGCCACCATTGGCGTTACCGTCAGCGTTCGAACCTGACAGACCAAGACCCAGACCAAGACCGATCGATCCTGCGTCTCCGCCGTCTCCACCAGTGCCCGAGCCGCTTGCGCTCGACGAGCCGGAATTGCTGGCATTCGAATTGCTGTCTGCATCTCCGCCATCACCACCGGTGCTGTCACCGTCGGAATGTGCGCCCGACAGGCCAAGTCCAATGCTGGCATTATGTGCAGGACCCGAAGCGCCACCATCACCACCGGTTGCCGAGGCATCCGCGCTTCCAGAATGACCGCCGAGAGCAAACGAATGGCTGCCGCTGGTATCGCCATAGGCGTCACCACCATAGCTTTCGCCGCCTTCGCCCGAGTCGCCACCGTCGCTATTTACGTCGATACCGTCTTCCGCGTAGGCCTCACCACCAGTTGCGTTGCCACTTTGGCTAAAGTCACCTGAGTTTACCACCGAAGCGGTACCCAGAGAGTCATTGTCGTTCAGGCTTGCATACTGGCTGTTGATTGATGCGAAGTCGTTTCCGGGGCCATCCAATGAGATGTCAATATTGATGTCGTCACCGGGGTCATAATCCAGATCGTCACCCGCGGTAATCACGTCACCAACGTCACCCTCAACGTCATTGATATCCACGTCGACTTTGTCATCATCGCGCGGAATCCATTCGCCACCACCGAAGTCGATGTTTACTTCGTTGTGGTTCGAGTTGTCGTTGTTGTTGTTATCTTCTCCGCCATTGGTGTTGTTCTGCTGTTGATTTTGATTCTGATCCTGGGCGTTGTCGTTATCGTTTCTTGAACGCTGTGATTGGTCCTGACCCTGTGAATCGGAGTTGTTTGCAGAATTATCAACATCTTGCTGCTGTTGCTGCTGCTGAGCGTTGATATCTTCAATTTCGATATCGGCTTCTTCTTCAACTTGAGGTTCGTCTACGACGGGATCCTGGTCATCGATAACTTCTTGAACGTCAGTGATCGGAGCATTTCTGCGTACCATAATAAATTCCACTTTTACTGAAGCACCGGACCGCCATTCATCTACAAAGCGGCTACGGGTGCGGTTGAAACAGATTTCGCGCATCAAGCATCACACCGGACGCTTATGCGGCAGTTCTGGCCTTCTGTCTGGTCGGTCCCCCTTTCTCGGCTTAGCCGATTCCATGAGCGCGGATCTGTCGCTGAAATACGCGGGCCGCGGGCATGGCAGGTTCAAGAACACTTCACCAATTGAAGCAGGAGCATGGTTGCAGCGATGCGGGGGTGTGCCTAGCTGGTCGAAAGCATTAAATGTGGCAACTCTTTGTTAAAAGGGTGGTTTTTTTGGAGAACGCCTTAATAAAGGCTAAAATGAGTGGAATCCGAATGTGAATTGAAGAATTCGGGAAATTATCTTTTACGTTCATAGAGTTGCAATGATAATTTCTGAAAACTAACCTGACCGAAAGTTCTATGACTCCGCACCGATCCCTGCGTTCTATTGCTGAAAACCGTACTTTCAGCTATGATAGAGGGATAATTAGAACGATTAAGTTACCGTTTCGTACCGCCTGAACTGTACCCGATTTAAATTCCAGATGGCGGCGCATGTTATAGTTAGGGGAAAGACAATGAATATCTCATTGCAAGACGACACGCGTGGTCAGATTGAATACCCAGAAGAGTTGTCGATCTTATTTATTGGCAAGGAATTGTTTTATTCCAACCAAACCCTGAGGAGCGTTCAAAGCGAATTTGGGGTGTCCGCATCGCGCTACGAGAGTCTTGATGCGCTGCTATCAGAGGCCGGTTCAACCACACCGGCCGAGCGTATCGTCGTCGTGGACCAGATGATGATCGAGGATCTTCTGACCCGCCCGGCAGATTACGCAAAACTCGCCGATACTGGTTGTCTGGCCTTTGCCTATCGCAAGCAAAGCTCAGCCCGTACACTGTTTGAACATTGGGATCGTGCCCGCTTCGGCAATATCGGATACCTGCCGATGAACGTGGCGCCGGATGTCTGGCGCGCCATTCTGCGGTTGCTGATGCACGAGGAGTTGCACCTGCCCTGCTTTCTGGCCGACAGCCTGCCCGCAACACCGGATACACAGGACACGCCAATTCAAAAACAGCCCGCCACGCGAACGCGCTCGCCCGAGAAACTGCTGCTTTATGCCAAGCTGACCCGCCGCGAAAAACAAGTCCTCAGGTTGGTTGCACAGGGAAAAAGCAACAAGGCGATCGCCGCCAAGCTGGGCATCACCGAACACACGGTGAAACTGCACATGCACAATGTTTCCGGCAAGATCAATGTCAGCAACCGAACTGCAGCCGCCCATTTCTACTTTGAGGTCGCGCCGAACGAAGCGCGCAATACCTCAGTTGGATGAAGCATTCGAAACCCGGTTTGACCGGCTGATCCTGTTGGTTGGCCGGCTGAACTATATGTGGACGAATACTGAAAGCTTGCTGATCCACCTGATCGCCGGGCTGACCGGGGCGAACAAGGACGTGGCGGTCATCATCTTCCTGACGCTGAACACGACGCGGGCTCGTATCGATCTGGTCGAACGGTTGGCGAAAATGGAGGGCCGTCCCGCTGAAATTCGCGACCCGATTCTGGAACATACGCAACGCCTGTCGCGCCTGTCGACAGTTCGAAACAAGTATAATCACTGTATCTATTCATTCGATATGGAAAGCGGGAATCCCAAGACCATCCTGATGCGCATAGCCGACCGGAAAACCGATATCAAACTCGGTCGCGAAGATACGGTGGACGAGAAGGCAATGAAAGAGATCGAGAACGTTGTTGCTCAGCTTTCCACCGCGAACAGAGATATCTGGAACCTGATCAAGCAACTCGGGTTCCCGGTCTAAGCGCTTCTGGTCATTTGCGGTTCGACGTCACGCATTTCCGCTGTCCGGACCAAATCGGTGTTTGTTCATTTTGATCTTGAGAAAGAAAAGAGGGGCGCGCCGATTGTCAGCGCGCCCTTTAAAAAGGGAGGATTATGAAAAACACAGCGCCCGAAACAAAAGAGACGCTCACTCATTAACATCCCCAATATCCCGGATCCTGAAAACAACTTCAGTGACGTTGTTCACACGAGTCCAAAAAAATATCTGGGCATCAGGCGTCCATCCAAACCTAACTGTATGTGCCCTGCCCGAGCATTGGCAGATTGGGATTGGGTTCTGGCCAAAACATTGATCTGAACTACGGGAAAGCCCCAATTTCGGAATTCGATCAACAAAGCTAATGTGGATTTAACGGACCGCTTTCATCGTTCCGCACCCCCTCAAGAGCGAGGGGCTGGCCAAGACCCCCTCATCCAGCCCCTCACACCACCTTCACTCTCAATCATTTGTGAGACGGTGGCCTCTCCCCTTAGGGTGCCCGCATAGGGCAGAATTTCATTATACCACAAAACGACCTTCGAATCTTCCCGCTATATTTGGGGGGGATGGTGGCGTTCGTTCCCCCAGTTGACCGGGCACATGCTTCAGCAATCCAAGATTTTGCAACGTGATAAACATTGGATGGAAGTTATCTGGATACGATCCGATCAATCGTTTCAAAAAATATGTGACTGTTCTGATTAAGCGTTAAGAAGAGGTATCACACCTTTTCCGTCAAAGGTGATTTAGTGGTGCCCCCACACGGACTCGAACCGCGGACCTACTGATTACAAATC
>JAUHYC010000085.1 GCA_030426685.1 Alphaproteobacteria bacterium
GCCGCCGCCAACCCAAAGACGGCACCCGGAGACACCACCCAGAGCAGCCCCAGCAGCGCAGGCAAGAACACCGCAGCGATATGGTTAATGGTGAAGGCAACGGCGGCAGTTGGCGCGATATCCGCCGGGTCTGCAATTTTCTGGAAATATGTTTTCAGCGCCAGCGCCAGCGCAAATAGCACATGGTCGATCACATAGAGGATCGCCGCAAGCAATACACCCCAACCGAACCAGTAGATGCCGCCGTAAGCTGCGAAAACGATGGCGAGCCCGGTATATTCAAAAATCAGGGTGCGGCGTTCGCCGAATTTTGCCACGGCTTTTCCGAGCAACGGAGCTGCGGTCATGTTGATCATCAGGTTGATGAGATAGAGGCTGGTCAGTTCATGCACTTCAAAGCCGAATTTCTCGACCATCATGAAGCCTGCGAAGACGACGAAAATCTGCCGCCGCGCACCTGCCATGAATTGCAGCGCGTAATACAGCCAGTAGCGTTTGCGCAGGATCAGTTTCTTGGTTTGTGGCGTGGGCGCGTCGAATTGCGGATAGGCAAACAGGCAGAACAGCGCCAGCAGGGCAGTCACACCACCGGCGGCCATGAAAACAAAGTTGTAGGACAAATCGAACCGATCCCATGTCAAGACGATCAGCCCGTAAACCACAGCCGTTGCGGCCGAGCCCATCGCCACCAGCCAACCCAGCACCTGAGGCGCCCGGTCCTTGGGCAGCCACTGCAACTGCAGCGACTGATTTACCGTCTCGTAGTAATGAAACCCGATGGAGCTGAACAGCGTGACGAACAACAGCCCGCCAAGGCTGGGGAACCACGCTGTGACCGCCGTGGCGACGCCCAGCATGATCAGTGAGATCATCGCCAGAACCTGTTCGCGGATGAATATGATCACGGCGATCACGCCAACGGCCAGAAACCCGGGAATTTCGCGCACCGTGTGCAACAGGCCAATATCGGCCCCGTCGAAATTCGCCACCTCAATGACGAAGTTGTTCAGCAGCGCGCTCCATGCGTTGAATGCAATCGGCATCATCAACGCCATCATGAACAAGAGCGTCATGGGGCGGCGCCAAAGCGGAAGGCTCTGCGCCTCGGACAGGGGCATGGGTCTCAGCATGTGGATGCTCTACGCCCATTTGCGGCTATTGGCGAGAAGAAAACGGGGGGTGCACATCGGCTCTGCGCGGCTGCAGAGATCAGTAGAAACTCTGCGGGTCGATATCAACGGTCAGACGGATGTCACCCTTCAGGCTCAGGGGCGCGATCCAACGGGCGATGGCGTCCTGAATGGGGGCGCCTTTTGGGGCCTTGACCAGCAAGCGCACACGATGACGGCCCCGGATACGCGCTATAGGCGCAGGGGCCGGGCCGAATACCTGAGCCCCCGCGTCGCGTAGCGGCGCATCGTTGCGCGCCAAGGCGTTGCCGATGTCAAAGACCGGCCCGACCTCAGGGCCTGACAGCACGATCCCGGCCATACGCCCATATGGCGGCACGCCCGCAGCCTGGCGCCCCGCGGCTTCGGCTTTCCAGAATCCTTCCTCGTCGCCAGACAGAATCGCGCGGATCACGGGGTGTTCCGGCTGGAAGGTCTGCAACAATGCCTGACCCGGCTTGTCCGCCCGTCCCGCGCGACCCGCAACCTGCCGCATCAGCTGGAAGGTGCGCTCTGCCGCCCGCAGGTCAGCCCCATGCAGGCTGAGGTCCGCATCGATCACCCCCACCAGTGTGAGCTTGGGAAAGTTATGCCCTTTGGCCACCAGTTGCGTCCCGATGACGATATCGGCGTCGCCCTCGGCAATCTCTTCGATCTTGGCCTTGAGCGCCCGGGCTGAGCCAAACAGATCAGAGCTGAGCATCGCTATCTTGGCCTCGGGGAAGGTTGCCTCGGCCTCTTCGGCCAGCCGTTCAATCCCCGGCCCGACCGGTGCCAGCTTACCCTCAACCCCGCAGGATGGACAGGCCTCGGGCATCGGCTTGGTCTCGCCACATTGGTGGCACATCAGGCGTTTGAGGAACCGGTGCTCTACCATCCGCGCGTCGCAATGATCGCAGGCGATCTGTTCTCCGCACGCCCGGCATAGCGTCACCGGCGCATAGCCCCGACGGTTGATGAACAGCAGCGATTGCTCCCCCTTTTCGATCCGCTGCCGCACAGCTTGCCGCAAAGACGGAGAGATCCATGTCCCCGGCTGCATCTGCTCGGCCCGCATGTCGATCGGCTTCATCTCGGGCAATACGGCATCGCCGAACCGCGATGTCAGATCAATGCGATCATACTTTCCCGCCTCGGCGTTGGCCCAGCTTTCCAGCGAAGGCGTCGCACTGGCCAGAACGACACGTCCGCCGCAAATCGCCGACCGCAAAACGGCCATGTCGCGTGCGCTGTAATGTACGCCATCTTCCTGTTTGTAGGAGGTGTCGTGCTCCTCATCGACAACAACCAACCCCAGATCGCGAAACGGCAGGAACAGCGCCGACCGCGCGCCAACCACCAATTGCGCATCACCCTGCCCCACCATACGCCAGACCCGGCGGCGTTCAGTCATCGTTGCCCCTGAATGCCATTCCGCAGGACGTGCGCCAAATCGTGTCTCGACCCGGGTCAGGAATTCCGCAGTCAGGGCGATTTCAGGCAACAGAACAAGCGCCTGCCGACCCATCCGCAAAGCCTCGGCCACTGCTTCCAGATAGACCTCGGTTTTGCCCGAGCCCGTCACGCCCTTCAGCAGAGTGGTGCCATAGTCACCCGTTCTTTGCCCCGAATGCAGCCGTGCAACTGCCTCCGCCTGGTCTTCGGTCAGGGACTTGCCTGGCAGATCCGGATCGAGAAGCGGATAGGGCAGATCACGCGGGCTGTCTTCCTCCCGTACCGCGCCTTGCTTGACAAGGCCTTTGACGACCGACGAGGTCACGCCCGCCTGTTCCGCCAGCTCTTTCAGGGTAAAAGCCAAGCCGCCATAGTTCTGCAACACCTCAAGCACGCGCTTGCGGGCATCGGTTATCCGATCAGGTTCCGAGCCACCCAACCGATAGATTTTGCGCATCGACGGCGGATCACCCAGCCCCGGCGCTCGCGTCGCAAGACGCAGCATCGCGGGCATTGGTGTCAGAGTGTAGTCGGCCACCTTGCCGAGAAACACTCGCATCTCTTCTCGCATCGGCGCAACCTCAAGCACCCGAATCACCGACCGCGCCTTGCTTAGATCAAACCCACCTTGCCCCGGGCCCCAAACCACGCCCAGCACCTTGCGCGGCCCCAAAGGCACCTCGACAAACGCCCCAAGAAAGCACCCGCCCTCGGGCGCTTTATAGTCCAACGTCCGGTCCAGCGGTTGCGTTGTCAGCACCGCAACCAGCTCTCCTTCGTCGAAAAATCCGTTAGCGCTCACGGTATATCCTTCGCAGGGGGTTCCAGCATGGGTCTCTTTGAGGTAAAGCCATCCGCGACCAAGGCCAACCCATCAAAGGACTGCCCTCATGAAATTCTTCGTAGACACCGCCGAGATCGATGCCATCGCCGAACTGAACGATCTGGGCATGGTGGACGGCGTAACCACCAACCCGTCGCTGATCCTGAAATCGGGCCGCGACATTCTGGAAGTCACCAAAGAGATCTGTGATCTGGTCGACGGCCCTGTCTCCGCCGAAGTGGTCGCCACCGAAGCTGACGACATGATCGCCGAAGGTCGCAAACTGGCCAAGATCGCATCCAATATCGCGGTGAAGGTGCCGCTGACATGGGCAGGTCTGAAAGCCTGCAAAACGCTGACCGACGAAGGCCAGATGGTCAACGTAACCCTGTGCTTCTCGACCAACCAGGCCATTCTGGCTGCAAAAGCGGGCGCGACATTCATCTCGCCCTTCATCGGGCGCCTGGATGATATCAACCTCGACGGGATGGACCTGATCGCCGATATCCGTCAGGTCTATGACAATTACGGTTTTGAGACCGAAATTCTGGCGGCCTCGATCCGCACCGTGAACCACGTAACCGACAGCGCCCGCATTGGGGCCGATGTGATCACCGCACCGCCTGCCGTGATCAAGAAACTGGCCGATCACCCGCTGACCGACAAGGGCCTGGAATCCTTTCTGGCCGACTGGGCCAAAACCGGTCAGAAAATCCTCTGATCACTGACACAACCGCGCGGTGCCATTAGGCACCGCGCCTGGCCCAACGGTCAAAGCTGATCTTTGATCAGCGCCTGACAGGCGGGAGCCCCGCCACAGCGTTCATGAAATTCGCCTTTCGCGTGCATTTTTCCCAAGGCAAATCCGGCAACCCGTGGTATAAGCCCGCAAAACAAAAAACGACCGGACGGGACATGAGCAGCGACCCTAAACTCGAGGACAACCTCCGCGCGGCGATTCTGGCCGAGCCCGATGCCATACTGGATGACAAGGACCTGATGCAGGCACTTGTCGCCGCCAACGAGCAAGCCCGCGGTGACAACGTCATCGACCTGCGCGGTATTGCCATGCAACGGCTCGAAGCGCGGCTGGACCGGCTGGAGGATACACACCGTTCGGTCATTGCGGCGGCCTATGAAAACCTCGCGGGTACCAATCAGGTCCACCGAGCCATCCTTCGCCTACTTGAACCCACAGTGTTCGAAGACTTTCTGCGCGCCCTCGGCAATGACGTGGCAGAGATCCTGCGCGTCGATCATATCACTCTGGTTCTGGAAACCACCGTTGTCCGCGACGATCCGGCTGTAAACCAGCTTGGCGGTGTCCTGACGGTCGTTGAACCGGGCTTTATCGACAGCTACCTGACCGCAGACCGCAGCGGCCAAGCGCGTGAGGTTACGTTGCGTGAGATCAGCCAGCCCAACCCTCAGGTCTATGGCGAACAGGCTGACCAGTTGCAGTCCGAGGCGTGCCTTAAGCTGGATCTGGGTGCTGGACGCCTGCCCGGCATGATCGTCATGGGTGCCCGTGACCCCCGGCATTTCACCCCACAGCTCGGCACCGATCTACTGGCCTTTTTTGCCGGCGTGTTCGAACGCTCGATGCGCCACTGGCTGTCGTGAGCCTGATTTCCCCAGCCTGCCGCGATGCGCTGCAGCACTGGCTGGACAGTCTGGGGGCACTGGCAGGGCGGTCAGAGAATACGCAGAACGCCTATCGCGGCGATGTGACCGAGTTCCTGTCTTTCATGACATTGCACCACAGCGAGCGGCAGGGGCTGGCAGCGCTGGAACGCATCACTGTATCCGACATGCGCGCCTGGATGGCCGATCAGCGCAATTCAGAGGTCGGAGCGCGCTCGCTGGCGCGAAAACTGTCGGCGGTCAAAAGTTTCTACCGCTGGCTGGCCGAACGAGAGGGGTTTGAGCCCACCGCTGTTCTCTCCACCCGAGCGCCCAAATTCACCAAGAAACTCCCCCGCCCGCTGGCCGAGGACGCCGCTCGCGCCATGATCGAGACGGTCGAGTTGCAATCCACCTCTGACTGGGTCGCGGCGCGGGATGTAGCCGTTGTCACCCTGCTCTATGGTTGCGGCCTGCGCATTTCCGAAGCGCTGTCCCTGACCGGCGCCGATGCGCCATTGCCAGAAACGCTACGCATTCTGGGAAAAGGCAACAAAGAGCGAATCGTACCCGTCATACCGGCCGCACGATCCGCCGTTGACCGCTACCTGCACCTTTGCCCGCATTCCCTGACCCCGACCGCCGCATTGTTCCGCGGCGTACGGGGCGGTGCACTCAATCCCGGAATCATTCAGGGCGTGGTTGCCAAGGCCCGGATGCAACTGGGCCTGCCGGCAACGGCCACCCCGCATGCGATGCGCCACAGCTTTGCCACCCACCTGCTTTCGGCCGGGGGCGACCTGCGTGCCATTCAGGAACTGCTGGGTCATGCGTCGCTGTCGACGACCCAGACCTATACAGCCGTCGATACCGCACGGTTGATGGAGGTCTATAACCGCGCGCACCCCAAAGCCTGATGCAATTCCGAAGATCAGCCTTTTTGCTTTGCATCCGCGCCGCAGTTCGGTCATGACACGCCCATGACCCGTAGATTCAAAGCTCTTTCCGTTCATCTGTTCACGGCCACCGGTGCTGTATTCGCGATGCTGGCGATGTTGGCCGCCGTCGAAGAGAAATGGAGCCTGATGTATCTCTGGCTGGTGGTTTCGTTCATAGTTGACGGGATCGACGGGCCGCTCGCCCGGCACTACCACGTCAAAACGAACGCGCCTGAGTTTGATGGGGTGCTTCTTGATCTGATCATCGACTACCTGACCTATGTGTTCATCCCCGCCTTCGCCTTGTTCAAATCGGGCCTGATGGACGGATGGACCGGCTGGTTTGCAATCATCGTCATCACCTTTGCCAGCGCCATGTATTTCGCCGATACGCGCATGAAAACAAAGGATAACTCATTCTCGGGCTTTCCCGGATGCTGGAATATGTTCGTGATCGTGATCTTCGCGCTCGAACCCAATTTCTGGGTAATATTGCTGTTGGTAACGCTGCTGTCGCTGGCGATGTTCCTGCCGCTGAAATTTGTGCACCCGGTCCGGACAGAGCGCTGGCGCAGCCTGACGTTACCCATGGCACTCGCCTGGACATTCTTTGCTGGCTGGGCCGCCTGGGTCGATTTCCACCCCGAAAGCTGGGCCCATTGGGGGCTGGTTATCACCAGCCTGTATCTGGTTTCAGCCGGGATTGCGCAGCAGATCATTCCGGTGCGAAAAGCGCGGGATTACAAGACTTCCTGAACCTCGAATTCAGTCCCGTTATGGGTGAACACATCACCTTTCTGCAGACCAACCATCGCCAGATAGATCGGGCTTTGGGTTGAGATTCCCATGTAGGTCTTGCCGTCGACTTCGAAACGGGTGGTCGAAACACAGACGACAAAGCGGCGATTGTT
>JAUHYC010000086.1 GCA_030426685.1 Alphaproteobacteria bacterium
AGCATGTTCTGGCCACACAGACCCTGATCCAGAAGAAGTCCAAGAACATGAAGGTGGAAATCACCGGCAAACTGCAGCCGGGCGTGACCGCCAAGGACATCACTCTGGCCGTGATCGGCGAGACCGGTACCGCTGGCGGCACCGGCTACGTCATCGAATATTGTGGTGAAGCGATCCGCGATCTGTCGATGGAAGGCCGTATGACCGTCTGCAATATGGCGATTGAAGGCGGCGCACGCGCAGGCCTGATCGCGCCGGATGAAACCACCTTTGAATATGTCAAAGGCCGTCCCCATGCGCCGAAAGGTGCGCAGTGGGAGGCCGCGATGGACTGGTGGAGAACGCTCTACACCGATGAGGGTGCACAATTCGACAAGGTCGTGACCCTGCGCGGCGAAGACATCGCGCCGGTTGTCACCTGGGGCACCAGCCCCGAGGATGTTCTGCCGATCACCGCGACCGTACCACATCCCGAGGACTTTGAAGGCGGCAAGGTCGACGCGGCACGCCGCTCGATCGAATATATGGGTCTGGAAGCCGGTCAGAAGCTGAGCGATGTTGAAATCGACACCGTTTTCATCGGCTCCTGCACCAATGGCCGGATCGAAGACCTGCGCGCTGCGGCTGAAATCCTGAAAGGCAAAAAGATCAAGGACGGTATGCGCGCCATGGTCGTGCCCGGTTCGGGTCTGGTCCGTGCACAGGCCGAGGAAGAGGGTCTTGCAGAGATTTTCAAGGAGGCCGGGTTTGAATGGCGTCTGGCAGGATGCTCGATGTGCCTTGCGATGAACCCTGATCAGTTGCAACCGGGTGAGCGCTGCGCCGCGACCTCAAACCGCAACTTCGAAGGCCGCCAGGGCCGCGGTGGGCGCACTCATCTGCTAAGCCCGGCGATGGCTGCCGCAGCGGCAATCACAGGACGGCTGACAGACGTCCGCGAGTTGATGTAAGGTCCCCTCATATTTAGATATTTGAGGGATTGAGAACATGAGTGACTGGATCAAATGGCTCCTGCTGGGGCTTCTATCCATAGCCTTTGGTGTCTTCGCGCTGGGCAATGCGATTGCGGCGTCTATCGCTGTGACAGTTGTAACCGGAGTGTTGCTGCTGATTGCAGGAGCGATGCAGGTTGTCGGCGGCTTCACGGTCGAAGGTGCCGGCAATAAGATTCTGTCGCTCATCATGGGTGCGGTCATGCTGTTCCTGGGCTGGAACTTTTGGTCCCAGCCTCTTGAGGGCACCATCACTTTGGCGATTGTGATGCTGATCCTGTTCTTGGCAGGCGGCATCGCGCGGGTCATCCTGTCGTTCCAGATGCGTGGAACGCAGTATTTCTGGCCCACGATGATCTCGGGCATCTTATCGATCATCCTCGCTGGCATCATCTGGAGCTATGCGGCAGAGAACAAAGCGGTCCTCTTGGAGTTGCTGGGTATCCTGCTGGGCATCGAGATGCTGTTCAACGGGTTCGGATTGGTCTTCATGGCGTTCTTCGTCAAGAACGCACCCAAGGACGAAACAACGGAAGCGAAAGAAGCTTAAACGCGGGGCATGGGCGCGGCCCTCTCCCGCAGGAGTGTAAACATGGAAAAGTTCGAAAAAGTCCACGGGGTGGCCGCCCCTATGCCGCTGATCAATATCGACACCGATATGATCATCCCGAAAGTGCACCTGAAAACCATCAAACGGTCCGGCCTCGGCGTCGTGCTGTTTGACGAGATGCGCTATCACGATGACGGGCAGGAAAATGAAGAGTTCGTTCTGAACAAACCTGCGTATCGCGACGCGGAAATTCTGGTCGCAGGTGACAATTTCGGCTGCGGCTCGTCGCGTGAACACGCGCCTTGGGCGATCAAGGATTTCGGCATCAAGGTTGTGATCTCGACCAGCTTTGCCGACATCTTCTTCAACAACTGCTTCAAGAACGGCATCCTGCCGATCGTGGTCGAAGAAGAGCATCACGCGATCCTGATGGAAGACGCGCACAAGGGCGAAAATGCCCGCATGACGGTACATCTGGAAGATCAGCAGATCACCACTTCGGATGGTGTCGTGATCGAGTTTGATATTGACCCGCATCGCAAGCACTGCCTGCTGAACGGCCTGGACGATATCGGCCTGACGATGGAGAAGGATCACCACATCGACAAGTTTGAGGAACACGCCAGCCAGGCCCGCCCCTGGGTCTGAGAATTAGGGATTGCATCCCTGGGGATGATTCTGTGGATACTCAACCTGACGGGGTCGCCAATGCGGCCCCGTTCGCATTCTTGGGGTTGCCCCTCCACCAACCACAATATCTAGGTATCATTTTGACATACACGTCGGATTTGCGTCCAAAATGATGCAATCCCGCACCAGTTGCGCCATCATTTTGCCTGAAATGGCGTGTTTTCTGACCTCCAGCTTGAGCGAAATACCGCTTATCGTCAAAGTCGGCATCAATGAGGTAGCCGTCAGTAAACGAACGGCGAGCACAAGTTGGACGATAAGTCGGCATAGAATCGACTACTCCGGTTTGGAAAAGGGTTCGGATTGTGATTGCACGCACGACAGGGGCGGCGATACGTGGATTATTGGTGGCACTGATGGTGCTCACCCCTGCGTTGTACCTGCCAGCTTCGACATCGAATGGGACCGAGATTGTTGTCTTTCTCGCGATCCTTGCGTTCATCCTGACGTTCTCCGAATACAACTCTGCCTTTCCCAGCTTTATTGAATTTCGTGACGCCCCGCCGGTGAACCGGCTCCGCTTTGTCGGGCTGGTGACGATGGTCACCTTCCTGACAATGATCTGCAAGAACGCCTATGCGCCCACGGATCTGACGAGCCTGTTCTATTCCATCGGGTTGATGGTCGCGAATGTAGTGGATTTTCCCTACTCGCCGGTCCGTCTCGTGGTTTTGATGCTGCCCGGCGATGCCAGCCAGCCGCTGATCGAACTGGTCCGGATCTCGGCGAGTATCGCCTATGTGGCAGCCTTGGTCACCATTGGCAGCTTTGCCTATGCGGTGAAACTTCGGGGCTGGCCCACGGGCAATGGCGCGTTCAATGTCTGGACCAACCTGCCGCTGTTTGACCCGACCAAAGGTGGAGATGTCGTCACCCGGTTGCAACGGGACGGGCGGCTGAATATCGCCATCGGGGCGCTGCTGCCGTTCCTGATCCCAGCCGCGGTTAAACTACTTGCCGCATTTGTGACCCCGATTGCGCTCAGCAATCCGCAAACCCTGATCTGGACGCTGTGCGCCTGGGCCTTCCTGCCCGCCAGCATGATCATGCGCGGTATGGCAACGCTCCGGATTGCCGGGCTGATCGTCGAAAAGCGCCGCGCCTATTCCACGACCGAGGCGACGCAGATCGCATGATCCGCGCCCTGTTTGTGCTGTTGCTGCCGCTGACGGCGCAGGCAGAAACGCTGCGGGTCGCAACCTTCAACACAGAACTCAGCCGAGAGGGCCCCGGTCTGCTGCTGCGCGATATCCAGCGGGGCGATCCGCAGGTGGACGCGGTTATTGCCGTTCTGGCCGCCACGCGCCCTGATATCGTGGCTCTGCAGGGGATCGATTGGGATCTGGACGGGCTGGCGCTTTCAGCGCTGAGCGACGCGCTGACGGAAAACGGGCTGCGCTATCCCTACAGCTTCGCGGCGCAACCTAATTCGGGGATGGAAACCCCGCTGGATCTGGATGGCGATGGCAAGACCGGCGGGCCCGGCGATGCGCAGGGTTGGGGCCGGTATACGGGTCACGGCGGGCTGGCGGTGCTGTCGCGCTATCCCATCGCGACGGACCAGGCACAGATCTACTCAACGATGCTCTGGCGTGACCTGCCCGGAGCGGTGTTACCAGTGGCGCAGGAGGCGCCGTTTCCTTCAGCGCAGGCGCAAGCCATCCAGCGGCTGTCATCGACCTCCCATTGGGTCCTACCGATCGACGCCCCTGGTGGCCGCCTGAATCTGATGACCTTCCACGCCACTCCACCCGTCTTTGACGGCCCGGAAGACCGCAACGGGCTGCGCAACCGGGATGAGGTCCGGTTCTGGTCGCTGCTCCTGAACCGGGAGTTGGGTCCGGCCCCGTCCGGCCGGTTCGTCATCGCCGGAGACGCCAATCTGGATCCGGAACGGGGTGAAGGCCGCAATCGCGCGATCCGTCAGCTTCTGCAGCACCCGCTGCTGCAAGACCCGGTGCCCTCCGATCCCGCGGGCTCAGCTTCTACAGTTTTGTGGAAAGGCGTTGGTGAAATGCGGGTGGATTACGTCCTTCCTTCTGCGGATTGGCAGGTTCGTGATGCGGGCGTCTACTGGCCCGACCCGCCCCAGCGGGAAGACGCAGAGACTGCCAGCCGCCATCGTCTTGTCTGGGTCGATCTGACGGACGAGTGACCTGACAGGACATTCAAACGAGAGTAACCGGGCCGGATTATGTATCAGCGGGTTGCGCCCGCACAGTTCAGGAATGCTGTAGGGGACGACCTGATCGGTTCGGCCGGGCAAGCGTGTCCTGAGCAACTGCTGTTTGCAACGCCGTGTAGAGATCGGTCTGCCTGAATGTTGGGGTCAGAGCGTCAAAAGCCGCGCTATCCAAGCGATGCGGTGTATTCCACAGATATCGCATCTCAATCAGATGTGGAGCCAAACGCCAAAACGGCCGGGCCAGATGCAGCGGCCACCAGGCCATCTGGCGAAGTTTGATATCCCGCCCGGTTGCCCGCGACAGCGCCTGTGCCACTGCATGACCGGTCAGGGTATAGCCAGCATAAGGAATGTCACTAAAGCGGGGCAGATCGGCGCGCATCTCGGCAAGTGCCACGGCAGCGCGTGCCAGATCGGGCAGATAGGCCCAGGCGTGCGGGATGTCGGGGTTTCCGGGATAAACGAAGCGCCCGCGCTGCAGCGACTTGACCATGACCTGATCGAACCAGTTTCCTGTGGCAGACGTATCAATGAAATCCCCCGCGCGTAATATGATCGTACGCACCGATGAGGCGCGATAGGCCTCTTCCATCTCGATCCGGATGCGCCCAAGTGGATTGGTCGCCAGATGGGGCGTGTCCGCCGACCACGGGCTGGGTGTATTGGCGCCGAAGACATAGACATTGCCGGGCACGATCACCGTCGCTCCGCTGGCCTCGGCGGCTGCGATGACGCGGCGGTGCAACTCTGGCACTTGACGGGCCCAAGCGGGATAGGGTGGGTTCCAGCCGTTCACGATGACGTCCGCACCCCGGGCCGAGGTCATCAGGTCACCCCCGTTGCGTTCGAAAGAACGAACAGACCAACCCGCGTCAGAAAACGCTAACGCGGCGTTACGTCCAAAACGGCCCGAGGCCCCAAGAATAAGTGCGGTCTGTGGCATAGCTTCCTCCTGCTTGCTCCAATTTAGCCATTCATCTGCTTTGAGGAATTGCCAAAATTCAAAGATCGTGTATTCGATTTTGAATGGCTAATCCGTTGCAACTCTCTGACTGGTCTTTGATCCAAAGCTTCTTGGCCGTCGCTGAAACCGGCTCACTTTCGGCTGCGGCGCGGCAATTGGGGCGCAGCCAGCCAACGCTGGGCCGACAGGTCCATGCCCTCGAAGTGGAACTGGGCGTGCCCCTGTTCGACCGCCATGCGCGCGGGTTGACGCTCAGCGATGTGGGGCGGCAGGTGCTGCCGATGGCGCAGCAGATGCACGGTGCGGTCAATGCGCTTGGGCTGACAGCGGCGGGGCAGGCCCTGCAGTTGGAGGGGACGGTCAGGATCACCGCCTCGGTTTTTGTTTCGCACCACCTGTTGCCACCGATCCTGTCTTCGATCCGGCAGGCAGAACCGGCGATTCAGTTGGATCTGGTTGCCACCGACGCCAGTGAAAATCTGCTGTTTCGCGAAGCTGACATTGCGGTCCGCATGTATCGGCCTGAACAGGCGGATATCGTGGCGAAACATATCGGAGAGGTTCCTTTGTGCTTTTGCGCCGCCCGGACCTATCTGGACCGCGCCGGGCGACCGACCACCCCCTCTGAGCTGATGCAGCACGACCTTGTAGGCTTTGATGCCAATGAGGACATCATCACAGCCATGCGCGAAAAAGGCTGGCCCGCCAGCCGCGACAGCTTCGCCACCCGCTGTGACAATCAGACCGTCTATTGGGAACTGATCCGCGCTGGATGCGGTGTGGGTTTCAGCCAGCTCAATATCGCGCAGGCCGATCCGAAGGTCGAAGTTCTGGATATCGATGCCGAAATACCCGTGCTGCCGGTCTGGCTGGCCGCGCCACAGGCCATGCGGCAGACTCCGCGCATCCGCCGGGTTTGGGACCTGCTGTCCGAAAGGTTGAAGGCGAACTTGTGACGGCAAACAGCTGTCCAGCCCCGGATTGGCGGCCAAGTTCTCACATTTCCCTGGCTCCGGCCCGAAATCGTGGAATTTTGGCCAGAACGCCTCATTGACCAGATGCACTGCAAACGCTAGGCCCCTTGCTGAAAACGCAAGGAGACCCTTCATGTCCAACCCCTCGCTCCTCATCCTGCCCGGAGACGGAATTGGCCCCGAAGTCATGGCCGAAGTGCGCAAAGTCATCGATTGGTTCGGCGAAAAGCGCGGCCTACACTTTGACGTCAGCGAGGATCTGGTCGGCGGTGCAGCCTATGACGCCCACGGCAAACCGTTGTCGGATGAAACAATGGCCAAAGCGCAAGAGGTGGACGCGGTTCTGCTGGGCGCGGTCGGTGGCCCGAAATACGACGACCTGGATTTCAGCGTAAAACCCGAGCGTGGATTGCTGCGTCTGCGCAAAGAGATGGACCTGTACGCCAACCTGCGGCCCGCTC
>JAUHYC010000034.1 GCA_030426685.1 Alphaproteobacteria bacterium
CTGCGATCAGGGCCAGCGAACCGGACAGTACCCCTCCCACGATCTGTGCCAATGTCAGAGAAATGTTGACCGCGATGGCCCATGCGACTCGGGCGTCTCCGGCCTGCGGATCGATATGAGAATGTCTGTGTCCATGCCCGGAATGGGAGTGTGCCATGTGTGATGTGCCCCTTGCTCTGGTTCACCACACTATGTAATTCCTCTAGCCGCTAGAGGTTCAAGGGGAGGTTCGGAAAAAATGTACGCGATCGGAGAGCTCTCGCAACGAACCGGTGTGAAGGTGCCAACCATCCGGTTCTACGAGGATAAGGGCCTGCTACCCCACCCAGCCCGTACAGCGGGCAATCAGCGCCGATATGACGAGGCCGCGCTTAGTCGTCTGCTGTTTATCCGGCACACACGCGATCTGGGCCTGCCGTTGGCGGATGTTGAGGCGCTTCTGACGCTTGAAGGCACAACCGGAGAAGACCTGAACCGGGCGCATGACATTGCCGAGCGACAATTGACCGACATCCGTCACCGTATCGAACGGCTAAAACGGCTGGAGGCCGAGCTGGAACGGATTTCCAAAGCCTGCGACGGGCAACACGACCATGTCTGCGCCGTGCTGCATGCTTTTGGCGATCACGACACCTGTGAAGGGTCGCATTAGGCAAGCGATCAGGCCAAAGCCTCGCGGATCTTGTCGGCGTGTTGCGCAATCAGATCAAAGTCACCCATATTGCCGGGCGGGCGCATCGAAACGCCCTCATGGCGCGGCAGAACGTGGACATGAAGGTGAAACACCTCCTGCCCGCCTGCGGCTTCGTTGAATTGCTGAACCGTTACGCCATCCGCATCAAAGGCGGCTATAACCGCATGCGCCATTTTCTGCACCGTCACCATTACCGCCGCCAGTTGCTCGGGCGAGGCGTCCAGAATGTTACGGCACGGTGTTTTCGGAATTACCAGCAGGTGCCCGTCGGATCGGGGCATGATGTCCATCAGCGCCACGGTATGATCATCCTCAAAGACGCGATTCGACGGGATTTCGCCGCGCAGGATCTTGGCAAAGACGTTTTCAGGATCATAAGCGGTCATCTCGGGCCTCCGGGGTTTGACTGTCATTCTGTTCTGCGGTGGCCCTCTCCGGGGGTCAAGCGGGTTTCCTCCGCCTGACCTTGAATTCGCAATGCCAATACCCAGATACGCCGCACCCCGGATCAAATAAGCGCGGTGCATAGCCTGCCCGCGACAATTAATCTTGATCCAGATCAAACTCGGCCATTGAAGGTCGCCCCCTCGCAATCTAAAACCAGCAGGAATCCCGCGCGTTGGAGAGGTCCGACTGCGCGGTGTAGTTGTAACAGGAGGCACCTAATGGCAGACGCAGCCATTCATGGTCACGATCATGAAGACCAGCGCGGATTCTTTACCCGCTGGTTCATGTCGACCAACCACAAGGATATCGGGATTCTGTACCTGATCTTCTCGGCACTTGCCGGTCTGATCTCGGTTCTGATGACTGTCTACATGCGGCTCGAACTGATGCACCCCGGTGTTCAGTATATGTGCCTCGAAGGCTTCATGGCCGACCCATGTACTCCGAACGGGCACCTGTGGAACGTAATGATCACCTATCACGGTGTTCTGATGATGTTCTTCGTGGTCATCCCGGCGTTGTTCGGCGGATTTGGCAACTATTTCATGCCGTTGCAAATCGGCGCGCCGGATATGGCCTTCCCACGGATGAACAACCTGTCCTTCTGGCTCTATGTCGCCGGTACCTCGCTGGGTGTGGCTTCGCTGCTCAGCCCCGGTGGCAACGACCAGCTTGGCTCAGGCGTCGGCTGGGTGCTTTACCCGCCGCTGTCGACGACCGAAGGCGGCATGTCCATGGACCTTGCGATCTTTGCCGTGCACGTATCGGGCGCCTCCTCGATCCTCGGCGCGATCAACATGATCACCACCTTCCTGAACATGCGTGCCCCGGGCATGACCCTGTTCAAGGTGCCGCTGTTCAGCTGGTCGATCTTCGTCACATCGTGGCTGATTCTGCTATCGCTGCCGGTTCTGGCGGGCGCAATCACCATGCTGCTGATGGACCGCAACTTTGGCTTCACCTTCTTTGATCCGGCCGGTGGCGGTGATCCGATCCTGTATCAGCACATCCTGTGGTTCTTCGGCCACCCGGAAGTGTACATCGTGATCCTGCCCGGTTTCGGCATCATCAGCCACGTGATTGCCACCTTCTCGCGCAAGCCGATCTTCGGTTACCTGCCGATGGTCTGGGCGATCATCGCGATTGGTGTTCTGGGCTTCGTCGTCTGGGCGCACCACATGTACACTGTTGGCATGTCGCTGCGTCAGCAAGCCTACTTCATGCTGGCCACGATGGTCATCGCAGTCCCGACCGGCGTTAAGGTCTTCTCGTGGATCGCAACCATGTGGGGCGGTTCGATCGAGTTTAAGACACCGATGCTCTTCGCCTTCGGCTTCCTGTTCCTGTTCACCGTTGGCGGTGTAACTGGTGTGGTTCTGTCGCAGGCCGGTGTGGACCGTGCGTATCATGACACCTACTACGTGGTGGCTCACTTCCACTACGTGATGTCGCTGGGCGCGGTCTTTGCGATCTTTGCTGGTGTCTACTTCTACTTCGGCAAAATGACCGGTCGTCAGTATTCCGAGTTCTGGGGCAAGGTTCACTTCTGGCTGTTCTTCATCGGCGCCAACCTGACCTTCTTCCCGCAGCACTTCCTGGGCCGTCAGGGCATGCCGCGCCGCTATATCGACTACCCTGAGGCGTTTGCCCAGTGGAACTTCGTTTCGTCGATTGGTGCGTTCATCTCGTTCGCCTCGTTCCTGCTGTTCTTTGGCATTGTGTTCTACGCCCTGTTCCGCGGTGCGAAGATCACCCAAAACAACTACTGGAACGAATACGCCGATACGCTGGAATGGACCCTGCCCTCGCCGCCGCCCGAACATACGTTCGAGCAGTTGCCAAAACAGGAAGATTGGGACAAGGGCCACGCCCACTGATCCCGTCAAGATAATCAGGAAAACCCCGCCATCCCGGCGGGGTTTTTTGTTGGTGCAATCGTCCGAACCACTGATCCAGTCGCCAGAACGCGAAAAATCGGCTATCCTGTTTCATGCAGAACACCCGGTCAGCCCGGAGAGTAACCCGATGCCTGAAATAGATTTTTGGTACTCGATCGGCAGCACATATAGCTTCCTGACCATCAAGCGTCTGGACGATTGGTGCGCCGAACATGATGCCACGGTGAACTGGAAGCCGTTCAACGTGCGCACGGTCATGTCCGAGCAGCAAAACATCCCCTTTGCCGGCAAGCCGGTCAAATCCGCCTATATGTGGCGCGACATTGAGCGCAGGGCTGCCAAATATCACATTCACGCCAACCTGCCCGCGCCCTACCCGATTTCAGACCTCGACCTGACCAATCAGGTCGCCTTGCTGGGCATGAAAGAGGATTGGGGTAAGACCTATACCCAGACCCTTTATGGGATCTGGTTCGAAGAAGGTATCGAGGCAGGCTCCGAGACCGCGATTACCGAGGCGCTGCACCGTTGCCAGCAGGACCCGCGCCTGATCCTTGCCCGCGCCCGCAGCCCGGACATCACGGAGGCGCTGGAATCCGAGACTGCCACGGCAATCCGCCTCGGCGTATTCGGCGCACCCAGCTTCGTTGTGCGGGGCGAGGTGTTCTGGGGGGATGATCGTCTGGACGACGCGCTGTCATGGGCCCGCGTGGGCCATGTTATCTGAGAAATAGCGCCTCGACATTCCAACCCGTTGGGCTAGGTTCCCGCCATGCCGTATCGCTGGAAACAAACCTCGGAAACCGAACAGGAGTTGCACCTTTGGCCTCACAACTCTCTGCCGCCTCGTGGTGCGATGGTGGTTGTACTGGCGGTGTTTTTGTTTGGCCTCATTCCCTTGATCGCAGTCCTGGGTTCGGTTCTGCTCTGGGGGTTGTTGCCCTTTTTGCTGATCACGGTTCTGGGCCTGTGGCTTGCCTTTGAAATGAATTATCGCGCCCGCAGCGTATCCGAGGTTTTGACTCTGGACAAAACACAGGCCCGTCTGGTTCACCACGATCCCCGAAGGGGGGATCAGGAATGGTCGTGCAACCGCCATTGGGCACGACCGGAGATGCACGCCAAAGGCGGCCCGGTCCCGCATTACGTCACCCTAATAGGAGACGGCCGAGAGGTCGAGATCGGGGCGTTTCTTTCAGAGGACGAACGGATCACCCTCTATGATGAGCTTACACGCAAGCTGCGGTATCAGCCGCCGTTTGATGCGGCGCAGAGGTGATCCTTGACCATCGGTCCCACCTTGCCGAAATCCATCTGTCCGGTATAGCGCGATTTTAACTCGCCCATTACCTTGCCCATATCGCGGATTGAGCCCGCACCGGTGGCGGTAATGGCGGTCTGAATGGCCTTGCTGACCTCATCGTCATCCAGCTGTTTGGGCAGGAATTCCTCAATCACCTCAACTTCGCGCAACTCACGCTCAGCCAGATCAAGGCGTCCGCCTTCTTCATAGGCACGTGCGCTTTCCTTGCGCTGTTTGGTCATTTTTCCAAGGATTTCAAGAACCTCGGCATCGCCGCATCCCTTGGCTTCTTCATTGTCAGAAGCGCGTGAGGCAATGTCGCGGTCCTTTATGGCGGCGTTGATCAGGCGCAGCGTCGACAGACGCTCAGCCTCTTTGTCTTTCATAGCTTGCTTCAGGGCGGCATTCACCCTTGATCGCATATCCATATGGTCTGTCCATCCCCATGGCAAAGGAACCCCGACCATATCGAAACAAAAAGGTGGGCACAACAGGGGGCGATTACATCTAAGCCATTGATTTTTATGAATAGCCCAAAATTTGAACAGGCTTGACCCAAGCGCCCAACCCCCTTAGGTATGCGCCGGTTTACCTTGCAGGAGAGTCGCGCCATGGCCCAGAACGCCCCGTCCAAGCCCACCGCATGTCTGGCTTTGGCTGATGGAACCCTGTTTTACGGAGTGGGCTTCGGCGCAACCGGTCAAACCGTGGCCGAGCTGTGCTTTAATACCGCCATGACCGGCTATCAGGAAATCATGACGGACCCATCTTACGCGGGTCAGATCGTGACCTTCACCTTCCCGCATATCGGCAATGTCGGCGTAAATCCCGAAGATGACGAAACCGGCGATCCGGTTGCCGCTGGAATGGTCGTGAAATGGGACCCGACCGAGCCGTCCAGCTGGCGGTCAGCTGAAGAGTTGAAAAGCTGGCTGGCGCGTCGTGGCCGCATTGCGATCGGCGGTGTTGACACCCGCCGCCTGACCCGCGCCATCCGCCAACAGGGTGCACCGCATGTGGCGCTGGCCCATGATCCCGATGGCAATTTCGACATCGAAGCCTTGATTGCAGCCGCGCGTGGCTTTGCCGGGCTTGAAGGCATGGATCTGGCAAAAGAGGTCACCTGCGCCCAAAGCTATCGCTGGGACGAGATGCGCTGGGCCTGGCCCGATGGTTACAGCCGTCAGGAAGCCCCAGCCCACAAGGTTGTTGCCGTCGATTTCGGTGCCAAGCGCAACATCCTGCGATGCCTCGCCTCAGCTGGCTGCGACGTGACCGTCCTGCCCGCCACCGCCACAGCGGCCGAGGTGCTGGCGCACAATCCCGACGGCGTATTCCTGTCCAATGGCCCAGGCGATCCGGCAGCCACCGGTGAATATGCCGTTCCGATGATCAAAGAGGTTCTGGATACCACCAGCCTGCCGGTTTTTGGTATCTGCCTTGGGCACCAGATGCTGGCACTTGCTCTTGGCGGCCAAACGGTCAAGATGAACCACGGCCACCACGGCGCCAACCACCCGGTCAAGGATTTGGACACCGGAAAGGTCGAGATCACCTCGATGAACCATGGCTTCGCCGTCGATGCTCAATCGCTGCCTGAAGGCGTGATTGAGACCCATCGCTCGTTGTTTGACGGGTCGAACTGCGGCATCCGCATGACGGATCGCCCGGTCTATTCGGTGCAGTATCATCCCGAAGCCTCACCAGGCCCGCAGGACAGTTTCTACCTGTTCGAACGGTTCACTGCGGCGATGGCGGATCAAAAGGCGCAGGCATAAACCTGCACTTTTCAATGTTAACCGCACGTTAACCGTGTTTGAGCAACCCTGCCCAGCGTCACTTGCGGCAGGGTTTGCACATGGTCGAACTAAATCTAAAGCGCCAGACACCGGTCGAGCTGGTACCGCCCCCTCATTCGCGCAAACCCTTGGGCGCCTGCCTGCTGGATCAGGGCGTCATTACATCTGAACAATTGGCACAAGCACTTCGTATGCAGGCACGCCAGAACGCGCCGCTGGGTGAAATTCTGGTGGGCGAAGGCTGGGCCAGTCGGGACGAGGTTCTTTCAGCACTCTCATATCAAACCGGGTTGCAGGTCGCAGATCTGGAACAAACACCGCCGACGGCCGACCTTTGCACCATGAAGCCGGTCGAATTTTGGCTGTCTCATAACGTGCTGCCCTGGATGCGCATCGGTCCGATCCTGTTGGTGGCCACCGCTCGACCCGATCGGTTTGCCCCAGTCGCGGATGCGCTGCGCACCAGCGGCTACACCATCGTGCCGGTGCTTGCCGGGACCGATCAGATCGACAGGGCAATTGCGCGCATCTACGCAATGCCGCTGGCGCAAGCCGCAGAAGAGCGCGTGGATGCCCGGCAAAGCTGCCGCAACTGGACCGGCCCGACACGCAGGGGTCCCACTGCTTTGCTTGTTTTGGCCTGCGCCGTCTTTGCCGCCTTTCCCACAACCGGGCTGGTGGCTCTGCTGGCGGCTGCGCTTGTAACGCTGGTGCTGTTTCTGACCCTCAGGCTCACGGGGCTGGTGGCCAGTCTCTTGCCCCGAAAGGTGGCGCCCGACGATACCGGTATCCAGCCCCTCCGCCTGCCCTGCGTCTCGATTCTGGTGCCGCTGTATAAAGAACGCGAGATCGCGAATGAACTGATCAAGCGCCTGCAGCGGCTGACCTATCCCAAGGCGCTGCTTGACGTCATTTTGGTCCTTGAGGAGAAAGACGACGTCACCAAAGTCGCCCTTCGAAATGTCGAACTGCCCAGTTGGATACGTGCGATTGAAGTGCCACAGATGGGCGATCTGACCACCAAACCCCGCGCCATGAACTATGCGCTGGATTTCTGCCGGGGCGAGATTTTGGGCGTCTGGGACGCCGAAGACGCCCCCCTGCCCGATCAGATCGAAACCGTGGCGCGCCATTTCGCCTCCGTGCCAGAGGATGTCGTCTGTCTGCAGGGCGTTCTGGATTACTACAACCCTCGCACCAATTGGCGTTCCCGCTGCTTCACTATTGAGTACAGCGGCTGGTTCCGAGTCATTCTTAAAGGCATCGCCCGGCTGGGCCTCGTGGTACCGCTGGGTGGGACCACCTTTTTCTTTCGGCGTGACAAGCTGTTGGAACTGGGCGGTTGGGATGCCCATAACGTTACGGAAGATGCCGATCTGGGCGTGCGCCTCAGCCGCGCCGGATACCGGACCGAGATTGTGAATACCGCCACCTATGAAGAAGCCAACTTCCGCGCTTGGCCCTGGGTCAAGCAGCGGTCGCGCTGGCTCAAGGGTTTCATGGTCACCTATCTGGTGCATATGCGTGAGCCGCGCCAGTTGCTACGCGATCTGGGACTCCTGAGGTTCCTCGGTGTACAGGCCTTTTTCCTGGGGACGCTGGGGCAGTTCCTTCTGGCGCCTGTTTTGTGGACCTTCTGGCTGATCCTTCTGGGCCTGCCACACCCTTTCCAGCCTGTCATGACACCGGATCTTCTAATCGGTTGCGTCTATCTGTTTCTGATCGCCGAAGCCGCCAACTTTCTGGTCGGGACACTTGGTGTCATCGCGGGCAACCGACGGTTCCTGATACCATGGGTGCCGGCGATGGTTTTGTATTATCCGCTCGGCGTGTTGGCCGCCTATAAGGGCTTGTGGGAACTGGTGGTTGATCCGTTCTTCTGGGACAAAACCCAGCACGGCCACGCTAGCGAGGAGGGCTAGATGTGCCTACTTCTCGCGCCGCACCGCATCCTGCTTCAGCCGGGTCATGAACGCGACCGAGATATGATCCTGCAGGGCCTGCGCCGCCGCCTCCTCATCACGTGCGGCAATCGCTTCGACGATCCCTTTGTGCTCGCTCTGGGCAATCTCGCCCCTGCCTTCCGCCGCCAGAGATGTAGTCGCCATCAGCGCCATGGTCCGATGCACCAGATCAAGCTGCTGCACCAGGTACCGGTTGTGTGAGGCCAGATGAATCTGTTCGTGAAACCGACGGTTGGCGCGTGACAGTGCCGGTGGGTCGTTCACCAGCGCGTCATCGGCTGCCACCATGTCCTGCAATACGCGGATCTCTTCTTGGGTGGCGTGTTTGGCGGCCAACCGCGCGGCCAGCCCCTCTAGCTCGCGGCGCACGATATAAAGCTCGGCCATCTGGTTGTGGTCCAGAGAGGCCACGATCAGCGACCGGCCGTCGCGCTCCAGCAATGACTGTGTCTCTAGCCGCTGCAGTGCCTCGCGGATCGGGGTGCGCGACACTCCAAACCGCTCGGCCAGCTCGCTTTCCACAAGACGGTCACCCGGCTTGTAGACGCCCACATCAATCGCTTCGAGTATCAACGTATAGGCGTCCTTGTTGGACTGTTTGGATTGGGGCATCGGCTGTTCTGTCTCCTCGTTCGGACCTGTCTAGCCGTCACACGCCCTCGCAATCAAGTGCGGCATTGTATTCAGGCCGCGACCACCCTAAACCCAAACCATGGTTAAGCCTGCCTTTGAACACGTCACCCAATGGGTGTTCGACCTCGACAACACGCTTTATCCGCCCCATATGCGCCTGTTCGATCAGATCGAGGTGTTGATGACGGAATACGTGGTTCAGGCGATCGGCGTCGACCGACCCGAGGCGGATCGGCTGCGCCATCACTATTGGCGCGAATATGGCACCACGCTTGCAGGGCTGATGGCCGAACATGATCTGGATCCCGATCCCTATCTGCACGCGGTGCATCAGGTGGACATGAGCCATATGGAGCCCGACGCCGACCTCGCCGCATATATCCGCGCCCTGCCGGGTCGACGCATCGTCTACACCAATGGCAGTGCACCCTATGCCGAGCGGGTTCTGGAGGCGCGTGGGCTGGACGGGATGTTCGACGCAATCTACGGAATCGAGCATGCAGGCTATCGCCCCAAGCCGCAGAAGGCCGCGTTCGAGACCATCTTTGCGCAGGATGGAATCCTAGCGCAAAGGGCTGCCATGTTCGAGGATGACCCGCGCAATCTCGCCGCTCCGCATGAGATGGGGATGCGCACGGTGCATGTCGCGCCAGACCCGCATGAAGCCGACCACATTCACCATCACACGGATGATCTGACCGCCTTTTTGTCCCGCCTGGTCTGAGTGTCGCACTGCGACGATCTGCACCTGCGCAGAGCGCCGAGACTCACCTATATGCGGCGCAGCGACGAACAGAACCGGAGATCCCCAATGAGCGCCATCGAGATAACTCGGCGCCTGCCCATCTGGCAGCGCCTGTTTTTTGCCATCCCCCTGCTCGGCTGGATGGCCCGTGACGCCGCAAACGGAGCGGCGGAGGATTGGTATTATACCGCCGCCGCGCTCTTTAGCATGTGGGGATGCTCGATCATGCTGTTTGGCCTGCCGGGCCTGTATCTGCCCGCGCTGGCGATGGTACCAGTGATGTTTCTCATCCTCATCCTGATTTCTCGCGGTTGAGACACGGGACAGGATGTCACTTGGCGCTTGCCGCGCAACGGCACTAGGGTCTGCGCAATATCTGAAAGGCTCGCGCCATGACTGACAGTTGTGACATCCTGATTTCCGGTGGCGGTATCGCCGGACTGACCGCAGCCGCCGCGTTTGGAGCCGCCGGGTTCGACGTGGTCTGTGTCGACCCCACCCCTCCGATCACCGAACGGGATGTGGTCGGGTCTGACCTGCGCACGACAGCGTTCTTGCAACCCGCTCAAAAGCTGCTTGGGCAATGCGGGCTTTGGGACCGGCTGGACGCCCACGCCGCGCCATTGCAGATCATGCGCATCGTGGATGCGGGCGGTGATACTCCGGAACCCCGCGTGGTGCGCGACTTCAACGCAGCCGATATTTCAGACCATCCCTTTGGCTGGAATCTGCCCAATTGGCTGTTGCGGCGCGAGATGGTGGCCCGACTGGTCGACCTGCCCAATGTCGACTTTCGCCCCGGCACCGGTACGGTCAGCCTGTTCACCCGCACTGCCGAAGCGCGCGTTGGTCTGAGCGATGGCAGCCGCATCCGGTGCAAACTGGTGGTGGCGGCGGATGGCCGCAACTCCCCCATGCGCGAAGCTGCGGGCATCAATGTGCACACCACCCGGTATGGACAAAAAGCGCTGGCCTTTGCGGTGACGCACCCGGTTCCACACGAAAATGTCTCGACCGAGATCCACCGCTCGGGCGGCCCGTTCACGCTGGTGCCCCTGCCTGACTGGCAGGGTCAGCCCTCGTCCGCGATTGTGTGGATGGAACGTGGCCCGCGCGCGGTTGAATTGCTGAATCTTGACGAAATGGCGTTTGAAGCGGCGATAACCGAACGTTCATGCGGCTTGTTCGGCCCGCTGAAACTGGCCTCACGCCGGACGATCTGGCCGATCATCAGCCAATCGGCGGAACGCCTGTCAGGCGAACGTATCGCCCTGATGGCCGAAGCCGCGCATGTAGTGCCACCCATCGGCGCGCAGGGGCTGAATATGTCGCTGGGCGATCTGCGCAGCCTGTTGGAACTGGCACAGGCCCGCCCCGAGGGGCTTGGCGATGCGCAAATGCTGGAAGCCTATCACAAGGCCCGCCATTCCGAGATCGAGTTGCGCGTCAAAGGCATCGACCTGTTGAACCGCGCCTCGATGATCGAGGCGCGACCTCTGCGCGATGCGCGGGCTTTGGGACTGAACGCGCTCTATTCCCTGCCCCCCGTGCGCAAAACACTGATGCAGATGGGGTTGGGTGTACGATAGTCCGCAGGGCAGGCTTTAGCCCGCCAACAGGTCAAAGCACCTGATCGAGAACCCGCTTCAGGCGCGCGATGGTGCCTTCGACATCATAGAGCTTGTCCAGACCAAACAGACCCAGGCGGAATGTGCTGAACCCTTCGGGTTCGTCACACTGCAGGGGCACACCGGCAGCTATCTGCATTCCCAAAGCAGCGAATTTCTTGCCGTTCTGAATCTCGGGATCCCCCGTGTAGCTGACCACCACACCGGGGGCGCCGAACCCGTCGGCTGCAACCGACATGATACCCTTACCTTTCAGATAAGCCCGAACCCCATCGCCCAAGGCCCACTGCGCTGCTCGCAGTTTCTCGAACCCGTAAGCCCGTGTCTCTGCCATCGTATCGCGAAACGCGCGCAGCGAATCCGTGGGCATTGTCGCGTGATAGGCATGACCGCCATTTTCATAAGCCTGCATGATCTGGCGCCACTTTTTCAGATCAATCGCAAAGCTGTCTGATGTGGTCTCAGCCAGCCGCGCCTCGGCCCGTTCGGACAGCATCACCAGACCTGCACAGGGCGTCGCGCTCCACCCCTTCTGCGGGGCCGATATCAGAACGTCTACGCCAGTCGCTTTCATATCGACCCAGGCACAGCCAGAGGCGATGCAGTCCAGTACCATCAACGCGCCAACCTCATGCGCAGCGGCGGCCATCGCTGTCACGTAGTCATCGGGCAGAATCACCCCGGCGGCGGTTTCGACATGCGGTGCAAAGACAATATCCGGGCGTTGTTCGCGGATTGTCGCCACCACCTCATCAATCGGCGCAGGCGTAAAAGGTGACGGGCTGGCATTACCGGTCTCACGGGCTTTCAGCACTGTCGTATCGGCTGTCAGAGCACCCGATTCAATGATCTGGCTCCAGCGATAAGAGAACCACCCGTTGCGTACAACCAACACGTTGGCATCGCGCGCAAATTGTCTTGCCACCGCCTCCATCCCATAGGTTCCACCACCGGGGATAACCGCAATACCGTCAGCGTTATAAACCTCGCGCAACATTCCAGAGATATCGCGCATAACCTGCTGAAAGCTTGCGGACATATGATTGAGCGAGCGATCCGTGAAGACCACCGAGAACTCCTCGAGGCCATTGGGGTCAACAGTTTCCAGCAGTGCGGGCATTTTGCGTCCTTTCCATTGCTCTGTTGTTTTTGCCTTGTCTCAGGCCTTCGGTAAAGCGCCAATCCAAGGGCGTAGTTGACGCAAAGTCAATCGCAACCTCTGGTTTTACTTTGATAATTTGCATGCAACAAATGGAAGAAATGACGCCAATCAGTGTCACCTTGACTTTACACCCTGACGTGTTTCTGAACAGATAAACTCACTTTGAACAAGAACGGATAATTCAACTCGTGACAGCGCAAAAGCGGATTAGTTTTCAAGTCGTCCGGGACGAAGTCAAACGTCGGATCGAATCCCGCATCTGGCCACAGGGCACGCTTCTACCCACCGAAACGCAGTTGGCGGAAGAGTTCAGTTGCGCCCGTGCCACGGTAAACCGCGCGCTGCGGGAATTGGCCGAACAGGGTTTTGTTGAGCGAAAGCGCAAAAGCGGGACACGCGTCAAGAAAGAGCCGCGTAAACAGGCCAAGCTTGAAATATCGCTGGCGCGCCAGGCGGTCGAAAACCAGAATTCCGCATATCGCTATGCGCTGGTGGAACGGAACGTGGTCTACAGCCCCGGCTGGCTGACATCGCAACTGAATGTCGCGCCCGACGCGCGTGTTTTGCATGTGATCTGCATGCATTATGCCGACAACCGTCCCTTCCAGCTTGAGGAACGCTGGATCAATATCGAAGCCGTGCCAGAGGTCGAAAATGCCGATCTCAAAAACAGCGGCCCACATGAATGGCTGCTGAACGCAGCTCCGTTTACCGAGGCCGAGATCGCCTTTTGCGCCATTTCCGCTGACAGCCGACTGGCCGATTTCATGGGCACAACCACCGGAACTTCCATGATCCAGCTAGAACGAACCACGTGGAAAGATGGCGAACCCATGACATTCGCCCGCATGACACATCATCCAGGGTTCCGGATCCGTACCAAATACTGATCGAGTTCAGCCGATCGGTCCCGTCAAACGTTCCTCGCTCAGAAGAACATTGGCCTCGACCTCTCCGGCCCCCGGCAGAGTCATTACGCGTCGCCGCAACACCCGTTCGAAATCGGCCAGATCCCGCGCCACGACGCGCAGGCGATAGTCATAAAGCCCCAGCACATGCTCAACGGTCTGAACTTCGGGGATGGCACTGACGGCGCGCTCGAAATCCTCGAGGCTGACCTGCCCCTTGCGCGCCAGTTTCACGCCAAGGAACACAGTCACACCAAAGCCCAGGGCTTCGGCATTCAGACGCAGCCGCCGTCCCTTGATCACACCCGCTTCTTCCAGCCTGCGTATTCGCCGCCACGTTGCGGGCTGCGACAGCCCAAAACGACGCCCCAACGCGCCTGCACTTTGGGTCGCATCCTGCACAAGGGCGCGCAGAATCTTGCGGTCAATCTCATCCAGTTCGATCATACCGGCAACACCTCATCTCGCTTGACCCGCGCGATATGCATCAGGGCCTCGATATCGGCGATATGCGGCAAGGTCAGAATGCGGTCGCGATACACCTGCTGATAATGCGGCATATCCCGCGCCAGCACCGACAGCCGCACATCTACGCGGCCCAGAAAGGTCTGAATCTCGATCACCTCGGCAACCTCTCGGGCCGCCGCAGTAAAATCGTCAAAGGCCCGTGCCTGCGTCTTGTCCAGAGTGATCCGCAACGAAACCTCGACGGCATAGCCCAAGGCGGCCCAGTCAATCACAGCTTCCTGCCCTTCAATCACCCCTGCGGCCTGCATCTTCTCGATCCGCCGCCAGCAGACGCCTGCACTGATGCGGCAGCGCTCGGCCAGTTCCGCCGTCGTCAGGCTCGGTTCGGCCTGAAAATTGCGAAGGATACGCCGGTCAACGTCATCAAGCATGATTTTTTCACTTATCTATCAACAAACGAATAACTCTTCGCCTTTTTCTCAAATACTCGATCCCAACCCTATCGCCAATAGCAAACGCGCAAGATAGAAGCACAGCAATCGAAACAGAAAGGACCGGCTAAATGCGCGTCTATTACGATCGCGATTGCGATATCAACCTGATCAAAGACAAGAAAGTGGCCATTCTGGGCTATGGCTCGCAAGGTCACGCACATGCGCTGAACCTGCGCGATTCGGGCGCGAAAAACCTGGTCGTCGCCCTGCGCGAAGGCTCGGCATCCGCCAAAAAAGCCGAAGCCGAAGGTCTGCAGGTCATGGGCATCGCCGAAGCAGCGGCCTGGTGTGATGTCATCATGTTCACCATGCCCGACGAACTGCAGGCCGAGACCTACAAAAAATACGTGCATGACAACATCAAGCCGGGCGCAGCCATCGCTTTCGCTCATGGCCTGAACGTGCATTTCGGCCTGATTGAGCCGAAAGAAGGCGTCGATGTCATCATGATGGCCCCCAAAGGCCCCGGCCACACCGTGCGTGGCGAATACACCAAAGGCGGCGGCGTGCCTTGCCTGGTGGCTGTTGACAATGACGCAACCGGCAAAGCGCTGGAAATCGGCCTGTCCTACTGCTCGGCCATCGGTGGCGGCCGTTCGGGCATCATCGAAACCAACTTCCGCGAAGAGTGCGAAACTGACTTGTTCGGCGAACAGGCCGTTCTGTGCGGCGGTCTGGTCGAACTGATCCGCTGCGGCTTTGAAACTCTGGTCGAGGCTGGCTACGCGCCCGAAATGGCCTATTTCGAGTGTCTGCACGAAGTGAAGCTGATCGTTGACCTGATCTATGAAGGCGGCATCGCCAACATGGATTACTCGATCTCGAACACCGCCGAATACGGCCAGTACGTCACCGGCCCGCGTATCCTGAAATACGACGAGACCAAGGCGCGTATGAAAGAGGTTCTGAACGATATCCAGCAGGGCAAGTTCGTTCGTGACTTCATGCTGGAAAACGCTGTCGGCCAGCCGACCATCAAAGCGTCGCGTCGCGCCAATGACGAGCACATGATCGAAGAAACCGGTGCCAAACTGCGCGGCATGATGCCCTGGATCTCGGCCGGCAAGATGGTCGACAAGGAAAAGAACTAAGAAGTTTTGCGGTTTTGCTGAGACTGATTCATCGAAATCTGCGTTCGACCGAAGGGAGAGGCAGCAAATTTCGATTCAGGTAAACCGCAAATTTCTCTAAGCTTGACTTCTGTCAGCGAGAGGGCGGCCCCTAAGGCCGCCCTTTTTAATTGGAAACTTCGTTAACGAAGCATTCGCCCAGGACATAGTCCCATCCGGTGTCATAGCCGCCACGCTTCTCGGGTGCCGCATCGGCCCACTGCTCCCATCCTGAGTGGGTCAGCGTAACTTTGGTTCGCGCGTCGCCGTCACTTTCAAAGTCAACCTCAACCTGCGTCGGGCGAGCTGAGTTGGTGCCGGGATGCCAGCTGAACGCCAACCGCCTTCCAGCCTCAAACACCAGCACTTTACCCCAATCGGAACGATTGCCGTCAAACATGGTCTCATAGACCGCGCCGCCCACATGCGGCTCAATCGTGACGGCAAGTGCGGGCTTTCCTTTTGAGGCTGACACGGCGTGGCCCTCCAATGGCCACCATTTTGCGATCCGATTGACGAATACATCAAATGCGTGCTCTGGCGTCGCGTTCACAATCACGGTTTTGATGATGGGGTCAGTCATGAATCTCGAACGCCTTCGTCAATCTCTGCTGCAAAACTCTCCAAAGCGTCCGACCAATACTGCTCCAACCAGGCACGTATTTCCGCGAGCCCTTCGGGCCGTGCCGCATAGATCCGACGCGTCCCTTCGGTGCGGCATGTCACCAGCCCGGCATCCGCAAGCACCTTCAAATGCTGCGAGACCGCGGGACGACTGACAGGCAGCTCTGCGGCCAGTTCCCCCACGGCCCGCGGCTGAGTGGAAACCGCTTCGAACACATGCCGTCGGGTCGGATCGCCCAAAGCTGAAAAAGTATCTTGGTAAGCCATAACTAACGGTAAGCGTAAACTTACATTAGGTCAAGATCACCGGGTGACACCGCCAAATCTCCGGGATAAGGGGATGGAATGGTTAAACAACCCGATCACCGCGACTGGAGCTGCGTCATCACTCTTGGCCTCATCTGGGGCGCTACGTTCATGGTCGTCGCCATAGCGCTAGAGGGTTATGGTCCGGTGACCGTCGCCACTGCCCGCACCGCCTTGGGTGCGGTCACGCTGTTGCTGTTGATGCGCGCCACGGGCCGCAGATTGCCCGGCGGAGGCGGGGCGCTTTGGTGGTCGATCATCGTGATTGGCGTTCTGTCAACCGCCCTGCCCTTTGTCCTGCTCAGCTGGGGTCAGCAATACGTGCCTTCCGCATTTGCAGGCCTGTCGATGGCGGCAGTCCCGTTGATGGTGCTGCCTCTGGCGCATTTCTTTTCGGACGAGCCGCTGAATTTGCGTCGTCTGTTCGGGGTCTCGCTGGGGTTTTCCGGCGCGCTTGTGCTGATCGGCCCCGGTCTGGCCAATCTGGGCCAGGGGGCGGAGCCGTTGGCACAACTGGCCTGCGTCGGAGCAGCCCTCTGCTATGCCTGCGCGTCGATCTTTACCCGCCGCTGTCCCCCGATTGACCCGGTCACCCTGTCAGCGCTGACGCTGGTTGTGGGGGCTGTCATCCTGCTGCCCATCATGCTGATGACCGAAGGTCTTCCGACATGGCAGGGCACCCGCCCCAGTCTGGCGATCATTACGCTGGGCCTGATCCCGACCGCCTTTGCCACATTGCTGCGTGTTGCCATTATCCGCAGCGCGGGATCAGTGTTCATGACACTGGTGAATTATCAGGTGCCCATCTGGTCAATGGTCTTCGGCGCTTGGATCCTGTCCGAGGCGCTGCCGCTGCGTTTCTATATCGCGCTGAGCATGATCCTAACCGGCCTCGCCATCAGCCAGTGGTTCAGCCTGCGCAAAATGCTGATCGGGCGTTAGCTCGCGACCGCCTCAACTTCGGCCACAATGCCGTCGACCACCTTAGTCAGCAGCACGGCATCTTCGCATTCTGCCATCACCCGGATCAGCGGCTCGGTCCCGGATTTGCGGATCAGCAGGCGGCCCTGCCCGTTAAGACGCGCCTCGGCCTCGGAAATCGCCGTTTTGACGTTGGCCGCCTCCAGCGGAGCCTGACCGGCAGCGAAACGCACGTTCTTGAGCAGTTGCGGAACCGTTTCGAACTGATGCGACAACTCTGAGGCTTTCCTCTCGGACAGCACCATCTCGGCCAGAAAATGCAGACCCGCCATCAGCCCGTCCCCGGTGGTGGCATAGTCGCTCATCACGATATGGCCTGATTGCTCACCGCCCAGATTGAAGCCACCCGCGCGCATCCTTTCGACGACATAGCGATCGCCAACCGCCGTACGTTCCAGCCGCAGCCCCTGCCCGGCCAGATGCCGTTCCAGCCCAAGGTTCGACATCACCGTCGCCACCAGGGCACCACCTTTCAGCCGGTCCGCTTTGGACCAGGCCGAGGCCAAAAGCGCCATCAACTGGTCGCCATCCGCGACCTTTCCGGTTTCATCGATCACGACGACACGGTCGGCGTCGCCGTCCAGGCAAATCCCGACATCCGCGCCATGGGCCACCACTGTTTCTGCAGCGATCCGGGGCTGCGTGGACCCGCAGCCCCGGTTGATGTTTTTGCCGTCCGGTGCCGTCCCGATCGGTATCACGTCGGCACCAAGCTCCCACAGCACCTCGGGCGCGGTGCGGTGCGCTGCACCATTGGCGCAGTCAATCACCACCTTCAGGCCGTCCAGCCGCACGTCGCGCGGGAGCGAGGATTTTACCCGCTCGCCATAGCGGAACCGCGCGTCATCGACCCGACGGGCGCGCCCGATGTTCTGTGCCTGCGCCGGGCTCACGCCCTGTTCAATCAGTTGCTCGATCTCGATTTCGGCCTGATCGGACAGCTTGAATCCATCGGGGCCGAAAAACTTGATCCCGTTGTCTTCGGCCGGGTTGTGGCTGGCCGAGATCATCACGCCCAGATCCGCCCGCATTGACCGCGTCATCAACCCGACCGCCGGAGTGGGCACCGGCCCCAGCAGCAGCACGTTCATTCCGGTCGAGGTCAGCCCCGCCGTCAGCGCATTTTCCAGCATATAGCCCGACAGCCGCGTGTCCTTGCCGATAACAACCCGGTGCACGCCCGAAGCGTCGCGACGGAAATACCGGCCCACGGCTGCCCCAATGCGCAAGGCCATTTCCGCCGTCATCGGGTGCGTGTTGGCGGTGCCCCGCACCCCGTCGGTTCCGAACAGCTTGCGCATTGGTCTTATCTCCTGAAATTCTCTGTGCCCGGATTACCGGACGGCGGCCCACAGACGCAAGGCCTGAGCGGTCTCGGCCACGTCATGTACGCGGACAATCTGCACGCCCTGAGACAATCCCGCCAGTGCCACCGCAATTGACCCCGGCGCACGCGCGTCTTTGCGCGGCTCTTTGCCGATCTGCCCGATCATGCCCTTGCGGGATACGCCCAGCAGGATCGGACAGCCCAACCCGTGAAACAGGCTTAGATTGCGCAGCAGGGTCAGGTTATGCTCGGTGTTCTTGCCAAATCCGATGCCGGGATCGACGATGATCAACTCTCGGCTCAGGCCCATCCCCTCAAGCATCGCAATCTGCGCCGCAAGGAAATCATACACCTCCAGCAGCACGTCATCATACTGCGGGTCATCCTGCATCGTGGCCGGATCACCCTGCATATGCATCACACAGACCGGAGCGCCAATCTGCGCACAGAACGGTGCCAGTTGAGGGTCAAAGGTGAAACCCGAAACGTCGTTGATCAGCCCCGCGCCGCCCTGTTGCGCCGCCTTTGCGACGCTGGCCTTGCGGGTGTCGATTGAAATCAGAGCATCCGTTTCAACCCGGATCGCCTCGATCAAAGGCCGCGTGCGGGCAATCTCTTCGCCTTCGGGCACAAACGCTGCACCGGGCCGCGTGGATTCGCCACCAATATCGAGAATCGTGGCCCCGTGTGCCACCATATCGGTGGCGGCGGCGCGGGCAGCGTCGATCGTGTTGTGCACCCCACCATCCGAAAAACTGTCTGGCGTTGCGTTCAGGATGCCCATGATCTGCGGCTGCGCCATATCCAGCCCGGCAATGGCTGCGCGCGGGTGGGTCAATCGGTCCAGATATTCTTCGGGTATGTTGCGGGCAGCGACGATTTCAGAGGGTTTGCCCCGCTGTAACCGTTCGGCCTGTGTAAACCACAAAGCCTGCCCTGCCAAAGGCACTGCATCTTCCGGGCGCAGCGCTCCGTGCTGTACCAGCGGTCGGTAATAGACGGTCACAGTTGCGCCTGTTCCACCGGTACCGCTCGCAGCGGCGTTTTGGGCGCTTCGGGCAGGTTGCCACCGATCACCAGCATCTCGCTGGCCTCAAAGGTTGCCGCAAACCACGCAGCCAGCGCCACCGCATCCGACGGTGCTGCCGAGGGGCCATCCACCGCATCCAGCACGATTTTCGACGGGGCCCAGACGCAAATCTGGCCATTCTTCATCGCCCAGTCCAGCTCGGTCCGGGTCGAGACCACGACGCAGCGATAATCCCGCGCCGCCAGAACCCACGCGTTTTGTTCGATCGCCAGCAGGTCAATCCGGCGCTGAGTCATCGCGTGGCCGGTCTGAGGCACCGCAAGATCGGACGCGCCAACACATAAGATCAAAGGACGCTGACGATTCTCCAACTGGTCGATCCAGCCGGTCAGATTATCCGACGCAATCGCTTCGTTCGATAGAAAGACCAGCCGGGGATGCGGCCGCTCTTCTTCAGTCACGTCATGATGCAGCGCATCTTTTCCGCGCACGATCTCAACCCCCAACGCACCGGGGCCGCGATCCAGTTTTTCGATGCGAACAAAGGCCCTTACAGCCTGAGGCTCAAGCAAAATTCGCTCGGCCACGCGATCGGCCAAAGTCTCCAACAGGTTCAACCGCTCGGCGGCAAGCTCAAAGGCAATGGCCTCGGTCACCCGGTCATAGGACAGGATCCGGTCCACATCATCGTCAATCGGGTCGCTTATCGGGCGCACCTCAACCACGATATTGAAACAGATACGCTGCGTCGTGCCGCGCTCGGCCTGAAAGGCCCCGATCTCGACCTCGACGATATGGTCGCGCAGCGAAATCCGATCCAGCGGACCGCGCGCGGCGGTTGCTTCGGACCGTTCAGAAGGATGCGCGAAAGCAAGGCGGATTTCAGAGCTCATGCTACGGACCTTTTCGGGTTCAGTGGACTGATCAGCCCAAATTATGCGTTTCGCGGGCATATATCACCGCAACAAACGCCATTCCAGTCATCGAATGCGGCGTCATGAGACACGAAACCAACTCATCATGCCCGATGCCGCATGGCCAAGCATATGGCAATGCAGCAACCAGTTTCCCGGATTGTCAGCTGCCAGCGCAATGCGCCGGACCTGCCCGCGCCCGACCAGTATCGTGTCGCGCCAAGGCCCCAATGCACCATCCGGCAGGATCAGCCGGAAATGATGCCCGTGCAGATGCATCGCATGTGGAAAGGCGGTTTCGTTTACGAATTCGATCTGATGGACCTCGCCCACCCGCATATCCAGAAACGGATCGTCTGGCCGTTCGGCATAGCCATTGAGCGCCCAGAATCGCCCCAGCTGGGCCAGCTCCCGACCGGAAAGCACGGTATCACCCATCTTTGCATGGTCGAGCCAACGCATGGCCCCGCCCTGCATCGTCATTCGGTGCAGAGGTGCATCCTGCAAATCGATCTCGGGCACCGGATTGGGTGGCAACGGCACGATGTCGGGGCGCACACTGTTTGCGGACACGCCAGACACATCGAATCTGACCAGACCAAAGGCCCCATCGCGTTCGATGCTGACAACGCTTGCGGTCTGCCCGGCCTCTGCCGTTACATCCACAATCAGATCCGCTCGTTGCGCGGGGGCGAGTGGAAAGGCTTCCTCAACCGCAAGGGGCTTTGCAAGCGGCATGCCATCAAGCGCCACAATCCAACCGGCAACCCCATCCAGCGCAACATCGAAGACCCGGGCATTTGCCGCGTTTACCAGACGCAGACGCAGCCGCTCGGCTGTCTGAACTGGAAATGAAGGGTCGAACCGTCCATTTACCGTAACAAGGTTGCCCAACCGACCTGCATGGCTCAGGTCATGACCATTGTCGAAATCATCCGAAATCTGCCCCGTTTCGGGATCCAGGCGCCAGTCGTCCAGCATCAAGGTCAGGTCCTGATCCACATCAGGGCCATCGACCTCATCAACGATCAGAGGGCCATAAAGCCCGCGCGCCACTTGCTCCATCGACCGGTTATGCGCGTGATACCAGTAGGTTCCTGCATCCGGCACCACGAAGTCATAGTCAAAGCTGGAATCCTTTTGCACCGCGTCCTGCGTCAGACCGGGCACACCATCCATTGCATTGTCGATCCGGATTCCGTGCCAGTGGACGGTGGTTGGCTGAGGCAGCGCATTCACCAGCGTCCTGCGCACACGTCCACCCTGACGTACCCGAATTTCCGGGCCCGGAACACCGCCGCCATAGCCCCAGACAGGGGTCGCCGGATACCCTTCTGGCGCGATCTGCTGAGTGTCTGGGCGCGCGATCAGTGCATCAGCCGAAGCCAGTGCCGTGCGCGGCAGCATCGCCAACGCGAGGGTCGATTGCAGGACCTGTCTGCGTGAAAACAACATTGCGGGCCTCCTGGCGCGCAACATAGGTGGTAAATCGTTCTGCACCAGCACCCTTCCAGCGCTGGTGCGTCAATCAGTTGCTCGCGGTGCGGTAGTTGTGTTTGTAAAAAATATGCACCCCGATCCGTGCGGTCTCTTTGTAGACCCGCGACCAGGACGGGCGCACCGCTTTGGTGTGGTAGTGCGTTGCACCCGCTGTCATCTTCTTTGCAATACCGTCAAGCGCCGCGCGGGCAACTTTGGACACGCGCTCATAGGCGCGCTTTTCGTTGATGACTTCTTTGTGCCCATCACAGGTATAGGTGAACTGGCACTGATAGCGCTTGCCGGTGCCCTGATTGATCACGCCGCACAGCGTGTCCGGAAAGCGACCGCTCTCAACCCGGTTCATGATCACCTCGGCAACCGCAAACTGGCCGCGCACGCTCTCGCCGCGGGCCTCGAAATACAGCGCCTCGGCCAGACAACGGAAATCTTCGTCTCCGCTGGCCTTGGGCTGCTGATCCAGCCAATCCTTGGTATAGGCGATTTCAATCTTTTCCGGCGCCTTACGCGGCTTGAACAGCCTCAGGTAATCGCGGAAATTCTGCCCCGGCAACTCATTACGGGCAACCAGGTCAGCAGTTGTGTCATTGTCCGGCTTCTCAGCGAAGGACATACTTGGCAGCACGGTTGCTGCCAACACGGCAACAGCCACTATGTAGCGTCTCATCAGATAACCTCGCACAGGCACTTACGCGCCGTACCCTCCCCCGGCGGGCGCGACGAGGCTAATACCCCAGACGAAGCGAGACGTCCAGTTCTGAAAGAATTGCAAGTGGAATCTTGCCTGTACAGTCGATTTTTTTCAACTGCAGGTCCATCCCTGACCCACTATTCTTAGGGCTTTGAGGCCAAGTCAACCCCCAAGTTTGGACGAAATCGCCAGTTGAGCGGCAGACAGCCGAGCGACGGGAACCCGGAAGGGGGAACAGGACACATAGTCGAACCCAAGCGCCCGGCAGATGGCAATTGATTCGGGGTTGCCACCATGTTCGCCGCACACAGAAAGTGTAACGTCTGGTTGTGCTTGGCGGCCACGCTCAGCCCCAAGTTTCAACAATTCTCCCACCCCGTCGCCATCAAGCACGTGAAACGGGTCTTCGTTGAAGACCCCCAAGCGCACATAAGCGGACATGAACCGCCCCGCATCGTCGCGCGACAGGCCATAGGTCATCTGGGTCAGGTCATTTGTCCCGAAACTCAGGAACGATGTATGCGGCGCGATCTCATTTGCGCGCAGACAGGCGCGCGGGGTTTCGACCATGACACCGAGCCGGTAATCGAACTCCTGCCCGCGCTCCGTGGCCACCTCGGCCGCAACCGCATCGATCCGTGCCTTGACCAGTTCAACCTCACGCTTGGCCGAGACCAGCGGGATCATCACCTCGGGCACCACCGGTGCGCCCTCTTTGCTGGCCTCCAGCGTCGCCTCAAAGATGGCGCGGGCCTGCATGTCGTAGATCTCCGGCACGGTCACACCCAGACGTACACCGCGCAGGCCCAGCATCGGGTTGTATTCGCTCATCGCCTCGACCCGGCGTTCAACGTCGGATACCGGCAGGTCCAGCGCCTCGGCCAGCTCACGCTGTCCGCTACGCGTGGTGGGCAGAAACTCGTGCAGCGGCGGATCGAACAGGCGGATACAAACCGGCTGCCCCTCCATGATGCGGAACAATTGCACGAAATCCTGCCGCTGCATCGGCAACAGGCGTTCCAGCACCGCGGCCCGGCCCGAGGGCGTCTGCGCAAAAATCATCTCGCGCATAACGGTCAGGCGACCGGGATCAAAGAACATATGTTCGGTCCGGCACAGGCCGATCCCCTGCGCCTGAAAGTTCCGCGCCGTCTGCGCGTCGGCGGGTGTATCGGCATTGGCACGGATGGCGATATCGCGCTCGGCATCGGCCCATCCCATAAGCGTCTGAAAACAATCATCCAGCGCCGCCTCAAGCATAGCGGGTTCCCCGGCCAGAACCTGGCCCGATGTGCCGTCGATGGTCAGAATGTCTCCGGTCTTGAACACCCGCCCGTCCGGCGCTGTCAGCATTTTCTTCTTGGTCTGAAACCGCATCTCGGATGCGCCAACAATACACGGCAGACCCAAACCCCGGCCAATCACCGCCGCGTGGCTGGTGATACCGCCCTTCTCCGTCAGCACCGCTACCGCTGCGTGCATGCCGCGCACATCTTCGGGCGACGTCTCCCGACGCACCAGAATACAGGGCTCACCCCGCGCGGCACTGGCCTGCGCCTCGGCGGCGGTGAACACGATCTGTCCCGTTGCCGCACCGGGGCTTGCCGCAATGCCGGTGGTCAGCACATCACGCTTGGCCTCCGGGTGGACCTGCCGGTGCAGCAGCTCGTTCAACGAATGCGGATCAATCCGCATCACCGCCTCTTGTGGCGTGATAATTCCGTCTTCCGCCAGCCGCACCGCAATCCGCATCGCCGCGCGCGAGCCGCGCTGGACGCGCACTCCGTCCAGTATGTGCACGTGGCCATCCTGGACCACGAACTCCACCTGCATCTCTTCCCGCAGCTTTTCCCGCATCAATGCCGCGTGGGACTTGAGATCGTCGAAAACCTCGGGGGCCACATCCTCCAGCGAGCGCCCCCGCTCATCCTTTTCCAGGTACAACGCCGAGACCCCCTCGCCCAGCGCGTCGCGCCCCTGGCTCTGGCTCAGATATCGGCCCGTGATCTGCGGCATCCCGGTCGCGGGGTCGATCAATTGCAGAACGCCCGAGCCGCATTCGCCCTGCCCGACACCCGGTATCATCTCTTGTATCACCAGACCCAGACCGGCATCCGCCGGTGCCCCTTGGGCCTGCCGCAACAGCCGCGCCGAGGTGCCATCCCACGCCCGTGCCATTGACCGCAGAACGCCCACCAGCTGTTCGCCACGATCCTGCGGAAAGGCTTCGTCCGTTTCATCTTCGTAGGCGCGCAGCGACAGGCTCAACCCCTCGCGCCCATCGGCCTCGATATCATCGAAGACATCCGCATCCAGACGCGCCACATGGATCGCATAGCTTTGCACGAACCGCAGATAGAGCGCCGCCGCCGCATCCGCGCCCATGTCCGCGGACAGGTCCAGATAGCGGGCGTCGTTCATCCCGATATTCAGCACAGCACCCGGTCCGCCCCAATCGGGGTCTTCCGAGCTGGGCCGCACACACAGCAACGCATCGTCATCGAACTGATCCAGAATGGCGGCTATGTCCGGGATGTGCCCATCGGCAATACGCTGCACCGCGTCAAAGGACAGCGCCACCGTACGCGGGACCGGCATCTCCAGCCGGACCAGCCGTTGCAGGCATTTGGCCCGCCCGCCATGGGTGTTGGCGGCAACGGGCGCTTTGGGCGTGATGAGCGTGGTCTGGGTATTATTCTGCACTGCGGCACCTTTTGATTTCACCGCAGCATAAGCCCCTGCGCCTTTGGCGCAAGAGCGTTATCCCTCGATCCGGGTCAGATCCGCAACGCTAGAACAGACCTGGCGGATCTGGCTCAGCAGGTTCAACCGGTTGCGGCGCAGAATGTCATTGTCGGTATTGACCTGCACATCCTCAAAGAATGCATCGACCGGAGCCCGCAGCGCGGCCATGGCAGCCATGGCCGCCGGGAAATCCTCGGATTTCAGCGCCGGATTGATCTGCGCCTGCGCACGCTCCAACGCCGCAAACAGGGCCTTCTCGCTGTCGGTCTCGGCGAATTTCACATCCGCGCCATAGGAATACTCGACGCCATCCTTTTCCTCGGCCTGCGTCAGAATGTTATTGGCCCGCTTGAACCCCTGCACGAGATTTTCGCCATCCTCGGTTGCGATCACCGCATTCAGAGCGCGGGCACGTTTGACCAGCAGGCTGAGGTCGTCATTGCCATCCATCGCGATGCAAGCGTCGATGATGTCGTGACGGATACCTTCGTCGCGCAGGAAGACTTTGAGGCGGTCATGAAAGAAAGAGAGAAGGTCAACAGACGCATCCGGTATCTTCCCTTCCAGATTCAAAAATTCCGCAGCCGGCGAACCGCTGATCTTTTCCTTAACTGCCTGAAAAGCGGCGCCAAAAACACCGTGATCCGCAATTTCCTCAAGCAGATCATCGACATTCTCCGCAGGCAGGTTCTCATTCATCGCCGCCTCGGCACGCACCAGCTGCAGATCAAAAAAGCGATCCAGTTTCAGGCGCAGATCGTTATCCAAAATCAGCCGAATAACCCCTAACGCCGCGCGACGCAGGGCAAACGGGTCTTTCGATCCGGTCGGCTTCTCGTCGATCGCCCAAAACCCTGTCAGCGTGTCCAGCTTATCCGCCAGCGCCACCGTCACTGAGACCGGGGCAGTTGGCACGTCATCGGATGGACCCAATGGCGAGTAATGCTCTTCACTCGCCAGCCCCACTTCGGCGGGTAGCTCGGCTGCATCGGCATAATAACGGCCCATGAGGCCCTGCAACTCGGGGAACTCGAACACCATCTCGGACGACAAATCCGCCTTGCATCCCTGCGCCGCCTGCATCGCCAGCGCCGGATCAGCGCCGACCATCGGGGCCAGCTCATGCGCCAAAGCGGCGATGCGGTTCACCCGCTCACCTTGCGAGCCCAGCTTGGCATGGAAAGTCACCGCATCCAGCTTTTTCACCCACGGCTCAAACCCATCGGATTTGACAATACGCAGGTCATTCTCCCAGAAGAACTTGGCATCGGCCAGACGGGCCGACAGCACCTTCTGGTTGCCCGCCAGAATCGTCGCGCCATTGTCGGCGGTTTCGCGATTGGCGACGGTGATAAACCGCTCGATCCGGCCTGTTTTGGGATTGCGGACCGAGAAAAACTTCTGGTGTTCCTTCATTGAGGTTTGCAGCACCTCGGGCGGCAGGTCGAGGAATTCATCGTCGATCTGCCCCATCAGCACCACCGGCCATTCGACCAGCCCCGCGATCTCGGTCAGCAGGCCCTTGTCCTCGACCACCTCTAGCCCGGCGGCAAAGGCCAGGTTCTGCGCGTCGTTCCAGACATGCTCGGCCCGTTCTGCGGGTGACAGCAGCACATAGGCGCGCCTCAGTTTGGTGGCGTAATCCTCAAACGAGGTGACAGCGAACCGGTTCGGAGCCATGAAACGATGGCCTTCGGTGGTGTCGCCGGATGCGACACCCTCGACCTCGAGCGGCACGACCTGCGCGCCCGCCTCATCGCTGAGGATACACAGGATCGAATGCAAAGGTCGCACCCAACGCAGCGACCCACTGCCCCAGCGCATCGATTTGGGCCAGGGGAAGTTTCGAATCGTCGCCTCAAGCACCTCGGCCACAATCTCGGCCGCTGGGCGGCCTGGCTTTTCGATCATGGCGAAATACACGGCACCTTTCGGTGTCTCGCGTTCCTCCAACTGGTCGCGGGTCAGACCGGCGCCGCGCAGGAAGCCTTCGATGGCCTTGTCGGGCGCACCAACCTTGGGGCCCTTGCGTTCCTCATGAATAGTGGGGCTTTCCGCCAACAACGCTTCGACCGCCAGAGTCAGGCGGCGCGGCGTGGTCAGCGCAGCGGCAGAGGCATAGGTCAGACCAGCCTCGACCAAACCATCGGTGATCCGCTTTTTCAGGTCCTCACCGGCCCGGGCTTGCATCCGCGCGGGGATCTCTTCGGAAAACAGTTCGATCAGCAGGTCGGGCATAGTCGGTCCTTAGAAATTGACGATCGTCTGGATGACGATGGCATTGGCAATGTCCACAAAGAAGGCGGATACAAGGGGCAGCACGATAAAGGCAATAGGCGACGGGCCATATCGCTTGGTGACGGCGGTCATATTGGCGATGGCGGTGGGGGTTGCCCCCAGGGCGAAGCCCCCGAACCCGGCGGCCAGAACGGCGGCACGGTAATTCGATCCCATCAACGGGAACAGGACCCACAGCACAAAGACCACAGCAAACAACGTCTGCGCAGTCATGATCACGGCAATGGCCAATCCCAGTTCTGCTATGGTCCAGAGTTGCAAGCTCATCAACGACATCGCCAGAAACGCGCCCAGCGAGAATTCCGAGATCAGCGCCAGTGACGGTGTCCGCGAAACCGGCTTTGCGCCGGGCGCCAGCGCGGCACGCAGATTGGCGATGACGATGCCCATGATCAAGCAGGGCACAAAGAGCGGCAGCTTCAGCCCGGCCGCACTGATCACCTCGCTCAGGACATATCCCGAGATGATGGCCAGATTCAGATGCAGCAGCACCCGCATGACCATCAGATGATCGATCTCGGACTTCTTGTCGTCCTCTTGCGGCAGGCCAACGGTGAGCTCTTCATCCGGGCGGCTCGGGCTGAGGTTCCGCCCTTCGATCAGCAGACGCGCAACCGGTCCCCCGACCAGCGCGGCCAGCACAAGACCCAGCGTTGCCACAGCCACGCCCAGCTCGGTGGCGCCCTCCAGACCCGTTGCCTGCGCAACATCCGGTGCCCATGCAATCGCGGTCCCGTGCCCGCCGATCAGCGCAGCCGATCCGAACAAAACGCCGGCCTGTGCCGGATAACCGAACAGCGCCGCCCCTCCTGCACCAATCAGGTTCTGCGCAATGATCGTCAAAAGCGTCAGGATCAGCAGCAATAGCAATGGTTTGCCACCTTCGATCAAATCCGCCAACCGGGCATTCAATCCGATTCCGGCAAAGAACAGCACCAGCAGAAAGTCCCGCGCCGACAAGCCAAAGGACAGCTCGACCCCGAAGGTCAGATAAAGCAGCAGCACCACAAGCGAGGCCAACAACCCGCCGGTCACCGGCTCGGGGATGTTGAAACTTCGCAAGGTTGCGACCCGGGCATTGATCTCGGCCCCCAGCAGGTAGACCGCGAAGCCCAAGGTGGCGGTCAGAAAATCCGGGATCTCGATGACAAACCCCATGCGTGCTAGTCCTGAGGTCTTGGCGGGCATTCCTCGCCCACGACCGTCCCGTCATAAGCCTTTTCGCCGCAATTGTTCAGCGCGTGCCAGACGTACCCCTTGCCGTCCTGCGTCACCGCCACGATGCGATCAACGCCAAAGTGGACGTTCTTGATCCCCATGAAGGCCTGCGCCTGCCCGGATTTCAGCGCATCCGCCAGAACAACGGCATCGTAGCAGTCAAACCATCCCGGCGCGGTAAGCGGTTCTGGATCGTCGACAGTGACAAAACCGGCCATCTTATCCGGCATCAGATCGGTCTCAAAACAGGCGCGGTACCGGATCGGGGAACTGTCCGCATCAATCGCCTGAAACGCGGTGTAGTCGATCGGCTCCGGGCTGTCGCCCCCGCGTGCCATCAACACCACATCCTGCCCCGGCTGTGGCTCAACATCGTAGTAGAAGCCATAAATCTGGAGGTAATACATGCCCGCCCCCGCCAGCACAGCAGAGAACAGAAGGATCAGCGCCAACAGTTTTCCAGTCATCTCTTACGCCGCCTCTTTCATGTTCGCGGAAAATAGGACAGGTTTCAGTCTATTACGGGCTGATACGAGGTTACTCCAATGGATTCCACTTTGGCCGTCGGATTCTTCGGCGCCTTGTTCGCGATCATGAACCCGATCACCAATCTGCCCGTGTTCCTGAGCGTCACGCAAAGCCTGACCGCAGCGGATCAACGCAAGATTGCTTTGAAGACCGCGCTGTATTGCGTCATTTTGGGCGGCGCGTTTGCCGCCATTGGCAGCCAGGCGCTGGGCCTGTTTGGCATCAGCGTCGATGATCTGCGTGTCGCGGGAGGCTTGGTGGTGATGATGATCGGCCTGAACATGCTGAATGGCAATGAAAGCAGTTCGCACCACGGCACTGCCGGGGAAAAGGATGCTTACCCAGAACCCGATACGGTGGCCTTCTACCCGCTGGCATTCCCAATTCTGGTCGGTCCGGGCACGATCACAACCCTGATCCTCTACGCACATCACATCAAGACCCCGGTCGAAGCCATTGTCTATGCGGGCGTTTTCCTGATCGTTGTCGCCCTGCTTCTGGTGACCTTCTGGAACGCCGCCTGGCTGGCCGATCGGCTGTCGGACAACGCCCGCGTGATCATGAGCCGCTTTATGGGCATGATCCTGTCGGCCATCGCAATCAGCATGATCGCGGACGGCCTCAAGGCACTTCTGCCCGGGTTGGCCTGAACGCGCACGCATCAGGCCTCGTACCCGGCGGCCTCGGTTTGCACGAACGCATCTGCACATTGCTTGGCCAACGAACGCACGCGGCCGATATAGGCTTGCCGTTCAGTGACCGAGATCACCCCCCGCGCGTCGAGCAGGTTGAAGATGTGGCTGGCCTTGATGCACTGGTCATACGCCGGATGCGCCATCACGATACGTTTGCCGGTTTTGGGATCGTCATGTTCCTGCGCCAGTATGGTGGCACATTCGGCTTCAGCCTCTTCGAAATGGCGCAGCAGGACCTCGGTATTGGCCACGTCAAAGTTCCAGCGGGCATACTCCTCTTCGGTCTGCCTGAAGATGTCGCCATAGGTCAGCGGGCTGGGCGATTGCGGATCGTTGAAGGGCATGTCCATCACATGGTCGATGCCCAGAATATACATCGCCAGACGCTCCAGCCCGTAAGTCAGCTCACCCGAAACCGGGTTGCAATCATAACCACCGACCTGCTGGAAATAGGTGAACTGGCTGACTTCCATGCCGTCGCACCAGACCTCCCAACCCAAGCCCCAGGCGCCAAGCGTCGGGCTTTCCCAGTCATCTTCGACGAACCGAATATCATGCAGATCCATATCGATACCGATGGCCTCGAGCGAGCCAAGATACAGCTCCTGCAAGTTCGGAGGGCTGGGTTTGATCAGCACCTGATATTGATAGTAATGCTGCAACCGGTTCGGGTTTTCACCGTACCGCCCGTCGGTCGGACGCCGCGAGGGCTGAACGTAGGCTGCCGCCCAGGCTTTTGATCCCAACGCCCTGAGGGTCGTCGCCGGATGGAATGTCCCGGCCCCGACTTCCATGTCATAAGGTTGCAGCATCGCACAGCCTTTTGAGGCCCAATAGGTCTGAAGCCGCAGGATGATTTCCTGAAATGAACGTGGTGCGCTGGACGGTTCGGTCATGTCATTCCCTTTGGACGCCCCCGCGTCCTGTTCCGGTGGGTTCGACCCTTCCTATGCAAGGCACCAAGGGTCGTCAACGGGCCTTGGGTCTCGCGCTGTCACTGCGCAGCCACACCCAGAATTCCCCGTATTCGGGGCATGGCAATCGGACCGTGATTCCGCGTAATCTGCGCGAAAGTAATAACACTGCAGAACACGGGCAGCCAATGACACGCGTATTTACGGTTTTGACGTTCTTTTTTCTCTTCGGCCTGCGCGCCGCTTTCGCCCAGCAAGACGCTGGCGTCTGGGTACAGGTCGAAGCGCAGCCCTCGCTGCGCGAAGCGCAGCAACGGGCGCAAGTCTATGCAAACTCTCTGCCCGACGTGAACGGCTTTCGCCTGAACAGTGGCTGGTATGCCATTGTTATCGGTCCATATTTGCGCGACGATGCCGAGCAGGTTCTGCGCGTCTACCGGACCGAGCGGCAAATTCCGTCCGACAGTTTCATCGCGTTCTCGAACACTCTGGGCCAACAATTCTGGCCGATCGGTGCCAATGTCCTGAACCGCGGCGTGATCGCCCCTCAGATACAGCCCGAACCGCAAGCGGACCAATCGCAGGCCGGGTTGACCCCGCAGACCGCCGACGAAACCCGCGCGCAGGCGCTACAGGGTGAGCGTCTGTTGACCGCACAAGAGCGCAAGGACCTGCAGACCGCACTGCAGGCAGCCGGCTTCTACAGCTCGACCATTGACGGCGCGTTTGGCCAGGGCACCCGCCGCTCGATGAGCGACTGGCAACGCTTCAACGGATATGAGGCCACAGGCGTTCTGACCACCCTGCAACGCAAGGCCCTGCTGGACGACTACAACGCCCCGCTGATCAGCGTCGGGATGGAGCGCCACGCCGACACGCGGGCCGGCATCGAACTGGACATGCCGTTGGGCGTGCTTGGTTTCGACCGCTACGAGGCCCCGTTTGCCCATTTCAAACCCACATCCGACCTGAACGCCAGTGCGCTGCTGATCTCTCAGGAAGGGTCGCCCGCCACCCTGCGCGCGCTGTACGAGGTGATGCAATCCCTCGAAATCGTACCATTGCAGGGTGAACGGGCGTTGCGCGGCAACAGCTTCAGCATCGAAGGGCGTGGCGATGGGATCGTCTCATATACCCAAGCGGCGCTGAAAGACGGCAAGATCAAGGGCTTCACCCTTGTCTGGCCCGAAGGCGACGACGCGCGCCATGCGCGGGTTCTGGCCGCGATGCGCGCCAGCCTGACCACCACCGATGCCGTGCTGGATGCGGGTGCAGGCGCGGATGCAGAACAGCGCATCGATCTGGTCTCGGGCCTGCAAATCCGCAAACCCCGCCTGTCGCGATCCGGCTTTTTCGCTGACACCAGTGGTTCGGTGCTGACCGTTACCGAGGCTGTTGATAACTGCACCCGCATTACGCTGGGCGACGATCAGGATCTTCAGATCACATGGCAGGATGCCGATCTGGGGGTCGCTGTTTTGCGCCCCAGCCAGGTGCTCGTCCCGATCAGCGTCGCCGAGTTCAGTGCCGAACAACCCCGCATTCAGGCCGAGGTCGCCGTTTCTGGCTTTTCCTACGAGGGCGCTCTGGGGGCTCCGACGCTGACTTATGGCCAGATTGCAGATGTTCGCGGTCTGAACGGTGAAGACGGCGTCAAACGTCTGGCTTTGGCCGCTCAGCCCGGCGATGCTGGCGGGCCCATCTTCGACGACAGCGGCAGCGTGGTCGGCATGTTGTTGCCCGCCCCGAATGATGGACGCACCCTGCCCGGCTCCGTCAGCCTCGCGGCCAATGTGGAACGCTTGACCGAAGTTCTGACCAAGGCGGGAATCTCGGGCCAGCCAACGCAGTCGACCACCCGGATCTCACCAAATGAGCTGAGCCGTCGTGCAAACGGTATGACCGTGCTGGTGCACTGCTGGGACTGAACCGTTCGGATCAATGACAAGGCGCTGCACCCCGGTGCGGCGCCTTAATCATGAGCTCAGAGGATATCCGGCGTCACCCGGATCAATGTAGGCACCCTGGCCTCAAACGCCTCACGAACCGCAGCCTGCATATCATCCAGCGTTTTGGGCGCGGCGGAGAGCGCGCCAAAGGCCTCGGCCAGCTTGCAGAAATCCGGGTTGCATGCCACGACCGCATTGGGTGCGATCTGACCACGGACCATGCTGTCTTCGATCTCTTTCAGCTTGCCATTGTCCCACAGGATGATCGGCAGCGGCAGGCCCAGTTCCACCGCGACGCCAAGCTCCTGCATCGTGTATTGGAACCCGTAATCCCCTGCGATCACGGCAGTTGGCTTGCCCCGCCGTGCCACCGCCCCGCCGATCCCGGCAGGCAGAGCGTAGCCCAATGTGCCAAACCCGGTCGGATGGTGCCAATGATAGGGAAAGGCCATGTCCCAGATCTCTTTCGCGGCATAGGCGAACTGGGTCATATCCGAATAGATCATCGTGTCGGCAGGCATGGCCGCCCGCAGCGCATCCGCGACAGGTACGATCCCTGGTCGCTCCGCATCCACTTCGGCACGCCAGCGCGCCCGCGTTTCGCGCACTTCCTCTTCAGTCCAACCGGTGGCTGGTCGAATGGTTTCGGCAGCGGCCCACAGAGCATGGGCAAAGCTCTCGCCATCCGCCCGTAATTTAACCGCGGCACGGTGCTGGTCCGACAGCGCTTCAGGGTCCAGATCGACACGCACCATGGTGGCGGTGTGGCCCAACTCTTGCCGCCACAGATCGACCTCACCCAGTTCGGCCCCAACGACCACGACCAGATCGGCCGAGCCGATCACCTCGGCGCTGCCCGGCCGGGGCAACATCGATCCAAAATCCAGCGCGTAATCACACCCCACAAGCCCACGCCCGGCATAGGTTGTGAAACAGGCCGCGCCCAGTTGCGTCAGGATTTGCCGCCACAGGTTCGACCGACATCCTCCACCCAGAATGAATAATGGCCGCCGCGCGATATTGAGCAGCGACAGAACCGGGGCCACATCCGGCGGCCCCACCTTGATCTGCAACGCCGGCTGATTTGGGAAAGGCGCAGGTGGGGCCTCGGCCTGCAGCTGTGCGATCGGCACCTGTATATGTTTGGGACGCGGACGGCAGAGCGCGAACTCCTCAAAGGCCCGTTCTACCAGCCCGTAGGTTGCCGCTGCATCCTTCGCCTGACAGGACCAGTCGGCAACTGTTTCGGCGGCTGCGCGCTGATCTTTCATCTGGTGCAACTGCCCGCGCTGCGCATGCGTGTCGTCCAGACAGGAGGACAACACCAGCATCGGCACCGAATCCGAATAGGCCTGCCCCATCGGCGTCATGATGTTGCACAGCCCCGGCCCGGTGATCACATAGGCCACCCCTGGTTTGCCCGACGCACGCGCATAGCCATCCGCCATGAACCCCGCCCCCTGCTCGTGTCGGGCCAGAATATGGGCGATCCCGGCCTCTTCAATGCCGCGATACATCTCCTGGTTATGAACACCGGGGATGCCAAAGATCACATCAACGCCACGATCCTTCAGCATATGCGAGATCTGCGCACCGAGCGGTCGCTTCATCAGCCTCTCCAGAATTGAACGGTAAAGATTGCGTATACGGCCAGCAGCTCCAGCCGCCCCACCAGCATGCCGATGATCAGCAACCATTTCGCGTTGTCATTCAGACCAGCGAAATTGCCCGACGGCCCGATCTGATCCCCCAGCCCCGGCCCGACATTGGCCAGCGCTGTCGCAGCCCCCGAGACAGCAGTGATGAAATCCAGCCCCGTCAGGGCCAGCGCCCAGGACAGCGCGCCCATCGACAGCGCGAAGAACATGAAGAAGCTCATGACCGATGTCAGAACATCCCGGCTGATGGGCCGCCCATCATAACGCGGCATAAACACCCCGTGCGGAGACCGGATGCGGCGGATCTGGGTTTTGATCGAGGCAAACAGCAGCTGATATCGGAATACCTTGATCGAACACGCTGTCGATCCCGCACAGCCACCAATCAGGCCGATCAGAAAAAACAGCATGACCGGAAAGCTGCCCCAAATCATGTAATCGACACTGGCATAGCCCGTGCCCGAGATGATCGAAGTGATATTGAACAGCGACTCGCGGAACGCCTGCTCCCAGTGATGCGGAAAGACCGAAGTCAAAAACACCGACATCACCAGCACCAGAACCGCAATCGTCGCCAGAAAGGCGCGGATTTGGCTGTCTTTCCACAGCGAGTTCGTGAACCCATTGGCCAGTTGCACATACCGCACGAACGGCAGCGCGGCGAGGATCATGAAGACGGCAGCGGCATATTCCATCGGCCCCGAGAAGCGGGCAAATGAGCTGTCATAGTTCGAAAACCCGCCTGTGGCGATCGTTGTCATGGCATGAACGATGGCGTCGAAAAAGCTCATGCCAAACCCGGCATAGACCAATGCGCAGACAACAGTGAGAAACACGTAGATCAGGGAGATCTGCCCCGCAATCTCCTGCGCTCGCGGCAGGATTTTTCCCATGGTCTCAAAGCCTTCCGAGCGGAAGATCTGCATCCCACCGACGCGCAGCTCGGGCAGGAACACCATGGCGACAACGATAATGCCGATGCCGCCCAGCCATTGCAGCACACCGCGCCACAACAGCAGCCCTCGGGGCAGATCGTCGAGACCCGATATCACCGTTGAGCCGGTGGTGGTCAGGCCGGACATCGCCTCGAAATAAGCGTCGACAAAGCGTAGCTCCGTTTCGCCGAACAGAAACGGAATGGCCCCGAACACCGGCAGCGCCACCCAGACGCCGGATGTCAGCAAAAAGGTCTGACGGATGGTCAGACCTTCGCCAACTCCGTTGGAACAGCTCATCGCCAGCACACTGCCTGTCAGCAGTGTAATGACCGCGCTTTCAAAGAAAACATGCCACTCGCCCCGGCCTTCGATCAGGTCGGCAAGCATCGGCAGCAGCATGGTCGCCCCTAGAATGGCGACCAGCAGGCCAATCACATATCCAACCGGGCGAAGATCCATCATGACGGGCAGCGTTGGCGCGCCAGCCCGACGGTGTCAAGCAGATGATCCGCGTTAGGTGTCGGATTTCACCTCGGGAACCGGCATCGCAGGCGGCGCCGACGGCGCGCGTGTGGCGCGTGCGGCCGGTTTGGGCTGTTCCGTGGCCTTTATCTCTGCTGGCTTCTGCGGTGCAGCTTTTGCAGGCGCCAGCTTGGACGGAACGGCCGCCTTTTGGGCAGGCTTGGCTACGACCGCGGGCTTTGTCGTCGCCTTGGGTTGCGGCTTGACCGCAGCGGCGGACTTCACGGCGGCCACGGCTTTGGCTTCGGTCGAGGCCGACTTGGCCGGAGCTTTGGCTGTCACGGGTGATTTGGCAACAGTTTTCGCCGGGGTCGCTTTGGCAGCAGGATTAGCAGTGGTCGTTTTGGCTACAGTTTTTGCCGGAGTCACCTTGGTGGCAGGTTTCACTGCTGGCGCGGCCTTGGCCACTGCAGGTTTCGCCTTTGGCGCCTCAGCCGCCTTGGCTTTCGGGGCAGGTTTGGGCTTTTGCACGGCTTTGGGTTTCGGTGCCGCTGCTGCCTTGGGCTTGGCCACCGGTTTCGGTTTGGCCGCCCTGCGAGCCGCAGGGGCGGATGCTGCGGTCGCGCGCACCCCTTGCAACGGTGCCAGGGGCAATTCAAAGGCCGCGCGGGTCATGATCTGCATGACCTCCATCTGGCTGACCATCGCGTAACCGGCCAACCGAATGGCCGCTGCCTGAAACTCAAGCGGTTGAGAAATCGGATTCATTGCATGTCTCTCCTGATAAAACCGAGGCAGTTGGAAAAAGGGAATGGAACCCCGCCGCCCCAATTGTCCTTGCTGGTATCCAGTTTCGCAGTCCAAAGTGGCGCACGTCCCGGCTTCCTTTCGGGCTGCACAACCTACAAATTTCAGGCGCACAGCAGCTGCACTCACGCGCAGTCTAGCGCGATTGCCGTCGCAGATGCAGCATTACTTGCTGCGATGCGGCAAAAAAGCGCCAACAGGAAGTTTTTGATCGTTTTTACAGCAGCTTCCGCAGGGTCAATCAGCCGACATGGAACAGCGTGGTGAACAAACGCGGGTCCAGACTGGCGGAATCAAAGGTGGGGCCCTGAGTCAGAATCGACACCGCATCATGGCTGTGCAGGCTTTCCTGATGGCTTGCGATCACACGGAAGTCACCCACATGATGATCGGCCAGCAGCTCGGCACAGAACAGTCGCGCGGCATCCTCGACAAAAATCGGGTTGGCGGCATTCAACTCGGCAAAGGCCTGTTCATCCTCGCGCTTGACCATCACCTGCGTCTCGGTCGGCACCGCGCGACGGCAAAGTGCAATCAGGTCTTCGAACCACAAGCAGTCAGCATTGCAATCGACGACAACCGAGATCCGCGCCACCGAGCGCTGTGAATGCGGTGTGGCCAACTGCCCACGCATCGACCGCGCGTGCTCACTCAGTTCCAGCGAACAGGGGCATGTCGAAGAATAGACATAGTCCAGATGCATGATCTTCTGCCGCACGCCGTTGCGTTCCACCAGCTCAAGCGCGATATCGTAATACTGATACCCTTCAAGCCCGGACCGCAGGCTTTCGATCCGGTCGGGATAGGAAAACCGCATCTGGATACGCGCATCAAAGCTGTCCAGATCGGTCATGTAATCATCCAGCGCCGCTTCCATCACCTCAAAGCTGAAGGTCCGTTCTGAGTGCTTGTAGAATGACCGCATGATCCGGGACATGTTGATGCCCTTCTTTTCCGCCTCAAGGCTGACCGAGCCGGTAACCGAGGTCTCAAGCGTCAGATCGTCGCCGTTCTTGCGATGAAACCGGATCGGCAGGCGGAAATTCGAGATTCCAACGTGCTGAATCTGCTGTTTCGCCCCGCGGATCAGGCTCGAGGGGCCGTTCTGTAGATCAGGCAAGGTCGCCTTGTAGGCCGCGTCGGCCTCAAAACCCTCGGGATATTCGCGCGACAGCGCTGGGTAGTTGACCGGTGCCAAGCCAGGCACCAGACGGGCCAACACGGGATCAAGCTGACTGATTTCAGCCTGCGAGGCGGAATTGGTCCAGTCACGCAACACCTTCAGCGCGGCAGCAGCTTGCTCACGGTCGGGTGTTTCGTCAATGTCGCGCGGCTGAATGTTCATGGGCACGGGTTCCTTGCTGGGTCGCAGGACTATATACGACCGCGTTTCTTTTACCAGTCCAGAGAGATACGCATGACATAGCACCCCGGATCAGGATTCGAGTGGCAAAACCGTCGCTTTAAGATCAAAATCGCTCGATCAGGCGGGTTTGCACCGCCTGACCTTACGTCTGGTTCAAGTCCGGCCCGACGCCACTGCCAGCGCCTGTTCGATATCGGCCAGCAGATCCCCCGCATCCTCCAGCCCGACCGACAGGCGGATCAGGCCTGGCGTGATGCCGAGTTCATCCTTTTGTTCATCGCTCAGACGCTGGTGCGTAGTCGTGGCGGGGTGGGTCGCAATCGATTTGGCATCCCCCAGGTTGTTCGAGATCACCGGGATCGTCAGCGCATTCAGGAACGCAAAAGCCCCTTCCTTGCCGCCTTTGATGTCCAGCGACAGCACGGTGCCACCCTTGCCACCCAGCTGATCCTGCACCAGAGCGTTCTGCGCATGGGTCGCCAAGCCGG
>JAUHYC010000035.1 GCA_030426685.1 Alphaproteobacteria bacterium
GTCAGCATATTTGCATCCAGCGCTTTGATGAAATCATCCCGCTCCCAGTCCAACCACATTCCGGGCGGAGGGCCACCCGCGTTTGTGACAAGGATATCAACACCCTGTGCAGCATTTATCACCTGCCCCTGCCCCTCGGGAGTTGTCACGTCACAGGCAACGGTCTGTACGTCCACCCCATAGGCCGAGCGCAGGCGTGCGGCTTCGGATTCCAGCACCTCTGCGCCGCGCGCATTCATCACAAGGTCAACCCCGGCTTCGGCCAGTGCTTCGGCGCAGCCCAGACCAAGCCCTTTGCTGCTGGCGCAAACCAGCGCGCGTTTTCCGCGAATTCCCAGATTCATTCTGACCCTCCTTACCCTTGCCACAGATCTAGCACCGGCCCGGCAAGGAAGGCCAGAATGGGATCAGCAACTTAATAGAAAAACTCTTCGCGAACGATCTTTCCGTCGGCGACGTGATAAATACCGACTTCGCGCATGTCGAAGCTCTCACCGCTTTCCTTTACTTTGCCCTGAACCTCGAAGATCACCGCAAAGCGATCATCGCCGTGGATGAACGGGTCGCTAACGGACGCGCCGGACACTTCATGCGCACCCTCCCACCATTCATGCTTGCCCCGAATGGCGTCGACGCCCTTGGTTTCGCGGCCCATGCCTTCCATATCCATCGCTTCGACCGAGACCGCATCCGGCGCGTAGAGTTTTGCCAGATTTTCCTTGGCCCGGTCCTCACGGCAGCCGGCCACCAGTTCTTCTGCAATTTCTTTCAAATTCATCGGTCCACTCCATTATTTGTTCACTATATGTTCTTATTGCCACACGGGCACGATTCGAACCAGCCCCTTTGTCTTGCCTCGGCAGGATTCCCCGCCTATACGCGCGGTCATGCTTGATACCTCGAACCAACCCTCCCTACCGCCCGAAATTGCGCGGCGCCGGACATTCGCCATCATCTCGCACCCGGATGCGGGCAAGACGACGCTGACGGAGAAGTTTCTGCTCTACGGCGGTGCCATTCAGATGGCCGGTCAGGTGCGCGCCAAGGGTGAGGCGCGGCGCACACGCTCGGACTTCATGCAGATGGAGAAAGATCGCGGTATCTCGGTCTCCGCCTCGGCGATGTCATTCGACTATGACAACTTCCGGTTCAATCTGGTGGACACGCCCGGCCATAGCGATTTCTCGGAGGATACCTATCGCACGCTCACCGCCGTGGATGCCGCAGTGATGGTGATCGACGGCGCGAAGGGCGTGGAAAGCCAGACGCAGAAGTTGTTTGAGGTCTGCCGCCTGCGCGATCTGCCGATCCTGACCTTCTGTAACAAGATGGACCGCGAAAGCCGCGATACGTTCGAGATTATCGACGAGATTCAGGAAATGCTGGCCATCGACGTCACGCCCGCCGCCTGGCCCATCGGCGTGGGGCGCGACTTCATCGGCTGCTATGACATGCTGCGCGACCGGCTGGAACTGATGGACCGCGCCGACCGCAACAAGGTGGCGGAAAGCATCGAAATCAACGGGCTGGACGACCCCAAACTGGCCGAACACGTCCCCGAGCATCTGCTGGACAAGCTGCTGGAAGAGGTTGAGATGGCGCGCGAATTGCTGCCCGCGCTTGACCCGCAGGCGGTACTGGAAGGCCACATGACCCCGATCTGGTTCGGTTCGGCCATCAATTCGTTCGGCGTCAAGGAACTGATGGAAGGCATCGGCGCCTATGGCCCGCAGCCACAGGTTCAATCCGCTGAACCCCGCCAGATTTCCCCGGATGAAAAGAAAGTTGCAGGCTTTGTGTTCAAGGTTCAGGCCAACATGGACCCCAAACACCGCGACCGGGTGGCCTTTGTCCGTATGGCCAGCGGTCACTTCAAGCGTGGCATGAAGCTGACCCATGTGCGCAGCAAGAAACCGATGGCGATCTCGAACCCGGTGTTGTTCCTCGCCTCTGACCGCGAACTGGCGGAAGAGGCCTGGGCCGGTGACATCATCGGCATTCCCAACCACGGGCAGCTGCGCATTGGCGATACGCTGACCGAAGGCGAAGCGCTGCGGGTGACCGGCATCCCGTCGTTCGCGCCGGAACTGCTGCAAGGCGTCCGCGCGGGCGACCCGATGAAAGCCAAGCATCTGGAAAAAGCCCTGATGCAATTCGCCGAAGAAGGTGCCGCCAAGGTGTTCAAGCCTTCGATCGGCTCGGGCTTTATCGTCGGGGTCGTGGGTGCATTGCAGTTCGAAGTGCTCGCCAGCCGGATCGAGATGGAATACGGCCTGCCGGTACGGTTCGAAGCATCGCAGTTCACCTCGGCCCGCTGGGTCAGCGGTGACAAGGCCGAAGTCGAGAAATTCGTGAATGCCAACAAGCAGCACATCGCGCATGATCATGACGGCGACATCGTCTATCTGACCCGCCTGCAATGGGATATCGATCGGGTGGTCCGTGACTATCCCGCGCTGAACCTGACCGCGACAAAAGAGATGATGACCTGACGGACTCGGCGGCCAATCCGGAAACGACCACATGGGGGATCGTATCCACGATCCGCGCCCCGCGTGAGGATATTCTGCGCTTTGCCGCTCATCACCTCGATATCGGAGCGGACAGGATTCACATCTTTCTGGACGAGCCGGTCCAAGGCGACATCACCGCCCTGCGCGAACATTCCCGGATCCGGGTGCGTACCTGTGATGCGGCGTTCTGGAAGCGTCGCGGGCGTGAGAAGCCGGACAAACACCAGGTCCGGCAATCCTTGAATGCGAATCTGATCCATAATCGGACCGATCTGAACTGGGTCGCGCATATCGATGTCGATGAGTTTCTGTGGCCGATGGCCCCGATCCCAGACCTGCTGCGCGACATTCCCGATGAAATCCCCGCCGTCCGCGTTCGCCCGATCGAGGCACTGGCGGGGGGTGACGATCTCTACAAAGCCTTCATTCCCAAAAGCGCGAACCGACAAGCGCTGGTCGAGATGCTCTACCCCAATTTCGGCGCTTATGTTCTGGCCGGTTTCATGAGCCACATTCAGGGCAAACTGTTCGTGCGCCGTGGCCTGAAAAAACTAAGCGACCGTATACACAACCTTTATCAACACGGCGAATTTCTGCCGGTCAGGACCGAGCTGCCGCAGATCGACCTGTGCCACCGCCACGCCCCGGATTGGGAACACTGGCTGGCCCACTATCGTTTTCGCCTTGAGCGCGGTTCGTACCAAGCAAGCCAGACGCCCAACCGCCCAAGGAAAATTGGTGGATTGAACAAGTTCGAACTGCTCAGCCTTCTGGAGGCTGAATACGGGCTTGATGGGTTGAAGGAATTCTATGATGAAATCAGCGCAGTCGATCCCGACGTGCTGGAGCGGCTTGAAGATAACGACTTGATCCGGCACCGCCCGCTTGATCTGGACCAAAAAGTCGCGAAACACTTTCCCGGAACCATCTGAATTGTTGCGGAAATCCCTGTTACCGACGGATATGCAAAAGGTTAAGCCGACTTCATTTGACCATGCCCTACGATTTTGTTATGTCCGCGCTCAGCCGAAACGCGCATGGTGCGCATGGTCAGACTGACCCGGCGTGACGCAGACGCGCGGGCCAGGTCAAGTGTCCGCATGAACCGGACATACATGACAAAGTTTAACGAACTGAACCTGAACCCGAAGGTCCTCAAAGCCATTGAGGAAGCTGGCTACGAAACTCCGACCCCGATCCAGGAAGGCGCGATTCCCGCAGCCTTGGAAGGGCGCGACGTTCTGGGGATCGCCCAGACCGGTACTGGCAAAACCGCCAGCTTTACGCTGCCGATGATCACCATGCTGGCGCGAGGCCGCGCAAGGGCACGGATGCCGCGCTCGCTGGTGCTGTGCCCGACCCGCGAACTGGCCGCACAGGTGGCCGAAAACTTCGACACCTATGCAAAACACCTGAAACTGACCAAGGCGCTGCTGATTGGTGGTGTCAGCTTCAAGGAACAGGACGCGCTGATCGACCGGGGCGTCGATGTACTGATCGCTACACCGGGCCGACTGCTTGACCATTTCGAACGTGGCAAATTGCTGCTGACCGGTGTGCAAATCATGGTGGTGGATGAGGCTGACCGGATGCTCGACATGGGTTTTATCCCGGATATCGAGCGTATCTTTTCGCTGACGCCCTTCACCCGCCAAACCCTGTTTTTCTCGGCCACAATGGCACCCGAGATCGAACGGATCACCAATACCTTCCTGTCCGCACCCAAGCGGGTCGAGGTCGCCCGTCAGGCCACGGCCTCGGAAACCATCGAACAGGGTGTGGTGATGTTCAAAGGTGGCCGCCGCGATCGCGAGGCCAGCCTGAAACGCAAAACCCTGCGGGCACTGATCGACGCCGAAGGTGAAAAGTGCACCAACGCGATCATCTTCTGCAACCGCAAGACAGAGGTGGATATCTGCGCCAAATCGCTGAAGAAATACGGCTATGACGCCGCTGCAATCCACGGCGATCTGGATCAGTCGCAGCGCATGAAAACGCTGGACGGTTTCCGCGATGGAACCTTGCGCCTGCTGGTGGCCTCGGACGTGGCCGCGCGTGGGTTGGATGTGCCGTCCGTCAGCCATGTGTTCAATTTCGATGTTCCCGGCCATCCCGAGGACTACGTACATCGCATTGGCCGCACCGGTCGCGCCGGGCGCGAAGGCAAGGCGATCACCATTTGCTCGGGCCGCGATGAAAAGGCGTTGGCGGCGATTGAAAGCCTGATTCAGAAAGAGATTCCGCGCATCGACAATCCGGTCAAAGCCGATGAGCCGAAACCCGAGGCACCCAAGCCTGAGAAAAAGGCGAAACCTGCCGAGGACAAGAAGGGCGACAACAGGAAAGAGCGTGAGCCCAAGGGACGCGGACGCGGCCGCCGGGACGATAATGACCGCGCCGTTGTTGGCATGGGCGATCACCTGCCCAGCTTTATCGCGCTCAGCTTTGATGAGCGTCGCGCCGGTTAAATCGCCAGTACAAGCGCGAGTATCGACAGGCCCAGCAATGTCATCCCGGCGATCTCGCGCCGGGTGATGCTTTCGCGGAAAAACAGCAGCGATGCGAACAGGCTGAGGATAAGCTCCACCTGCCCCAGCGCCTTGACGTAGGCCGCATTCTGCATCGAGAAGGCAAAGAACCAGCAGAACGACCCGCACAAGCTGGTCAGGCCGACAAACACGCCGGTTTGCCGTGTGTCCCAGACCGCCCGCAACTCGGCCCGGTCGCGCCACAGCAGCCACAGCGCCATGCTCAGGAATTGAAAGGTCACCACCGCCGCCAGCGTCACCAGCGCGCGGAACCAGGCGTCCATATCCCCAAGCTCCAGCGAGGCCCCGCGATAGCTGACCGAGGAAAACGCAAACAGTACCCCGGAGCCCAGCCCAAGGCGTGACGCCCGGTTGGACAGATGGCGCCACCAGACTCCGCTGCCACCAGGCGTTTTTGAAAGCAGCAGCACCGCCATCAACCCAAGCAGGATCGCCCCGAGTGCACCAGTTGAGATCTGATCGCCGAGGATCAGGAAACCAACGATAGCTGTCTGAATCACCTCAGTTTTCTTGAAGGTAATACCAACCGCAAAGTTTCGCTGTTTGAACAACGCCACCACACAGATTGTCGCCAAAATCTGCGACGTGCCGCCGATGACTGCGAATACCCAGAACTCAATGGAAAGCGAGGGGACGTCGAACCCCGTTACCTGCAGCGCAATGAACAGCCCCAGCAAGGCGAGTGGCAGCGAATAGGCGAACCGCGCAAAGGTCGCCCCGGCCGCCGAAAGCTTCACGCTGCTCAGCGATTTCTGCAGCATGAACCGGACGGTCTGAAACGCAGCGGCGGCGATGGTGACGGGAATCCACAAACTCATGGGTTCCCTTCTGTCGCTAAATCAAGGCTTTGGCCAGAGCGGATGCGCCACCGGATCCTTGGCACGCCAGAAATACTGGCGGAATATCTGTGCGTATGAGCGGTAGACATAGGCCTCGTTACAGGCCAGATACCGATCTTTTCCTGCACGATAGAGCGCGGGCAAGCGGTACCATGGCGCGGCAGGGTTCATGTGATGAACGACGTGCAGGTTATTGTTCAAAAATAGAAATGCCAAAAGCCCTCGATCTTCGACAATTACCGTCCGGGCGCGGGATTTCTCATGCGCGCGATGTTCCAGAAAGGTGCGGATCTTGACCAGGCCCAGACCGATATAGGCCGACAAGACAAAGGCCCAGACCGGCATCGGTGACAGGGCTACCACCCAAAGTACCACAGCAACGGCAGGCAGATGCAGCGCCCAGGCCAGCAGTATCGCGCGGTCACCGTGCAACGCCCCCTGCAATTCATCCCGCAGGAACGAAATCTGTCCAATGGCCGGGCCCAAAACCACACGACCAAGTAGGGTATTGTTCACTCGGAATAGCCGCTTCTGCCAGTCCGCCAGACGCGCCCACACTTGCGGATCTAGATAGTTGGTTTCCGGGTCATCATAGGGATCGGTCAGGTTGGCATCGCAATGATGCGCCAGGTGCAGGTCTCGAAACCGGTTAAATGGAATGAACAGGGTCAGCGGCAGCGCCATTAGCGCCTCGTTCAGCCATTTCTGACGAAACGGATGCCCGTGCAGTGCCTCATGCGTCAGCGAGGAATGCAGCGCGGCAATCAGCCCCATGACCGGAATGGCGAGCCATAACGCTACCCCGGCCAGCCAGAATATCGCGCCCAGCCAGATGAGATAACACACGACGATCAGGGCAAAAGTCGCCCATTCGGGGGATTTGGGTGTTGTGGGTTCAGCCATGGCGACCCCACGAAATCCCGGACCAGATACGTTCGTAGATCACATAGAGCGTCAGGCCGATGGCCGTATTGACCAGCGCAAGCGCACCCCCAACCGCAGCTGACCCGGTGGCGATCAGGCCAACCAGCGTCATCACCGCCAGCCCCATCGCATTCCACACCACTGCCTTCACGACCGACCTGCGTCGCGTTTCCATTCCAGACCCCATTCTTGTTTTTGTAACACCAGCGTTACAGACGGCACTTGGACTCGGGAATTCTGAATATGATTAACAATTTTCAACGAATGTGATATTTGTCACCATATGATAGATAAAATCGACAAGCGCGACCGTTCCTCCCAGTTTCGCCAGCGCCTTGCTCGTGCGATGCAGGACCGTGATGTCAGCCAAAGCGCATTGGCGCGCGATATCGGGGTTGACCGGTCAACCGTCTCGCAATTGCTGTCCGGCGCGGGTGCGCGCCTGCCCAATGCGCATGTGGTCGGTAGCTGCGCCTCGGCGCTCGGCGTATCTGCCGACTGGCTGCTTGGGCTTTCCAATCGGCCCGAGAGCGCGGCGGAACTGCTCGCCAGCTCTCTGACTTTGACCGAGGCCGCCCGCGCGCTGGTCGATGAGCGTATCTTTGAATGGCATCAGGAGGCCGCCGGATACAAAATCCGGTATGTCCCCGCCACCCTGCCCGACATGCTCAAGACCCGCGCCGTGCTGGAATGGGAATATGCGCCACATCTGGGCCGCACCGCGGATCAGGCCATCGGCGCCTCTGCGGACCGGTTGTCCTGGATGCGCAGCGCCCAATCCGATTATGAAATCGCGATGCCTCTGTTTGAGCTCCGCAGCTTTGCCCATGCCACCGGTTATTACGAGGGATTGCCGCTGCAGATTCGGCTGGAACAGATCGATCATCTGCTAGAGCTCTGCGAACAGCTCTACCCCCGGCTGCGCATCTATCTATATGATGCCAAGCGGCTCTACTCTGCTCCGGTCACGATATTCGGCCCGCTTCTCTGCGTGTTTTATGCCGGAAGCCACTACATGGCCTTTCGGGATCGCGACCGGATCGAGGTGTTCACCCGCCATTTCGACCGGCTGGTGCGCGAGGCTGACATGACGGCCCGCCATTTCCCCTCGCATTTGCGGCACTTGCGCGCAGAAATCAACCAATCCTGACCAAAGCTGAAACCTGTAGTATAGTCGTCCCTACCCGAATCCTTTGGCATTCCGATCAGAGATGGAGGATGAAAGGAATGGACGCACTCAAAACCGCTCAATACGCTCGTGCCCTATATGCCGCTCACGGTGATCGGGCCGAGGCCGAGGCCGCCCAGAAAATGCGCGAATGCGAAGCCGCCGGAAACCATCAAGAGGCCAAGGACTGGCAAGCTGTCCGTGGCGCGATCCGCCAGATTCGCGGCCCCAATCAGGGCTGAGTCACAATTTCGGGTCGGGATTGACCGTATGACCATCCACCGCGATCACCTGACCCGACACCAGTCGCGCCGCATCTGAGGCGAGGAAAACCGCCATGTTTGCAATGTCCTGTGCCTCGACAAAACGGCCCATGGACGTGCCCGACGCATAGCCGTCATACACCTGATCACGGGTCATGCCCTTGGCAGCGGCCTCACGCTGCAACACGCCTTCCATGCGTGGCCCTTCGACCGCGCCGGGGCAGATCACGTTGCAGCGTATGCCATGCGGCCCAAGCTCCATGGCGAGCGTCTTACCCAGGCCCACCATACCCCATTTCGCCGCCGCATAGGGCGCGCGGTTGGGATAACCGTATTGGCCCGCCGTGGACGAGGTGATCAGAACCACACCACGCCCCTGCCGCTTCATGACAGGCGCGGCGTATTTGCTGCACAGGAACGCAGATTCCAGATTGACCGAGAGACAAGCACGCCACTCTGCCAGAGCCACCGCCTCAACCGCTGCAGTTGGCCCCGCGACGCCGGCATTTGCGCATAACACATCCAATCCACCCCAATCCGCCTCAAGTTCGGCGAACATCGACGCCACCCCAGTTTCGTCGGACACGTCAAGCTGGCTTTGGCTCCAATGCGAGGGGCATTCAGCCAGCGCGCCGGGGTCCAGATCCGCTATCCAGACCTGCGCTCCGACTTCGTCGAATGCCTCGGCCATTGCGCGCCCAACACCCGAAGCCCCGGCGGTGATTAGAACCCGACCGCTCATATCGGTTTGCGGATCGCAGCCCCCGCCCCTTCCGGATATGGCAAACCGGCCTGAGCCTCCGCCACTCGCGCCATCGCGGCCTCGATCTCGGGCGAGGGCGGGCTGGGACGGCGCGTTTCAAGGCTGACATGCAAAAGAAAGCTCTCACCGGTCGCCAGCAGCGTATCGCCCGCATACATGCTGTGGAACACATGAAGCTTCTTACCCTGCCCCAGCAACATCTGCGTGCGCACCTCGATCTTCGAACCTGCGTGGACCTCATTCACATAGCGAATGTGGTTCTCGGCGGTGAAATAGCTGCCGCCTGTTGCGATGTATTCCATGTCGCAACCGATGATCTCCATGAACCGATCCGTGGCGGCCGCAAAAGCCTCGAGGTACTTTGCCTCGTTCATGTGACCGTTGTAATCGGTCCAATCCAAAGGCACGGCACGGGCCAGCGTCAGGATCGGCTGGCTCAGATCCGCCTGATCCAGCGTCGGCAGCGCGCCGGGTTTCAACCGCGCATCATGCTGGTTCAGCACCGCCCCCGCGCCGTAATCCTGCACCTTCAGCGCCCGCATCATGCCCACAAGATTGTTGTCGCGAATCCGCTCCAACTCGCGGATCGAGTGCATGCCCGATTGTCTATCCGACTGATCCGCGATCATGTCGACCAGTTCATCGGTGAACTCGGGCACATCCATCAGCTTGGTCCAGGGCCATTTTAGTGCCGGGCCGAATTGCGCCATGAAATGACGCATCCCGGCCTCGCCACCGGCCACGCGGTAGGTTTCGAACAGGCCCATCTGCGCCCAGCGGATGCCGAACCCCATGCGGATCGCTTCGTCGATTTCCTCGGTGGTGGCGATACCGTCCTTGACCAGCCACAGCGCCTCGCGCCAGACGGCCTCCAGAAACCGGTCGGCAATATGTGCATCGATCTCCTTCTTGACGTGCAGCGGGAAGAACCCCACCGAGGTCAGAATCTGTTTGGCTTTCTCAATCAGCTCGGGCGCATTCCTGTCAGTCGGCACCAGTTCGACCAACGGTAACAGATAAACCGGGTTGAACGGATGCGTCACCACGATCTGCTCGGGGCGCAGCGCGCCGTCCTGCAATTCCGACGGCTTGAACCCGCTGGTCGAGGACCCGATGATCGCACCGGGATCACATGCCTCCTGCAAGCCATTATAAACCTTCAGTTTCAGGTCGAGCCGTTCCGGTACGCTTTCCTGTATCCAGATAGCGCCGTCCACGGCGTCGCCAATCTCTTCATGAAAACTCAACGCCCCTTCTGGCGGCAAAGGCACATCGCTCAGGCCCGGCAAAGAGCGGCGCGCATTGTCCAAAACCTCACCGATCTTGCGTTCCGCCTCCGGGTCCGGATCAAACACCCGAACATCCCAGCCATTCAGCAGGAACCGCGCCGCCCATCCGCCGCCGATTACCCCGCCGCCAATGATTGCAATAATCTTTTTCATATCGCTTGACCTATCCGTGGGGCGGGCTTCAGCCCGCCACTCCTGCTGGCGCCCGCTTCACCAATCCCAGCTTCTCCCGCACTTCCTGCGGCCCGATCACACGCGCACCCATGTTCTCAATGATGCTGCCCGCACGTTCGACCAGTTGCCAGTTCTCGGCCAACACACCCTTTTCAAGCCACAGGTTATCCTCCAGCCCAACGCGGACATTACCGCCAGCAAGAACCGAGGCCGCCACATAGGCCATCTCGTTCCGGCCCAGCGAAAACGCACTAAAAGTCCAATCGTCAGGCACATTGTTCACCATCGCCATAAAGGTGTTCAGATCATCCGGCGCCCCCCACGGCACCCCCATGCACAGCTGCACCAACGCATTCGGCTCCAGAACACCCTCTTTCACCAATTGCTTGGCAAACCACAGATGACCCGTATCGAAGGCCTCGATCTCGGGCTTCACACCCAGATCGGTCATCATCTTTCCCATCGCGCGCAAGGCACCGGGCGTATTGGTCATCACATAGTCGGCCTCGGCAAAGTTCATCGTACCGCAATCCAAAGTGCAGATTTCTGGCAGGCACTCGGCCACATGTGCCACGCGCTCGGTGGCACCGACCAGATCGGTTCCGGCCTCTGCCAATGGCAGGGGGGTTTCGACACCCCCGAACACCATATCTCCGCCCATGCCGGCCGTCAGGTTCAGCACAGCGTCGACCTCAGCATCCCGAATGCGGTCCGTCACCTCACGATACAGCGCCAGATCGCGCGACGGAGCACCCGTCTCAGGGTCGCGCACATGGCAATGCACCACGGCCGCCCCGGCCTTGGCGGCGGCAATCGCGCTATCGGCGATCTGCTTCGGTGAGCGCGGCACATGCGGGCTGCGATCCTGCGTCCCGCCCGAGCCGGTCACGGCACAGGTGATGAAGACTTCGCGGTTCATTTCCAAAGGCATGGCATTTTCCCCAGCTTATACCGGCTTGTGCCAGGGGTTTTCCCCAGACTTCTCCCCGGATTCCGATTTGCGTTCTGACCCGACTCTGACGCAGCCTTGAGAAAACCACTTGGCAAAATGCGAATCGAACTTGATGCAATCCGCAAAAAACATTCTGCAACCCGAACACCGTGCCCTGAAAACCGCGGTGCTGGTGCTGGACGACTGCAACACCCTCAGCTTTGCTGCTGCCGTGGATCCGATGCGCGCGGCGAACCGGCTTGCCGATCGCCCCGCCTTTGACTGGGATTACGTGACCGCGACGCCGGAACCGGCGATGCTGACCAGCGCCCTGACGGTGCCGGGCATCCCACTGGCCCGGCTGCAAAGCTGCGACCTGATGATCGTCGTGGCCGGGTTCCAACTGGCCCGCCACGCCACCCCCAGCCTGCTGGCCGGGCTGCGCCGTGTCGCAAGCACCGGCGCCACATTGGCCGGGATCGACGGTGGCCCCTGGCTGTTGGCCGAGGCCGGTCTGCTCGACGGTCACGCCGCCACCACCCACTGGGAAGACCTGGACAATTTCGCCGCCCGCTTCCCCGACGTGGATGTCCGCCCGGATCGCTTCACCGTCTCGGTTAACCGCCTGACCTCGGGCGGCGCCATCCCCGCGGTCGAGATGATGCTGCACATCATCGCCGCCCGCCATGGCGCAGGTTTTGCCGCCCGTGTCTCTGGCCTGTTTCTCTACGAAGGCACGCCGGAGCCTACGAAACCCCAAAGCCGCACAGGCGCCCCGCACCGCCACACCGCACTGACCGCCCGCGCGAACGCTTTGATGGAGACGTCGCTCGACGACCCGCTGCCCCTGGCCCGGATCGCCGCGTCTCTCGGCACCAGCCCGCGAACCCTGCAGCAGCAGTTCCGCCTGCGTCTGAATACCACCCCGCAGGACCATTACCTGCAACTCAGACTGGCCGAGGCGCGCCGCCTGGTGACCGACACCAACATGCCGCTGATGGATGTCGCCGTGGCAACAGGCTTTGCCTCCCAATCCAGCTTTGCCCGCGCCTTCCGCACAGCCCATGGCCTCTCGGCCCGCGACCTCAGACAGGACCGCACGCACCCCACCCATCACTGACGGGATCCCACTTCATCTGGCCAAAAATACTCCGGGGGAGTCGCCAAAGGCGACGGGGGCAGAGCCCCCTCCGCCTCAGTAAGGCATTGGAAACGCCTGATGGGTCGCACTGATCTCGGCCAGGACCTCAGGCGACAGCACCAGATCCTTGCCCGCCAGCACATGCTCCAATTGCTCCACTGTGGTAGCTCCGAAGATCACCGAACCCATGAACGCCCGACTCTGGCACCAGCCCAGCGCCATATGCACCGGGTCCAGACCGTGCCGCTCGGCGATACCCAGATAAGCGTCCACCGCGTCAAACACCCGCTTGGTATTCCGCCCACCCATCTCTGGCACCAGTGACATGCGCGATCCCTCGGGCACCGCACCACCCTGATATTTGCCGGTCAGAAACCCGGCTGCCAACGGTGAAAACGCCAACAGGCCAACATCTTCAAACATGGAAAGCTCAGCCAGATCGGTGTCGAACAGCCGGCACAGCAGTGAATATTCGTTCTGGATTGACGCGACCCGAGGCCCCCCAACCTCATCCGACGCGCGCAACCATTGCGCGGTGCCCCATGCGCTCTCGTTCGACAGACCAAAAGCGCGAATATTGCCCTTGTCCACTTGCGCCTGCAGCGCCACCAGACAGCCCTGCATTTCGGCCACAACCTCATCGCGGTTGTGACCGGTCGGCGCATAATCCCAGTTCTGACGGAACATATAGCTGCCGCGATTGGGCCAGTGAAACTGGTACAGATCGATGTAATCCGTCTGCAAACGGCGCAATGAGCCTTCGATGGCCTCTGGGATGGTCTCACTCGAAATCGGCGCGCCGTTCCGGGTATGCACGAACCCCTGGCCCGAATGTTTGGTCGCCAGAACATAATCGCCACGCCGTGCCCGATTGGCTGCGTTCCAGTTTCCCAGAATCTCCTCGGTCAGCCCCACGGTCTCGGCCGAGATCGGGTTCACCGGGTACATTTCCGCCGCATCGACAAAATTAATCCCGCCCGCCAGCGCCACATCCATCTGTCGGTGCGCCTCCGCTTCCGAGGTCTGCGTGCCAAAGGTCATGGTACCCAGACACAAATCCGACACCATAATCCCGGTGCGGCCCAAAGGCTTCATTTCCATCAATCACTCTCCTGCAAAAAATGTTGCTTGAATTATGCTTCGGCTTTCTTCTCCCACCGCCCGGATTCCTCGGACCAATATTGCGCGGAACACCCCGCGGCGGTCAGCGATTTCCACTGACCGCGCGCGTGCTGCACCGCTTCCGGGTCATTACCGTCGAACAGGATGCAAACGCGCTCCAAATCCGAAATCTCATCGGCCTCGACCGGCGCGCCATCCACTGCCATCACGCAGACCGCCCCATTGGCCGCCTCTGGTCCGGTGGTCAGCAAAATGGGCTGTGCCGCGTCATGTGGCCCGCCTTCGCGGCCATGCGGCAGGAAACCATCCTCGGCCCCCAGCCACAATCTTTCATCCAGCCAGTCCATCCGCACGGGGTCAGTGCCCCGCACGGCAATCCGCCACCCGGCCTGCCGCGCCTTGTCCAGCAGCACCGGCAAAGTGTGCTCAAGCGGCTGACGGGTCAGGTGGTAGAAATAGACGGCCCCCACGAGGTCACTCTTCCGCTGTCTCGAAATTGTCCTGAACGAACCGGCTCAGCGCGCGCACACCCCAGCCTGTCGCCCCTTTGGGCGCATAAGATGTCTCGGATGACACCGAGGCAACACCCGCGATATCCAGATGAATCCAAGGCGTCTCTTCCTTGACGAACCGCTGCAGGAACTGCGCCGCAGTGATCGAGCCTGCCGGCCGCCCGCCCACGTTCTTCATGTCCGCGACGCGCGATTTCAGCTGCTTGTCATACCCTTCCCCCAACGGCAGCCGCCACGCCCCCTCATCCTCGGCTTTGGCCGATTTCAGGAAGGCATCGCAGAATGTGTCATTGTTCGAGAACACTCCAGCATTCTCATGTCCCAGACCGATGATCACCGCACCCGTCAGAGTGGCCAGATCGATCATGCCCACCGGCTGGAACCGATCCTGCGCGTACCACATCACATCACACAGAACCAAACGGCCCTCGGCATCGGTATTGATGATCTCGACCGTGTCGCCCTTCATCGATTTCACCACATCCCCCGGACGGCTGGCGTTGCCCGAGGGCATGTTCTCAACCAGCCCGACCAGCCCGACGACATTGGCCTTGGCCTTGCGCTTGGCCAGCGCGCGCATAGTGCCGGCAACGACACCTGCGCCGCCCATATCCATGGTCATATCTTCCATGCCGCTCGCCGGTTTCAGTGAAATTCCCCCGGTATCGAACACGACACCCTTACCGACCAGTGCCAGCGGTGAGTCGTCGGAATCGCCCCCGTTCCATTCCATCACGACAACTTTCGAGGGGCTCACCGACCCCTGCCCGACGCTCAGCAATGTGCGCATGCCCAGTTCGGCCAGCTTGTCCTCATCCAGAACCTCGACTTTCAGGCCCAGAGACTCCATCTCGACCAGACGGTTGGCGAATTCGGTCGTGGTCAACACATTTGCGGGCTCGTTGGTCAGGTCGCGGGTCATCCGCACACCGTCGGCCACCGCATAAAGCGGGGCAAAGGCGGCTTCGGTGTCTTCTGCCTTGGAATGGCTGATCACGATCTCTCCGACCGGGTCGGATTCCTTGGTCTTGTGCGCGTCAAATTCGTAGGCGCGCAGTACCATGCCCAGTGCCAATTCCTCGGCGCGTACCTGATTGGCAGCCATTACCAGAACAGATTTGCCCGCCGCCAGCTTCATAAGCTTGGCCCCGGCCTTGCGCGCCTCATCATGGTCGGGCCGACGCGGCAGAACCAACACATCCAGCGACTCGGCCGCCATGCCCGCTGGCCACGCCAGCGAGATCACGTCACCCGATTTGACCTTGTCGAACTCTTCGCTTTCTACCAGCCTCGCAACAGCGCCCTTGGTCAGGCGGTTCGCCCGGCGCGCGGCGGGGCTCATCTTGCCATCGTCTGGAATGATGATGGCGACACGCCCCTCGGCCTCGGCCATTGCATCCAGATCAACGGGGGTAAAACGGACCGGTACCAGACTGCTCATATCATGCTCCTGAAAAATTCGTTGCCCAAGACCTAGCCCGCACAGTCGCAGTTGACCAGATAGCAGTTTTCCCCGCCTGGCATTTGCATTATGGTCGCGCGAAAATAACGGCAGGTTCGGGGGAGACAACGTGGCATCAATCGGCAGGCATAGGCCGTCGCGCATGATTCCATTGCAGCGCGCGATTCCCTTGTGCCGTGATCGGGCGGAGACACCCGCGTGATCCTCGACCGCTACTTTGCCCGCCGTTTTATCCAGAGCTTTCTGGTCATCGGTGGAATCTTTCTGACCCTGATGATCCTGATCGACCTGATCGAACAGGTGCGCCGTTTTGACGGGGTCGGCCTGTCCTTTGCTCAGCTGTTGCGACTGACGCTGCTAAACACGCCCACCGCCATCAGCGAAATGCTGCCCCTGCTGATGATCCTCGCCACAATCGCGCTGTTTGTTGGCCTGGCCCGCAGTTCCGAACTGGTGGTGACCCGCGCCATCGGGCGCTCGGGCATCCGGGTGCTGCTGGCGCCCGTTCTGTTGGCCGCAACGATCGGATCGCTCGCGGTCGCCCTGCTGAATCCGATCGCCGCCGCCACGTCCGAGGAATATCAACGCCTGTCGGACGACTACCGCAATGATGGCAGCTCGACTCTGTCGATCAGCCGGGACGGCCTGTGGCTAAGGCAGGGGTCGGCGACCGGGCAATCGGTCATCCATGCCTCTGGCACCAATAACGGCGACAGATTCGCATTGCAGGATGTGACAATCACCACCTTCTCGCCCGACGGCAAACCAATCGAACAGATAGCAGCCCAGCAGGCCGAGCTGGAAAACGGACACTGGGCACTGCATGACGCCAAGGTCTGGACCCTTCAGGATGACCTCAACCCCGAGGTCAATGCGGTCAGCCACGAGGTTCTGAACCTGCCCACCACACTGACCCGCGATCGCATTCTGGACACTCTCGGCAAGCAGGATTCGGTTTCCGTCTACGACCTGCCGCAGTTGATCCGAGACCTGCGCGAGGCCGGGTTCTCAACCAAACAGTATGAAGTCTGGTTACAGGTCCAACTGGCCCGGCCACTGTTTCTTGTATCGATGGTGCTGATCGGCGCAGCCTTCACCATGCGCCACGTCCGATTTGGCGGTACCGGCGTCGCGGTGCTGACTGCCGTGCTGCTGGGCTTTGGCATCTACTTCATCCGCAATTTCGCGCAAATTCTGGGCGAGAACGGGCAATTGCCGATCCTTGTTTCCGCCTGGGCGCCGCCATTTGCCGCGATCCTGCTGTCGCTTGGCTTGTTATTGCACGCGGAGGATGGCTGATGCGGTCCCTGCTCTCCCTGTTTTTGTCCAGTGCGCTGATCCTGTCGCTGCCTGTCGCGACCCTGGCGCAGTCCGGCGACACGGCTGCGGCCGCGGACTCCGCCGGAGAAGAACAGCCCGCCCTGCTGGTGGCCGACCAGATCTTCATCACCCCAGACCGCAAACTGGTAGCCGAAGGCAATGTCGAGGCCTATCAGGGCGATGTAAAACTGACCGCACAGAGCGTCACATATGATCGCGAAACCGGTGAGTTGACCCTGACCGGCCCAATCCGCATCGATCAAGGCGGTCAATCCACCCTGCTGGCCGATTCCGCACAGCTGGACAGCGGTATCCAGAACGGGTTGCTGATGGGTGCCCGCATGGTGTTCGATCAACAGGTGCAGGTCGCCTCGGTTCAGGCCACCCGCGCAGCGGGCCGATATACCCAGTTCAGCAAGGTGGCGGCGACCTCGTGCCATGTCTGTGCCAATGGCAAACCGCCGCTCTGGCAGATCCGGGCCCGCAAGGTGACCCATGATCAGGTGGAGCGGCAGCTCTATTTCGAAGGCGCCCAGTTCCGGGTGCTGGATGTTCCTGTCTTCTACTTCCCTTATCTGCGCCTACCCGACCCGACGCTTGAGCGTGCAACCGGTTTTCTTGTGCCCTCGATCCGCACCACCTCGCAGCTTGGAACCGGGCTGCAGGTGCCGTATTTCTTCAAACTGGGCGATCACAGGGACCTGACCGTGACGCCCTATGTGTCGTCCAAGACCCACACTTTGGGCCTGCGGTATCGCCAGGCCTTCAGGAACGGACGGATCCGATTGCGGGGGGCGTTCACGCGTGACGACATACAGAAGAATCAGGATCGCGGCTATTTCTTCGCCGATGGCTGGTTCAGCCTGAAAAACGACTACCGTCTGACATTCGACATCAGGACCACCTCGGACGACGCCTATCTGGCCGATTACGGCCTGCCCGATTACGACCGTCTGCGCAGCGAAATTGCGCTGGAACGGATCAAGCGGGACACCGCGTTCCGGACCAGTTTCATCCATTACAAAACCCTGCGCGACAGCGAAGAGCAGGATGAGATCCCGTCGCGCATTTTCGACATCAACTACCGCAAGCGCTATTTCCCCGAGATGCTGGGGGGTGAGGTCGCGCTGGCCTTGATCGGACACACCCACACGCGCACCAGCGATGAGGATATCGTTGGCCGCGACGTGGCCCGCGCGACATTTGACGCCGAGTGGTTGCGCAGCTGGACATTCGCCACCGGGCTGCGCGCCGATGCCCGGCTGGGTGCGGCCATAGATACGTTCAACATCCGCAATGACAGTGAATTTCCCAACGACGTGACGCGCGCAACTCCGCGCGCCGCCTTCACGCTGCGCTATCCGATGCTGCGGCGTGAACTGAACGGGGCAATGCAGGTTCTGGAACCCATCGCCCAGGTCGGCTGGACCCATGTTTCAGATACGGATGTGCCCAACGATGAAAGCACATTTCAGGAATTCGATCAGGGCAACCTTCTGTCCTTGTCGCGCTTTCCGGCGGCAGACCACCGCGAAGACGGGGCAACTGCGGTGGTTGGCCTGAACTGGGCACGCAACAATGCCGATGGTTGGCAGGCGCTGGCGACGATCGGTCAGGTCTTTCGCGCCGATGCCGACCCGGATTTCACCCTGACCTCGGGCCTGCAGGGCACGAAATCCGACCTGCTGCTGGCCGGCCAACTGAACAACGGCATGGGCCTGACCCTTGCCGCGCGTGGATTGCTGAACAGCGATTTCAGCTTCACCAAGGCCGAGCTGCGCGCGGCGTGGTCACAAGGTGACACCGCGCTGAGTGGCGGCTATGTCTGGCTCGAACCCGACCCGGCCGAGCTCAACACTGATGAAATTTCGGAGCTGAGGGTTGCAGGACGCTACCGGATCGACCAGAACTGGCTGACCCGCGCCAGCGCGCGGTATGATTTCAGCGAATCCGAACCGCTCCGCCTTGGGTTCGGCGTGACGTATAGTAACGAATGTGTGCAGGTGAACATGACGGTCAACAGACGCTTTACCTCGACATCAAGTATTGAGCCTTCGACAGAATTCGGCTTTACCGTAGCCCTGACAGGGTATTCCGTCGAAGGCGATGGTAAGAAGTACAAGAAAAGATGCAGCTGATCTCAGGTTTCACAAAGTTTCTACGCTCTGGCTGGTGCAACACGGCACTGCCGGTTCTTGCCTCTGCTCTGATCGCCGTCACAGCGCCGCAGGCCCACAGCCAAAGCCTGTTCTCGCCCGCGATCCGGGTCAATCAGGATATCGTGACGTGGTATGAGCTGCAGCAACGCCAGCAGTTTCTGGAACTTCTCGGCATCCCCGGCAGTTCCGAGGCCGAGGTGCGCGACGCTCTGATCGACGACCGTCTGCGCAAACAGGCCATGCGCGATGCCGGTATCCAGGCCGCCCCCGAGGACGTGCAAACCGGGATCGACGAATTTGCATCGCGCGGCAACTTTAGCAGCGAAGAGTTCCTGAGACTGCTCGGCGAAGAGGGTATCTCACCCGAAACGGTGCGCGATTTCGTCGCCGATCAGCTGTCATGGCGTGATTATGTCAGCGCCCGCTTCCTGTCGCAGGCCCGCCCCACCGAGGATGAGATCAATCGCGCGCTCGGCCAGGGCGGAGGTGGCGGCCTGCAAGTGCTGCTGTCCGAAATCATCATTCCCGTCACCCCGCAGACATTGGCGCAGGCCGAGGCGCTTGCCGACGAAATCGCACTGCTTCCCGATCAGGAAAGCTTCTCGTCTGCGGCCAGGCAATACTCTGCCGCAGCCACGCGCGAGAATGGTGGCCGCCTCGAATGGCTGTCGATCAACAACCTGCCTCCGGCGCTGCAACCGGTTATTCTGGGCCTGAAAAACGGTGATATCACCGACCCGCTGACGCTGCCCAACGCCGTCGCGCTGTTCCAGATGCGCGGCATTCGCGAAGTCGCCACCGGTGCCCCCCGCTATTCCGAGATCGACTACGCCATTTACTACCTGCCCGGTGGCCGCAGCGCCGATACGCTGGCCGACGCAGCCCGGCTCAAGGAAGAGATCGATACCTGCGACGACCTCTACGGCATCGCCAAGGATCAGTCGCCCGAGGTGCTCGACCGCGTCACCGCCAAACCGTCCGAGATCCCGCGCGACGTGGCGCTGGAACTGGCCAAGCTCGATCGCAACGAGGCTTCGACCGCGCTCACCCGCAACAACGGACAGACGCTGATGTTCCTTATGCTGTGCAACCGAACCCGCGATCTGGGAGAGGACACCACCCGCGTCGACGTGGCAAATGCACTGACCCAGCAGCGCTTGCAGGCCCTTGCCGATAGCCTGCTGGAACAACTCCGGGCCGAAGCCGTCATTATCGAACAATGATGGCCCCCATCGCGCTCAGCTGCGGTGATCCCGCCGGTATCGGACCCGAGATAGCGGCCAAGGCATGGGACAAGCTGCGCGAGACCTGCCCCTTTTTGTATATCGGCGACGCTGCCCACCTGCCCGCAGGCACGCCCGTCGCACCCATCTCGGATCCGGCAGAGGCTCACGCCGCCAGCGCCTCGGCCCTGCCCGTTCTGCAACTGGATTTTCCGGTCCCCAACCGGCCCGGCCACCCAGATCCGGCAAACGCGCCCTCGGTGGTTGATGCAATCGAACAGGGTGTCGCGCTGGTTCAGTCCGGTGCCGCCTCGGCCCTCTGCACCGCACCGATCAATAAAAAGGCGCTGATCGACGGGGCGGGGTTCAACTTTCCGGGCCATACCGAATTCCTCGCCGCACTCACAGGCCGCTCGCGCGTGGTGATGATGCTGGCCAGCGCCCAGTTGCGCGTGGTCCCGGCCACGATCCACATCCCGCTGTCACAAGTCCCCGGCGCCCTAACGCCCGATCTGCTACGCGACACGATCGAAATCACCGCCCACAGCCTGCGTACCCAATTCGACATCCCGCACCCTCGGATCGCGGTTGCCGGCCTGAATCCCCATGCAGGCGAAGGCGGCAAGATGGGCACGGAAGAGCTGGACTGGATCATCCCGCTGCTAGCCGATCTGAGCGTCGGGAATACGACCATCACCGGCCCGCACCCGGCCGACACCCTGTTCCACGCCGCGGCCCGCGCCCGCTATGACGCGGCCATCGCCATGTACCACGATCAGGCCCTGATCCCGATCAAGACGTTGGATTTCGACAAAGGTGTGAATGTCACGCTGGGCCTGCCCTTCATCCGCACTTCGCCCGACCACGGCACCGCGCTGGACATTGCTGGCCGGAATATCGCCACACCCACCAGCCTGATCGAAGCCCTGCGATTGGCACAACAGATGGCCCAGACCCGCTAATGCTTCATCTGGCCATAAATACTCCCGCCGGAGGTAAAAAATCTCTGGCGCTCCCCCACCAACGCACGCAACGGTGAAGCATGAGCGCCATCGACTCCCTTCCCCCATTGCGCGAGGTCATCGCGACCCACCAGCTCTCGGCCCGCAAATCGCTGGGTCAGAATTTCCTGCTCGACCTCAACCTGACCGCCAAGATTGCGCGGCAGGCAGGTGACCTGACACAATGCGACGTCCTCGAAATCGGCCCCGGCCCCGGTGGACTGACCCGAGGGCTGCTGTCGGAAGGCGCACGCAAGGTGGTCGCAGTTGAAAAAGACACCCGCTGCATCGCTGCCCTGAACGAGATTGCCGCCGCCTATCCCGGCAGGCTTGAGGTGATCAACGGCGACGCGCTGGAAATCGACCCGTTGGCACATCTGACACCACCCATCCGCGTGGCCGCCAACCTGCCCTACAATGTCGGGACCGAGCTTCTGGTCCGCTGGCTCACCCCGCCCGAATGGCCGCCCTTCTGGCAGAGCCTGACGCTCATGTTCCAACGCGAAGTGGCCGAGCGGATCGTGGCACAGCCTGGCAGCAAAGCCTACGGCCGTCTCGCCATCCTCGCCCAATGGCGAGCCGATGCGCGCATTGCCATGTCGCTGCCACCCGGGGCCTTCACGCCACCACCCAAGGTCTCCAGCGCCGTGGTCCACCTGACCGCATTGCCCGAACCTCGCTACCCGGCAGACGCCGCCACCCTGTCCCGGGTCGTGGCTGCCGCCTTCAATCAACGCCGCAAGATGCTGCGCGCCTCGCTGAAAGGTGTTGCCTCAAATATAGAAGACCGTCTTCTCGCCGCAGGCATCCAACCCACGGAACGCGCCGAACAGGTCCCGCTGGAGGCGTTCTGCGCCCTGGCCCGCGAAGTTCAGAAAAACTGACACAAAGAAAAAAGCCCCGGGTCGAAACCTCGGGGCTTTGTCTCTTCTGAGGCTGCTCTTATTCAGCCGCCTCGGGCGTATCGCCATCGGTCTTGGGCTTGGGTTCAGCCTCTGCCGCGGTCACAGGTTTCGGCTTGCGCGCGCGGGGTTTGCGAGCAGGCTTTTCCTTTTTCTCAGGCGCCTCTGCGCCTTTGTTCTCAGGCGTCTCGACCAGCCCGCTTTCGGGTGCAGCCTCGGGCGCGCTGAAATCCATCACATCAGGCTGCGGCGCCTCCGCCGGGTCGGCCTGACGGGCCGCTTCGCGTTCCTGACGCTCGGCACGTTCGCGATCGCGCTCTGCCTGCCGTTCGCGGTTCTGGCGTTCCTGCTCTTCGCGGCGCGCTTCGATCTCGCGCTGCGCTTCGCTCAGCATGCGTAGATAGTGTTCTGCGTGTTGCTGAAAGTTCTCAGCCGCCACGCGGTCATTCGACAGCTGTGCGTCACGCGCCAGCTGGTTATATTTGTCAATGATCTGCTGCGGCGTACCACGCACCTTGCCCTCAGGGCCCGAGCTGTCAAAAACCCGGTTTACGACGTTGCCGCCAGAAGGGCGATTGCGGTTGTTCTTGGCCCGCGAGCGGGATTTGGAAGATCTCATCTTACTTTACGTCAGCCTTGTCAATTCGCTGTCGATCAACCCGTACCTTACGCTGCTCAGTGGCTTGTGCCGTAACGCGATGTCGACTTTTTTGGGCTTGGCGTCAGGGGTGCGCTGAAACAGCGTCAACCTCGCCGACTAATCCTGAGTAAACATGTCCTGAGCGCTCAGACAAGGGGTTTGTCCCAAATATCGCAGCTTTTTTACATCAATCGGCGTTTTTCGGCCTCACCCGGGTGCCCGCTGCGACATTCTGGCCCCTACAACACGGTCTCGCCCGTCCAGATCGGGGATCACTTGCGTATCCACCAACCCCGCCGCATCGAACAGAGCCGACACACATGCGCCCTGCGTTGGCCCGATTTCGACAAGCAACCGCCCTCCCGGCATCAGGAAATCCGGGGCCGCAGCCGCGATGCGGCGGTAAGCGTCCAACCCGTCCCCCTCATCCGTCAGCGCCATGCGCGGCTCATGCTCGCGCACTTCGGGCGAGAGGTCTTTCATCTCATCGGCCGAGATATAGGGCGGGTTGGAAACAATCAGGTCGAACTGTCCCTCAATGTTCTCAAACCAGTCGGATTGCAGAATCTCCACCCGCGCCTGCACCTGATGCTGTACCGCATTGGCGCTAGCCTGCAGGCAGGCAGATTCGCTCAGATCGACGCCCACGCCCGACGCGCTTTTACGCTCGGCCAACAATGTGATCAGGATACAACCCGACCCCACGCCCAGATCCAGCACGTGATCAAAAGGCTCGCTCAGCGCGGCCTCAATCAGCGCTTCGGTCTCGGGGCGCGGGTCCAGCACGTCGCGGCTGACCCGGAACCGGCGGCCATAGAATTCGCGCTCTCCCAGCAGATGCGACACCGGCACCCGGATCGCACGCAGAGAGATCAGCTGGTCATACCGTTCCGCGATATCGACGGGAAGTTCCTCGGGCGCAATCAGTGTCACGCGGCTGGCCTCGATCCGCGCCGCATGGGCAAGCAGCACCCGCGCGTCCCGCGCCGGATCGGGCACGCCGGCCGCCCGCAACCGGGCGGTAGCGGCCACCATGGCCTGAGCTGCTGTGAGCGCCGCAATCATTGCGCCATCTCCGCCAGCAGCCGCGCCTGATCATCTGCGGTCAGCGCGTCGATCACCTCATCCAGATCGCCCTGCATCACCTGATCCAGCTTATAGAGCGTCAGGTTGATGCGGTGATCCGTCATGCGGCCCTGCGGAAAGTTATAAGTCCTGATCCGTTCCGAGCGGTCACCCGATCCGACCTGGCTGGCCCGGTCCGCCGAGCGTTCACTGTCGATCCGTTGCCGTTCCAGATCATAAAGACGGGTTTTCAGCACCTGCATCGCGATCTCGCGGTTGCGGTGCTGGGATTTCTCGGAACTGGTCACCACGATTCCGCTGGGCAGGTGCGTGATCCGCACCGCCGAGTCCGTTGTGTTGACGTGCTGCCCCCCAGCGCCCGAGCTGCGCATCGTATCAATGCGAATGTCATTCGCGTCGATCTGGATATCCACATCCTCAGCCTCTGGCAAAACCGCCACTGTCGCTGCCGAGGTGTGAATACGCCCGCCGCTTTCGGTTTCGGGCACCCGCTGCACGCGATGCACGCCGGATTCGTATTTCATCCGGGCAAAGACATTGTCGCCCTTGATATGGGCCACCACCTCTTTGATGCCACCAAGGTCCGAGGCCTGTTCTTCAATCACTTCAAACTGCCAGCCCCGACCTTCCGCATAGCGCTGATACATGCGCAGCAGATCACCCGCGAACAGCGCGGCCTCATCCCCGCCCGTCCCGGGCCGTATCTCCAGCATCGCCGGGCGCGCGTCTGCCGCGTCCTTGGGCAGCAGGGCCAGTTGCAGCGCATGTTCTGCCTCGGGGAGACGAGCCTGCAGTTCCGGGATTTCCTCCTCGGCCAGCTCCTTCATGTCCGGGTCGGACAACATCGCCTCGGCCTCGGCCAGATCAGCCACCAGCTGACGCCACGCCATGATCTGATCGACCACAGGCTTGAGGTCGGAATATTCCTTGGCCAGGGCCGCAATATCTCCGCCCGATGCGCCATCCGCCATGGCCGCTTCGAGGTATTGGAATCGCTGGGTGATCTGTTCTAGGCGTTCTTCGGGGATCATCCGCGCGGTGTCTATCATCCGGGGGCTTTGGTCAAGGCCCCGCCTTGTGCTAGGTTTGTCTTATGAAACGACTGATCCTAGCCCTGACACTCGTTGTAACGCCCGGTATGGCCGACGTTGTTGGCCCCGGAGGCAAGGTGCAGGACTGCTATTGCACCGACAAATCCGGCACCCGCGTCGAGTTGGGAGAGATGATCTGCTTGCAGGTCGACGGCCGCATGTTCATGGCGCAATGCCAGATGTCGCTGAACGTGCCCATGTGGCGCGAGGTGCAGGAGGGGTGTTTGTCGTCAGGATTGCAGCAAAGCAAGCCAACCGTTGATCCGGGCTCGATTGACGCTAAAATCCTTCCGGCCAAATCGTGACCGGGCGTAAATGCGCAACATGTCCCCGTCTTGCTGCACCGTGGTATAGTCGGGAAAGCCGAACACTCGGCTGCGCGTGACGTAGGTCACCATCCCCGCATCCACCGATCCGGCCAGCACGCGGGTGCGCGGCGCGGCACGAGCGATGGCACTAAGCCGCGCCAACCCGTCCGAACCGGTTTCAACCACCCGGACGACGCCGTTCGGCAGGTCCCGGTTCGTGCCTTGCGGGGCGACATGCCAGCGATCGGGGTCGGAGGGTGCCAGACGGATATATCCTCCCAGCAGAACCGCCACAGCAACCAAAAGCCAAAGTGCCATCTTCATCTTCCTGTCCTATCCCAGCGCGCGGTCCCGAAAGACAGCAGCCCATAGCCCTACCGTGACGTCACACCGGGCAGGATGCACAGCATCTCGAACAACAGGTTCGCCGCGGTCAGCGCCGTGTTGCCGGAAGGGTCATACGGCGGAGAGACCTCGACCAGATCGCAACCCACCACGTTCAGCCCCTTCAGCGCATGGATCAGTTGCAGCGCCTGCGGCGTGGTCAATCCGCCGATCTCAGGCGTGCCGGTGCCGGGGGCATAGGCCGGATCCAGACTGTCGATATCGTAGGTGATATAGACGGGGTGATCCGAAACGGTTTTGCGAATGCGTGAGCCGATCTCGGTCAGATTCTGCTGCCACAGCTCCCAAGCAGGAAACTGCGTAAAGCCCCAGCCCTGCGCCTCGGTAAAGTCGCTAGCCGCGTAGCCCGAGCCGCGAATCCCGATCTGGAAGGTCTTGTCGGGGACGATCAGCCCCTCTTCATAAGCGCGGCGGAAGACTGTGCCGTGGGTTTCCCGCTCGCCGAACATTTCATCATTCACGTCCGCATGGGCATCGACATGAACCAGTGCCACGGGGCCGTGCTTGGCGGCAATCGCCCGTAGGATCGGCAGCGTGATCGAGTGATCGCCCCCCATCGCCACCGGGACCACATCTTGCGCCAGAATGCCGTCATAGCTGTTCTTGATGATTTTCAGACTGTCGGCCAGTGAGAAGGTGTTGATCGCCAGATCCCCAATATCGGCGATCTGCAGATTGTCGAACGGTGCTGCGGCATTGGCCATGTTATAGGGCCGGATCATCGCGCTTTCGCTGCGGATCTGCTTGGGCCCGAACCGCGTGCCCGACCGCCACGAAGTGCCGATATCCATCGGAATACCCAGCACCGCCACATCCAGCCCCTCAAGCGAAGACGCCTGCGGCAGGCGCATGAACGTGTTCGGCCCGGAAAACCGTGCCAGATCATTGCCGCTGATCGGTTGGTTGGTTTGTGTCATCTGCGTCCTCCGATCCGGTCAGTTACACAAGCACATACCGGAAACATGCCTAACCAAAGTTTAAGGATTCACCAGCTTGATCCACCCCAACAGGCAAATGATCTGTGTCGCCACATGCGCCCCAGCAATCGCCGTCGCGCCGGATGTATCGTAAGGCGGAGAGACCTCGACCACATCGCCACCTTTGATGTTGATCCCGGCAATATCTCGCAGGATGATCTGTGCCTGAATGGAACTCAGCCCGCCCCATACGGGGGTTCCGGTGCCCGGAGCGAAGGCCGGGTCCAGTCCGTCGATGTCAAAGCTCAGATAGACGGGGCGGTCACCCAGAATGCCTTTGATCTTCTGCGCCACCGCGGCGGGGCCGGATTCGTAGACCTCGCGCGCGTCGATGATATTGACGCCCAGCGTGTCCTCATTGGTGGTGCGTATCCCCACCTGAACCGAGCGTTTCGGGTCCACGATCCCCGACTTCACGGCCTTGTAGAACATTGTTCCATGGTCCACGCGAGACATATCGTCATCGGCCCAGGTGTCCGTATGCGCATCGAATTGCAGCAGCGACATCGGCCCATATTTCTCGGCATAAGCCTTGAGGATCGGGAAGCTGATATAATGATCCCCGCCCAGCGTGACTGAGGCGACATCGGCCTTCAGAATGGTGCGAATGTGATCGGTCAGCGTATCGGGAAAGGCCGGGATATTGGCATAGTCATAGGCCATGTCGCCATAATCCACGATAGCCAGCTCGCTCAGCGCATCGAACGGCCAGCCATAGGGTGCGTCGGGCGATTGCAGCGCACTCGCCTCACGGATCGCACGAGGGCCCAGGCGCGTTCCGGGGCGGTTGGTGACGGCCTGATCGAAGGGCACGCCAGTGACAGCAATATCAACCCCTTTCAGGTCCTTGGTGTAAAGCCGCCTCAAAAACGATGTCGCACCGCCAAACGTATTCTCATAAGACAACCCCTTGAGGTCAGGGTTGGTGAACGCCTCATCCACCTGGTTCTTTGCGTCTTCCAATGCCATCCTGTTTCCTCGTCACCCCAATGGCTGCGCGGTCTCGACGATCCGCGCGAAAAACGACGCGCCGACCGGCGCGACATCGTCGTTGAAGTTGTATTTTGGGTGATGCAGCCCCGCGCCTTCACCCTGCCCCAGAAACAGATAGGCCCCCGGGCGCGACTGCAGCATGTACGAGAAATCCTCGGCCCCCATTTCCCGGTTCATGTTGTCGATCACCCGCTCAGCGCCCGACACCTCGCGCGCGACCTTGGCCGCGAAGGCCGTCTTGTCGGCGTCGTTGATCGTGGCAGGATATCCCTGCTGGTAATCCAGCACCGCCTCAACCCCGTACGAGGCCGCCTGCCCCGCAACGATCTGCTGCATCCGCTCTTGCACCATCCTCTGCACCGCCGGATCAAACGTGCGCACGGTGCCGTTCAGATAGGCAGTATCCGGGATCACGTTATTGACTGTCCCGGCATGGATCTGGGTGACCGAGACCACCAGATCCTCAACCGCATAGTGATTCCGGCTGACGATGGTCTGAATTGCCTGCGCAATGCCGCAGGCCGCCATCACCGGGTCCTTGGTCTGATGCGGCATGGCCCCGTGCCCGCCGACACCTTGGATGTGAATCTCAAACGTATCCACGGCCGCCATGATCGGCCCTTCTGTAGTGTAAAACGCGCCTTCTGGATTCCCCGGATCATTGTGGATGCCATAGACCTGAGAGATATCGAACCGCTCCATGATGCCCTCTTCGACCATCACGCCTGCACCGCCGCCTTCTTCCTCTGCCGGTTGAAAGATCAGCGCCACCCGGCCCGCAAAATTCCGCGTCTCGGCCAGATAGCGCGCCGCACCCAGCAGCATCGTGGTGTGCCCGTCATGACCGCAGGCGTGCATCTTACCGGGGTTCTTCGAGGCATACTCCACACCCGTTTCCTCGGTTATCGGCAGCGCATCCATATCGGCACGCAGGCCAATGGTTGGCCCGTCCCCTTGCCCATTGATGATGGCGACCATACCGGTCTTGGCGATCCCTTCATGCAACTCATCCACTCCGAACTCGCGCAGACGCTCGGCCACAAAGGCGGCGGTCTCGTAACATTCGAACTCCAACTCGGGGATCGTATGCAGGTGCTGGCGCCACTTGGCCATGTCGGCGGCAAAATCGGCAATTCGGTTCACAACAGGCATATGGGGTGGACTCCTGATCCAAGCTGCGGGATGTCTGCATCAGACACCGGAACAAGGGGCTTCGCAATGGCTGAAAATCCGCTGATCCATGATCCAGACGCTGGAATCGAGCGTCTGCTAGAAATCATGCGCCGTCTGCGCGACCCGCAATCGGGTTGCCCGTGGGATATCGAACAGGATTTCGCCACCATCGCCCCCTACACGATCGAAGAAGCCTATGAGGTCGCTGACGCCATCGAGCGTGAGGCCTGGGATGAGCTCAAGGGAGAGTTGGGCGACCTGCTGTTCCAATCCGTGTTTCACGCGCAGATGGCCAAAGAAGCCGGGCATTTCACCTTTCAGGACGTGGTTCGTACCATGTCCGACAAGATGGTCGCCCGTCATCCGCATGTGTTCGGCGACGAATCCCGCGACAAGTCCGCCGATCAACAGACAAAGGATTGGGAAACCATCAAAGCCGCCGAACGTGCCGACAAAGAACAGAAAGGCGCACTCGACGGGGTGGCCGCCAACCTGCCCGCCCTGCTGCGCGCCCACAAGCTGCAACAACGCGCCGCTCGCGTGGGATTCGACTGGCCAGATGCCAGCCACGTGCTGGCCAAGATCACCGAAGAGGCCGCCGAACTGGAAGAGGCGCGCGACAGCATGGATGCAGACGCGCTTGAGGACGAATTCGGCGATCTGCTGTTCGTCATCGTCAACCTAGGCCGCCATCTGGGCATCGAGCCCGAGGCCGCCCTGCGCCGCACCAATGCCAAGTTCACCCGCCGCTTTGAACAGGTCGAATCCCGGCTGGCCGAACGCGGAAAAACGCCCACCCAAAGCGATCTGGCCGAAATGGACGCGCTCTGGGACGAGGTGAAAACTGACGAACACCGCGCCAACGGCAAACTCCAGCCTGTGGGTGCCGCGCGCGAGGCGTAAAACGGGTAGACAAGTGCGGCGACACTTGCGAGTGTCCGACCTTCACGACCCCCGGAGAACACAATGCCCCCCCGCAAGATCATCATCGACACCGATCCCGGACAGGACGACGCTGTCGCCATCCTTCTGGCGCTGGCCAGCCCAGAAGAGATCGATGTATTGGGCATCACCGCCGTCGCCGGAAACGTTCCGCTGGAGTTGACCGCCAAAAACGCCCGCATCGTCTGCGAATTGGCGGGCCATACCGAAGTGCCCGTTTTCGCGGGATGCGACCGCCCGCTTAAGCGTCCACTGATCACAGCCGAGCATGTGCATGGCAAGACCGGACTCGACGGTCCTGTTCTTCCCGATCCGCAAATGCCTCTGGCCGAAGGTCATGCGGTGGATTTCATCATCGACACCCTGCGCGCCCATGAACCCGGCACGGTGACACTCTGCCCGCTGGGGCCGCTGACAAACATCGCCACCGCTTTCCTCAAAGCGCCCGATATCATCGAACGCGTGCAAGAGATCGTGTTGATGGGCGGGGCCTACTTTGAGGTCGGCAACATCACTCCGGCAGCGGAATTTAACATCTACGTCGACCCGGAAGCGGCTGATATCGTGTTTAAATCCGGCATCCACATCGTGGTCATGCCGCTGGACGTGACCCATGACGCGCTGGTCACGCCTCATCGCAATGACGCCTTCCGAGCATTGGACAGCAAGGTCGGTCATGCGGTGGCAGAAATGACCGATTTCTTCGAGCGCTTCGACAAAGAAAAATACGGCTCGGAAGGCGCGCCGCTTCACGACCCTTGCGTCACCGCGTATCTGATCCGCCCCGAGCTGTTTTCGGGCCGACACATCAATGTTGAGGTTGAAACCCAATCAGAACTGACGTTGGGCATGACCGTGGCCGACTGGTGGCGAGTCACCGACCGCGCACCAAATGCCATGTTCATGGGCGACGTGGACGCTCAGGGTTTCTTCGACCTGCTGACTGAAAGGCTGGCCCGCCTGTGACTGCCGCACTTCGCCTCGCCCGCCCCGACGATCTGGACCGCCTGATGGCGCTGGTCTCGGCTTTTCACTCGGAATCCGGCATCGCGCAGGATGATGAAAACCGCCGCAATGCGCTGGCACCGCTGCTGGATGGCATCCCTCACGGTTGCATCTATCTGATCGGCCCCGGCCGCGCGCCGCTGGGCTATATCGTGCTGACATTTGGCTGGTCGGTCGAGTTCGGGGGCATGGACGCCTTCGTGGACGAGATCTACATCCGTCCCGCCGTCCGGGGTCGTGGCATCGCCACCGAAGTGCTGCATGACCTGCCCAAAGCGCTGGCCGATGCCGGGCTGACCGCCTTGCATCTTGAGGTCGACCGCACCAACGAGACCGCGCAGAAGCTCTATCTGCGTTCAGGTTTCAAACCGCGCGAAAAATACATGCTGATGAGCAAGTTGCTCTAGCGCGATTCACCCCGGAAGATCACGGCCGGATTGTACATTTCCTTGACCGGGTCGTCCTGCGAAACCTCCACCCCGGTGATCGGATAGGTCCCCGGCTCGGTGCACGCGGCCACCAGACTCGCGCAAAGCATTGAAATGACCAGAAAACCCTTTGAAGCAGACATGACGCCCCCCTTTCTGCGATGCAGACATCCTAAACGGTAACGCAAAGGGGCCAATAGGAACAAGTTCACACATATAGGCTTTTATGTAAGCAATTATTGCAGCCTACAGGCAGTTCTTTTTCATCGTCCGTTCCATGGTCTTGAACTGCTTCTGCACCCGCTTCGGCTGAGGCAACGCTTTCAGCTGGTCGGTCACGTTCTCTCCGGTGTACCAGGATTCGAACAACAGCGCCTTGATGTCGTCGTCCAGCACGGTGTCGGCCACGTTATGGGTGCACAGACACTCCTCCATCGTGATCTGCCCGCTGGGGTCGCCTTCGACCATCTTCTGACACACGGCCTCGGGCGGGCGTTCGGCCCATGCGAATTGAGGTATGGCCAGGACCGCCGCGCAGATCATGTGTTTGAGTGTGGTCATAATGGTTCCCCTTCGAAATTACCCATCGCGGCACAATCACGTGCCATTCGCAAGCCAATGGGCACAACAATAGCTTCGATTCCACAGGACTTACAACTTAAGACGATTCTACCGATTCTTTCCCCGTGACGTCTTCGCGGGGCACTTTCTAAGTTCCATGCACCAAACCACTCAAAAAATGAGGGAGGGAATATGGAACAGATTATCGGTCAATTGATCGGCGGTGCCGTTGGCGGCGTTGGCGGAGGCAAAACCGTCAAAGGCTCTGACATGGGCAGTCTTGGCAACATGCTCGCGGGTGCTGTCGGCGGCGTTGGCGGTGGCCAGCTTCTTGGCGGATTGCTTGGGGCCGGAGGTGCAGCAGCAGGTGGCATGGATATCGGGGCGCTTGCTGCAAATTTTGTCGGCGGTGGGGTCGCCGGACTGGTGGTTCAGGTCGTTGTCGGCATGGTCGTCAAAAAGATCAGAGGCTGACACCCTGACCGCACCAATCGAAACGGGGGCCGATAGCCCCCGTTTCTTTTTTGTTACTTCAGGATCGACGCGCCCGCATATTCAGCGACCTCGCCCAGCGATTCTTCAATGCGGATCAGCTGGTTGTACTTTGCCAGCCGGTCCGACCGCGCCAACGAGCCGGTTTTGATCTGACCGCAATTCGTCGCCACGGCCAGATCGGCAATCGTGGCGTCTTCGGTCTCGCCCGAGCGGTGCGACATCACGTTGGTGTACCGCGCGCGATGCGCCATATCGACGGCGCGCAGGGTTTCGGTCAGCGAACCGATCTGGTTCACTTTGACCAGCATCGAATTGGCGCAGCCACGCTCGATCCCTTCGGCCAGACGTTCAGGGTTGGTTACGAACAGATCGTCGCCCACCAGTTGCACCCGGTCGCCCAGCATGTCGGTCAAGGCGCGCCAGCCGTCCCAGTCATCCTCGGACATGCCGTCCTCAATCGAAATGATCGGATAGTCGTTGACCAGCGCCGCCAGATAGGCGGCGTTTTCATCCGAACTCAGAGTCTTGCCCTCGCCCGACAGCACGTATTTACCGTCCTTAAAATACTCGGTTGCCGCGCAATCCAGCGCCAGGTGGATTTCCTCGCTTGGCTTGTAGCCCGCCTTTTCAATGGATTTCAGGATGAAATCCAACGCCTCACGGGTTGAGGCAATGTTCGGTGCAAAGCCACCCTCGTCGCCAATCCCGGTGCTGAGACCCGCGGCGGACAGTTCTTTTTTCAGCGTGTGGAACACCTCGGACCCCATGCGCACCGCCTCGCGGATATTCGCGGCCGAGGTCGGCATAATCATGAACTCCTGAATGTCGATCGGATTGTCGGCATGTTCGCCGCCATTGATGATGTTCATCATCGGAACCGGCAGAACCCGTGCCGAGGTGCCGCCGACATAGCGATACAGAGGCTGCGTCGTGAAATCGGCAGCGGCCTTGGCTGTTGCCAGCGAAACGCCCAAAATCGCGTTTGCGCCCAGACGGCCCTTGTTCTCGGTCCCGTCCAACTCGATCATGGCCTGGTCGATGGCCACCTGCTCGGTCGCGTCAAAACCGACCAGTTCCTCGGCGATTTCGCCGTTCACGGCGGCGACAGCTTCCAACACGCCCTTACCCATGTAGCGCGATTTGTCACCGTCACGCTTTTCCACCGCCTCATAGGCGCCGGTCGACGCGCCCGAGGGTACAGCGGCGCGGCCCATGGTGCCGTCTTCCAGAATCACGTCCACCTCAACGGTCGGGTTGCCCCGGCTGTCCAGAATTTCACGTGCATGGATGTCGATGATGGTGCTCATGATATGGGTCCCAATGATGCCAACGGTTGCACGCGTCATAGCAGCACGCGGCGAAAAGTAAACCGTTTCCGTTATCGCTAACAGGCGTACTTTCCGACCTTTAGGGCTAACAGTCTTCTGTTTGCGCCAACAGGGTCAGGCGACGGCCACTGCGCGCGCCAACCTGCGTTCACGAATGAAGGTATACATGCCCGAACTGATGATCAGCGCCGCACCAGCCAGTGTCATACTGTCAGGGCGCTCACCAAACATCAGCATCCCGGCCGCAATCGAAAACACCAGCCTTGTGTAGCGGAACGGTGTCAACGCCGAAGCCTCACCGACTCGCATCGCTGTGACGATGCCGTAATATCCCAGCACACCAAAGCCAATGGCGCCCAGATAGGAACCGATCTGAGGCGCCTGCAGCGGCACAACGGGCTGGGCCGAAAGCACCATCAAAACCAGACCCGCCAGCGCCACGCCGACATAGGCTTGCAACGCAACCACGGATGAGGCCACGCGGGTATCCAGCCTGCGCGTGATCAGGTCGCGCGCAGCGATTGCGATGACCGAGACCACGACAAACAGCGATTCTGGCTGAAACCCCTCAAATCCGGGGCGGATGATCATCAGAACACCGACAAAGCCGACGCCAATGGCGCTCCACCGCCGCCAACCAACCTGCTCGCCCAGAAACAGCGCAGCGCCCATGGTCACAAACAGCGGCATCGCCTGAAAGACGGCCGCCACGGTCGACAGATCGACCAGCGACAGCGCCGTTACAAAACTCAGCGCTCCAAAAGCCTCGGTCCCGGCCCGAAGCAGCGGCAGAGGCTGCCAAGCAACAGGATCAAAAATGCGCTTGCCCGTCACCAGCGACATCAGCGCGAAGACACCCCCACAGAACAGCCCCAAAACAAGCATGATCTGTCCGGTCGAGACACTGACCGACAGGTGCTTGATGAACATATCCTCAAGCGCGAAGGCTGCCATCGAGCCGATGACCAGCAAAATGCCGTTTACGTTGTTCATGCGCGTTTCCATGGGAGGGGCTGACAAAACGTGAACCCTCAAGACAAAAAAGCCGGAAGATTTGCGACGCCGCAAGCAATAAAGCGACAGGAACGATGATATCCCGTGCGATGACCGATCGCGTTTGTTGATATGTCAGTCTTTGTCCAACGGCACGCCGTACAGCTCCAGCCGATGGCCTTTCAGCCTATACCCCAGCTTGGCGGCGATTTTTTCCTGCAACGCCTCGATCTCAGGGTCGACAAACTCGATCACCTCGCCTGACTGCATGTCGATCAGGTGGTCGTGATGGTCCCGTTCCGCATCTTCATAGCGTGCGCGCCCATCGCCGAATTCCAGACGCTCCAGAATCCCGGCCTCTTCGAACAGCTTGACGGTGCGATAGACCGTAGCGATCGAGATGCCCGAATCCTCGGCCGATGCGCGCGCATAAAGTTCTTCCACGTCCGGATGATCCTCGCTCTGCTGCAAGACATGCGCGATGGTCCGGCGCTGGCCGGTCATGCGCAGGCCCTTGGCTTCGCAACGGGCGATAATCGTGTCGGACATAGTGACCCCCGGAACAGTTAGGTATTCTGTCTTAATATGTCTGCACGGCCTGCGCCACCGACGATTTTGACGCTAAGCCACTCGCCGCAGATCGGCCCAGACCGGCAAATGGTCCGATGCGATATGCGCCGGCCGCGCGTCATGCACCCCATGCACCATCGCCTCAAGCCCCTGCCCCAGCGCGATTCTGTCCAAAGCCCCCAGCGGCTGTGCGGCGGGAAAGCTGGGAACAGGGGGCAGAAATCGCATGTTGGGGGCAAGATGGTCCAGCACCGGCTGGCGTGACCATTCGTTGAAATCCCCGGCCCAGACGGTGGGCATCCGCTCCAGATCAGAATCAAAGCGCCGGATATGATTGATCTGTTGCCGCCGCGAAGCCGGTAGCAAGCCCAGATGCATCCCCATCACGCGCAAAGGCCCGATCTGCGTGTCAAACTCCACCCGCACCGCGCCGCGAGGTTCCAGCCCCGGCAGATCGTGATGCCCGGACCGTCGCACGCGGATGGTATCGCCTCGCCAGATCACCGCATTGCCATGCCAGCCCAGACTGCCAGCACCGCCGAGATCGACAATCTGCCACCCGGCCTCATCCAGCATGAAATGCGGCAACGCAGCAGGCCGCGGTGGCAGGCGCTTGTCGGCCTCCTGCAACACCACGATATCCGCTTTCATGCTTTCGATGACCTGCAGGATGCGCTGCGGCTGCCGCCGGAAATCGAGGCCTACGCATTTCTGGATATTGTAACTGGCAAGGCGCAGGGTCGAGGGGTTTGTCATGATCACTCATTAAGAATTTGCCCGACCAGAATTGCCTTACACGTGGTCCGAGAACAAGGCTGCCCTTCGGTTGAAGGTCGTATTAAGGCGCAATTCGCTCCAGAATGCGCATTCAAGCCGCACCAACTGCGTTACATGAATACTCAACCTGTCACAGGCAATTTGTGTAGCACTATCGCAGAGACTCACCTCGTAATAAAACTACCCGCTTGGCGCCCCCCAAAAGATAGATTATCCCCACAAATCATAGACTTGGTTAAACGATAAACGCATACAACGGATGCCGAATAGATAATGAAACATTCCTTCACTTCCAGCCTCCTGCTGGCCACTGCCATTACATTGACCGGGTGCGATGTCGAACCCGAGGCTGATCGAAAAATTTCGACGGTAGAGTATGCCGGGCACCACAACACGATCACCGGGAAGCTTTCAGACGGCACCCCATTCGAAGGTATTGCATGGTTTCAAAAAGGCGCGACTCGTGGCGAGTTCTGCCTTCAGGCCGCGGATTTTGTGTGTTCAGGAAAGTTTTCAGCCAGCGTATCTCGGCGCATTTCAGGCGATTTCGTCTGCTCTAACATGACGACCGGTTGGTACCAAACCGAGAGAATTCAGAAAGGGAACCATCTTGTACCCGTGGCTGCGCATGGCGAACTTTCGGATGGCCGAACCAGCGTCGCGACGTTTGCACCGCTGCAGAAAGGCACCGGACAGACCACCTGCTACCGCTAAGCCGCTCTAACACCGGCTCGCACCTCTACCAGAGCTTTTTCTGACTCAGCAGTAGCCTCAGGTCCCGCAAAAAGTCGCATGCACAACTTCATCCTGCGTCGGAGGCCGCATCAGATCAGCGGCCCCGGGCTGATCCGCGTAGGGCTGGGAAAATACATCATTTAGCCGATGAAACGGCGCATACTCGCCCTGTACCGCCGCCTGAATCATCTGTTCAATGCGGTGATTGCGCGGGATGAAGGCCGGATTCGCGGCTTTCATCACCTCTGCCGGGACCTCTTCACGCTGCAGCCGTGCCTGCCAGCCCTCAGCCCATTGATCAAACGCCGCCGGATCAGTGAACTGATCGCGCGCGCGGTCCGTGCCCAGCGCGCGGAACGTGTTGGTGAAATCCGCCCCGTTCTGCGCCATCCGCGTCAGCAGGTCCGAGATCATCTGCAGATCCCCCTCTTCCTGCGTGACCAATCCAATCTTGGCCCGGAACCGCTCCAGCCAATGCGCCTGCATCAACTCGGGCATGGCATGCACAATCTCGGTGGCCTCTTCCACGGCGGCCTCTTTGTCCTCGACCTGTTGGATCAGCGCCGTCGCCAGTTGCGCCAGATTCCAGACGGCGATTTCAGGCTGATTGGAATAGGCGTAGCGCCCCATCCGGTCGATTGAGCTGTAGACCGTGTTGGGATGATAGCTGTCCATGAAGGCACAGGGCCCATAATCGATCGTTTCACCGGCAATCGAGCAATTGTCGGTGTTCATCACCCCATGGATGAACCCGACGCTCATCCACTGCGCAATCAGCCGTGCCTGCGCATCCCGCACCACACGCAACAGGCCCATCGGCCCCACGGCTTGCGGATAATGGCGCTCTATCGCGTAGTCGGTCAGCCGCCGCAAATTATCCAGTTGCCCACGCGCAGCAAACACCTGGAAGGTACCCACGCGCAAATGGCTCTGCGCCACGCGGGTCAGCACGGCGCCGGGCATCGGACCTTCCCGCAGCACGATCTCGCCGGTCTCAACCGCCGCCAGGGCGCGCGTGGTTGGTATGCCCAGCGCGTGCATCGCCTCGGACACCACATATTCCCGCAGCACCGGACCCAGCCACGCCCGCCCGTCGCCCTGACGGGAAAACGGTGTCGGACCAGAGCCCTTAAGCTGAATGTCACGCCGGATGCCGTCCGTGCCGACAGTCTCGCCCAGCAACACCGCGCGCCCATCGCCCAGTTGCGGATTGTAGTTTCCGAACTGATGCCCGGAATACAGCTGCGCCAACGGCTGCGCCCCATCGGGGACGGTGTTCCCAGCAAAGGCCTGCGTCATCTCTTCGACTTCGCCGGGTGTGATCCTCAGCAGCTGCGCCAGTTCATCATTGAAGGCAACCATACGGGGCGCGCGCACCGGTACAGGGGCCTGCCGGGCGTAGAACGTATCAGGCAGGCGGATATAGCTGTTGTCGAATGGGATCGTCAGGGTCATGCGGCAAACATATGCCCTGAGGGCACAATTGCCATAGCGGATCGCATCTGCCCATGCATAATCACACCAGCATCGCAAATGGGCCGCCATGACCGCGCAAGACATCATCGACCACCTGAACCTGCAACGGCACCCCGAAGGCGGCTGGTTCCGCGAAACCTGGCGCGCCCAAAACGAGGGCCGCGCCACCGGCACCTGTATC
>JAUHYC010000036.1 GCA_030426685.1 Alphaproteobacteria bacterium
AAGAGCTGATCTTCATCCCCGCTCTCCTCCTGCTCGGCCTCATCGCCTTCCTCCAAAAAGGCCGCGCCGCGCGCACAAACGAACAAGAGGTAACACCATGACAAAATCCGTCTTATGCGCCGTGGATGCCGGGAAGCCGGAAACCGATGCAGAAGTGTTGCGACAAGCGGGGCGTCTGGCGGAATTGGATGGCGCGCAGCTGGACGTGGTCACTGTGTTGCCGGACTATGGCGAATCCTTCGTCGGCAGCTTCTTTGAGCCGCACCACCATGAAGAGGCAACCGAAAACGCGCAAAAGGCGCTTGAGGCGCTGACCATCTCGGTTCTGGGCGCCGAACGCAATGCCAAGGTTCGGCATGTGGTCGCCACCGGCACCGCGTATCAAGAGATTCTGCACACGGCGCAGGCCGCGGGTTCCGACCTGATCGTGATCGGAGCGCATCGCCCTGATCTGAAGGATTATCTGCTCGGCCCCAATGCAGCTCGGGTTGTGCGCCATTCAACCGTATCCGTCTATGTTGTAAGATAATGCCAGACACGGTTTGAACATCTTTGAGTAACGAGTTTTTTGGTATCCAAGTTCTTCTTTAAGGTGGATCACAATGAAAACTCTGTTGAAGATGACAGCGGCGCTGTTGTGCTGGTCCGTTGCTGGCGTCGCGGTCGCACAAGATCCCGCACCTGAATATGGGTATGGCTGGGAAGATAAGAATTCGGTGATTGGTACCGAATTCATGGTCTCTGCCGCCAATCCGATTGCCGCCAAGGCTGGATACGACGTATTGGCTGCGGGTGGTACTGCTGCGGACGCGATGATCGCTGTGCAGCTGATGCTGAACCTGGTCGAGCCGCAATCGTCGGGTATCGGCGGCGGCGCGTTCCTGCTGTATTGGGACGCGTCATCAAGGACGCTGACCACTTTTGATGCGCGCGAAAAGGCCCCGGCCAAGGCTACGCCCGAGCGATTTCTGCTGCCCGACGGGGAAATGATGCCGTTTGGTGAGGCGATCTCGGGCGGTCAGGCAGTTGGTGTTCCCGGCATCCTGCGTCTGATGGAGGTGACGCATAATCTGTTCGGTCAGAAGGATTGGGCCTCGCTGTTCCAACCCGCCATCGAGCAGGCCGAAAACGGGTTTGAGGTTTCGCCGCGCATGGCAAACTCGATCCAGTCCACCGTCGACCGCAATTGGGACCTGGATGTTTTCCCCGGCGCCAAAGCGTATTTCTTTAACGATGACGGCAGCCCGCTGACCGAAGGAACATTGTTGAAGAACCCTGACTTTGCCGAAACGCTGCGTATTCTGGCCGATCAGGGTGCAAATGCGTTTTATCACGGCCCGATTGCCGAGGATATCGTGGCCGCGGTTGAGGCCACCTCGAAGGTTGAAAACAACATCACGCTCGAAGATCTGGCCGCCTATCGCGTTAAGATTCGCCCTGCAGTCTGCGCCGATTACCGTGGATTTGATGTCTGCGGTATGGGACCGCCAACCTCGGGCGGTCTGACCGTAGGGCAGATACTGGGGATTCTCAGCAACTTCGACCTCAAGGGCACCGGCTGGAACGCGGAACTGGCGCATCTCTATGCCGAAGCCGCCAAGCTGGCCTATGCGGACCGCGCGCTTTATATGGCGGACAGCGATTTCGTTGACGTTCCGGTCAAGGGTCTGCTGGACACGGACTACCTGAAACTGCGATCGGAAATGATCGATCCGGCTGCGGCCAGCGCGAAACGTCAAGCGGGTGAGCCGCCGCGTGATCACACCGCGCTGTTTGCTCCATCGCAGAACCCCGATCGACCCGGTACCAGCCACATCGTGATCCGCGACCCGTACGGAAATGCGCTGTCGATGACGACCACCATCGAGACCGCCTTTGGCAGCCGGGTTTTTGTGCGGGGTTTCCTGCTAAACAACGAGCTGACCGATTTTGACCGCGCGCCCAAGGATGGCGACCGTCTGGTGGCCAACCGGGTCGAAGGGGGCAAGCGCCCGCGCAGCTCAATGTCACCGACCATCGTGATGAAAGATGGAGAACCCTATCTTCTGATCGGCTCACCCGGCGGCAGCCGCATCATCAACTACGTGGCCAAGACGATCATCGCGATCCTCGATTGGGATATGGACCCGCAGGACGCTATAGAGATCGGCCATTTTGTACACCGCAACGGGTCCGCGATGGATCTGGAGCAGGGAACAGCCACCGCAGAATTTGCGGATGCGCTGACCGGCAAAGGGCATGAGGTCAAGCTGGTCGACCTTAACAGTGGATTGCACACAATCCTGATCAAGGATGGGCAGCTTATCGGCGCTGCTGATCCGCGTCGCGAAGGCGTGGCGTTGGGCCAGTAACTCGGCACGGCAAAGGGCTGCCGGGGAGCATTCGTGAGGTGCTCAGCGCAGCCCTTTTCCCTTGCTTTACCAGCGTACTCGTCCGATAGGGCAGTATGTTCAAGAGTCGCGCGATTACCTTCATTCTGATAACGCTTATGATCGACGCCATAGGAATTGGCATCGTGTTTCCCATCATGCCCGACCTGATGAATCGTGTTGGCGCGGGTGATACCGGGCAAGGGGCCTTTTGGGGCGGGTTGTTGATGGCGGCCTATGCCGGAGCATTGTTCCTGTGCGGACCCATCGTTGGGAGCATTTCAGACGCCATCGGACGCAGACCAATCCTGATTGCAGCATTGGTCATGCTGGCGCTGGATTATGTCATCATGGCGCTGGCCGACAGTTTCTGGCTGCTTCTTTTGGGGCGGACGCTCGCGGGGCTTGCAGGGGCGACCTATATCACTGCGACGGCATACATTGCCGACATATCCTCGCCGACCGAAAAGGCCGCGAATTTTGGTCTCATTGGTGCGGCGTTCGGAATCGGGTTTGTTCTCGGGCCGGCGATTGGCGGCATTGCGGCCGAGATCAGTATCACCGCGCCGTTCTGGATTGCAGCGGTTTTGTCAGCTGCAAACGCGCTGTTTGGTGTGTTTGTATTGCCCGAAAGCCTGCCCCCCGAAAAACGCCGCCCCTTCGGCAAGCGTGATCTGAATCCGTTCAAATCGATCTTTGACGCCTTCCGCTTTCCGGGGCTGGCTGTACCGCTGCTCTGCATCTTCATCTTTGAATTTGCCAACATGGTCTACCCGACCCTTTGGGCATTCTGGACCCGCGAAGTGTTCGATTGGCCGACGCTTTATATCGGGCTGTCGCTTGCGGCATATGGCGTGTTGCTGGCGATCGTGCAGGGCGGGTTGATGCCGGTTTTTATACGGTGGATCGGAGATTACCGTACTTTGATGCTGGGAATGCTATCCGCGCTGATCGGGATGATAGGGTTTGGTTTCACCGCATCGGTTACGGCGCTGGTAATCTTTCTCTTGCTGGCGGCGTTGTCTGATCTGGTGCCCGCATTGATGACAGCCATGGCTTCGAACCAGGCGGACGAAGATCGGCAAGGCGTCGTACAAGGGGTCATCGCATCGCTATCGTCCGTGGCAGCGGTTTTGGCACCTTTGGTGATGACCGGGATATTTCAGGCATCGGTTGATGATGAAGGGACTTATCTGCCGGGCGCACCCTTCTTTTTCTCAGCTGCTCTGGTCATGGCGATGATGCCGCTGGTGGTTCGCTTGCGCGGGCACGCATCGGTCTGAGGAATTGCCTGAATGAAATACGCGCCCGCCGTGACCTGCGAGCGCGTTGAGATTTCGCAGCTAGCGCTTACTGGATTTCACCCATGCAGAGATATTTGATCTCAAGGAAATCTTCAGTCCCGTATTTTGAGCCTTCGCGGCCCAGACCGGACTGTTTGACGCCGCCGAACGGGGCAACCTCTGTCGATATCAGACCAGTGTTGATGCCCACCATGCCCGATTCCAGCGCCTCGGCCACGCGCCAGACGCGCGCCAGATCGCGGCTGTAGAAATACGAGGCCAAACCGAACTCGCTGTCATTGGCCATGGCGATCACATCGTCTTCGTCCTCGAATTTGAACAGCGGGGCAACGGGGCCAAAGGTTTCATCCTTCGCCACGACCATGTCGCGGGTCACCCCGGTCAGGACGGTGGGCTCGAAGAACGTCCCACCCAGCTCCGAGCGTCTGCCGCCCAGAGTGACGGTCGCGCCTTTGGAAACCGCGTCTGAGATGTGCTCTTCGACTTTGTCGACCGCCGCCTGATTGATCAGGGGACCTGTGGTGATGCCGTCGCCAAAGCCATTGCCCACATTCAGACCTTTGGTCTTTTCGGCCAGCTTGGCGGCGAATTCGTCATAGACACCGGACTGTACATAGATCCGGTTGGCGCAAACGCAGGTCTGTCCGTTGTTGCGGAACTTGGCGATCATCGCACCGTCAACAGCTGCATCCACATCGGCGTCGTCAAACACGATGAAAGGCGCGTTGCCGCCCAGTTCCAGCGACATCTTTTTTATGGTGCCCGCCGCCTGACGCATCAGGATCTGGCCCACGCGGGTCGAGCCGGTGAAGGTGATCTTGGCGACCTTGTCGTTGGTGCACAGTTCATTGCCCACACCCGAGCTGTCGGTGCCCGGGATCACGTTGAACACGCCTGCCGGAATGCCCGCGCGTTCACCCAGCACCGCCATCGCCAGTGCCGAGAGTGGCGTCAATGTTGCAGGGCGCGCGACAAAAGTACAGCCGACGGCCAATGCAGGCCCAACCTTGCGCGCAATCATCGCGTTGGGGAAGTTCCACGGGGTGATCGAGCCGACCACGCCCACGGGCTGTTTCAGCACCACGATGCGCTTGTCGCGCTGGTGGCCGGGGATGACGTCGCCATAAACGCGTTTTGCCTCTTCCGCGAACCACTCGATGAACGACGCACCATACAGAATCTCACCGCGTGCCTCAGGCCAGGGTTTGCCCATTTCGGCGGTCAGGATCGTGGCCAGATCATCGGCGTTTTCGACCATCAGATCGTACCACTTGCGTAGGATCGCACCGCGTTCCTTGCCGGTCTGCGCTGCCCATGCCTTTTTCGCCGCGTAAGCCGCGTCGATGGTCTGTGCGGTGCCTTCGATGCTGACATCCGCGACATTGGCGATCAGATCACCGGTGGCTGGGTTGTGGACCGGGAATGTCATCTCTCCCTCAACCCATGCGCCGTTGATATAGGCGCGGGTCTCCAGAAGGCTGGGATCCTTCAGCTCCAGTTTCGTCACTTTGGTGTCCAGCATTGTCAGGCTCCTTTGGTAGCGTCGACCGAGGCGTGGTGAGTTCCATCGCCTCCGCGAATATTTCCTCCTGCACTGGCAATGGTGCGAGGAAACGGATTACGGTTCCATATACTCCAGATGTCAACAGGATCAATCCGCACATAAGCGCATCGGCGCGCAGGGAACCAAGCCCGGCGCTGTTTAGAACGCGAGCAGATGCAGAGGCTGTTTCCTCGAGCACCTCCAGCACCCTTATGATCCGTAATGAGACCTTACCTTCCAATACTTGCCCCATGACGCTCCGCCCCACTGGTCGAATGGCTGGAATTGTGCAATCTTCGGCGCCAAGCCACCAAAGCCGTTGATTTTCGGCGATTTTGACCCTCTGAGCGGACGTGACCCATGCGCTGCCTGATCGTGACATCCATGCGCAACGAAGGCCCGTTCATTCTGGAATGGATTGCCTATCACCGCACCATCGGCGTGACGGATTTTCTGATCTTCAGCAACGATTGCGATGATGGCACCGACGAGATGCTGGATCGCCTGCACGAGCTAAAGATCGTCTGCCACAAGCCCAACCCGCGCAAGGGCAAGAAAACGGTGCAGTGGCAGGCGCTCAGCCGGGCCTCAAACCACCGGCTGGTGGAGCAGGCCGATTGGATACTTGTCTCGGATGTCGATGAGTTCCTCTGCATCCACGAAGGCAGCGGCCAGATCGCTGATCTGATTGCGGCGCGGCCCGATGCGGATGCCTTTTCGGTGCCATGGCGCATGTTTGGGCATAACCAGCAGATTGCGTTTCAGGATCAGCCGGTGACAGGCACATTCACCCGCGCGGCGCCAGAAACCCTGCTTTGGCCGTGGCGTGCAGTGCAATTCAAGACCCTGTTCCGGGCCGATGCACGGCTGGACCGGCTGGGGGTGCATAAACCGCGTCTGACAACCGGTTCAGATTTCACAGTTGTAGATGGCAATGGTGATCTGGCCCGTGAAATTCCGGGCACCGTGATCCCCAGCGTTGCCCCTAAATACGGGCTGGCACAACTGAACCACTACGCTCTGGGTTCTGTCGAGAACTATCTGGTCAAGGCCGAACGAGGCCGCCCCAATCACAGCGAAGACCCGATTGATCTGGCCTATTGGATCGACCGCGATTTCAATCAGGTCGAGGACAATTCGATCCTGCGCCACGCCGATGCGATCGCCGAAGGTGTGGCCGAACTGCGCGCCGACCCGATACTGGATCAGCTTCATGCCCGATCCGTCGACTGGCGGCGGCAACGGATCAGAACACTGATGCAGGAGTCCGAGATGTTCTACACCTACGCACGCATCTGCCAGATCGGTCCCACACGCGTGCTGCCGATGGCCGTCCAGCGGCAGATGTGGAGCCAGCTTAAGTCGATCCGCAGGGCGATTCATGCCGAAAAGCAGGCGCGCGAAAAGAAACGTTAGTCCGCGACTTCGGCCGCGGTGCGTTCCGGCATGAAAATTGCATCCGGCTGATCCGGTGCGGATATCTTCTCGTACAGGCGCGCATATTCGGGCAGCCCCTTGAGCTCGGCCACTTTGCGTTTGTGTGTGTCCACCGCCGCGCGGTGTAGCGCCGCTATCTCAACATCCGCCATCATCCGGTCCAGCTCGGCCCTGGCACGGGGCACGCGCTGCTGGATCCGATCGTCCCGCTCGCTGTTATAATTCCGGCGGTTCCAATAGTATTCGCCCATATCCTCATCAACATGGTTCACCCGTCCACGGTCACGTTTGACCAGATAGCTGTCGGCGGATCGCAGCGTGTAGTGGTTCAGCGTCACCATGTCGTAGCCAACAGTACGCTTGGTCGAGCGCCAACTGTTTGACGAATGAACCTGTTCCGGCATCGCCCGGCCTGATCCGTTCGTCCAGCGCACCTCGGAGAGACGTGTCTCATCAGGCTCCAGAGGTCGGTGAACGCCGATTTTCCGGTAGGGGGCCGACTTATGCACCAGAGATTTAAAACCCCAACTCATGCCTGGTTTTGGAATGTGCTGCGGGGCGCAGCGATCAAAGTTTTCTATGATCCATTCGTCGTTGAAGTTGGCGATCCCTGCATTTCCGAACAGCTTCCAGGTCATAGACACCACATTCGGTTCATTCAGCGCCTCAAACAACTCGGGCAAGGTTCCGTCACCTACATGGACATTAATAAATTCGTCGCAATCCATGCACACATACCAATCAGCGTCGGTGATCAGGGGATGCGTAACCGCGTGGTTCAAGGCCCCCCTTTGCGGCTTCTGACCTTTGTCCGCTTTGAATGGGTTATCCAACCGCGTTACATATCCCAGCGCCTGCAACCGATCCAATAATTCAACCGTCTCATCGGTGCAGTCATTGGTGTAGATCAGAAAATCGGTGACACCGATCGAGCGATGGTAGGCGATCCATTCCAGTAGAAAAGGTGCCTCGTTTCGCATCGTCGTGACGATGGTGATCTTGTCTCGTGATAGTGGGTTGCCCGGAGTGAGTAGCACGGTATGGCTCGCTACGCGCTTCCTGAGCCTTGCATAGGCATGCCGATTGGTTTCTTCCAGCAAGGCAAACTGTCTAGCCGGCAAGCTATCTTCCTGCTCCCAAGGGGTCTCATTGAGTGGTTCAGAAATGGGTTCGGGCTTGGAAGTGTCGCTGACAAACGGCGGGCCAGTCAGCGCTCTATGTGGCAGTGGCGCAAAATCCGGTGGGTCCTCGTCCGAGACATTATGCGACAGGATTTCCCGCGATAGGGTCTGATAGAGCCGGTTGTATTCGGGCAGGTCCTTCAGGGAATTGACTCGCGCGCGGTGCCAGTTGCAGCTGGCTTTGTGCAGTTCGGCCAACTGCGGATCGGACATCAGGTCTTGCCGAACGCGCTCCGATTTCTCGAATTTTGCGCGGATTGACCCATCCTGTTCATCATTCCGGTTGTGGATGTTCCAGTACCCGATCCCCTGTTCCCGATTGATGTGGTTTGTCCGCCCCCTGTCGCGCTTGACCATATAGCTGTCAAGCGAACGGATCGAGTAGTGGTTCAGTGTCACCAGGTCGTAGCCCCAGCTTTCCAGCGACGACCGCCAGCCCTTATCGAGAAATCGTTCGGGCATCTGCCGTCCGGATCCGTTGACCCAGTGGGGGATGGTGTCGGTTGTAGGTGTCAGAGGGCGGTGGATGCCGAAATTTGAATAGCTCGACGGCCTGCGGGCGAAGGTCTTGAACCCCCAATTATGATGGGGTACCCGCACTTTCTGTGGCGCGCAGCGGTCAAATTGCAGTGGCACCGGGGTGTCCTCGAAGTCGGTCACGCCAGCACAACCGAAGAAACGCCAGGTCATGGAGATCAATTCGGGGTTGCCTGCTGCCTCCATCAGAGACCTTAAAGTACCCTCGGGCGTGTGGATGTTGATGTATTCATCCACGTCAAAGACCATATAGGCATCAGCCGTCTGAATGACTGGGTGATCCTGCGCCAGCGCCAGTGCGACGCGCTGCGGGCGCTCACCTTTGTCGATACGCGCTGGGTTGTCGACCCGGGTCACCAATCCGCGTTCGGCCAGACGGTCCAGAATCTCATCCGTGCCGTCCGAACAATCGTTTGTATAGATCAGGAAATGGGTGAACCCAAGCCACAGGTGATAGGCGACCCAGTCGAGGATATAGGGGCCCTCATTCTTCATGGTTGTCACCCCGACAACCGAGTTCAAGGGCGCGGTATCACTTGCTGCAGGTGCAGCGGAAGCATATTGCTTGCCTCCGATTTCGTCCCGGAACACTTTCGCGAAGGTGCTATCGGGATCGGGGTTCGGGTAGTCCCGCAGCGGAGCATCCAGTGGATTGATCTTGTGCTTGATCAGCAACTGGCCCAACAGGCCGGTCGGGTCGGGCACGCCGGCGTAACGCTCGGCCAGAAACTTGCGCATCCGGCGCCCGTAAAGGTGTACCGAATAGGTGTTGTCGGTGACATAATCGCTGATCCGGTTATTGGGTTTGACGATCTTGCGCCGGTCTTTGAACGTATAAGGATAGAGCCCGTCCTGCGGGAAAGCATAGCGATCCTCGCCAGTCTTGTGCAGAAAATGAGACACCGCGTGCGGACCCCAGACACCCCAGGGCTGTTCGCCCGCATGAACCGGATTGCCTGCGGCTTTCTTTTCTTCCAGCTCCTTGACGTAGTCCTCGCTATACCAGGTGGGAATGGCGAACTCGTCCGAGCAATGATCCAGTAACAGGTGCAGCGCTTCGCTGTCCCGAGGGAGCCCAAGCACGCCGCCATTAATGTGTTTCTTGCTTTCCCAGCCAAAGAAATGACCGGTCTCGGTCACAAAGGGCTTGCGGCAATAGGCATCCGTGTCAGCCCAGATCATCCGGTCAGCGCCACTCAGCATATGATAACGGAACAGATCGGAATGGAGAGCAGGTGAACCGGTGCGTTCGTGCACCAGAAAGCCGGTCTCGGGGAGAATATCGGCCGCATCGCGGAACTCGACCCCGTCCGGCACACGATCCACATCCTCATAGGTATAGAGAATAGTGTGATGCCCGGCATCCAGAAAGGATTGAACGCAAAGCTGTTCCAGGAAGCTGAGCGATCCCCGCATCCACAGCATTCCGATTTGATGAAGGTCTGTCATGTCACGCTCTGCTGCCTCGCCAGGGTCGCCAGTGAAACCCCCGCCTGTTTTTACTGACTTTATTTGATCAGACCCAGTGCGTCCAGCAAACCTCGGGGAGAACACCTCCGAGGTCAGGTTCGACCTCGCCTTAGAGGACGCCCATATCATCTATCCCGCAGTTCAGAATGCGGTGATTAGTCTGGAACGTCTCGGGATGGAACCGGCGCTGGTCAATGATGGCGGGTTTATCACTTCTATCTTCACTGGCGCAGATACTGGCGATCGGGCAGGCATGTTTCACGTCCGCAACCATATGACGCGCGAGGCGCTTGAGACAAATTATGACAAGGTTCTCACCGACAGCCATAAGACGTACAACGTGACCCGCTTTTTGTGGCAAAGACCAAATCTTCAGCAATCACAGCTCTGATAGTCCCGATCTGTTATTGGACCGGCCCGGTGAAAGCGGCATCTGCCAGATCCGGTCATGATAATGAAGAAGACCTTCTATCGTTACGTGGCAAATATGAATGCGTTGCTGATATCGGTGATAAAACAATCCGATTTGTCATTTCCATCGATATGGACGGGTTCGTTAGTCTTTCGGCCGGCAAAGGGCGCCTTGCGGAATTAGTTCGCGTCACCGGTTCGTTTCATTCACCATCGTTGAGTGAACTGAATTTCACCTTAGCCGGTCACCAGCTTCTGGAAAAAGACTGAGTAACCGAGAACGGCAACTGACGGTTGCGCATCAACGAGTCGAACGAAACGATTGAGAGCGTGTTAACAATGGGCGCATTGACGGCCCGTTGTTGGCGCACTCTGGACAATAGGCCGCGTGTCGATTTTGGCACGAGATCATGGTGCGTGTGGTTCGCTATCCAGCCATGCGAGACAACCGATCATATGCTGGATATCGTTTGCGAATATCCCAGCAGCGCCAGCATGTTGGATTCGCGGCCACCGTACTGTGGGCTCAACTCGTACCGCGAGCTTCAGGCACTACCACCACCTGTCTGTCCCCGACCTGTTACCCGCCGAACAACCCCTTGCGTTCTGGCAGACCGATGTTTCTAATCGCTCCGATTAGAATGACCAAGTTTTTCAAGTTGCGTGTTTCGCAGGGAGTGTCGACAGCCATGATCAGCAAAGATGCCGGACTATATTTCGCAGCCTGCCTCTTCCTGGTCCTTGCTCTGATGCAGGCACTGTTCGGCTATTATTTCAGCGGTCAGGGAGGGTTTTCAGTTGGGAATGACGATTCCTTCATCAGCTATCGCTATGCGAAAAATCTGATTGATGCCGGTGTTCCTACCTTCAATGTTGAGGACGTGCGCCCTGTGGAAGGGTATTCAAACCCGCTTCACGTTGCGTTGTCAGCCCTTGTCTACTGGCTGTTTGGAACAGACCTTCTCTACCCCGCCATGGCTGCGCTGGGCGCAGTGGCGGTTGCGGTCGCCATTGTTTTGATTGGTGCTGAATTCGCCAGAACGAGTGACCGGCTAAGCGGCATTGCCATCGCCGTGATCCTGGCCTTTGTCCCTTCTCTCTGGATTCACGGCACGTCGGGGCTTGAGACTGCGTTTGTGTTTCTCTTGCAGGTCGTCGTCTGGCTTTCGGCGGTGCAAGTGGCACGAACTCAGGGCCGCGGCGGCGTGGCAGGGCTGTTCATTGCATCTGTTTTGCTTGTGACGCTGCGGACGGATGGTTTCCTGTTCCCGCTGATCACAGCAGCCTGGCTTTTTTTGGGCGGGCTGGCGGGCGTTGGCGGTCAAACTGGTGGTTGCCTGCGCCGCCATGTTCGCGATGATTGTAGGGCTGCGGCTTTGGTACTATGGCTTGCCAATGCCGCTGCCCGCTTATGTAAAGGTGAGCGGCCCGCTGACCGACCGCTTTTTTGGTGGCGGCGAATTATCTTGGCAGTATCGGTACGAAGAACGGGTTCGTCTTTCCAATGCTTGGGGCCGCGCTGGCCGCGCTGGCTTATCTTGGCAAGGTCATCAAAGATCCCAAGAGCATCCCTCACGAACCACCCAGCTTTGAACTGTTCGCCTTTGCTGGCCTAATTTCATATTACTGTCTCGTCGGCGGCGATATATATCGAGAGCGCTTTATCATCATCGCCTTTCCGCTGGGGCTGTACATGCTCTTTCGGGTTGTGGTCGGATATGGATCTGTGGTGGTGCGCCTGGCAGCGGCGCTGATCGTTCTGGTCACGCTTGTCGCTTCATTTGCAACCGATCCGCGCCTCTCCTATCGCTTTGATTTGCCCAAATATGACAGATGGCTTGTTCTGGGCCGCTATCTGGCCGCGCATCATGAGGGTGCTTATTTGGCGACCGGCGCCGCCGGAAAAATACCCTATTACAGCGGGTTGCGAACACTGGATATGTTGGGACTGAACACACCCGAAATCGCCTTCACAGAGGCACAGGGCGCCAATCCCGGCCACAACAAATTCAACCCAGACTATGTCTTTGCTCAGCAACCCGATCTGATTTGCTCACACATCTGGGGCGATGGTCAGATGCCATACGGGATTTCGCGAGATCGGTATGTCGAAAACGGCTATGTCTTGCGTTATCTTGTGGCACCCAGGGAGAAATCTGAACTTGGGCTGCGCGTTCTGACAAATGGTGAAAGCAGCGATCCGACAGATCTGATCTCAAACGGTTACGATTACGGCTGCGTCCTACGCGTCGCGTCGCCCGATTAGTTCATGCCATTTTCAAGGAAATAACTTGGTGCCCAGGAGAGGACTCGAACCTCCACGTCCATACGGACACTAGCACCTGAAGCTAGCGCGTCTACCAATTCCGCCACCTGGGCAGGTGTCGTGGAGGGGCGTTTAAGCCGACTGGCGGGGGGCGTCAACCAGATTCGCATCAGTTTTGAAAGTTTTTTGATGCCGTACCCCGCGCTGCGCAGCTTAGCCTAATTTTCGCGGGCGCGCGGCGTTATTGCGCCTTGTTCGCAGAGCCCTTGGGCGGTAGATCAGATCAGACCCAGACTGCAGGAGCTCCATCATGTCCAAACTGGTCACGATTTACGGTGGATCGGGCTTTGTTGGCCGCTATATCGCTCGCCGGATGGCCGCCGAAGGCTGGCGCGTGCGTGTCGCCGTGCGTCGGCCCAATGAGGCGATGTTTGTCAAACCTTATGGCGCCGTGGGACAGGTCGAGCCGATTCTATGCAACATTCGCGACGATGTCTCGGTTTCCGCGGCGATGCAGGGCGTCGATGCGGTGGTAAACTGTGTGGGCGTTCTGAACGAACTGGGCAAGAATGAATTCGACGCGGTGCAGGCCGAAGGGGCGGAACGGATTGCCCGGATGGCGGCAGCGCATGGTATTGACCGGATGGTGCATATCTCGGCTATCGGAGCGGATGCCGGATCGGACAGTGCCTATTCGCGAACCAAGGCTGAGGGTGAAGCAGGCGTTCTGCAGCACATGCCGAACGCGGTCATACTGCGCCCGTCGATCATTTTCGGAACCGAAGATCAGTTCTTCAACCGTTTTGCTGGTATGACCCGGATGAGCTTCTTCCTGCCATTGGTCGGTACAGAGACACGGTTTCAGCCAGTCTATGTCGATGATGTGGCGCAGGCCGCGGTTCTGGGTGTTCTGGGCCAGGCCGAGCCGGGTGTGTATGAACTGGGCGGGCCTGAGGTCAAAACCTTCCGCGCCCTTATGCAGCAAATGCTAGAAGTCATCCACCGCCGCCGTGTCATTGTCGGGGTTCCGTTCTGGGCAGCGAAGATTATGGCTGGCGTTCTGGACATTGCGAAGTTTGTCAGCTTTCAGCTGTTTCCCAACCACATCCTGACCCGTGATCAGTTGAAGAATTTGCGGCGCGACAATGTTGTGGCCGACGGAGCGAAAGGCTTTGCTGATCTTGGTATCGAATCGGTCACTCTGGAGTCGGTTTTGCCGGACTATCTGTGGAAATTCCGTCCATCGGGCCAGTATGACGACATTCAGAATTCGGCCAAGAACCTGCAGATCTGATCAGCTATAGGCGATCGCCAACAGGACGACGCCAAGAATGACGCGATAGATGACATAGGGTGTAAAGCTGACACTGCGCAGCAAACGCATCATCAGGCTGAGTGCCAACAGGGCCGAGACAAAGGCGAACACTGCCGCAATCATCCCGTCTTTGGCAAGTTGGGCGTCGGCCTGATGGATGACATCTGCCGAGAGCAGAACACCCGACGCCAATATGGTCGGGATGGACATCAGCATGGCGATCCGGGCCCCGTCTTCGCGCGTGTAGCCAAGCTGGCGGGCTCCGGTGATCGTGATGCCCGAGCGTGAGGTGCCGGGTATCAACGCCAGCACCTGCCAGAGCCCCATGATGACCGCGTCGCGTAAGCCCCAGTCCGCCGCCCGCTTGGTCTGGTATCCCTTTTGATCTACCCAATACAGCAACAGGCCAAAACCAAGCATTGCCCAGCCGATCACTGCGACAGAACGCAATGCCTGCTCGAGGCCGGTCGCATAGAGCAGGGCGCCTGCAATCACGGTTGGAATTGTAGCGACGATCAAACCCAGGGCAAAGCGCGCCTCCGGTCGGTCAAGCTGTCCTCGAAAGGCGTATGGAAGCCCTGATAGTGCCTGTTTCACGTCATTTCGGAAATATAGCACGACGGCGCCGAGCGTGCCCACATGCACCGCGACATCGATCGCCAAACCTTGATCAGCTATTCCGGTGAGGCCGGGCAGCAAGATCAGATGGCCCGAAGAGGAGACGGGCAGAAACTCGGTCACGCCCTGAATGATCGCCACGAGAATCAGGTGGAAGAGGCTCATCTGCTCGGCCCTGTGTTATAGTCGTATTGTTATGATCAATGGGTATAAGTGTGGTCGGGGAAAGGAAAGCGCTCAAATAGGTCCGAATCGGAACTAAAAATTAAAGAAAATTTCAATTTCGAAGCTGATTTTCTCAATCTTTTCCATTATAGGTCAGTAACATTGACTTTTCATCCCGCTCGGTATCTCTTAAAGAGGCCGGACCTAGCCAAATCATGGAGTCTGACCCGTGGCCAAGCAACCGATGCTGAAATTTGTGCAGATCGACCGCGTCATGCCGGAAAAGCGTGCCGCCAATGACCGCAAAGAAGACTTTGATGAAATCTATGCCGAGTTCGCAGCTGAGAAGGCAGCAGAACAGGCCAGCCGCTGCAGCCAATGCGGCGTGCCTTATTGCCAGTCGCACTGCCCGCTGCACAACAACATTCCCGATTGGTTGCGCCTGACCGCGACGGGGCGGCTGGAAGAGGCATATCAGACCAGCCAGGCCACTAATACATTTCCTGAGATCTGTGGCCGAATTTGCCCGCAGGACCGTTTGTGCGAAGGCAATTGCGTGATCGAACAGTCCGGCCATGGTACTGTCACCATTGGCACCATCGAGAAATACATCACCGATACCGCCTGGGACAAAGGCTGGGTGCAACCGGTTGCCCCAACCTCCGAACGCAGCGAAAGTGTTGGCATCATTGGCGGCGGCCCCGGCGGTCTGGCCGCAGCAGACATGCTGCGTCGCGCGGGCATTCAGGTCACGGTCTATGATCGTTATGACCGCGCGGGCGGTTTGCTGATGTACGGCATCCCCGGCTTCAAGCTGGAAAAGGACATTGTGCAGCGCCGCAATGACCTGCTGGTTGATAGCGGGGTCGAGTTCGTGTTGAACTGTGACGTGGATGCCGCAAAGTTCGAAGAGATCCGCGCCAAGCATGACGCCGTGATTATTGCGACCGGTGTCTACAAATCACGTGACCTGGAAATGCCGGGAAGTGGGTTGAATGGTATTGAAAAGGCGATCGATTTCCTGACCGCCTCGAACCGCAAGAGCTTTGGTGACGCCGTCGAAGATTTCGACAATGGCCGCCTGAACGCCGAGGGCAAGAAAGTGGTCGTGATCGGTGGTGGTGATACCGCGATGGATTGCGTTCGGACCTCGATCCGTCAGGGTGCAACCTCAGTCAAATGCCTCTATCGCCGCGACCGGGCCAACATGCCGGGCTCGCAGCGTGAAACACAAAATGCCGAGGAAGAAGGCGTCATTTTCGAATGGCTCAGCGCGCCCAAAGGGTTTACCGGCGACAACACGGTGTCTGGTGTGATGGTGCAGAAGATGCGTCTGGGTCAGCCTGATGCAACCGGCCGACAGGCACCAGAAGTCATCGAAGGCGCAGATTATGTGGAAGAGGCCGATTTGGTGATCAAGGCGCTGGGTTTTGAGCCCGAAGACCTGCCCACCCTGTTCGGACAGCCCGATCTGCCCGTCACGCGCTGGGGTACCATCAAGGCGGTGTTCGAGACCGGCGAGACCGAGTTGGATGGTGTATATGCCATCGGCGATATCGTGCGCGGGGCCTCTCTGGTGGTGTGGGCGATCCGTGACGGGCGTGACTGCGCCGATGCGATCATTGATCGCTTCAATGCCAAGGCTGCAGTGGCAGCCGAATAGCACTCAGCCAGTTTCAGGAGGCATAAGATGCCCGAATTGCAAGGCCAATGTATGTGCGGCGCGGTCACGGTGAGCGCCACCCCGGCTCGTGACGCGCTCGGGGCCTGTCATTGCGACCAATGCCGCCGCTGGACCAGCTCCATGCTGATGACCTTTCCGGCGGAACCCGGATATGCAGCGCTGGGACCGGTAAAAACCTTTACCTCATCCGATTGGGCCGAGCGTGCCTTTTGCGGCGAATGCGGATCGTCCCTGTGGTACCGGATCACCCTACCCGGCGAGATGCACGGCCAGACACAAATGGCCGCCGGTTTGTTCGATAACGGCACCGGCAATGATCTGAAACTTGAACTCTATATCGACAAGAAGCCCGAGGGTTACGCCTTTGCAGGCGACCGCAAGCAAATGACCAAAGCTGAGGTCGAAGCCATGTATGCCCTCTCTGATGAAGGAACCAGCCAATGACCAAATACGATGCCGATTGGGTGCGGGCCGAAGAAGCCAAACGTCAGTGGATGGCGCAAAACGGACTCTATTCCGAGGAAGAAGAGCATTCATCCTGCGGGGTGGGGCTGGTCGTTTCCGTTGACGGCAAGAAAAGCCGCAAGGTGGTGGACGCGGGCATCGATGCGCTCAAGGCGATCTGGCACCGCGGCGCTGTTGATGCCGATGGCAAAACCGGAGACGGGGCGGGCATCCATGTGCAGATCCCGGTACCGTTTTTCTATGATCAGATTCGCCGTACCGGTCATGAGCCGAATTTGGACGAGTTGATCGCGGTCGGTCAGGTGTTCCTGCCGCGCACCGATTTTGGCGCGCAGGAGCGCTGCCGAACCATTGTTGAATCCGAAGTGCTGCGGATGGGGTATTACATCTACGGCTGGCGGCACGTGCCGGTCAATGTGACCTGCCTGGGCGAAAAGGCTAACGCAACCCGGCCCGAGATTGAGCAGATTTTGATCTCGAATTCCAAAGGTGTGGATGAAGAAACCTTTGAGCGTGAGCTGTATGTCATCCGTCGCCGGATCGAAAAGGCCGCCGCCGCTGCGGGCATTTCCGGACTGTATCTGGCGTCGCTCTCCTGCCGCTCGATCATCTACAAGGGCATGATGCTGGCCGAGCAGGTGGCAGTTTTCTACCCTGACCTTATGGATGAGCGGTTCGAATCCGCCTTTGCGATCTACCACCAGCGTTACTCCACAAACACCTTCCCGCAGTGGTGGCTGGCACAACCGTTCCGCATGCTGGCCCATAATGGAGAGATCAACACCCTCAAGGGCAATATCAACTGGATGAAAAGCCATGAAATCCGCATGGCCAGCGGCACCTTTGGCGATCACGCTGAAGACATCAAGCCCATCATCGCGGGCGGATCGTCGGATTCTGCTGCATTAGACTCGGTTTTTGAGGTTCTTGTCCGCGCGGGTCGCTCAGCGCCAATGGCGAAGACCATGCTGGTACCGGAAAGCTGGTCCAAGCAGGCGGTGGAACTGCCGCAGGCGTGGCGCGATATGTATTCCTACTGCAACTCGGTGATGGAGCCGTGGGATGGCCCCGCTGCGCTGGCCATGACCGATGGTCGCTGGGTTTGTGCCGGTCTGGACCGCAATGGCCTGCGCCCGATGCGTTATGTGGTGACGGGTGACGGTCTGGTTATCGCGGGTTCTGAGGCGGGCATGGTTCCGATTGATGAGGCCAGCGTGAGCGAAAAGGGCGCACTGGGCCCGGGACAGATGCTGGCCGTCGACATGAAGAAGGGCAAGCTGTACCGCGACAAACAGATCAAGGACAAGTTGGCGCGCGCATTGCCGTTCGGGGAGTGGGTCGGCAAGATCAATGATCTGGATGACACTCTGGCCGGAGTGGTGGAGACGCCGAAATTCACCGGTGAAGAACTGCGCAAACGGCAGATCGCAGCGGGTTATTCGGTTGAGGAACTGGAGCAGATCCTCGCGCCGATGGCCGAAGATGGCAAAGAGGCGCTGGCCTCGATGGGGGATGACACACCCTCGGCCGTTTTGTCGAAACAATACCGCCCGCTCAGCCATTTCTTCCGTCAGAACTTCAGCCAGGTGACCAACCCGCCGATCGATTCCTTGCGTGAATACCGCGTGATGTCGCTGAAAACGCGGTTTGGCAATCTCAAGAATGTGCTGGACGAGGACAGCAGCCAGACCGAGATCATCGTTCTGGAAAGCCCCTTTGTCGGCAACGCGCAGTGGGACAAGCTGGTTGAGAGTTTCAATGCGCCACAGGCTGAGATCGATTGCAGCTTTGAACCCGGCCGGGGTGCGCTGAGCGCGGCATTGGCCCGTATCAGAGCCGAGGCGGAAGAGGCGGTGCGCTCGGGCGCGGGGCATCTGGTTCTGTCCGATATGAAATCGGGACCGGGCCGTGTGGCGATGCCGATGATCCTGGCCACAAGCGCTGTGCACTCGCATCTGACCCGTCAGGGCTTGCGCACCTTCTGCTCGCTGAACGTCCGCTCAGCGGAATGTGTTGATCCGCACTACTTTGCTGTTCTGATCGGTTGTGGTGCCACTGTCGTGAACGCCTATCTGGCCGAGGATTCGTTGGCGGACCGTATTGATCGCGGGCTGCTTGATGGCACGCTGACCGAGAACGTCGCGCGTTATCGGGAAGCGATTGATCAGGGCCTGTTGAAGATTATGGCCAAGATGGGGATTTCGGTGATCTCGTCCTATCGCGGTGGCCTGAACTTTGAGGCGGTGGGCCTCAGCCGCGCCATGGTGGCCGAGTATTTCCCGGGCATGACCAGCCGGATTTCCGGCATCGGCGTCACTGGTATCCAGACCAAGGCCGAGGAAATCCACGCCAAAGGCTGGAACAGCGGTCTGGACGTGCTGCCAATCGGCGGATTCTACAAGGCGCGCAAATCGGGTGAGACCCACGCGTGGGAAGCGACCTCGATGCATATGATGCAAATGGCCTGCGACAGAGCCTCATTTGAGCTGTGGAAGCAGTACTCGGCCAAGATGCAGTCGAACCCGCCCATTCATCTGCGTGACTTGATGGATTTCAAGCCGCTGGGCAAACCGGTGCCGATTGAAGAGGTTGAATCGATCACCTCGATCCGCAAGCGCTTTGTCACGCCGGGTATGAGCTTGGGCGCGCTGAGCCCCGAGGCGCACAAGACGCTGAACGTGGCGATGAACCGGATTGGCGCGAAGTCGGATTCTGGTGAAGGCGGTGAAGATCCCGCGCACTTCGTACCGGAACCCAACGGTGATAACCCGTCGGCCAAGATCAAGCAGGTGGCGTCGGGCCGGTTCGGTGTGACCGCCGAATATCTGAACCAGTGTGAAGAGCTGGAGATCAAGGTCGCTCAGGGTGCGAAACCCGGTGAGGGTGGTCAGCTGCCGGGTATGAAGGTCACCGACCTGATCGCGCGCCTGCGTCACTCGACCAAGGGCGTGACGCTGATCTCGCCGCCGCCGCACCACGACATCTACTCGATCGAGGATCTGGCACAGCTGATCTATGACCTGAAACAGATCAACCCGCGCTGCAAGGTGACGGTGAAGCTGGTGGCGTCTTCGGGCGTTGGCACGATTGCTGCCGGTGTGGCCAAGGCGAAAGCGGATATCATCCTGATTTCGGGTCACAATGGCGGTACCGGCGCGTCGCCGGCGACGTCCATTAAATACGCCGGTCTGCCGTGGGAGATGGGCCTGACCGAGGCGCATCAGGTGCTGGCGATGAACAACCTGCGCGACCGCGTGACCCTGCGTACCGATGGTGGTCTGCGCACTGGGCGTGACATCGTGATGGCCGCGATGATGGGGGCCGAGGAATACGGCATCGGCACCGCCGCCCTGATCGCGATGGGCTGTATCATGGTGCGTCAGTGCCAGTCGAATACCTGCCCGGTTGGTGTGTGTACGCAGGACGAAAGTCTGCGTGCCAAGTTCACCGGCAACGCGGACAAGGTCGTCAACCTGATCACCTTCTACGCGCAGGAAGTGCGCGAGCTGCTGGCAAGCCTCGGCGCGCGCTCGATTGACGAGATCATCGGTCGAGCCGACCTGCTGGCTCAGGTCAGCCGTGGCTCGGCACATCTTGACGACCTTGATTTGAACCCGCTGTTGATCACTGTCGATGGCGCACAGAACATCGTCTACAACCGCGACAAGGATCGCAATGCAGTGCCGGATACGCTGGATGCCGAGATCGTACGCGATGCGGCACGGTTCCTGAAGGACGGTGAGAAGATGCAACTGTCTTATGCAGTGCAGAACACGCACCGGACCGTGGGCACTCGGGTTTCCAGCCACATCGTGCAGAATTTCGGCATGCGGAACACGTTCCAGGATGACCATCTGCACGTGAAACTTCAGGGGTCGGCCGGTCAGTCCCTGGGGGCTTTCGCGGCTCCGGGTCTGAAGCTGGAAGTATCGGGGGATGCCAATGACTATGTTGGCAAGGGTCTGTCTGGCGGCACAATCGTTGTTCGCCCGCCACAGGTCAGCCCGTTGAAGGCGGATGACAACACCATCATCGGCAACACGGTCCTCTACGGTGCCACCGATGGTTACCTGTTCGCTGCCGGTCGCGCGGGTGAGCGGTTCGCGGTTCGCAATTCAGGCGCCACAGTGGTGATCGAAGGCTGCGGCTCGAACGGTTGTGAATACATGACAGGCGGTGTTGCGGTGATTCTTGGGGATATCGGTGCCAACTTTGGTGCGGGCATGACGGGTGGCATGGCCTATTTGTATGATCCAGAAGGCAAGGCCGAGGCGCTGATGAACCTGGAAACGCTGGTCACCTGCCCAGTGACAGTGGATCATTGGGAAGCGCAGCTGAAGGCCCTGATCGAGCGCCACGCAGAAGAAACCAACAGCCGTAAGGCATCGGATATTCTGCAACACTGGGATGTTGAACGAGCCAACTTCCTGCAGGTTTGCCCGAAGGAGATGCTGGACAAGCTCAGTCATCCGCTGACCACCGAAGTCGCAGCGGTTCCTGCAGAATAAGACTTGCAGCGTCGAAAATGGTGAGCCCGGCGTGTCGTATCCAACACGCCGGGTTATCTATTGCATACGGGTAAAGTCTCGGGTCCTTGTGCAATCTAGTCCAAAACGCCTAGCTTTGGTCACAGTTAATTCGGGAAATGCAGGCATGATCCCATCTCAGTGATGTGTGAAGCGGAGTTTTGGTGTGCCCACAACCTATACAGACCAGTTCTATTCGTTCGATCCGGCAAGCCCACCACCAGCTGGAACGGCGATAACTGTCGACAGTTTTGACTTTGTTGATTTTGATGACGACGATGAGATCGACGCGCCAAGCGGGGATACCGTTAACGGTCAGGATGTAACGGCATCGTGGCCAGGCGACACGGTGACCATCAACGTGCCTGGCGTCGGGGACGTTACTTATGTCGGCACGACATTTTATCTGGCCGATGGTTCTCGGGCATTTACACCCACGGATGGTCAAGTGCTGCAGGAAGGAACCTTTGTCTCATCAACATTCGTGAACACGCAGGGCCCGTTGGATGTGGGTGATTTGGGGCCCCCATGTTTTACACCTGGCACTCTGATTTCCACACCGGACGGAGCGCGCGCCGTCGAAACCCTGAAGCCCGGTGATCTTGTTTTGACAGCGGATCATGGGCCTCTGCCCTTGGTCTGGACTGGGCATACGACCGTTGCAGCGAAAGGTAAGCTGGCTCCGATTCGGTTCGAGGCTGGCGTTCTCGGGCTGGAACGGCCATTGCTCGTCTCACCCCAGCATCGGATGCTGATCGACGATTGGCGTGCGCCTTACTTTTATGGCCATTCAGAAGTTCTGATCGCCGCCCATTGTCTTGTGAATGGTACCACCGTGACGCGGGTGGAGGGTGAAGAGGTGGAGTATATCCATCTGCTGTTCAAGCAGCATGAGATCGTGATTGCCAACGGAGCTAAAAGCGAAAGCTACTATCCGGGTCATGCGGTTTCACGATCCGAGCGCGCAACGCAGGCCGAAGTGTTGGAACTGTTTCCCGAACTGCAAGGTCGCGGGGCGACACCATTGAAAACCGCGCGCCCTGTAATTCGCCCGCGCGATGGGCGGTTGATGGCGAAATAACCCGTTTCAAATACGCCGGTCGCTGCGTATAGAAAGGGCATGGCAAAGAAAGCAGCCCGCAAGACTCGCGGCAAGAAAAAACAGGCGTCCAGGTCAAACAGATTGTCCCACGGCATCGCATGGACTCGGCGCTGGGCTCTCCGAGGGGCTCTGACCGTTGCGGCGATTTTCGTGGGGCTGGTGCTCTTGTTTTCGGTGGTGAATCCGCCGGTCACACATACGATCTGGTCTGAATGGCGAAGGCTTGGCCGCGTTGAACGCGACTGGATTCCGATTGAAGAGATTGCGCCCATCATGGCGCGGTCGGTCGTGGCCGCAGAAGATGCGAATTTCTGCCTGCATTGGGGATTTGATGTCGAGGCGATCCGGGGCGCGTTGGAGGATGGCGGGACCCGCGGCGCTTCGACCATTACGCAGCAAGTCGTGAAGAATGTGTTCCTGTGGCAGGGGCGCAGCTGGTTTCGCAAGGCGCTGGAGACATCGATGACCCCGGTGGTTGAAATAGTCTGGAGCAAGCAGCGCATCCTTGAGATCTATCTGAATGTTGCCGAAACCGGGCAGGGCGTCTTTGGGGTCGAGGCGGCAGCGCAGAAATACTATGGCGTGAGCGCGGCAAAGATGTCTCCGGTTCAGGCGGCACGGCTGGCGGCGATCCTGCCGTCCCCGCGCAACCGGTCGGTCACGGATCCTTCGGTCCGAACCCGCAGGCGCGCGGCCTCGATCCTCGATGGGGCGGCTACCATCCGCGCAGATGGGCGCGCCGCCTGTTTCGAGGATTGAAATCACGGCCCCTCAGCGGCTAAAGCTGAAGGGTATTCTCTGGTTCGAATGGAATTCCATGGCGCGTCTGTTTCACGTTCCCCTCTCTCCCTATTGCCGCAAAGTTCGCCTGTCTCTGGCCGAGAAGAAGATCGAGGTCGAGCTGGTCGAAGAACGATATTGGGAGCAAGACCCGGATTTTCTGCGTCGCAACCCGGCCGGAAAGGTCCCGGTGCTGCGGCTGGATGGGCAGATCATGGCGGAAAGCACGGCGATCTGTGAATATATCGAAGAGACCCGGCCCGAACCGCCCCTGATGCCGAAAAAACCCGAAGCGCGCTATGAGGTGCGGCGTTTGGTGGGCTGGTTCGACGATAAATTTCATCACGAGGTCACCTCGAAGCTGCTGTATGAGCGGGTGAACAAGAAGGTGACTGGGCAGGGCTATCCTGACAGCAAGAATGTCAAGCAGGGCGCGAAGGCAATCAAGTACCATCTGGATTATATGGCCTGGCTGCTGGATCATCGCCGCTGGCTTGCCGGAGATCAGATGACGCTGGCGGATTTCGCCGCCGCGGCACATTTATCGGCGCTGGACTACATCTCGGACGTGGACTGGAACCGCAGTTCTGCAGTTAAGGATTGGTACGCCAAGATCAAGTCTCGACCGGCGTTTCGGTCCATTCTGGCGGATCAGGTGCCGGGGTTTCGACCACCGCAACATTACGCTGATCTGGATTTCTGATAAGGTGTCGGTAAAAGGGGGGGCTGTCTGCCCCCTCTTGGCCCGATGGGCCAATTCACCCCCGAAGATATTTATGGCCAGATGAAGAGCGGATCGGATTTGAAAGAGAGGCTAGTAGAACAGGCCCTGGCGGAGGGGTTTGTTGCTTGCCGTGTGTGTCGGCCGTGGGACGTACCGCAAGTGTCCGAACGCTTAGAGGCCTTTCTGCGATCCGGGTACCACGGGCAGATGGGGTGGATGGCGGAGCGCTCGCATTGGCGCGGCGATCCGGCTGCGCTTTGGCCCGATGCGCGCTCGGTGATCATGCTGGCCGAGAGCTATACGCCTGAGCATGATCCGAAGGAGGTTCTGGCGCATTCCGAGTTGGGCGCGATCTCAGTCTATGCTCAGAATAAGGACTATCATGATCTGGTCAAAAAACGACTAAAGCGCCTCGCGCGGTGGTTGATTGCCGAGGCGGGCGGCGAGGTGAAGGTTTTTGTTGATACTGCGCCAGTACCAGAAAAGGCGCTTGGCCAGGCTGCCGGTCTGGGTTGGCAGGGTAAGCACACAAACCTGGTTAGTCAGGAATGGGGTAATTGGGCCTTTTTAGGCTCTGTTTTTACAACTTTGGACCTGCCCGTTGATGCGGCCGATACAGATCATTGCGGTTCGTGCCGCGCCTGTTTGGAGGCCTGCCCGACAGACGCGTTTCCGGCGCCCTACCAGTTGGATGCACGACGCTGCATTTCTTACCTGACGATTGAGCACAAAGGCCCCATTGACGAAGAATTGCGCGGTAAGCTTGGGAACCGGATTTACGGGTGCGATGATTGTCTGGCGGCCTGTCCTTGGAACAAGTTTGCCGTCGCCGCGAGCGATATGCGCTATGCCGCGCGAGAGGAGTTGAAGGCGCCGCCTTTGGCGGACCTGGCGGTTCTGGATGATACGGCATTTCGCGCCATGTTCTCCGGCTCCCCTATCAAGCGCATCGGGCGGAATCGATTTGTGCGAAATGTCCTCTATGCGATTGGCAATTCGGCGCAGGCAGATTTGCGACGCGTGGCACAGGGCCTGACGGCGGATCCTGATCCTGCTGTTGCCGATGCGGCGCGTTGGGCGGTGGCACGACTGTCGTAAACAGGCTGGACGCGCCGCGTGAAACCGCTACACCCGATTCTGCGAACAGATGGAGGACCCGATGGCGCTGGCTTTGGGGGTAGATACGGGCGGAACCTACACGGATGCGGTGCTGATCCGGGATGAGCGCGAGGTTGTCGCCTCGGCCAAGTCCCTGACCACGCGTGCGGATCTGGCGATTGGTGTCGGGCGTGCGATTTCTGCGGTGCTGGAAGCGGCTCAGGTCAAGCCCGATCAGATCGGATTGGCATCGTTGTCCACCACTTTGGCCACCAATGCATTGGTCGAAGGGCAAGGTGGTCGAGTTGCGCTGATCTATGTCGGGTTTCGGGAAAGCGATCTGGATAAGCATGGATTGCGGGAGGCGCTGAAAGGTGATCCGGCTTTGGTACTTGCAGGAGGCCACAATCATGCGGGTGGTGAAGCGGCACCATTGGATATCGCAGGTCTAGAGGCTTTTTTAGACTCACATTCAGGTATTTCAGGCTATGCGGTTGCGGCGCAGTTCGCCACCAGAAACCCTGCGCATGAATTGGAAGTGGCGCGGGTTATTTCCGAGCGAACCGGTATTCCCGTGACCTGCTCTCATCATCTGTCCGCCAAGCTGAACGGGCCGAAACGGGCGGTTACGGCGGTGCTCAATGCGCGGTTGATCGGGATGATCGACCGGTTGATCGGGCGGGCGCAGGATCAGCTGAGTGTACAAGGCATCACCGCGCCGATGATGGTCGTGCGCGGTGATGGCGCGCTGATGAGCGCTGAACAGGCGCGGGAGCGCCCGATAGAAACGATCCTGAGCGGCCCTGCCGCGTCGATTGTTGGCGCGTGCTGGTTGACGGATTCTGAGAATGCTCTGGTTTCCGATATCGGTGGCACCACCACAGATGTGGCCTTGATCCGGGATGGAAAGCCAGCGATTGATCCGGCAGGTGCTCAGGTGGGTGGTTTCCGAACCATGGTTGAGGCGGTTGCGATGCGGACCCATGGTTTGGGTGGCGACAGTCAGGTGCACGTGGTTACAGAAGGCTTGGGTGGCGGTGTCTTTCTTGGGCCGCGCCGGGTGTTGCCGGTGTCGCTGATTGCGTCAGAGGCTCCGGAAGTGGTGCACTCAGCCCTGGATGCGCAGCTACGGGCCACGACCGTGGGAGAACATGACACGAGATTTGCCCGGCGCGTGCCCGGCATCCCTGCTGATGGCGTTGGCGTGCGTGAAACCACATTGTTGGAACGGCTGGAAGACCGGGTCCTGCCGCTGAGCGCGTTGTTGCAGACCCGGATGGAGCATGGCGCGCTGAACCGTCTCGTGGATCGCGGGATCGTACAGGTTTCAGGCGTCACGCCATCGGATGCCAGCCATGTTTTGGGGCGGCTTGAGGATTGGGATGGCTCGGCTGCGGATAAAGCGCTGGAACTGATGGCGCGTAAGCGGGTCGGGTCCGGGGATCGGTTGGCGCAAACGCCCGAAGCGCTGGCGCGTATCATCGTGGATCAGTTGACGGAACAAACAACTATAACCTTATTAGAGACTGCTTTTGCCGAAGAAACAGAGGGATTTGGCATATCGGCCAAAGAACTGGCGCGGCATATCTTAACGCAACGCGGGCTGGCAAAGCATCGCGGATTGCTGGCCTTGGATGCGGCGTTGAATGTGGATGTTGTGGGCCTTGGGGCATCGGCCCCAAGCTACTATCCGGCGGTCGGAGAGCGGTTGCATCGCAACATGATCCTGCCGGAGCACGCGGGTGTTGCCAACGCCATCGGTGCGGTTGTCGGGCGTCTGACCTTGCGCCGAACCGGATCGGTCACCTCACCGGCAGAGGGTCGGTATCGGGTGCATCTGGAAGAAGGACCACAGGATTTCTCGGATTCCGATGCTGCGCTGAACGCGCTTGAGGCCGCATTGCGCGGTGAGGCCGAAGGTGCCGTGCGCGACGCCGGGGCCGAAAATATCCGGATCACAGTCGACCGCGATATCCGCACCGCCCGCATTGAGGCGCAGGAGGTTTTCGTCGAGGCGCTGATCACGGTTGAGGCCAGCGGAAGGCCACGCGTGGCGGTCGGGTAGCCCCCCGCGGGGCTACCCGAGCATTTACTCCGCCGCGCTTGAGCGTTTGGGCAACACCCAATCCGGGCGGGGGAAGTGGCAGGTATAGCCGTTCGGGATACGCTCCAGATAATCCTGGTGCTCGGGCTCGGCCTCCCAGAAATCACCGACGGGCTCGACCTCGGTCACGGCTTTGCCGGGCCAAAGGCCGCTGGCATTCACATCGGCTATTGTATCCTCAGCTACCTGTTTTTGGGCGTCGTCCACATAGTAGATGGCCGAGCGATAGCTCATGCCGCGGTCATTGCCCTGACGGTTCAGGGTGGTGGGATCGTGGATCTGGAAGAAAAATTCCAGCAGGTCGCGATAGGTGATTTGGGCCGGGTCGAACCAGATCTCGATCCCTTCGGCATGGGTGCCATGGTTGCGATAAGTGGCATTGGGTACATCGCCACCGGTATAGCCGACGCGGGTTCGGTTTACGCCGGGCAGATTGCGGATCAGGTCCTGCATGCCCCAAAAGCAGCCACCGGCCAGAACGGCACGTTCATCGGTCATCAGATATCCTCCACATGGATCAGGTAATCGCCATAGCCTTCGGCCTCCATCTCGTCGCGATGGATGAACCTTAGCGAGGCGGAATTGATGCAGTAGCGCATCCCACCCTGGTCGCGCGGGCCATCGGGGAACACGTGGCCCAGATGGCTGTCCCCGTGTTTTGAGCGGACCTCGGTCCGGATCATGCCCAAGGTACGATCTTCGAACTCTTCCACATGCTCATGAACGATGGGTTTGGTGAAGCTGGGCCAGCCACAACCGGATTCATATTTGTGGGTCGAGGCAAACAGCGGCTCGCCCGAGACGATATCCACGTAAATGCCCGGTTCCTTGTTGTTCAACAGTTTGCCGGTGCCCGGACGTTCGGTTCCGCTGCGCTGAGTGACGTGAAATTCTTCGGGTGAGAGGGCCGCAATGACCTCGGGGTCTTTGGTATATCGGGACATGGATCCTCCGGTGTTGGACTGGTGGTGTACTATTTGTGCACATCCGCTGGGAAATCAAAATCATATTTCATTCGGATCGCGGGACTGTGCGGGTGATCTGAAAAGCCGCTGATCGCGTATATTAGGAAACAGGAGGGAAAAAGATGTTCCGTATGGCTCTGTTGACTGCCCTAATCGTGCTCGCGAAAGTTGCTCAGGCCGCGCCAGTGACTGGTGAGTTTGCTTCGATTGACGGGGGAACTCTGTCCTTGGAAGACTGGCGAGGGCAGCCTGTACTTGTGGTCAACACCGCCTCCCTTTGCGGGTTTACCGGACAATACTCAGAACTGCAGAATCTGTACGAGGCTTATGAGGACCGTGGGTTGGTTGTTTTGGCGGTCCCGTCGAATTCGTTCAATCAGGAGTTGGAAACGGCCGAAGAGGTCAAGGAATTCTGTGAGTTCAACTATGACCTGACGCTGCCGATGACCGATATCACTGAAGTTAAAGGGCCCAACGCTCACCCGTTCTATAAAGCGGTCGCGGCTGAAGCGGGTTTTGTACCCAGCTGGAACTTCAACAAGATCCTCATCGGCCCAAAAGGCACTGTCGTCGCCACCTATGGGTCGGGCACCAAGCCCAATGCACCTAAGCTGATCAATCAGATTGAGGCGTTGCTGCGCTGAACAGGTTGGCGCGACAACTGCACGGCCAGGATGCCCAATGTGGTGACCAGAACTCCAATCAGATCGAGCGGGCCGAGTTTCTCACCCAGCAAGATGGCGGCAATGGTCACGCCAAAGACCGGATTGAGAAAGTGAAATGTCGCAGCCCGCGTGGCACCGATACGATCCAGCAGCAGAAACCAGATCAGCGTCGCCAGCAGGCCTGGGAACAGGGTCGTGTAGGTAAAGGCCAGCACAAAAGGCAGAGTGGCGTTGAGGTGGATCGTCTCAAACATCGGCGCGGCCGCAAACAGCACAGCAGAGCCGACCAGCATCTGCAGCCCGACCACCATCATGAAATTGCCACCCGATGTCGCACCCCGCACAGCCAGCGTGGCAAATGTCAGCGCCAGCGCACCGAGTCCGCACAGCGCGACGCCAAACAGATCCACACCAGCGCTGATCCGACTGCTCATGATCAAGGCGACACCGGCAAATCCACCCATCAGCCCGATAACGCCCAAAGGGCGCAGCCTCTCACCCAGCAGCGCCCATGCTGCCAGTGCCACCAATAGAGGCATTGTTGAAGCGATTATTGCGGCGACCGAAGCCTCGACCGTTTGCATGGCATAGAAATTCAGACCCAGATAAAGGGCATTCTGGCAAATACCGAAGACGATCGTAGCCTTCCATTGTCTGCGCGACAGATGCCAGCTTTGCCCCATGATCCGCGCGATCGTCACACCCAATATGCCCGAGATCAGAAACCTCAGTGCCAGTGAAAACAGAGGTGAGGCATCCGCCACAATGATCCGGGCCGAGGTAAAAGCCGATGACCAGATCAGGGCAAAGACGAGCCCCATGGCGATGGCGCGCAGATCCATTTTTGGTTTCCTTGTGAACTCCGGGCGACTGTCACAAGTTCTCAACCCGACCGCAAGAAGAAGGGGCCACCCGATGGTGACCCCTTCGAACTTTTAACCAACGTTCGGCAATTAGCCGTTAACGCTGTCTTTCAGCGCCTTGGCAATGGTCATTTTGACCACCTTGTCGGCTTCTTTCTTGAACTGCTCGCCGGTGGCGGGGTTGCGCACCATGCGCTCGGGGCGCTCACGGCAGTAGATCTTGCCAACGCCGGGCAGGGTGACGGCGCCACCGGCCGAAACTTCGCGGGTGATCAGGCCGGTCATGGCCTCCAGCGCGGCATTTGCGGATTTCTTGTCAGTTCCCATTTCCTCAGCGAGAGCAGCCACCAGCTGAGTCTTTGTCATAGGCTTTGCCATTTCTTGGTCTCCTTAACGTGCCCGATCTATAGGGCCTCACCGCGTAACTGTAACGGGATATTGTGGACGAACACAACGAATAGTAGCGCTGAAAACCCCAAAAATAGGGGAAAATCGTTGCTTTTTTGCTTCAGAGAAAGGCCGTTTCGTCGAACGAACGCAATTTCCGGCTGTGCAAACGCTCCAGCGGCATACCGCGTAGCTGTTCCATCGCGCGAATTCCGATCGCCAGATGGCGGCTGACCTGGGTTGTATAGAACGCCGAGGCCATACCGGGCAACTTCAATTCACCATGCAACGGCTTATCTGACACGCATAACAAGGTTCCGTAAGGAACGCGGAACCGGTAGCCATTTGCGGCAATCGTGGCGCTTTCCATATCCAGTGCAATAGCACGCGACTGGCTGAGCCGTTGAACCGGTCCGGATTGGTCGCGCAACTCCCAGTTTCGGTTGTCGACAGAGGCGACTGTGCCCGTACGCATGATCCGCTTCAGCTCATAGCCTTCCAGCTCGGTCACCTCAGCGACTGCCTGTTCCAACGCGACCTGAATTTCAGCCAGCGGCGGGATCGGCACCCAGACCGGCAAGTCGTCATCCAACACCTTGTCTTCGCGCAGATAGGCATGCGCCAGTACAAAATCGCCAAGCGCCTGTGTGTTGCGCAGCCCCGCGCAGTGCCCGACCATGAGCCAGGCATGCGGACGCAGAACTGCGATATGATCGGTGGCGGTTTTTGCGTTTGACGGCCCGACCCCGATATTGACCAATGTGATCCCCGATCCATCCGCCCGTTTAAGGTGATAGGTCGGCATCTGCGGCAGCTTCAATGGCTGCTCGATGGCTGCTTTGGGGTCGGTGATCTCGGCATTCCCCGTAGAAACAAAGCTGATGTAGCCGCTGTCGGGGTCGGCCAGCTGAGTGCGAGCGTAGTTTTCGAACTCCGAGACGTAAAACTGATAGTTTGTAAACAGAACGTGGTTCTGGAAGTGGCTGGGATCGGTCGCAGTGTAGTGCGACAACCGGGCCAGCGAATAATCCACGCGCTGGGCGGTGAACAACGCCAACGGTCCCAGATCGGCTTCGGGATCATGGATGCCATTGACGATGTCGTCATTTGTAGTGGTCAGGTCAGGCACATCGAACACATCGCGCAGTGTGAACCCGGCGGCGCCCTGATGAGGTACGACCAGATCCGGGTTGTTGGCCACAGCAAAATGCACCGGGATCGGTGTGCTCGACGGACCGATCGTGACCGGTTGCTCGTGATTCTTGATCAGCAGTGCAATCTGCTGCGTCAGGTAAGACCGGAACAGGTCCGGGCGCGTGACGGTCGTCGCGTGGGTGCCTGGTTCGGAAACGTGACCAAAGCTGAGCCGGCTGTCGACCTGCGCGTATGACGAGGTCTTGATGCGAATTTCCGGGTAATAGGCCCTATACCTTTCAGAAGGCGCGCCGTCGTTGATCACCCTGGCGAAGCTATCGCAGAGAAAGCCAGTTGCTTGCGCGTACAGCAGTTCCAACCGAGCGACGGCGGCCTGTGGATCGGTGAATTGTTCCGGTGCCGGTGCATCGGGTGTTTGAATTATTGTCATGCAAGGGGTTCCAGAAGGTCGATCTTTTCAAAAGTGCGCACATCCACCAGCCCAAGGTCGGATATCCGCAGTTCGGGGATCACGACCAATGCCAGCAGGGAGTGCTGCATATAAGCGTTGTTGAGCTGACAGCCACAGGCTTTCATCGCCTCAGCCATCTGCTCAGCCTTGGCGGCCACTTCCGCAGCCGGGCTATCTGACATCAGGCCTGCGATGGGCAGTTCGACCAGTGCCAGTTCCTCTCCATCGCGGAACACGGTGATGCCACCGCCCACCTCGGCCAGCCGGTTTGCCGCCAGTGCCATTTGCGCGCGGTCGGTACCCACCACGATCATGTGGTGGCTGTCATGCGCCACGGTCGAGGCCATGGCCATCCGACCCTGGTATCCAAAGCCCGAGACAAAGGCATTGGTCACGCCACCTGTGGCGCGGTGGCGTTCAACCAGCGCAATCTGGCAGACATCTCCGTCACCTTCGACGAGGCCTTCGATGATGGGCAATTCCGCCTTCAACGCCTGTGTCGGGGCCTGGTTTTCAACCACCCCGATCACGTTAGCCCTGACCCGGTTTGCCCCGGCCGGGGCCGCGATCTCAAAGTCGGTTGAGGTTAGCGCATGGCCCAAATGTACCGTGTTTCGCGCCTTGGAAGGCCAATTGAGATGCGGGCAGTCAACTGTTGCGATCCCGTTCTCGGCCACGATCTGGCCGCGTGCAATGACGCTTTCGACGGGCAGATCCGTCAGATCCGAACTCAGGATGATATCCGCGCGCCGACCGGGGGTGATCGAACCGATTTCACGCTCGAGCCCGAAATGGGTCGCGGTGTTGATTGTTGCCATCTGCAATGCAATCAGCGGGTCGCAACCGCAGGCGATCGCATGGCGCACCACACGGTTCATGTGGCCCTCATTGACCAGCGTGCCCGAGTGGCAATCATCGGTGCACAGGATGAAGTTTCTCGGGTCCAGCCCCTTTTGGGTCACAGCGGTGATCTGGCTTTCCACATCATACCAGGCCGAGCCCAGCCGCATCATTGACCGCATCCCCTGACGCACGCGCGCGATGGCATCGGCCTCGCAAGTGCCTTCGTGATCATCGGCAGGCCCACCTGCCACGTAAGCCGAAAAATCAGACCCTAAATCAGGCGAAGCATAATGCCCGCCAACGGTTTTGCCTGCCCGCTGTGTGGCCGCAATCTCGGCCAGCATTTTTGGGTCGCCATGGATCACACCGGGAAAGTTCATCATCTCGCCCAGCCCGATGATGCCCGGCCAGGACATTGCCTCGGCCACATCCTCGGCGGTGATTTCGTATCCCGTGGTCTCCAGACCGGGGGCAGACGGCGCGCAGGAGGGCATCTGGGTGAAAATGTTCACCGGCTGCATAAGCGCTTCGTCATGCATCAGGCGCACGCCTTCAAGGCCCAGCACATTGGCAATCTCATGCGGATCGGTGAACATGGATGTGGTGCCATGCGGGATCACCGCACGGGCGAACTCAGCAGGTGTCAGCATCCCCGATTCGATATGCATATGAGCATCGCACAATCCGGGGATCATATAGCGCCCTTGCGCCTCGATGATCTGCGTCTCGGGTCCGATGCAATGGGAGGCGTCAGCGCCAACAAAGGCAACACGACCAGCGGCGATGGCCACATCATGATCGGGCAGAATCTCACGGCTGTGCACATTCACCCAAATCCCGCCACGGATCACCATATCCGCAGCCTCACGGCCTGCAGCGACAGAGATAAGGCGGGAGGCGGTATCGGGCCAGTTTGGGAAGGGAGTGTATTCCATGGCTCAACTTTCCCGAATGTGGCAGAAGGTGCAACCCCTGCCGGCCAGGTATCACCAAATCATCACATTGCCCGTACCGCAGCGCGACAGCGCTGCCTGGCCCAACCAGAGCAGATGCTCCGAAGGAGCGTCGACGATGGGCGGGAGCGGCCCGCCTCAGATCGCGGAGTCAGCCCTGATTTCTGCGCGTACCCAGTTGGCGAAGGCTACGGCGCCCGGGGTCTCTTCGGCTTGTGGTGAGAGCAGCAGATAATAGGCCTCGGGCATCTCGGCGCGGTGATTGAAGGGTGCAATCAGGCGGCCCTGATCGATCAGGTTCCGTGCGATCGTGTCATGCACCAGGCAAAGCCCGCCACCAGCCATGGCAACCGACATGCTGACCAGATAGGTGGTCGAATAGGTTATTTGCGGATTTGTCCAGTTTAGACCCTGATCTTCCACCCAGCTTTCCCAATTCGACAGAAGATTTGAACAGTCAAAAAGTGGTTGTCGTTGCAGATCCTCCAATTCTACCGGGTAGTCGGGTGCGCAAACCGGATAATAGTGATCGGCCCGCAGCAACTCGGTCCGCACCGTGTCTGCCGGGCGCAGGGAAAAGCGAATTTCGACAGCGGCGCCTTCAGCCATTTCGCGCGGTTCCCACAATTCTGTGAAGATGTTCAGTTGCACATCCGGATGGGTCGCGCGAAACCGGGGCAGACGTGGGGCCAGCCAGTTGACGGCGAATGTGATATTGCTTTGTACCTGAACCGCATTTTGCTGCGCTCCGGTGACCGCCTGCGTACCGCGCACCAGTGTTCGGAATGCCTCACGCACCACCGGCAAATAGGTGATGCCCGCCTCGGTCAGTTCCAGCGCGCGCGGGCGACGCACAAAGAGGGGCTGGCCCAGGTATCTTTCCAGCGATTTGACCTGCTGGCTGACCGCGCTTTGGGTCATGTTCAGGTCCCGGGCTGCGCCGGTAAAGGACAGGTGCCGGGACGCCGCTTCAAACGTGCGCAGCCAACCCAGCGGGGGAAGCCGTTTCTGCATGTTCATAAAACTGCCATTAGTTTGACTAATGCAAAAGGAGTATTTTTTTCGTTGGTCAAACTTTGGCGCTGCAGGCACGATTTTCCGGAACCCATCCCCTATGGAGGAGCCCGGCATGAGCGTGACCAACCTGCGACCAAACATCGATCACTGGTCTGAACGCGTGGACATGGCGGCCGCCTTTCGCTGGACCGAGAGGCTGAACATGCATGAAGGCGTGGCCAATCATTTCAGTCTGGCGGTAAATGAAGAAGGCACGCAATTCCTGATGAACGCCAATCAGATGCATTTTTCGCGCGTCCGGGCGTCGAATCTGCTGTTGCTGGATGCCAATGACCCGGATGTCATGAGTCAGCCCGGCGCGCCAGATCCAACCGCCTGGGGTCTACACGGGTCAATCCACCGCCACTGTCCCCATGCGCGCTGTGTCATGCATGTTCATTCGGTATTCGCGACGGTTCTGGCCTCACTGGCTGACAGCACCTTGCCGCCGATCGACCAGAATACCGCAACCTTCTTCAATCGGTATGTGATCGATGATGCATTCGGAGGTCTGGCGTTTGAAAGCGAAGGTGAACGCTGTGCTGCGATGCTGAGCGATCCGCAGAAAAGGGTCATGATCATGGGCAACCACGGTGTGCTGGTGATTGGTGACACCGCCGCAGATGCCTTTAACAGACTCTATTATTTCGAACGCGCCGCAGAAACCTACATTCGCGCCCTTCAAACTGGTCAGCCCCTGCGCGTCCTGTCTGATGAGATTGCCGAGAAAACCGCACAAGAACTGGATGACTATCCCGGACAGGCCGAGGCGCATCTGCGCGAGATCAAATCCGTTCTGGATGCCGAAGGCTCGGATTACGCGACCTGATCGTACCGGAAGGAGTATCAGATTTGGCCGATGTTCATGATCCGGAAGCCGCCCCCTGGCACTATCGCCCCAAAGGGCCGGTCAGACTGAACCCGCTGTTCAGCTGGCCGCCGCGTCCCTTGGCGGTGCTGCGCTGGTATCGTGGAGCCTGGCTGGGACTGACCTCGCTGACACTGTGCATGACGCTGACGGTTGTTGCATATGTCGCGTTTTTTCCTGCGTTAGAGACAATGCAAAGCTTTTCTCCCGGCTGGATGTTCCGCATTTGGCTGCTGAACATTGTGCCACAGATATTGGTGGCTGGCGGGCTGCATTGGTGGCTTTACATGCGCAAGGGGCAGGGCATGTACAAGAAGTTCGACCGCCGCGACCTAACCCGCAACAATGGCACCTTCACCTTCCGCAATCAGGTGCTCGACAATATCTGGTGGACGCTTGGCAGCGCCATGACCGTGGCGACCATCTATCAGTGGGTGATTTTCTGGATGATGGCCAATGGCTATGTGCCGACGATCACTTGGGCCAGCGCACCGGTCTGGTTCGTGATCTGGATGATGTTTATCCCGATGTGGTCAGGGCTGCATTTCTATTGGGTCCACCGGTTGGAGCATCATCCCAAACTCTACAAGCATGTCCACGCCGTTCATCACCGCAACGTCAATACGGGGCCGTGGTCGGGTATCTCGAATCACTGGTTGGAAAACACGCTCTATTTCTCCACCTATTTCGTCCATCTGATCGTACCATCACACCCTCTGCATGTTCTGTTCCACGTCTATTTTCAGCAAATCAGCCCGGTATTGTCGCATTCGGGGTTCGAAAAGCTCAGGGCGGGGGGCACGGACGCGGCCCGTGCGGGTGACTTTTTCCACCAGTTGCATCACCGATATTTCGAGTGCAACTACGGAACATCCGAGATTCCGTTCGATAAGTGGTTCGGAACCTTTCACGACGGATCGGCCGAGGCGACGACGCGTACACGTGCCTACAAGAAGCAGATGTACACCTGAGCAGATGTGGAGTATTGCCTGAGCTAGCGCCTGATCAGTCTTTCTCGAACAGCGCGATCACGGCAATGTCGTCGCTGTTCGGACCTGCCGCCAATTCGCCGTAGATCCGTACTTCGGGTAGTGAGAGATTGCTGATCTGACCTTGTTCCAGTTGCCCGAAGGCATCCGCAAACCCCTTTGCCTCAAAGTGTTTGGCATTAATGGACAGCGCTAACTGCGCGCCGGGGCGGGCGACACGCAGTAA
>JAUHYC010000087.1 GCA_030426685.1 Alphaproteobacteria bacterium
CCCATTTGCCAGTGGTACCAAGCAGGGTGAAATGGATCGATGCCCATCGCCTGTTTGATGCGTTCAATCGCTTCTTCGGTTTGCCCGACATAGAGCATTGGCGTTGTGCTGGCGACGAGGTAGTTCGAGGCGCTAGGGTTAAGCTCAATAGCCTTGTCAAAGCTGGAGAGACCTTTTTCCCTCTGGCCGGTGCGTACGTAGAGACGCGCCAAGGCGTAGTGGACTTCTGGATTAATCGGGTCGATTTCCAAGGCCTTGTGGCCCGCATCCAGACCTTTTTGAAATGCGGCTTGATCATCGTATCCAAGCCAACCGAAATTTCCGATCGCCAGATAACTGAGTGCCAGACCAATATAGCCATACGGGGCATCCGGATCAGCTTCAATGGCCTGTTCGTTGAGGGCGAGTACTTCTTCAAAAGTTTCCTCATTGAAGTTGTTTCTGACTTTGGAACGCGCTTGCAGATGCAGGTTCAGCGCCGTCACACGATCAGGGTCGGCGCCAGGCACCGGACCCTCTATCCTTAGACCAACCCTATCAGCGACTGTCTTGACTATAGTGTCTTGAACCGTGAACAGATCACCGATTTCCTGATCATAGGTATGGGCCCAAAGATGCGTGCCGTTTTCCGCCTCGATCAACTGGACCGTGACCCGAAACAGATCACCAGATTTTTGCTGACTGCCTTCAAGCACGTAATGCGCCCCAAGGTCATCGCCGATTTGTCTAACGTCTGCGTCCTGACCTCGGTAGTGGAATGAGCTGTTGCGGGCGACCACTTCGATCAATTTGAATCGGGCAAGTTCAGTAATGATGCCCTCGGCGATGGCATCGCTCAAGAAACCCTCGTCTTCCCCGGTGCTGAAATCATCAAAAGCCAGAACTGCGATCCTGGGTTTGTCGTTTCCGTGCGGGGGCGAAGGATTCCAAAAAATTGACCAAATCACGGCTCCGGCAAAAACAAATGCCGCAACCAAGGCAGGTAAAAACCGTTTTCTGGCGGAGGTCGTTTGAGGTGCAGTCTGCGCGTTCAACCGGTACCCTTTTTTCGGAACAGTCTCGATGATCTTTCGAGCGTCGTCCCCAAGTGCTTTTCGGATATCGCCAATGCACTGAACGAGGCTGTCGTCGGTTACAAAGGTATCACCCCAAACAGACTCGATGAGCTCGTCCTTGGAGACCAGTTGGCCCGAATGCGCCGCGAGAAAGGCCAGAACCTCCGCACTTTGGTTGCGCAGCTGAACGGTTCCGCCGTTAACGCTTTGTAATTCCTTATTTTTCGAATGGAATCTAAACGCGCCCAAATCCACGGTTTCGTTAGATTTAGTATCAATTTCGTCGTCTCTTCGGGACATTTCTTCTCCCTGCATCGCCTTCTGAGCAAGCAAACCCGCCGTCCGGGACTCAACAATAAACCAGACCGGACAGCCCACGTTATAGACCATATTGGAGATGAACGATGAAAACCAATTTCGCTGTTGCCACCGCCCTTGCATTTCTGTCTGCCTCCGTGGCTTGCGCGGATAGCAGGATCGAAACCCTCTGCGGAGTCGGACACCTCAACGAGGTCGCAGCAGCAGATGACGTCGTATCCAACCCTGATGGCTTTTACATCCGATCTCTTCAAACACAGATCAGCTATGGAGACCCGCGCATCGTTCAAACCAATGGTAGCAGCTTTCATTTGTGTACGGCGAGCGCCGCAACCCCCGATATGGATATCAACAAGGCCTTGCTGCTCGTGAACGAACGTCGAGTGAAGTACCTTTTCGCACCGATCAACTGCCCAAAGCAGTCGCCCACTTCGTAGCGACATTGAAACAGAGGATGCTCTTTCGCGTCCTCTGATGGCTTCCAGAGGTGGTCGCGGAAATTCGGACCAGTCGTCAGGGTGGATCGCATGATGAGAGAAGTGATCCAAGATGAAGAAACGAAAGCAGCCATTGGCGCAACCGCAGCGAATTGGTGCTCAGTCCGCGCAACCGCCATCAGGGTCACGCATGGCTGACCGGCAGGTCAATGCCGCGCTCCGCAAAACCGTGTCACGGAGGCGGGGAAGGTCGGCCCAGAGCCCAAACTACCAAAATGCTGCAAAGTGACGTATGTCTGGTCTACGAGAGTGCTTATTTGCTTTAAGGCTTTGTCGCAATCTGGCTTACGTAAGACATGAAACCGAAGAATGTCTTCTCGGCTACCCGACGTCTTGCCTCCGCCTTCAACGCCTGCGCTGTTTCGGGAAACAGTACACTTTCTTCGATCATACGGTCGGCACCTCGGTCTATGACAGTCAGGAAGTATGTCGCTTCTGCTTCGGCGACGTATCCATGCCCCTTTCGTGCCCCAAGTTGAAAGCCCGTCTTGGCGAGCATGCCGGAGACTTGTCGCATGATCCAAAGGTTGGTGACGTTTTGATTGATCATGAACCGAACGAGTTGATCCAGTGGATCGAAATTTGCAATCTGTGCCGTCGCGGTATCGTAATCGCCGTCACAAATCGCCAAAACACCCCCTGGCTTCAGGATGCGGAATGCTTCCTGAACAACAGCTTCAGGGCCGGGCACGTGACAAAGTAGCGTATGCATCAAAACAAGGTCGAAAGAGGCACCTTCAAACCCCGTGTCCTTTGCATCGCCGATATCGAAACTGAGCCTTGCATCATCTCCAAAGCTCTTTTTCGCCCGTTCAACCATCACCGGCGAAGGTTCCAGCCCATGCGCTGTTTTCGCGCCAGCAAGGTCCAATAGGTCCTTGGTTACGTGGCCAGTGCCAGACCCGAGTTCCAACGCACGTGCATCGCTCGGGAGCTTTAAGTCACTCAAGTAGGCCCTGCGAATTGCGACCTGTGCGGGCTCAAGGCAACGGGCTTCCATCGCCGCTGCAATACGTTCCTGAAGCGCAGTGTCTTGTGCGCCAAGATCAGAATATGGATCAGACATGGCTTAGCTCTCAAAATACATCCTGCCGCAATGTTAGAAACACTTACGCAAGAAATCAAAAAAGCAGACCTTTGAGCAACCCGATCAGACGGCAGCTTGGTCCGCGCAACCGCCCTCCGGGTCACTCGTGGCTGACCGGCAGGTCCATGCCGTGTTCGCGCAGGAGAGCGTGGCGGCGGGCGGTCTTGAGGTCTTCGGCGACCATCTCGGCGCACATCTGCTGCGCGGTGATCTCGGGTTCCCAGCCCAGCCGCGCCTTGGCCTTTGACGGGTCGCCCAGCAGGGTCTCGACCTCGGCGGGGCGGAAATAGCGCGGGTCGATGCGCAGGATCACGTCGCCCTGTTTCAGCGCCGGGGCGGCATCCCCGGTGACCCGCTCGACGATGCCGGTCTCGTCCACGCCATCGCCCTCGAAACGCAGGGAAATGCCCAGTTCCTCTGCCGACCAGCTGATGAATTCGCGCACCGAATACTGTTTGCCGGTGGCGATGACAAAATCCTCGGCCTGCTCCTGCTGCAGCATCATCCACTGCATGCGCACGTAATCCTTTGCATGGCCCCAGTCGCGCAGGGCGTCGATATTGCCCATGTAGAGACAGGGTTCCAGCCCCTGCGCGATATTGGCCAGCCCGCGGGTGATCTTGCGGGTGACAAAGGTTTCGCCGCGCCGCGGGCTCTCGTGGTTGAACAGGATGCCGTTGCAGGCATAAAGCCCGTAGGCCTCGCGGTAATTCACCGTGATCCAGTAGCTGTACAGCTTGGCCACCGCATAGGGGCTGCGCGGATAGAACGGCGTGGTCTCGCGCTGCGGGGTCTCCTGCACGAGACCGTAAAGTTCCGAGGTCGAGGCCTGGTAGAAGCGGGTCTTGTCCTCCAGCCCCAGGAAGCGGATCGCCTCCAGCAGGCGCAGGGTGCCGATCGCGTCCACGTCGGCGGTATATTCCGGGCTTTCGAAGCTGACCGCCACATGGGACTGCGCGCCGAGGTTATAGACCTCGTCGGGCTGCACGTCCTGAATGATCCGGGTCAGGTTCGAGGTGTCGGAGAGATCGCCGTAATGCAGCTGGAACCGGGCATGGTCGACATGCGGGTCCTGGTAGATGTGATCGACCCGCTGGGTGTTGAAGGACGACGCGCGGCGCTTGATCCCGTGTACCTCATAGCCCTTTTCCAGCAGGAATTCCGCCAGGTAGGATCCGTCCTGTCCGGTCACCCCGGTGATCAATGCGGTTTTTGTCATCGGCCCCTCGCAAGCATACCGTGCGATAATATGGATCGCCCGGCGTCACAAGGCCGATGGCCCGGCCCGTGATGCGGCGGGCGGGCGCGATCCCGGCATGGAGCTGCCGGTTTTCCGGTCGTTTCGCTCCTACCAAGATGAAATTTCAGCAAATTCCCGCACAAGATGATTTGGACTCGTCATTCGAATGTCGTACTATCGCGCAATCTGTTTTAGGACTTTATGGCGATCCGCATCGCGGGATGCGGCGATAAAAAAAACAAGATCGGCAGACGGGCACAAGATGATGGTGCCGTCACGGGGGACAACGACTTGATGTTGAGTTTGATCCGGTCACTGACGCGCAAACAGAAGGCCTATGTGTTCCTGGCCATCGACGTTGCCCTGATTCCGCTGGCGCTGTTGTTCACCTATACGGTGCAGGTTCTGCCGCAATCCGCCGGCCAGACCCTGGTCCAGACCCTGCCGATCCTGCCCTACCTGATGGCCGCGGCGGCGGCGATCTCGGTCTGGCTGGGCATTCCGGGCATCCAGCTGAAGGCGTTCGAGGGCCACGCGGTCGGGCTGACCGCCTGCATGGCGATGGGGCTGACCGGGATCGCCGCCGGGCTGAGCTGGCTGACCGGGCTGAACCAGCCGCCGGGCACCCACGTGATTTTCGGCCTCAGCTATTTCATGGCGGTGGTGACCTGCCGGGCGGTGCTCTACCAGGTGGTGAACGCGATCTACCGGCGGGCGCAGCCGCGCTGCCGGGTGCTGATCTATGGCGCCGGCACCACCGGCACCCAGCTGGCCTCGGCGCTGCGCGCCCATGAGGGCATCGACACGGTGGCCTTTGTCGACGACAATTCCTCGCTGCAGGGCATGACGCTGGTCGGGCTGCCGGTGCATCAGCCGGCGCATATCGAAGCCCTGGTGGAGCAGCGCCAGATCCACCGGGTGCTGCTGGCGATGCCGTCGCTCAGCCAGCCGAAACAGGCCCAGATCGCGCGCCGGCTGCAGAAGATGGGGCTGGAGGTGCAGGCGCTGCCGTCCTTTGCCCAGCTGATCGGCGAAGAGGCCCTGATCGACAAGCTGACGCCGGTGGCGCCGCAGAAATTCCTTGGCCGGGCCTCGCGCGCCGAGGGGCTGTCGGGTGCCTGCGAGAGCTATGCCGGGCGCGTGGTGCTGGTATCGGGGGCCGGCGGGTCGATCGGTTCGGAACTGTGCCGGCAGGTTCTGGCCTGCCAGCCGTCCCGGGTGGTGCTCTACGAGATGAGCGAACTGGCGCTTTACACGGTGCACCAGGAATTGCGCCAGCTGACCGAGGATACCGGCATCGAGCTGGTGCCGGTGCTGGGTTCGGTTCTGGATGCGCGGCAGGTGCGCCGGGTGCTCGAGGATCACCGGGTGCAGGTGGTGCTGCATGCGGCGGCCTATAAACATGTGCCGCTGGTTGAAGCCAACCCGCTGGCCGGGTTGTCCAACAATGTCCTTGGCACCGAGACGCTGGCCCGCGAGGCGGCGGCGGCGGCGGTCGAACGGTTCATCCTGATCAGTTCGGACAAGGCGGTGCGCCCGACCAACGTGATGGGGGCGTCCAAGCGGCTGGCCGAACTGGTGGTGCAGGACCTGGCGACGCGGCATCCGGGCACGGTGTTCACCATGGTGCGGTTCGGCAACGTGCTGGGATCGTCCGGCTCGGTGGTGCCGCTGTTTCAGGACCAGGTCAGCCGCGGCGGCCCGGTCACCGTGACCGACCCCGGGGTCAAGCGCTTTTTCATGACCATCCGCGAGGCGGTGCAGCTGGTGCTGACCGCCGGGGCCGAGGCCCGCGGCGGCGAGGTCTTCGTGCTGGACATGGGCGAGCCGGTGCCGATCCTGAAACTGGCGCGCCAGG
>JAUHYC010000037.1 GCA_030426685.1 Alphaproteobacteria bacterium
GTGTGCCAGTAGAAGTTCTCTTCGCGCTTCTTGCCGGTCATCTGGATTTTGTCAGCGTTGATCACGATGACGTTGTCGCCCATGTCCATGTTTGGGGTGAACGACGCTTTGTGCTTGCCACGCAGGCGCATGGCGACGATCGAGGCAAGACGGCCCAGAACAACGCCCTCGGCGTCGATCAGGATCCACTTCTTGTCGATGTCTGCAGGTGTTGCAGAAAAGGTTTTCATGGCAGGATAGTCCTGTTTGATGTGAAAGACCGCCCCAAGACAGAGCGGCCCGAATTCGATGGATGGGGTTTAGTCCTAGTCTTTCGACGCGTCAATACACTCAAAGTAGTTTTAATTACGCAATAACAGCTGCTTACAAAATAGGTATTATTATACCCCATAATTCTACGCCATATCCGATCCTGATGAGGTCAGGTATGATCCAACCCACCTAATACGGAGACACCCATGCAGGAATTGAAACCGATAATAGCCGACTACGGTGCGGCATGGCAGGAAAAAGACGCAGACAAAAGGCTCGACCTTCTGACGCGTTGTTTCTCGGAGAACGGTCGCTATGTCGACCCAACTGCGGAAGTCACCGGCCGAGAACAGCTCTGCACGCATATTGGAGCAGTGCTGAAGGAGACTGAAGGCCGCGTAGAGATCACCAGCGAACCCGCGTCACATCACGATGTCGTCCACTTCACCTGGCACATGATTGCACCCGATGCGGCGATTATGGTGAAGGGGCATGATTTCATTCGTTTGGATTCAGATGGCAGAATTGTGCATCTGGCCGGCTTCTTTGGTGATCCCACACCGCTGGACTAAACCCCTCAGACGCTGATCTGCTCTGGCGGGTTGTCCAGCAACGCACGCAGGCGCAACATCGCGTCTTCGAATTTCTCCAGCGAAACATGCCCGTTCACTGCAATGCGCACCGCGTTAGGTGCTCGGCCGTCGCGCAACGCGAACTCATCAGCGGATCGCAGTTGAATACCCTCGCGCTCGGCAGCACGGCTGAATGCAGCTGACCGCCAGCCAGAGGGAAGATTGAGCCAGACAAATGGCACTTCTGGGGCCCAGTTGAGATCAAAACCACCCAGCGCGTTCACCGCAACCCTGACATATTCCCCCATCTTGGTACGCACATCCGCCGCCAGTTGCCGCGCGTTTGGGTGCCCCAGCATTAGCCGGGTAAGTTCTGCAAGCGGCTGCGCGAGACCGAAATAGCCGTATTCGGCGCTTCTACGAAGATCGACGCTCCGATCCTTGGGCGCGATGGCAAAGCCAACCCGCAGCGCTGGCGTCAGGGTTTTTGAAATCGAGGACACATGCCAGCCCCGTTCTGGTGCCAGCGCGCGATAGCTGGGCGCGCGGGGATCGCCCATGCGATAGCAATCATCTTCTATAATTTGCAGATCGTATTTTCGCGCGACCTCAACGACTTCCTTACGGCGTTCAAGCGGTGAATGCCCTCCGGTCGGGTTCTGCACTTCGGGTGATACACATATCGCCTGGGCTTGCGTTTGCCGCAGAATATGATCCAGGGCATCAGGGTTGATCCCCCATTTGTCCATTTTTACTCCGACAACGTCTGCGCGCATCAGCTCCCCGGCCCTGCGGAATCCAGCGTATGACAGATCTTCGACTAGAACGACCGGTTTGGTACCGCTGAGTATGGTCTGGAACACGACACATAGCCCGCTCTGCCCGCCATGCGTCAGTACGATATCATCAGCGGTGACAACACCGAGCGGAAGGTCGGACAGCCAATCCACCACGACCTGCCGCACAGGTAGGTACGCGTCGCGCGTCGGATAGTTCATGAACATCCGCGGATCGCCCTGTGCAATCTTGCTCAGGCATTCGCGGATCAATGCCACCTGCCCGACATCGGGCAAGCGCGGACTGAACAGGCTGACATTGGCATCGTATTTGTCGTCCCGCAGATGCAATTGCCGCGACCAGACATCATCCAGAATGGGCGATCGCGGCGGGGCAACAAATGTACCACGTCCGACCTCGGCTTGTAACAACCCCTCATCGGTCAGAATCGTATAGGCGCGCGCGACGGTTCCAGGTGTAATCTGCAATCGATACGCCAGTTCACGCACCGGGGGCAACTTAACACCAACCTCCAGTGTCTTGTTTTCTATCGCCTTTCGGATTGTATCGGCAACCAGTGTGTATTTTGGACCCTTGGCTTTGGGGAGCGACTCCGGCCAAATTGTATCCATTACAATTCTTCCTTTGATTCCGATACAATGTTGAGTGTATCAGAACACTATACCGAGCATTTTTACTTTGTGTCAATACAATTCGAAAGGAACACCAAGATGACACGCGCAATGCACAACCCCGCCCTCATGCTGCTGAACGACAGCCCCCGGCTGCCGCTGATCGCCGCGCTGGCCGTGCGGTTTGCGGCGACGGTCACACAATGGGAACGCCGGCGCCGCAGTCGCGTCAATCTGGGCAAACTGGATGACAGGCTGCTGCGCGATGTCGGCATCACGCGAATTCAGTCGGAAATAGAAACCAGCCGCTATTTCTGGATGAGATAGATTATCCCCAGTCCCATTTCATGGGACCTCTTCCTGGCCGGGGCATGCCCCGGCCTTTTTTTATCCGAACGCTGCCGCCGCTGAACCTGCAGGTGGGATGGAATAGGTCAAACTGGCCCGTGCGACCGGATTATCTGAGCCCTCTGAATACATCAGCACATCCCCTACAGCCAAAGTTCGCCCCAGCTTCAGCAGCTTGCACTCCGCAATCATATCAGCACGACCGTCGGGCTTACGCAGGAAATCCATGGAGCTGCTGGTGGTGACGGCCAGGGACTGCCGCCCCTTCCGGGCGAGGATCATGGCATAGACGCTGACATCGGCCAGTCCGAACATGGATGGCCCGGACACCGTGCCACCAGGCCGCAGATGACGGTCTTCGACAATCAGGCGCATCCTGATTGATGCTTCAGTAAGGTCCTCGACCACGAAATCCTTGTGAACCTGAGGAAACACCTGCTCCAGGTATTCGGTCAGTTCTTTTTTGTTCAAAGCTAATGACATGCTTCCCCTCTTGGTCCTGCCCCCCTAGAGTTGGCCCAACAGCCAGCAGGAGGGCAAGATGGCAATTCTGGAACGTAACGACACAGGCGCCATTGCAAGGCTGCAAATGAATGCGCCAGAACGCCTGAATGCGCTCAGCGACGAGATGCTGGCAGCCCTGCAGCAAGAACTGGACACCCTGCGCGAGGACACATCGATTCGGGTTGTGATCCTATCTGGCGCGGGCAAGGCGTTTTGCGCAGGACATGATCTGAAACAGATGACCCAGGGCCGGCAGGCCGCTGATGGCGGGCTTGGCTATTTTCAGGACCTGTTCGATCGCTGCGCCAAGATGATGATGTCGATTCAATCCCTGCCCCAACCGGTTATTGCGCAGACCCATGGCATTGCAACGGCCGCCGGATGTCAGCTGGTCGCAACATGCGATCTGGCCATCGCGGCTGAAGAGACCAGGTTTGGGGTCAACGGCGTCAATATCGGCCTGTTCTGTTCAACGCCGATGGTGGCGCTTAGCCGGAATATCCCGCGCAAACAGGCGTTTGAGATGTTGACCACGGGCGATTTTATCAGCGCTGAACGCGCCGCTGAGTTGGGGCTGATCAACCGAACGGTACCGGACAACCTGTTGGAGCAGGAAACCAATGCGCTGGCAGAGAAGCTGGCAGCCAAGTTGGGTGCAGCCGTCAAGATCGGAAAACAGGCGTTTTATCAACAGCTTCCGATGTCCACTGAACAGGCCTATGCCTATACCGCCGATGTAATGGCCCAGAATATGATGCACCGCGATACTGAAGAAGGAATAACCGCATTCATCGAGAAACGCCCGCCAGACTGGCATCAGTAGCGCAATTATTTCATACATTTTTGCCTACTGTTCGTATTTTAGCACTTTTCAAAAGGGCGACACTGTGGCAAAGCTGGGTCAAGGCTGAGGCCTGATAGACTTTTGGGTCGCCGTGGGCGGAAGGTCCCTCCAAGCTGGTTTCTCTCACCGGCGTTGACATTCCCGCAGCGGCGACCCCAAGACTTCCTGACATAAATCTCCTGTATCGGCGCATTGCGCACGGCGTCTCTCTGCCCTATGTGGCTGCCCATGACAGAAAGATTGCATATTGTGGGCGGCGGCATGGCCGGGTCCGAGGCCGCATGGCAGGCGGCAGAGATGGGTGTGGACGTTGTAATCCACGAAATGCGCCCCAAGGTGGGCACATTCGCGCATCAAACCGGAAACCTGGCCGAAATGGTGTGCTCGAACTCGTTCCGGTCGGACGATGATGAGCAAAACGCCGTTGGCCTGCTGCACTGGGAAATGCGGGCCGCCAACGGGCTGATCATGACCACCGCCGACGCCCATCGCCTTCCGGCGGGCGGCGCATTGGCGGTTGATCGCGAACCGTTTGCCGAAACTGTCACGGCCAGGCTAAAGGCCCACCCGCATGTTTCGGTCACCGATGAAGAGGTGACGTCTCTGCCCGAAGATGGCCAATGGATATTTGCAACCGGCCCTCTGACCTCGCCCGCGTTGGGCGAGGCTATTCGCGCCGAAACCGGTGCTGAGGCACTGGCCTTTTTCGATGCAATCGCGCCCATCGTCTATGCCGACAGCATCGACATGAGCCAGGCCTGGATGCAGTCGCGCTACGACAAGGGGGAGACCGAGGCAGAGCGTACCGCATACCTGAACTGTCCGATGGATCGTGATCAGTACGAGGCGTTCATTGACGCCCTGCTTGCGGCGGACAAGACAGAGTTTCACGAAGGTGAGACCGCCGGATATTTTGATGGTTGCCTGCCGATTGAGGTCATGGCCGAGCGGGGCCGTGAAACCCTACGACACGGTCCGATGAAACCCGTGGGTCTGACCAATCCGCACCAACCGGATGTGAAAGCACACGCCGTGGTCCAGTTGCGCCGGGACAATGCTCTGGGCACGCTGTTCAACATCGTGGGCTTTCAGACCAAGATGAAATACGGCGCGCAAACGCATGTTTTTCAAATGATCCCGGGCTTGGAAAACGCGAGCTTTGCACGGCTGGGCGGCATTCACCGTAACACCTTCATTAACTCTCCGACCTTGTTGGATTCACAGATGCGCCTGAAATCTCGCGCGAATATCCGTTTTGCAGGTCAGATCACCGGGGTTGAAGGATATGTGGAAAGTGCCGCAATGGGCCTGCTGGCCGGGCGTTTCGCCGCAGCTGAGATTCTGGGCCGCTCCTTGCCGGATGTGCCACAAGACAGCGCCATGGGCGCGTTGATCCATCACATCACCGGGGGTGCTGATGCTAAGACTTTCCAGCCGATGAACGTCAATTTCGGCTTGTTTCGGCCTGTTGATGGCCTGAAAGGCGGGCGTCGGGGTCGCAAAGATCGGTACAAGGCCTATACCGACCGCGCCAAAGCCGCCTGGTCCGAATGGCTATCGCATTGTTGACTGGACGATGCCCCCGGCCTACGCCTAAAATATAAGGTATGAGCGATAAGTTCCTGAAAGATACCTATGATCTGAACACGGCGCAGGAAACCTGTGAACATTACCAGAAATGGGCAGCCTCATATGACACTGAAGTGGGTGAGCAAGGTTATGTTACTCCCGGCCGAGTCGCGACAGCCTTAAAATCCTACGTGCCCGACGCACAGGTCCCGGTTCTTGACTATGGCTGCGGCACGGGCTTGTCCGGTGTGGCCCTGCACGAAGCCGGGTTTCGCGTGATCGACGGAATGGATCCAACACCTGAGATGCTGAAACAAGCCGAAGCCAAGGGTGTCTACCGCAAGCTGATCAACTTTGAGCTTTCTGATCCGGAGCCTGTTAAACCGCGTGCGTACTCCGCTATCACGGCCATCGGAGTGATCGGTACTGGCGCGGCGCCTCCAGCAACCTTCGACCTGCTCATGAAGGCCCTGCCGCGGGGTGGCTTGTTGGCGTTTTCCTTCAATGATCACACGCTCGCCGATCGTGCCTATACGTCGCGGTTGAACGATTGGCTGGATATGGGGCACGCGCGCCTATTGTTTCGAGAATACGGCCCGCATCTGCCCGGTATGGACATGAAATCTGACGTCTACGTTGTTGTAAAAGCTTGACCTTCACTACTCGCTTCGCCCCCTCACCAACCGGGCCACTTCATCTCGGGCACGCCTATTCCGCGCTTCTGGCGCAGGATATGGCCGCAGTCGACAACGGCAACTTACTGCTACGCATCGAGGATATCGATCAATCCCGGTCCCGACAGCAATGGGAAAACCAAATATACGATGATCTCGGCTGGCTGGGCCTGCATTGGCCGCAACCGGTGATGCGGCAATCCAACAGGCTATCCCGGTATCGTCTTGCGATCGAAGCGCTGTCGAAACAGGGTCTGGTCTATCCTTGCAAATGCAATCGAGCCGATATCGAAGCTGCTGCCGGTGCCCCGCAGGAGGGTGTGCCGCAATTCGGGCCTGACGGACGCATTTATCCCGGCACCTGCCGCCAGCGCCCCTTGTCTCAGGCGGGCTCTGGGGATGTCTTGCGCCTTGATATGCGCAAAGCGATGAAAGCTGCGGATCTGAGAAACTTTAAGGAGACCGGAGCCACTTATGAAGGAACACATGAACTTCGTGCTGATCTCTTGCTTGATACGATTGGCGATATCGTTCTGGTTCGCCGGCACATGGGCAGTTCATATCACCTGTCAGTTGTGGTTGACGATGCCGACCAGCACATAACCCATGTCGTGCGGGGCGAAGACCTGTTCGAAGCCACGCAAATCCACGTTCTGTTGCAAAGTCTGCTGGGCCTTCCGACGCCGATTTACCATCATCACAAACTGATCCGTGATGAAAAGGGTAAACGCTTGGCCAAGCGCGATGATGCCCGCGCCATTGCGCTCTATCGTCAACAGGGCGCTTCACCCGCAGATATTCGAATGATGGTCGGGCTCTGACCTGGTTCGTCGAAGCTGTGACGCCTTTGGCGGCATTCACTCTGTTGGCGACAACAACTCGACCTCCGATCCGTCACGCACCGCAGTATAAAAACAGCTGCGACGATTGGTGTGACAGGCAGGCCCGGTTTGCCGTACTATCACCAACAGGCAATCCCTGTCACAGTCGACGCGAAAATCCACCAGTTCCTGCACATGACCCGAGCTTTCGCCCTTGACCCAGAACGCCTGCCGCGATCGCGACCAGTAGGTCACGCGCCCGGTTTCCAGCGTGCGCGCGATGGATTGCGCATTCATCCACGCCATCATCAACACCTCGCCCGAATCCTCATCCTGAGCGATTGCCGGGATCAGACCAGCATCGTTGAACGTCAACGTCGATGGATCAAACGAGACAGTGCGTGACATGGTAAAAACCTTTTGCATCCTTGGGGCTGGCCACTATGTATGGGGAACAGTCAACGAGGGAAAGCCATGAGCGGCGAAACTGATCTGATCAAGCTCTATTCCGGGCGCATTCTTGCGCTTGCCGCCGATATTCCCCATCTCGAGCGGCTTGAGAATGCAGACGCAACCGTCAAGAAGCGCGCGCCCCTGTGCGGGTCGACCGTGACCGTCGATGTCAAAGTTGAGGACGGTCGGATTGCGGCCTACGGACAGGATGTAAAAGCCTGCGCTCTGGGTCAGGCTTCGGCCTCGGTTGTGGGCAGCGCCGTGATTGGTGCAACTCGGGCACAGGTTGAAACCGCACGCGATCAGCTTTCTGACATGCTGAAACGGGAAGGCCCCGCCCCTGATGCGCCCTTTAACGGGCTTGAGGTGCTGATACCGGCACGCGAATATAAGAACCGCCATGCGTCGATCCTGCTGGCGCTGGAGGCGACAGCCGAGGCGATGGAACAGGCCGAGCAGGCCAACTGCGCCTGAGCGTAGAATTTTTTTACAAAGCTGTATAAGGTTTCCCTGAAATTCTTGGGGGATAACGTGAACAATTTATTGGAACATTTCGTGACGCTCTGGGTTGTCATCGATCCGATCGGCACGATCCCCGTCTTCATTGCCGTCACTGCGAGTGCTGGCGTTACGGCCCGCCGGAAAACCGCCCTGATGGCCGCTTTGGTCAGCGCTGGAATTCTTCTGTTCTTCCTTGTCTGCGGACAGCTTGTGATCGAGGCGTTGGATATCGGCCTCAATTCCTTTCAGGTCGCGGGCGGAATTATTCTGTTCCTCTTCGCACTGACCATGATCTTTGGCGAAAGCAAACAGGACATCGAGCAGCGCGAGGCTCAGGAAGATCTGGAAGACAAGATGCACAAGACCAATGCGGCGATCTTTCCTCTGGCGGTTCCGTCTTTGGCCTCACCCGGCGCGATGTTGGCGATTGTCGTGCTCACCGATAACAATCGTTACAGCATTGCCGATCAGGGTATAACCGCTTTGGTAATGCTGGTCGTGATCGCGATTGCGTTTGTGCTGATGCTGCTGGCCGAGCCGATCATCCGCCTGATCGGGCATTCCGGCGCCGCGATTATCAGTCGAATTATGGGAATGATACTGGCCTCGGTTGCGGTGAATTCCGTGCTGTCGGCGATGCTCGAGATCATCAAAACGGGTCAGCTGTAAAAAAGCCGCCGCTCCTTCCGGGCGGAAAGGGCGGCGGCAGGTTGTGCGTTTCTCATGTAGGGTCCGGAGTACCGCGCGGGGCCGAGGCTGGCCCCTTCAAGGGAATTGGGACAGGCAGGTCACCCTTGACTGAGATGGGGAAGCAAGCGCGGTATGATCGGCACGAGATCGCAGGCAGAAAAGTTTAGAACCCCGTCGGCAGATGCAGGGCAACAACCAGCATGACAACCAACGAGATAGCCCCCGCCGCATCCTGCAGGATCGTGGATTGCGAACGGCTGAAAGCGGTCTTGATCTGGGTCAGCATGGTCTCACCTCCGGTCAGGGTTTAATCATTTGTTGACCTTTTGTTCTCATATTTTTCCGAGTCGGTAAAGAACTTTATGGGAACATTCGTGAACTTTTCAGGATTGTGCTGGTTAACCCACTGAAATCAAACGAATTGCCTGATCCTGTTTCATCAACCACAACAACACACGCGCCGCTTTTCCCCGATCCGAGGTCAGCGTCGGGTCCGCATTCAACAAGGCGCGTGCATCAGATTGGGCCACCGCCATTAAACCAGCCTGCCGCTCCAAATCGGCGATTCGGAATTTGGGCAATCCGGATTGTGCTGTACCAATCAGATCACCTGCGCCGCGCATTTGCAGGTCGGTCTCGGCGATCCGGAACCCATCCTCGGTTTCACGCAGAACTTCAAGCCGTTTGCGCCCCCCCTCGCTGAGCGGCGGCTGATACATCAGCAAACAGGTCGAGGCATCCTCTCCGCGCCCAACCCGGCCGCGCAACTGATGCAGTTGTGCCAGTCCAAATATCTCGGCCCGCTCGATCACCATGATCGTGGCGTTCGGCACGTTCACACCCACTTCGATCACCGTGGTGGCCACCAACACTTTGGTTTGACCGGTCTGGAAGGCAGCCATTGCAGCGTTTTTCTCGGTGGGTGGCATCTGGCCATGCACAAGACCAACATCATCGTCACCCAACAGCGCACGCAGGCGTTTGAACCGTTCTTCGGCAGCGGTCAGATCAGAGACCTCGGATTCGTCCACGAGCGGGCACACCCAGTAGCATTGCCTGCCCGCCTCTATCGCGTCCCGCAGATGGGACACGACTTCATCCATGCGCTGCGTGCTGACGATTGCCGTTTTGATGGGTTTGCGGCCAGGGGGTTTCTCGTCCAGCACCGAGACATCCATATCCCCGTACTGTGCCAGCGCCAGACTGCGCGGAATGGGCGTGGCCGTCATCACAAGAACGTCCGCGCGCTGGCCCTTCTCGGACAGCTCCATCCGCTGACGTACGCCAAAACGATGCTGTTCATCAACAATCGCTAGCCGCAGGGCGTTGAATTCAACGTCGCTCTGAAACACGGCGTGGGTGCCGACCAAAATCTGAATGTCGCCCTGTTTCAAAGCCGCCAGCTTGGCGCGCCGTTCTGCGCCCTTGTCGCGCCCGGTCAGAATTTCCAGAACAACGCCAGCCTCTTCGGCAAGAGGTCTCAACCCCTCCAGATGTTGCCGCGCCAGAATCTCGGTCGGGGCCATCATCACCCCCTGCCCGCCCGCTTCGACTGCGACCAGAAGCGCCATGAATGCCACCAGCGTCTTACCCGCGCCGACATCACCTTGAAGCAAGCGATTCATGCGACGGTCTGAAGCCATGTCTGCGGAAATCTCTTCTATCGCGCGGGTCTGCGCCCCGGTTGGACGATAGGGCAGAGTTTTCAATACCCGCGACTGAAGCGCACCCGTACCAATGCTGACAATCCCACGCGTCTTGCGCTCTCGTTGCCTGGCGATGGCCAGAGTGAGCTGATGCGCCAATAACTCGTCATATGCCAGGCGCTCGCGTGCGGGTGCAAAGGGCGCGACATCATCCGCACTACGCGGATGATGCGCGGTCTGAACAGCGTCATGCCAGCTTGGCCAGTTTTGCTGCGCAACCTGCGCCGGGTCGGCCCATTCGGCAAGTTTTGGCGCGCGCACCAGAGCGCTCTGAGCGGCCTTGTACGCCGTTTTCTGCGTGACCCCCTGAGTCAGGTGGTAAACGGGTTCGAACTCAGGCAGATCACCCGCGCTTTCCGGCGCGACGATATGGTCGGGATGCACCATCTGTGCCATACCATCGAACAGTTCCAGCTTGCCCGAAACCACCCGGCGCGATCCCTGTGGCAGTATTTTTTTCAGATAATCCCCGCGGGCGTGAAAAAACACCAGCTGGAAATCGGCCTGTTCGTCCTCGACATGAATCCGATATGCCCCGCCTTTGTTGCGAGGCGGGCGATGCGGCCCGACGGTCACCTCAACTGTCAGGGTGGTCGGTAGATCCGCGCCCTGTATGGTGTCGCGCCGCCGCCTGTCGATTACCGCATAAGGCAGCGCAAACAGCACGTCCCGCGGCGTTTCGATCCCCAGATGCCCCATAAGCTGCGCTGTCTTGGGGCCAACGCCATCCAGCGTCTCAAGGCCAGCAAACAGGGGGAAGAGTTGTTCCGGTCTGCCGCTCATGCATCCCCGATCAGCTGCAGCCAGCTGTCTTCGTCCAATGTCTCTACACCCAGATCAGCCGCTTTCTTGGCCTTGGAGCCCGCGCCGGGACCAGCCACCAACAGGTCGGTCTTTTGGCTGACCGAGCCTGACACCTTGGCCCCCAAAGCCTCAGCCCGCGCCTTGGCCTCGGCCCGGGTCATTTTCTCCAACGTGCCAGTAAATACGACCGTCTTGCCAGCGACGGGACTGTCCGAGGACGGGGCTTTAGGAGGAATAATCGTCAGATGTTGGCACAGATCGTCAAACGCTCTGCGCTCATCCACATTGGCGAACGCATCAGACAGCGACAGGCCCAGTGTTGTGCCAATTCCATCGATCCCGATCAGGTCGGACCAGGCATTTGCAGCTTGCGCAGAAACTTCCATGCGGGCAATCGCGGCATCACGCGCTTCCTTTAGCCTTGCGCGCCGGCCTTCCTCAGTCGCGATGATCCGTTCCGCCTCTTCCGCCTCGTCTGCAGCCCTTTGCGCAAGCACCGCCGGGCGTGCGGTGTCAATCGCAGCTGTCATCGTCTCCCAATTCCGGTAGAACAACGCCAGATCCCGCGCTCCGACCTCGCCCACATGGCGAATACCCAGAGCAAACAGCAGTCGAGCAAATGGAATTGTACGTTTGTCATCAATAGCTGCGAATAAATTACTGGCCGAGGTTTCACCCCAGCCATCCCGGTTTTTCAATCGCGCCAGATTGCCAGCGTCGCGATCCCGCAATGTGAAAATGTCGGCGGGAGTATTGATCGGTAAAATCGGGTCATCATAGAACATCTCAATCTGTTTTGCGCCCAGGCCTTCGATATCGAACGCCTTGCGCGAGACAAAGTGCTTCAGTTTCTCCACCGCTTGCGCGGGGCAGATCAGGCCACCGGTGCAGCGGCGAACCGCATCCCCCTCTTCCCGGATTGCATCGCTGCCGCACTCTGGACATTTCGACGGGAACTCATACGGCGCTGCGTTGTCGAACCGCTTGGTCAGATCCACATCCGAAATCTTGGGAATCACGTCCCCCGCGCGATAGACCTGTACCCAGTCGCCGACACGGATATCCTTGCCGTCACGGATCACACCACCTTTGGCGTCCCGACCAACGATATAGTCCTCGTTATGTAAAGTCGCGTTCGAGACCACAACGCCGCCAACTGTTACTGGATGCAGCCGCGCAACCGGGCTGAGCGCGCCCGTACGACCCACCTGGATGTCGATCGCTTCGAGCCTTGTCCAGGCCAGCTCAGCCGGGAATTTGTGCGCTATGGCCCAGCGAGGGGTGGTCGAACGGAACCCAAGCCTGGCCTGCAGGCTGAGATCATCGACCTTGTAGACAACGCCATCAATGTCATAACCCAAGGTCGCACGCTGTGCTTCAATCGCGCGATAATGTTGCAGCATCTCGGAAGCTGTGGCGCACAGACGTGTCAACTCATTGACTTGAAAACCAAAATCTCGCAGTCGCGCGATTGCATCCATCTGCGTTTCGGCCAAAGGTTCCGAAAGCTCACCCCATGCATAAGCAAAAAATCGAAGCGGTCGGGTGCGGGTAATCCCGGCATCAAGCTGGCGCAGTGAGCCCGCAGCAGCATTTCGCGGGTTGGCAAAGGTCTTGCCACCAGTTTCGGTTTGTCGCGCATTCAGCGCGTCGAAATCCTCGTGCGACATATAGACCTCACCCCGAACTTCAAGAACATCCGGGGCACCCTCGATACGGTGGGGAATATCGGCAACGGTTTTGGCATTTGCGGTTACATTCTCTCCAACCTCACCGTCTCCCCGAGTGGCGGCCTGAATAAGTTGCCCCTGTTCATAACGTAACGACAGAGAGAGGCCATCGATCTTGGGCTCGGCGGTGAAGGCCAATGGGGCATCGTCAGCTAAACCGAGATATTTACGTATCGACCGGTCGAAATCTTTGACATCGGCATCATCGAAGGCATTGCCAAGTGACATCATGCGCCTCGCATGGGTCACCTTGGCAAACCCATCCACAGGCCGCGCACCGATCTGATCGGAGGGGCTGTCGCCACGTTTCAACTTAGGAAAACGCGCTTCGATCTCGGCATTTCTGCGCTTGAGCGCATCGTAATCGGCATCCGAAATCTCGGGTGCATCTTTTGCGTGATACAGCTCATTGGCTCGAAGCAATTGTTCTGAAAGCCGGGCCAGTTCTTCCCGTGCTTCTTCTTCGGTCAATTCAGCTACCGCGATGATCTTGCTCATGTCCCCGCCCTGTCACGTCGTCTTGGATCACAGTGATAGGGCGAGGTCATGGTCAGGTCCAGTGTTGTGCTGAGCCGCGAGTGGACTGCCGCCCCGGACCATCGACGGCATTTGATCTGTCAGGTCATGCGCCGACCGCCATACGGGTTTCGTCAACGCTGTCGGATTGCGGGTCGCGCAATACATACCCGCGGCCCCATACCGTTTCGATATAGTTTTGACCACCCGTGGCATTGCTGAGCTTCTTGCGCAGCTTACAGATGAACACATCGATAATCTTCAGTTCGGGTTCATCCATTCCCCCATAAAGATGGTTGAGGAACATCTCTTTGGTCAGCGTCGTGCCCTTGCGCAGGCTCAGCAGCTCAAGCATCTGGTATTCCTTGCCGGTCAGATGCACCGTCTTGCCGGCGACCTCAACCGTTTTTGCATCCAGATTCACGGCAATCTGGCCGGTGTGAATCACGGACTGGGAATGCCCCTTGGACCGACGGATGATTGCGTGGATACGGGCCACGAGCTCTTCACGATGGAAGGGTTTGGTCAGGTAGTCATCGGCGCCAAACCCGAACCCTTTGATCTTGCTTTCCGTATCATCAGCGCCCGAGAGGATCAGGATAGGCGTCTCGACCCGCGCGATGCGCAGCTGGCGCAACACCTCATGCCCGTTCATATCCGGCAGATTCAGGTCCAGAAGGATCAGGTCATAATCGTAGAGTTTGGCCAGATCTATCCCTTCTTCGCCAAGGTCCGTCGCATACACATTGAGATTGGCATGTGTCAGCATCAGCTCAATGCTTTTGGACGTAGTAGGATCATCCTCGACAAGAAGTATACGCATTCAACTGCTCCAATTTGGTTAAATATCTGCGGTTCAAAACGAGACTGGCCAAAAATGGTTAACCTGTCGTTAACGTTGATTTATTTATTCACCTTCTACCTTAGGTTGTCGATATCTTTTTAGCGCCGTGACCTTCAAAGCGTCCGTACCATGCTCGGCAACCGCAGAAGCCCAGGAATTGAACTCTTCATCGCTCAGCCCGTATCGTTTCTTGGCGTCAGAGAGTGTAATCAGACCGTAAAGCACCCCGCGGACAACGATTGCCTTGCGCGAAGCCACCCACCGCCTTGTGTCTTCCGGGGGCAAATCCGCGCGTGTCAGCACGCTTCCATCCGGCAGTGTGACCGATCTTGGCCCTTCCACTTTGTGCAAATACATATTTCCTACCTTGTTCTGCTGCGACAAAGCTGCACCCAGCCTACTTAAAAGGGCGTGAAACCACCCCTTGAGAGTGTCTAGAATTTTCCTATATTCTGCCGGTCTTTCTTAACCCGGACTGGAACCGTTAATGGCCCTCGATACCGAGACCCCGCTGAACTCGCTTGGTTTTGCCAAACCGCCCTCGGAAACACGGGTGGTCGTGGCCATGTCGGGTGGCGTCGATAGTTCTGTCGTGGCTGCGTATCTGGCCGATCAGGGTTATGATGTGGTGGGCGTGACATTGCAGCTTTATGATCACGGCGCAGCGCTGGCTAAAAAAGGTGCGTGCTGCGCAGGGATTGACATTCACGATGCCCGCCGCGTGGCCGAAGAACGCGGTTTTCCACATTACGTCCTGGATTATGAGAACATCTTCAAGGATGCCGTAATCGACGAATTCGCCGACAGCTATCTGGCGGGCGCGACGCCGGTGCCCTGTATCCGCTGCAATGAACGGGTCAAGTTCAAGGATCTGCTGGAAACCGCCAAAGATCTTGAGGCCGATTGCATGGCCACGGGTCACTATATCCAGCGCAAGATGGGGCCAAACGGGCCTGAACTGCACAGCGCCGAGGATGCCAATCGCGATCAGTCCTATTTCTTGTTCTCGACCACGCCAGAACAGCTGGATTTCCTACGCTTCCCGCTGGGGCATCTGCCGTCCAAAGACGCAACGCGTGAGATGGCGGCACAATACGGGCTGTCGGTTGCGGACAAACCTGACAGTCAGGACATCTGCTTCGTGCCCGATGGCAACTATGCCAGCGTGATCGAAAAGCTGCGCCCGGGTGCCGCTGAACCTGGCGAGATTGTCCATGCCGACGGTCGCGTTCTGGCGAAACATGACGGCGTCATCCACTATACGATCGGTCAACGCCGGGGGCTTGGCATCGGCGGGCTGAGCGAACCGCTTTATGTGGTCAAGCTCGACGTCGACAAGAAGCAGGTCGTGGTTGGCCCCAAAGAGATGCTGGCAACCCGTACTGTTCCGGTGCGCGAAATCAACTGGCTGGGGGATGAACCGTTCACCTCAAAGGAGGAATGGCATGTCTCGGTCAAGGTCCGGTCTACCCGCCCCCCGCGCGAGGCGATCATCCGACCCCTGTCCGATACCACTGCCGAGGTTGAATTGCTGACGCCCGAAGAAGGCATTTCACCGGGACAGGCTTGCGTGTTCTACGAATCCGATGGCAGCCGTATCTTTGGCGGGGGATGGATCTGGCGCGGATATTAAACCGCGTCTGTCCAGGAATTGCTGAGGATGTAAAGCCCTGCGCAGATCATCACGTATGGCACCAAAGCCTCCAACCGGCGCGCGACTCCTCCGGTCATGATCGAAGCTCGACCGCCAAGCAGACCCAGTATCGTCAATGTGCTGGCCGCCATGACCGCGCCGATTACCCCGGCGATCCGGTAGCTGGAGATCGAATCCGCAAGCAAAGGTGCCAGAACGGCAAAAGTATCCATCGACAGGCTGATGAACAGCATCATGGTGACCAGAGTGGATGCACCGGTAGGCAGACGCGGTGAGGTGTCAGCATGCCTGCCTCTGAACTGACGGACCATGCCGTACAGCCCGAGGCACAGGGGTATAGCCCCAAGGTACCCCGCCCAACGCGGGATCACATCATCGACACCCAGCGCCAATAGCAGTGCCGCCATAATCACGATGAGCTGCGCCAGTAGAAACCCCACAACCGTGCGGCGCGGGCCTGACACCATCATGAGCGCAACCAGAGCAGCAAGGTTATCGAGGTTTGTCAGCACTTGCGCCATGAAAGTCGAAGCCGCAAAGACCGCGTGATCCAGCATCAGCGCTTCATCCGCCGCAACACAGCCTTGGCCGCGCGCAGGCCCGGCGCTTCACCACCGCGCCCAAGGCGTTCCATGGTGATGCTCATCGCCTGTTGCTGGTCATCTGGTGTCTCAGCCACTTGCCGCAGGGCCTTGGCAATTTTCTCGGGCTGGCAATCATCCAAAAGACGCTCGGGGACGGAGCGGGTGTCCGAGACCAGATTGACCAACGTCACCGTGTCCAGTTTCACCATTCGCTTGGCGATCAGTGTGGTCAGCCAATTCAGATTATAGGCAATGACCATCGGCGTCGCCTGCGCTGCCAGTTCCAGAGAGACTGTCCCCGAAGCTGCAAGTGCCAGATCGGCCGCCGCAAACGCTGCCCTTTTTTGTATCTGAGCCTGATCGGATGGCAGATCGCGCGGATCGACAACAACCGGTCGCCCCGGCCAGTCCTGCAGGTGCTCCTTCACCGCATCAACCATATGCGCCACAGCCGGAACCACTACGCGGGTTTCGGGGCGGTCGCGCAGGAATATCTGCAACGCCTCACCAAAGACCGGCGCCAACCGATCCACCTCTCCTCGGCGGGAACCGGGCAGAGCAAGGATGATAGGGGCATCGCCAAGCTCGTGATCCGCCCGGAACTGCGCGATGTCCTGATTCGAGGCTATGGGCTCATTCACCACCGGATGCCCGACGAAATCGCACTCCATCCCGGCGCGTTCCATATAGGGTGGTTCAAACGGCAATAGGGCCAGGACGTGATCGATCACCTTAGCCATCTTGTCGGCGCGGCCTGGGCGCCAGGCCCAGACGCTGGGGGCAACGTAGTGAACGGTACGGATATCGCTGGCGGCTTTAACCAGCTTGGCGACACGCAGAGAAAAATCAGGGCTGTCGATGGTGATCAGAACGTCAGGCCGGGTGTCCAGAACCGCCTGAGCCGTTTCGGAGATTCGGCGTTTAAGGTGAAAAAACTTGGGCAGTACCTCGACCAGCCCCATGACACTGAGTTCCGACATGGGAAATCGGCTGACCAGCCCCTGCGCCTGCATCAATGGGCCACCGACACCGTCGAATTCGATATCCGGAACCAGCTCTTGCAGCCCATCCATCAACGCAGCCCCCAAACGGTCACCCGAAGGTTCCCCGGCGACCAGAAAGACACGCATCAGACTGCGCGCTCGCGGACTTGAAGGAAAAGACCCAGACGGTTGCAGTCTTCGATCACGCGGTCCCGCTGCAGGACCATGACGCCGCCCTTTTCGATAATGATGCCTGACAGACCCGCGGCTACGGCGCCGGAAACGGTGTCGGGCCCGATGGCGGGCAAATCCGCGCGCCGGTCCTGATCCGGTTTGGGACCTTTGAACAGAACTCCGCCGCCCGCATCCGGGCGCTGGGTCAGGGATTGCAACATCCAGTCGGTGCCAAAGATGCTTTCGATAGCCAGAGCCTGCCCTTTCAGAACCACACAGGCCTGCCCGATATCTGCAGCCCCCATGGAGCGCAGAATGCCGGCGGCCCGGTCAACGTCGGCCAGATCGGCCTCGGACGGTTGCACTTCGGTCAGGCATCCCAGTGCAGGCAGTAAATCCGGCGCGATTTCATGGGCGGCGCGGACCGTCAGCCCGGCGTCCTCGAAGATACCGATTGCGGCGCGCAAGGCCATGTCGTCGCCCGACATAATCGCCTGCTGCAGGATCGGGACCAGTGGCATCGTCGCCGCATCGATCCGCGCGGGGTCGACAACGGGGCGACGTACCGCTCCGGCCATGCAGATTTCTGTCACGCCGCGCGATTTCAAATCGGCGATAAAGCTGCCCAACTGCTCAAGTGGGAACACCACGTCAGCGGCAAGCGTATCCGGCTCGAACCCTTCCAATGCGCAGATCAAAGGCCGCTCGCCGAGATGCGAGACCACCTCGTCTGGCAAGAAACCTGTTCCCGCGATCAGCGCCAGCATGGATCTACTTCCTCGGGGTGAGGAATGAACGGTCCGACTCGCCGGTTACGAAATCGACGATCTGACGCACGTATTCGCTTTCGGCATCCTCACCCAGACGCTTGGCGCGATCCATGAACGTACCCTCTCCTTCGGACAGCTCGCGAAAGGCTGCGCGCAGGGCCGAGATATCCGCTCGTGTCACCCCACGCCGTTTCAGCCCGACCAGATTGAGCCCGTCAAGCTCACCGCGCGGGGCCTGAACCAGCCCATAGGGGATAACGTCATTGGCCACCATCGTCAGCGCGCCGATGATCGCACCGCGGCCCACACGGACAAACTGGTGCAGCCCGGAAATGCCGCCCACGATGACGTCATCCTCAATGATGCAATGACCCGCTGCACCCGCATGATTGACCATGATCACCCGGTTGCCGATCTGCACGTCATGTGCAACGTGGACACCGGCCATCAACAGGCAATCATCGCCGATACGCGTCACGCCCCCACCACCATCGGTGCCGGTGTTTACCGTCACATGTTCGCGAATACGATTGCGCTTACCGATCTCAAGCCGGGTATTTTCGCCCCCGAATTTCAGGTCCTGTGGTATTTCCCCAATGACCGAGAAATTGAAGACAACGGTATCCTCACCGATGCTCGTATCGCCGGTCACCACGACATGCGACTTTAGCACAACCCGATCGTCCAGCCGCACCTGTGCCCCGACATAACAGAACGGACCGATCGAACAGTCCTGACCGATCTGTGCCCCGTCTTCGATGATTGCGCTGGGGTGAATGCTGTTCATGTCGTCTTTTCCATGTCCCAATCGACATAAGCCGAAAACTCAGCTTCGGCAGCCACCTCGCCTTCGACCGTGGCACGGCCGCTGAACTTGAAAATCTTGCCACCCTTCTTGCCGCGCACTGTTTCGACGTGCATTTCCAGCACATCGCCGGGCACCACTTTGCGGCGGAATTTGCATTTGTCGATGTTCATGAAATAGATCAGCAATTCGCTGTCGATCACATCCATGCCCACGCCCAGCATGACACCGGCGGTCTGTGCCATCGCCTCGACAATAGTTACGCCCGGCATGATCGGAGTGCCGGGGAAATGGCCCTGAAAATGCGGCTCGTTCATGGTGACGTTCTTGATACCCACTGCGGACTGATAGCCGTCGATATCCACCACCTTATCGACCAGCAAAAACGGATAGCGATGCGGCAATATCCGCTGAATCAGCTGAATGTCGGCGCTCTTGGTTTCCGTGGTCATGGTTTGGATGTCCTGTTCTGGAAGTCTCTTTCAAGCGTGGTTAGCAATACCCGTACCCAAGGGCAAGCCAGCCTAATCGCCGTTATTGCTCTCAAGCGCCGCTCCGTCGCCGATCGCGGCATTGATCCGGGCGATTGCGGCATCCGTGATGTCCGAGGCGTCCGAACTAAGAACGACCGTCGCCCGTTCAATCACAACCGAGGCGCGGGATTCCCGCAACAATTCGATCAGGACCGGTTGCGCCAGCTCAAAAAACTGGCCTCGCGCCTCATCTCCTCGCCGCGCCAGAGCGTCCAGCTTCGCGCGTTGACCGGCACGATGCGACTGAACCTTTTCGTCAAACGCTTCGGCCAGTGGGCGAAACTCTTCGGCCGTCATTGTCCCGCGTTTTTCGGTGAGGTCCTTTTCCTCCCTGCTCAACTCGGCAACGATCCGTTCGTTTTCCTGCGACAGCAATGCGCTTTCAGCTTCGATTTCCTTGAAAACGCGCTGCCCAAACGCGGAATCTGCAAACAATCGGTCACTTGAGATTGTAAGAACGCCGGTCTGCGGCACGCCAAGTTGTTGCGCACGGGTGGGTACTGCCGTCACCAGCGCCAAAACACACAGGGCCCAAAACGGGCCCTGTAGTAGTCTTATGATACCCGTCCTCATCCGGGATCAGAACTGGGCCTGAATGGTCAGGTCAAAGCTCTGTTCTTTGTCGAAATCTTCTTTCTTTAGAGCCTGCGAGAAGTTAAAGCGCAACGGTCCAAAGGGGGTGGTCCACAGAACCGAGACCCCTAAAACATGGCGGATCGAACCATCCGCGCCAACGATATCAGCACCGGCGGTGTTCACATTGTCGATATTGTAAAGGTTGCCGACATCGTAGAATACGCCGCCACGCAGACCCAGCTCTTCTGGCAGGCCCAGCGGGAAATCGGATTCAAACCGCGCAACCCAGTAGTAGTTGCCACCGATGGCATCGTCCTGACCGGCCGAAAGGTCGCGCGGTCCGATACCGGCCGGTTCAAACCCACGGAACGTGTTCGGACCCAGCACATAGCGATCAAGGGTCCGACTAAAGTCATCCCCGGTCCAGTTTAACGCACCAAGCTCCAGGCTCGCGCGAAGCACGACCTCTTCGTTCAGCACACGTTTCTGGGCAATGGCGCGGGCGGTGGTTTTGATGAACTCGTTATCACCCCCCAGGCCAGCGGCATCCACGCCGACCTCAAACAACACACCCGCCGTGGGGTTAAGTCCACCCAGACGGCTGTCATAGACGTATGACACGCCAAAGGAACTTGTTGTCCGCTTACCCTGATCGATTTCAGAAGAAATCACGGCACCGTTTGTCTCATTGTCCTGCTGCGTCATTTCGCTGCGATCCCAGCCATAACGGAGACGCAGTGACGATAGCTCGCCAATTGCATAGCTGAGCTGCGGTCTGAAGAAGACCGTTTTTGTATCGTAGCTGGCAAAGCTCGAATTTGTGCTGGCCAGGCCCAGACCCAGATCAAAGCGCAGCTTGCGTCCCAGCAGATAAGGTTCGGTGAAGTTGATCGAATACTGCTCGGAATCTTGCGCGGTTGATAGCGAGATACCCAGGTTTTGCCCCCGGCCGAGAAAGTTCGATTCGTTCAGACCAATCGCAATCCCCAGACCATCCGAAACCGAGTAGCTGCCGCCTAGGCTCAAAGATCCGGTGGGCTGCTCCTCGACATCGACGTCGACAATAACCTGACTTGGTGAAGAACCCTCGCGCGTTTCAACATCTGCGGCCGAAAAGAAGCCGAGTGCACGGATGCGTTCCGCGCTCTGACGGATTTCACGGGGGTTGAAGGGATCGCCCTCAACGGTGTCGAACTGACGGCGGATCACACGGTCCAGCGTGGTGGTGTTGCCTTCGATATCGATTCGCTCAACAAAGATGCGCGGGCCGCGGGTTAGCACAAACTGTACGTCCAGTGTCAGATCACGCGGGTTCCGTGTGACGCGCGGCTCCACACGCAAGAAGTCAACGCCGTTTTTCAGCCCCAGGCGCTCCATCCGTGCAATCGAGTTTTCGATCAGAGTTGGCGAGTAGATCACACCAGGTTTGATCTTCAACGCAGCCTGATAGGCTGCCGGGTCGACACCCGGAATTTCACTGACGGTTGAGATCTGACCAAACGCAAAACGCTGACCCTCGGTGATATTCATCACCAGGAAAAAGGCATCCCGTTCGCGGGTGAATTCGACATTGGCGCTGTTGACGCGGAAGTCGATATAGCCGCGCGACAGGTAGAAATCCCGGATCACCTGCTTGTCGAATTCGATCCGGTCGGCGATGAAAGTATCCCCGCGCAGGAATGTACGCAGAACATTGGCCTGCTTGGTCTCAAGCACCCGACGCAAGCGGCGGTCCGAGTAGGCACGGTTGCCAACAAAGCTGACGCGTTCAACCTCGATCGTCGTACCCTCGGCAACTTCGAAAACCAGATCGACACGGTTGTCACTGCGGCGGATGATACGCGGGATCACGGTGGCAGACACCCTGCCCTGCGCCGAATAAATCTCGGCGATCAGGTCAGCATCCGCTTCGGCGACCTGAGGGGTGAACACCCGGCGGGTCTGGGAGGAGATCGCATCAAGCAAAACGTCGTCTTTGACGCGGCGGTTCCCTTCGATGCTGATCTGATTGATCGTGGGATATTCCTCGACTTCAATGACCAGAGTATTCCCGCGCGGCGTCAGCTCAACTGTCTCAAAAACACCACTGTCAAGCAAACGCTGAAACGCATCGTTGAGCTGCCCGGCAGATACCGTCTGACCCGGCTCGATTCCCGTTCGCGCGATGATGGTCGATGTTTCGATCCGTCGATTGCCCTCAACCTCGAAGGCGTTGATCGTGTAAGATTGCGCCTGTGCGGGTTGCGGAAGCACCAGCAAACCCGGTGTAGCAACAAGGAAAAAGAACGTTAGTGCCTGCCACAAAATGTTGCTTTGCCGCCCATGAGAGCCGCAGAATGTGCCCGTGCCTCTGCTGTCATTCATTTTTATCACTACCCAGAATTTTCAGTCTTTAGCTGCTGAGTAGCCCGATTGGGGCATCATGTCAAAAGCGCAAAATGCAAAAACGGCCCGATGGGCCGTTGCAAGTTGTCACGCTGGTGGTGGAAGAATCACAATCCGACGAAATACCCACCAACCGCAAGGGCCAGTGCCGTGACGCCAAAGCTAAGCAAGACATCCCAGTTCAGCAGGAACAGGAAGCTGAAGCTTTGATAGGATTTCTGCAACGCTTTGGTCATAGCCATTGGGTCCATTGGTAAGAAAGCACTCATCACCATAGGGACGAATTACGGCAATTTTGCGTCCGGACCTTGCCTGTATTGCCTTAATCAACAGAACAGATCGTTGCTGACCGAAAAGATCATCAGCGACAAGATCAGCGTTATCCCGATCCCCATCAGAATACGCAGCGCTTTGTCGCTGGGGGGTTTGCCGGACACCGCTTCATAGGCATAGAATACCAGATGCCCACCATCCAGCGCAGGGATTGGAAAAAGGTTCAACAGCCCCACAGCGGTAGACAGGACCGCAATGAAAAAGATGAAATTCTGTGCGCCCTGGCTGGCCATTGCCCCGGATGTTTCAGCAATTCCGATCGGCCCTGAGATGTTGCAGGTGCTGATCGCGCCGGTAATCATGTGCCACATCCCCGACAGCGACCCTTCGATGATGCGTCCGGTTTGAGTTACCCCACCTTTCAGCGAATCCCAGATACCTGCCGGAACTGTTTCGGGTTCAAGCATCATGCCGCCGACAATTCCGATGCGCCAATGGGTGACAAATCCACCATCAGCCTGAGGTTCATCCGTGCGCCGTGGTGCGAGTGCGAATTCAAGTTCAGCGCCATCGCGCCAGACATTCAGAAGCAACGCACGCCCATCCGAGCCCTCAACATGCTCTTTGAGTTGCTCGAACGCAAAGATCGGATCACCGTCCACGGCCGTAATCACATCGCCCTGCTGCAGTTGGATATCCATCGCAGCACTACGCGGCGCAACCTGTTGGATCAAAGGCGGAAACAGCCACGGACCAGCCACATCTACCGTCTCGCCGTTGCGAATAACGGTATACTCCAGCTCTTGCTGAACCGGCAGGGTATCAATGAAATCTGACCAGTTGCTCCGGTCATCAAAATCGGGCGTCGGCACGCCGGCAATGGCGATGATCTCATCCCCTTCCTGCAACCCCTGCACTGTTCCTGGTAGAGGCTGCAATGCGCCGACGGTCAGCGGCTCACGCGACACGCCCTGCGACCAGAAGACAAGGCCAAACACCAGTATTGACATCACGAAATTGAAAATCGGGCCTGCGGCCACTGTCGCTGTCCGTGCCCAGAGCGGGGCGCCATGCATGGTGCGGCGCAACTCTTCCGGGCTTTGCTGAGCGATTTCATCAATCGCTTCTTCGTCTTTGCCGGACGCGGCGTTGGCGTCACCCAGGAATTTGACATATCCGCCGAACGGCAACAGTGCGACCTGCCAACGGGTGCCGCGCTTGTCGATCCGGCTCCACAGAACGGGGCCAAATCCGATCGAAAACACCTCAGCATGGATGCCCGACCAGCGGCCGACAATATAGTGCCCGTATTCGTGCACCGCCACAATCACCGACAAAGCCACGACAAAGGCCAAAATCGTATAGAGCAGATTGCCGAACTGCGGGATCAAAGAGAGTATGTCCAAGAGTATTTATCCTGCTCGTTGCAAAACGGTTTCATCGATCCACTGACGTGTCAGATGGTCCGTTTGCTGCACATTATCAAGGGTCAACGGGGCATCAACAAGGCCATCCGCGGCCTCAAAACGCTCCAGCACCGCGGCGACGGCATCGGCCATATCTAGGAACCCGATCCGCCGACCGATGAAGTGATCCAATGCGCGTTCCTTGGCGGCATTGAAGATGGCTCCCGACAGGCCGCCGCGCTGCATCACTTCGCGCGCCAACCGAAGCGCCGGATAGCGGGCTTCGTCCGGAGTGTGAAAGCGCAACTGACCGAGTTTGGCAAGATCCAGACGCTCGACCGGCAGATCACGCCGTTCGGGCCAATGCAGGGCGTAGCCGATAGCATGGCGCATATCAGGCGCGCCGAGATGCGCCATCATGGCGCCGTCCTGAAATCCGACCAGTGCATGGACCGTGGATTCGGGGTGCACCAGAACTTCGATATTCGCCGGGTCGACTCCAAAATATTCTTTGGTCTCTATTACTTCCAGCGCCTTGTTAAACATCGATGCACTGTCAATCGTAATCCGCTGACCCATATTCCAATTCGGGTGGCTGGAGGCCTGCTCGACCGTCGCAGTGGCCAGATCAACCAATGGCCAGTCACGAAACGCACCGCCGCTGGCCGTGATAATCACACGCTCGACCGCAGCGATGTCTTCCCCAACCAGAGCCTGAAACACCGCAGAATGCTCACTGTCCACCGGCAATAGCCGGGCGTTGTGGCGTTGTGCCGTCTCCAGAACCAATGGGCCTGCGCAAACCAGTGTCTCTTTGTTGGCCAATGCCAGCGTCGCGCCCTGTTTCAGGGCTTCGATCCCGGGCGCAAGCCCCGCTGCACCGACAATGGCGGACATAACCCAATCCGCCGGACGCGCAGCCGCCTCGATCAGGGCCGCCTGCCCTGCGGCAGCCTGAACGCCACTGCCCGCCAAAGCTGCGCGCAGATCGCCCAACCGGTCTTCAAACGCTGTGACCGCAATGTCTGCGCCCAGCCGTCTTGCGTCCTGGGCCAGTTGCGTGATGTTGCCACCGCCGGTCAGTGCCACCACGTCGTAGGCGCCCGGATCCCTGGCGATCAGGTCGATTGTATTCTGCCCAATCGATCCGGTCGCTCCGAATATCGAGACTTTCCGCATCACATGCCTCCGGGGGCATAGATCAGCCCCGCGAGAAGAACAAAGACCGCCGCGCCCATCATACCATCAAAGCGGTCCAGAAACCCTCCGTGACCTGGTATCAGTTGTGAACTGTCCTTGACCCCGAATTTGCGCTTGGCGGCGCTTTCGACAATGTCACCGGCTTGGCTAGCCATGGACGCCAGGACCGAGACCAGTACAAACGCCACCCCAAATCCGACATAGGCCGCAAAGATCGTTCCTACCAGAGCCGCAGCAACCCAGCCGCCGATCGTGCCGGACCACGTCTTCTTGGGGCTGACCTTAGGCCAGAACTTCGGACCGCCCAGTGTCTTTCCAACAAAATACCCCGCAACATCGGTGGCAACCACAACAAGGATCAACCAGACCATCCAGCCAAAACCCATATTCTCGCGGATCGAGATAAAACCCAGCCCCGAGGCCGCGATCCAGAACGCGAACAACACATAAATGCCCCGCGCTCGGCTGATCTGCCCTGCCCCGACCAAAGCCGGTGCCAGCAGGAAGGGAAGTTTGTACAGAGGCGGAAGATGAAAGCTGAGGACAACGGCAACACCGGTCAGAATGGCCAACTGCAAGGCGACACCGCGCTGTCCCGGGTCAATCATCCGGACCAGTTCCCAGGTCATCAGACCGCAGGCTGCGGCGATGAAGGCTTCGAACCACAACCCGCCCAGCCATACCTCGATAGCACCAATAATCACCAGAACCGCGGCAGACAGAACCCGGGTTGTCAGATCAGACCATCGGCCCTCGCTCATGCCGGAACCGCTCCAAACCGCCGCTCGCGTGCACCATAGCTGCGGCACAGACGTTCCAGTTCGGCGGCGGAAAAATCGGGCCAAAGCGTATCAATGAATTCGTATTCCGAATACGCCGACTGCCACAGCAAGAAATTCGAAATTCGCGCCTCGCCACTGGTGCGGATTACCAGGTCCGGGTCGGGAAGAACCCGTGTATCCAGATACTTTGGCAGAGTTTCTTCATCTACATCTTCCGGCTGCAAACGCCCTTCGGCCACGTCACGCGCCAGACGTTTTGTGGCGCGCGCCACCTCATCCCGGCCACCGTAATTTAGCGCAACCGTCAGATGAACCAGATCATTGTTCTCGGTTTCACGTTCCAGCGTATCCATCAACTCGATCAGCTTCGCATCAAGACGAACGCGATCACCGATGAAACGCACCCGGATACCGTTATCTTTCAGCGTCTTGGTCTCTTTGACAATATAGCGGCGAAACAGGCTCATCAGCCCGGCGACTTCGACCTGGGTCCGCTTCCAGTTCTCGGTCGAAAACGCAAAAATCGTCAGATACTTGATCCCCAGCCCCGGACAGGCTTCGACCACCTCGCGAACGCGGCGAGCGCCCGCGTGATGGCCAAACAGCCGGGGCCGCCCGCGCGCCTGCGCCCAACGGCCATTTCCATCCATGATGATGGCCACATGGCGCGGCCCTGCGACCGGAGCGGTATCAGGATCTTTTGGCATACTTCCGGTTCAGACCTGCATGATCTCGGCTTGTTTGGTCTCAAGCGCCTCATCGACGGCTTTGATCATCGTATCCGTCAGATCCTGCACCTCGGTTTCCCAGAACTTCTGATCATCTTCGGACATCCCGTCGGCCTTGGCCTTTTTGATCTGGTCCATGCCATCACGGCGCACATTACGGATCGAAACACGCGCGCTTTCAGCATATTGCCCTGCAACTTTGCCAAGCTCGCGGCGGCGCTCTTCGTTCAATTCCGGGATCGGCAACATGATGATGGTGCCATTCAGCTGTGGATTGATGCCAAGCCCGCTTTCACGAATTGCTTTTTCAACTTTGCCCACAAGACCTTTGTCCCAGACATTTACGGTAACCATGCGGGGTTCGGGGACATTCACGGTGCCGACCTGATTGATCGGAGTCATCGAGCCATAGGCGTCAACCATCACAGGCTCAAGCATCGAGGCTGACGCGCGCCCGGTCCGCAACGAGGCGAATTCAGTTCTGAGGTTGGCCATTGCGCCGTCCATACGGCGTTTCAGATCATCGGTGTCCAGTTCGAAATCATCAGACATGCTGCTCACTCCCCGTCTTCAGGTGCTGTTTGGATGGGTCTTAAGCCATCACAATTGGGTTGTATAGCAATCATGGTCATGAATTGTTGCAATGACCAGAGCTGTTTCCGGCATCCTGAGCCAGATCCCGACCTCCAAACCAGCCAGAACACAGCTCTGACCGGCTTGGGCAGCGGATCGGATCAAGCGTTCACGTCGACAACAACCCGCCCCTTGACCTGCCCCTTGAGAATATCAGCCCCCAATGCAGGCAGATCTGACAGAGTCGCCGGTTGCACCATCGCCTCCAGCTTGTTCATCGGCAAATCGGTTGCGATACGCTGCCAGGCCCGGACCCGGTTTTCATAAGGCTGCATCACACTGTCGATTCCCAAAAGGTTCACGCCGCGCAACAGGAACGGGATCACCGTTGCAGGCAAGGCGGCCCCGCCCGCCAGACCGACCGCCGCAACCGATGCCCCGTATTTCATTTGCCCCAGCACGCGTGCCAGCATCGCTCCGCCAACAGCATCGACGCAGCCAGACCAGGTCTCACTTTCCAGCGGGCGCTTGGTCGTCTCATTCAACTCATCCCGCGGCACAATCGTCGTGGCCCCCAGCGACTTGAGGTAATCTGCGGTCTCAGGACGCCCAGTTACCGTCGCCACTTCATACCCCATTTTCGCTAAAATCGCCGTGGCGACCGAGCCGACCCCACCGGCCGCGCCGGTCACCAGAACCGGTCCGTTCCCCGGCTGCAGACCGTGATCTTCCAACGCCATGACCGCCAGCATCGCAGTAAACCCTGCGGTGCCGACCGCCATTGCCTGCCGCGTGGTCAGCCCATCCGGCAATGGTACCAACCAGTCCGCCCGCGCATTCGATTTCTGAGCGTATCCACCCCAATGCGCCTCGCCGACGCGCCAACCTGTCAGCACAACCTTGTCACCCGGCTTGTAACGCGCATCGGTCGAAGCCTCGACGGTCCCCGCATAATCGATCCCCGGAATATGCGGGTAGCTGCGCACCAGCCCGCCACCTTTGGGTGACAGACACAGTCCGTCTTTGTAATTCACAGTGGAATACTCGACTGCAACTGTCACTTCACCTGCTGGCAAATCAGCCAATTCGATCTGTTTGACCGAAGCGCTTGCCAATCCGCTTTCTTCATCTTTGTCCATCACCAACGCATTGAACATTTTATCATCCTTCCTGTTTCAATAAGACCAGATCCGCTCTTCATCTGGCTGGAAATACTCCGGGGGAGTCGCGCAGCGACGGGGGCAGAGCCCCCTGCACCGTTTAACTCCAGAACGCCGCCCGCACGGTTGCCCGCCTCATGCCGTCCGGGGTCTCGACCTCGATCGCGGTGCCCGGATTCCAGTGGCTCAGCCGCATCATACCTATCGAGACATTAGCGCCATAATCCGGCGACCATGCTGCCGATGTCACCTGACCGACGCGCTTTCCATCCGCATAGACCGGCCAAGGGCGGTCGCAGGGAGGGACCGGGTCGCCGTCGATGGCGATTGGTCGGATCTGCTGAACCGGGCCCTCTTTGGCCACACGCAACAAGGCGTCGCGCCCGATGCAGCCGATGGCCGTGTGCGTATTGCAGAACTTACCCAATCCACACTCATGAGGCGTATTGTCATCGGTCATATCGTTTCCATATGACAGAAGACCACCTTCGATCCGCTCAATCAGGTTTGGGCACCCCGCCCGCACCTGCAGGTCCTCACCCCCGGCGAACAAAGCCTCCCACAGCGGCATCCCGATATCACCGCCTTCAACGTAGATCTCGAACCCGCCCTGTTTCGAGTAGCCCGAGCGTGCAATGGCCAGATCGCGCCCCTCGAACTGAAACATATCAAATTTGAAGAACCGGATATCGCGCACACGATCACCGAAAACCCGTGCCATCAGATCATCGGCCTTCGGTCCCTGTACCGCCAACGGCGAGACATCCGGTTCGTCCACCAGCACGTCCAGACGATACCCGTTTGCCACCCCCTTGACCCAAAGGAGCAGATCGCTGTCGGCGATCGAGATCCACCACCGGTCATCCGACAACTTCACCGCAACTGGGTCGTTCAGCATCCCGCCGGTCTCATCCACGATGGGAACATAGTAACATTGCCCCGGCAACATCCCCCGTAGATCGCGCGGTGTCAGCATCTGCATCAGACGCGCAGCATCAGGCCCGCGCAATTCAACCTGCCGTTCACACGATACGTCCCATACCTGCACATGTGACTTGAGATGCCGATAATCTGCCTCGACACTTTCAAATACCGTGGGCAGCAACATGCGGTTGTAAACGGTGTATCCCTTGACCCCCGCAGCCTCGACACCCTCAGAAAAGGGTGTGCGGCGTAACCGGCGGGAAAGCGAAATCTGTACCATTCATGCCTCCTCAGGCAATTGCGCATTCGCAGTTCAGATCATGTCCGGTCACTTTGGATTACGACATCCTCAGCGACTACTTGGGCCCGTGCCAATCAATCGGGCAAATCTCAGCAGATTTGCCGCCGAAATCCCAAACCCTGCCATAGTCGCGCACCTTGGATTTAGTTCCCTTCGCCACAATGATGTCAGGCCCCATCCAGTATTTTGAGTTCGAGACCATCACCGGATGTTCGGGGTCTTTACCCGTCAGCATCTCGATCTCGCCTTGAATCTTGCGACCGATCACGATGCGTCGCTTGGTGCCGTCTCGTTCGATCACGACCGGAGCTCGCTCTGCCCCCATGATCTCGCTGACCAGCATGGTGAAAAGACCGGTGGTCCCGCCGGCCTGACCGCTGAAGATTTGCAGCAAACCGTTATAGGCCTTGCCGCTGGCACGTTCGTCCACATAGGCGGCGACCTTCCACTGCCCCTCGCCCATGCGTCCGGGAATATCGACCAGCAAACCGACATTCAGCCCAGACAGGTCCTCGCCCTCATAATGGCCTTCGTCAATGATGATCCCCATCCACGCATGGCAATGCCCCTCGGTCGGAGGATGCGCGCCCAGAGATACCACGCAGGGGCAGAACACATCGCACGAACAGTTCAGGATCAGTTCGCCCTTGATGGCCCAATCCGTCGGGCTCATCTCGCGGCGCTTGGGATTTGGCATCCGGCTGTCGATCCGCTGACTGATCGGCAGCTTGTCCGAGTCCGGTTTTCTGTTTTTCGCCATCACCTTATCCTCCGTATACAATGTGATGCGCCAGCAGCGCCAGGCCACCCGCTATCAAGGCAACTCCCATCGGTCGGGTCACCACGTGCCCGATCTGAGGAAGCTTCTCCAAAACCATGAACAGTGTCGCCAAACCCATCCACAACAAGCTCATGACCCCGCCAACAAACCCGAGTGCCATGAAGCCCCAACAACAGCCGACACAAAATGCGCCAAGCCCAAGCCCCATGTGCAAACCGCCGGCAAACCCGGTTTTCCAATGCCCCAGAAAATAGGTCATCGGGGCATGGCAAACGCCATGGCACACCTCTTTTGTACGGGAGAACTGAAACGCACCGACCACGATCAGCAAGCCACTTGCCAGATACGGAGATTTCGCAACACCCAGCATGTCGACGGCGCCTCCGAACAACAGTGCCAGTTGTGAACCTGCGATCAGCGCCGCAAAGCCCACCCAGACAAGGAAATAGCCCAACAGCACGCCCAGCCACCCTGCCCGCGTGCCATTGGCGCTGCGGATCAGGTCATCATAACTGCGCAAGGTTGGCACCAGGGTCGGCAGCATCATCGCCGCCATCATGATCGCCCACATCCAGAACAACGGCCTGAATTCAGCCATGGGCATATACATATCCATGCGCGGGTCCATCGCTGCCATGGTCTGTCCCATTGGACCGGGACGACCGAACCAGTCCAGATCCATTTCGCGGCTCATCGAGACCATCATCCACCACGACCAAAGGATCGCGATATAGAAACCCAACCAAAGCGCGCTGCGGAAAACTGAGCGACTCACTTGCCCCTCCGACTCAACTCTCTTGCTTTTCAAATGTCAGACTTTTAAATGTCAGACAAATAAAAAGTCACGAATGCAGACAAAGACAATGAGAATCGACCCGCAAAGCCCCGCAGATCTGTCCGCTCAAATCGCTCAGGCAATTCGGGATGCGATCATATCGGGCCGTCTGATTGTCAATCAGCGCCTGCCTTCCGAGGCCGAGCTTGCAGATCAGTTTCAGGTATCCCGCCCTACGGTGCGCGAGGCTCTGAAACGCCTTGCGGCACAGTCGCTTATCCGCACTCAGCGCGGTGCCTCCGGTGGCGCATTTGTGAACCGGTTGAACTTTGAGGATCTTTATTCCCAGCAGATCACCACATCGACCCTGTTGCTGTCGATGAATGCGGTCAGCTTCGACACAGCTTGTGAAGCCCGCTATGCGCTGGAGCGCGCCTGCGCACCATTGTCAGCGCAGCGCCGCACGGCGGATCATCTGGCGACGATGCGCGCTGAGATTTTTCGACAGTCCCAACCAGGCCTGACTGACGAAGCCTTTTGCGCCTCGGACGTTGCCTTTCACCGCGCGCTCGTAGACGGTGCGGGCAATCCGGTTCTGTCTTATCAACTTGCCGGCGCTGTCGAGGCAATGCAGCCGCTGATGAACATGATCACCTTTACCGCGCGATCACGCGAAGAGATCATAGCGCTGCACAGCGATATCGCAGACGCGCTGGAGGCGCGAGACGCAGGCACCGTTGATGCGGTGTTGGTAAAACTAGAACTTTATACCCGGCAATTGGCACAGGACGTGGCTGAAAGAAAGCGCAAGCCAGCCTGATTACATACAAACGCAAACCAGGACAGAAAGCGAGGTACCCGAGCAGGCAGCATGTCATCCGGCGGCAAGACCGGAACTCTCACTATGAATTGAAGATCAATGACTTACGGGAGGACGTTATGAACCAAAGACCGGACCCAACCTTTTATCCATCTGCCAAGCTGGCTATGGAAGGCCCTGTTGAGACTCTTGCTTTCACGCTGATGCTCAGCCCTGATTTTTCGCAACCGGATGGGTTGGCGGTTGTGAATGTCGATCCAACCTCGGATGACTACGGAAAGATTGTTCATCAGGTGATCATGCCCGAGAAAGGGGATGAGTTTCACCATTTCGGATGGAACGCCTGCTCGTCCTCGCTGTCTCCGCTCAGCGGTCATGCCTTCCTTGAGCGGCGATATCTGATTGTACCGGGCATCCGGTCCAGCCGGATCTACATCATTGATGTTAAAAACCCGCTGGAAGCCAAGATCCACAAGATCATCGAACCCGAGGAAGTTTTTGCAAAGACAGGATATTCCCGCCCCCACACGATTCATTGTGGGCCCGAAGGTATCTATGTCAGCACCCTCGGCGGAGGCGGCAAAGACGGCACCGATGGCCCTCCGGGCATCTTCATCATGGATTGCGAAAGCTTCGAGATCATCGGGCGCTATGAGATCGAACGCGGCGTGCAGGACAAGCATTATGATTTTTGGTGGAACTTGCCGCGCGACTACATGGTCAGTTCAGAATGGGGCCTGCCGCCGCAATTCGAAAACGGGATTGTGGCCGAGGATCTGCTGTCGAATAAATACGGCCATAGTATCCATTTCTGGAACCTGCGGAACCGGACCAACATCCAGACCATCGATCTGGGTGAAAACCATCAGATGGCGCTTGAAATCCGTCCGGCTCATGATCCGGTCAAGCAGCATGGTTTCTGTGGCGTGGTGGTCGATACAACCAACTTGCAAGGGGCGATCTTCACGTGGTGGCGCAATGATGACGGCACCTTTGAGGCCAAGAAAACCATCACCATTGACCCGCAACCGGCTGATCCGGACGATCTGCCGGACCTGCTCAAGGGATTTTCCGCCGTTCCACCACTTGTCACGGATATCGACCTGAGCCTGAACGACAAATACTTGTACGTCGCCTGTTGGGGCACCGGAGAGATGCATCAGTACGATGTCTCGGACCCGATGAACCCCAAGCTGACGGGCAAGGTCGAAGTAGGCGGTATCGTCAAGAAAACCAAGCATCCCAACGGACAGGATTTTGGCTATGGCCCACAGATGGTCGAAATCAGCCGCGATGGTAAACGCGTCTATTGGACCAACTCGCTCTACTCCACCTGGGATGATCAGTTCTATCCCGGAGAACGCGGAGCGGCCATGATCAAGGCCGATGTCGGCGAGAATGGCGGCCTGAAGCTGGACCCGAAATTCTGGGTCGATTTCCCCGAAGGCTATCGCGCCCACCAGATCCGGTTGGAGGGTGGAGACTGCTCGACCGACAGTTTCTGCTACCCATCGGTCTGAGTTGGAGTCGCTGACGACATCAACGGCTGGCCTCTGGCTGGCCGTTATCCTCAGCGGCGCCTACCACGGCCTGAACCCCGGTATGGGGTGGCCGCTGGCGGTGTCATCCGCGCTGATGGAGCAACGCCAATCCGCGCTTTGGCGCGCATTGGCGGCGCTTGCGGGTGGTCATTTCCTGGCAATGCTCGGGATATTGCTCCCCTTCGCCCTGATGGCAGCCCTGGTCGAGTATCAGCGCGAAATTCGCATTGGCGCTGCCCTCATGGTGATCGCAATGGGCACCTATATCGCAATCACTCGTCGCCATCCTCGGATATTGTCCCGTATACCGCCCAGCAAACTGGCGCTCTGGTCATTCCTTGTTGCTCTGGCCCATGGGGCCGCGCTGATGCTGGTACCGATCTACCTGGGGCTTTGCGGGTTGGATGAGCTGGACGCCGGGCACCGGGCGGTTTCCGAGATCATGACAACCAACGGGCTGCTGGTGCTGGTCGTTGCCAAGCTCCACACCGCCGCAATGATTCTCGGCGGAGGTGTTCTGGCCTTTGCGGTCTATCGATGGCTTGGCCTGCAATTTCTGTCGCGAAGCTGGTTCAATCTTGAGCTTGTCTGGGCGTTCAGCCTGATTTTGGTCGGCGCTCTGGGGCTTTGGTCGGCGATTTAGATGCTTTTCTTTCCAGGGCGCTGGGCTAGGTTGAACACGCAGATAAAACGGGAGCCGAGATTGCATGACCACAGCCCTAAACGCGATTGCCGCTTTGCTGACGATTGGCTTTGGCCTCTTTGGGTTCCTAGCCCCTGCATTTACCGCCAACGCGTTGGATCTGGCGCCAACGAAATCCACCATGGGTCTCAGCGAATTGCGCGCCTCGGTGGGCGGGTTGTTTGTGGTAACCGGCGCCGCGGTCCTTTGGCTTAACACTCCGACGGCGTATATGATGCTCGGAGTCGTCTATTCTGGGGCAGCGCTGGGCCGTTTCGTATCCGTGGCTCTGGACAATCCACCGTTGATAAAGGCGTTGACATTTGGCGGGATCGAACTGGCCCTTGCGGTCTGGCTAATCCTCGCCAACATGAGCAGAACGGCATAACGTATTGATTCTCATAACTACCAGCCAGAGCAATCTAAGTTTGCATCCGGCCGCCACCTCACCTATATAAGTGATGTCCTTCGGGACTATGGACATAAACGCGCTCGTAATAAGCGGATCGGACCCGGGGGCGGTACCCGGCGGCTCCACCAATCATCCTTCGTTTGGGGAATTTGGGGCCGAAACAGGATCGACGAACGTCTAAAGGGGTTAGCTTTGTCTCGGCTGTCTGCCACCGTTACCGGCGAAAATAGTACAATTGCAAACGACAATCGTGCTCCGGTTGCAGTTGCTGCGTAAGCAGTAACAAGACCGAAACTTAAGCCCTTGCGCCTAGC
>JAUHYC010000038.1 GCA_030426685.1 Alphaproteobacteria bacterium
CTTCAACGAGAACGGTCAAGGGCACGCGATGCTTGGCAACAGCTACTGGTCAGATCTCGGCGTGCCAATCGTCGCCCACTCAGATGCAGCAGCTGAATTCAAGGAATATGGCCCTCAGATTCTTGAGCAAATGCAAAAGTACAACAGAGACAAGTCGGAAGGGACATTTCTGGCAGGGCCGACCGAGACGTTCGAAGACGAATACGTGGTTGAGTTGGGTGACTATCGCATTGAAGCAAAGTACCTCGGACCAGCGCACAGTCCAGGTGATATCTCGATATGGCTGCCCAACCAAAGCCTTGTTATCGCGGGCGATATGGCGTTTCACGAACGCATGTTGCCGATCTTTCAGGAGACCTATACCGCAGACTGGCTTGCGACCTGGGAGAATGAGTTTGAGGCGCTGAAAGCCACTTATGTCATCCCTGGCCATGGCCATCCAACAAACATGGATCAGGTGCGCCGTTACACGCGGGACTATCTGGTATATCTGCGCGGCAAGATACAAGAGCATATGGACGCCGGCGGTGATCTTGCGGATGCTTACTACGTCGATCAGACTCCCTACGCCCATCTGGATACGTTCGAAGAACTGGCAACAAAAAACGCCGGTCGCGTCTTCGAACAGATGGAGTTCGAGTAATTCAGGATTGCTGCGGAGCGGGCAATTGCATCAGCAGCCTATGTATGCCAATCGCCCCGACCCACATTGAGAATACCGCAAGCCAAGCGGTCAGTGACAGGGCCGATCCTCCGGACAAGCCAGCCCCAACTGCGCAGCCACCTGCCAGCATCGCTCCAAAGCCCATGAGGACCGCACCAACGAGGTAGCGTTCCATCGGTGTTTCAGGGCTAAACCGCTCAACCTTCCACTCGCACGCAAGAAGGGCCGATGTCGCAGCCCCGATCGCGACACCCGGAACAAGCCCGACGCCAAAGGACAGCGCAACATTACGCTCGGCTACGAGCGCCATCAGTGTGTCCGTTGAGGGGCCGGTGAACGTAACCGAAGACACCGGCACGACTTCAAAGGACGATTGGGCAATCGCGAATGTCATCAACCAGCCGAGCGCCACGGCCGCACCCACTCCGGCAGCTGAAACTATCCTCGTTACACTGACGTTGCGGCGTACGGCGAAGGCAATCGCCATCACCAAGCCTGTCATGGCAACTAACGTGTAAGTCGTTGGCGTGAAACCAAGTATAACCGACAGATCACGTTCCCCGCCTCCCGCGACGGTCCAGAGCCCGGCAAGTGTTTCACGCGCCGGGCTGAGCACGCCTGTATAAGCCGCCTGAGCCACCAGTGTCAGGATCAATCCAGCCACGAACGCGCGAAGATTGCCGCAGGAGGCCAAAACCAACAAGCGCGATGCACATCCACGGGCCAGCACCATTCCGACGCCGAACATCAGTCCACCGATCACCGCACCGCTCAAGCTTCCTGTGGAAGCAATCGCGCGCGCATCGGACACGTCCAGCCATTCGAGCCCGACAAATCCCTGAACCAGGGTTAGCGCCGAAGTGAATGCAATCAGCCAAACCGCCAGTCGAGGCCCAAACACACCTTCAGCGACCTCAATGGTGGAGGCTCGCAGACAGAAATGAGACCTTTGAGCCGTCACTCCGAATAGGACGCCAACGAGCACGCCGGCAAGAGCCAAAGCGCCCGAGTCCCCCAGCAGATCGATGAGCCTCTCCATGGGCAGTAACTCTCACATCGTTGCGTGTTTATCCTTGTCTTCGGTCAATAAATCACTGCGCAGCGATTGGTCTGCGCGCCAGTTCGCATTGCGTCCATAACGCGCCTAACGCCGCCACCAGTCGATCCACGTCTTCGGGGGAATGTACCGGCGACGGAGTAATCCGGAGACGCTCGGTTCCCTTTGGCACCGTTGGGTAGTTGATAGGTTGGATGTAGATCCCATAGTCGCGCATCAGCACGTCCGAGATAAACCGGCATTTGACGGGATCGCCAACCATGACGGGGATAATGTGACTCGGATTGGGTGTGTGCGGAATTCCCAGATCGTCGAGCCTGTCCCTGACTTCACGCACCCGATGCTGTTGCAGGTGCCTTTCCGTGTTGCTTTGCTTCAGATGCCGTACAGAAGCCGCCGCACCTGCAGCCACGGCCGGAGGCAGAGCGGTTGTAAAGATAAACCCACTGGCAAAGGAACGAACAAAATCGACAAGATCATGTGATGCCGCGATGTAACCCCCAACCACGCCATACGCCTTGCCCAAAGTTCCTTCGATAACTGTCAGTCGATCCATCAATCCTTCGCGTTCGGCGATACCGCCGCCGCGCGGTCCGTAAAGACCCACGGCATGAACCTCGTCCAGATAGGTCATTGCACCATACCGATCCGCCAGGTCGCAAATCGCGGCAATTGGCGCGATATCTCCGTCCATAGAATAGACACTCTCGAACGCGATCAGCTTTGGAGCATTGGCTGGCAGATCCGCGAGATGCCGTTCCAAGTCCTCAAGATCATTGTGCTTCCAGATCCGCTTTTGGCAACGGCTGTGGCGAATGCCCTCGATAATCGATGCGTGATTCAATTCGTCGGACAGAACCGTGATGCCCGGTATCTTGGACGCAAGCGTTCCCAGCGTTGCCCAGTTCGAAACGTACCCAGACGTAAAGAGAAGCGCGGCTTCTTTTCTGTGCAAATCCGCGAGCTCACGCTCGAGCAGGACATGCGCATGAGTTGTGCCCGATATATTGCGTGTACCCCCGGCTCCGGCCCCGCACTGATCAATGGTGTCATGCATAGCCGCAAGAACTTTGGGATGCTGACCCATTCCCAGATAGTCGTTCGAACACCATACAGTGACTTTCTCAGGCCCGGTCTTCGCGTGACTGCGCGCCATCGGGAACGCCCCGCACTGCCGTTCAAGATCGGCGAAGACCCGATAGTTTCCTTCCTCCTGCAACTGTGCCAACTGGTCGCGAAAATACTGCTGGTAGTTCATCTCAGTTTCCAACAGCCTCTTCGACGATACCAGCCAACAGGGTTTCGACTTTCTTCATCGGTCCATCAGGATAGCTCCGATACCCGACTTTAACGCCGCCTTCGTCTTCAGCCACGAAGACACCATAGGGGCAATAACCGATATTGATCGGGTCAGCCTCCATCACCTCGCGTGAGATCTTTGCCGAGCAAAAGATGAAGATATCAGCCGCAACGAAGATCTGCTTTTCGCTGCCGACATCGGCCCCGGTTCTGTTCAGCATGTCGCCGACATGGCTCACATAATCGATAACCAGTCCCTGCCCGACGATCGCGGATTCAACGGCAAAAGTGGCGTCATCAAAACTGCCATCAAACGGGGTGGTGATGATCTCTTCGGCTAGAGCCTGGCTTGCCAGCACTGTCGAAAACGCGGCCGCGGTGATAAAGTGTTTCATGGTCTTAGTCCTCCTCCTGAACCGAGTTTTCTCACATTGCGCTTAGGGGGCTTTGATACCGGTCAAAACCCCCGAATTCCTTAGCCAAACATGTCCGAGGTTATGCCTGCGTACCAACCCAGCGACTCTTCGTAGGTTGCTTTTCGCAAGTCGGCATCTTCGCCGGTCTGGCTGATAAAACCGTCTACTTTGGCGATCTTCTCAGGCGTTGCCTCATAGGTTGCACCAACCTTGACACCATCATCGGTGTCGATCAGCGACCAACAGGTGTTTGAGAACTTGGCCGGAAATATCTTGGACCCGGTCAGTGCGCCGCGAACGGCATTCGCACAGACTTTCGCCTGGCTATTGGCCGAGAACCCAGATTTCGGCATATCGCCCTGCTGGCTTGCATCCCCAAGGACATGGATGTCCGGATCTGCTTTCGAAGACATATCAGCAGCATTCACCGGCGCCCAGTTGCCCTCGGTCACACCTGCCATTTCCGCGATGCGACCCGCTTTCATCGCAGGAATAACGTTGCAGACATCGACCTTGGTTTCCTCACCGTCGATCGTCACCGTCATCGCATCCGGATTTACCGAAACGTTGCCACCGCCGAACTCTTCACCGATCCAGTCCACCATGCCTTCGTAATGGTTTGCCCAGCCTTCCTGAAACAGAGACATCTTGGAGAATTTCGGTTTCGGATCGGCCACGATGATCTTCGCCGTCGGGTTGTAGGCTTTCAGGACATGCGCCACCATCGAGACCCGCTCATAAGGTCCGGGCGGGCAACGATACGGGTTCGGTGGGGCGACCATTGCAAAAGTACCGCCTTCAGGCATCGCCATGACCTGAGCCTTGAGCAGTTCGGTTTGGGAACCGGCCTTATACGCATGTGGCATTTTGTTTTGGGCGGAGATATCCCAGCCTTCCACAGCGCCCTCGACAAAGTCGATACCCGGGCTCAGGATAAGTTTGTCATATGGGATGGATCCACCACCTGCCAGAGACACCAACTTGGTATCGCGATCAACTCCTACAGCCCAGTCGTGAACGACGTTAATGCCGTAGTCAGCGGCCAGCGTGCCATAGCTATGAGCTATGTCTGACAGTTCCTGAAACCCTCCCAGGTACAGGTTCGAGAAGAAACAGGTGTAATAGGTTCTGGACGGCTCGATCAGAGTAACGTCAATCTCGCCTTTGCTATCCTTGGCAATGTAGCGCGCAGCGGTTGCGCCGCCTGCCCCACCACCTACAACCACGACCCGAGGCTTGCCCTGTGCGAGCACCATCGGGGCCGACAATCCGGCGGCAATTGCACTGGCAGTTCCCAGAAATGTTCGTCTATTGAATGTCATCGCGTTTCCTCCCCTTGGACACTTTCACTCTGGATTGTTGAAATAGGCGGCCAGGGCCGCGATCTCGTCATTGCTCAAGCGGCCTGCGATCATTTGCATGACAGGATGGAGCCGTTGATTATTCTTGTAAGCGTGCATGGCGACAACAAAGACTTCGTCGGGCCAGTAAACAATCGACGGAATCCCATCATCTCGCCCTTCGATCTGATGGCATGTCGTGCATTCGCTGCTGAGGTATTCGCCGTATTCGGGGTCGCCCTGTATCGCGAGAATTTCGGGGTCCACTGAATGGTCCGTTCCCTTGGCCGTTGGGTCTGCTTCCGGGATGTCCCGGGGATTGTCCGAGAACTCACGCAGGTACGCGACGACATTTGTCCGGTCTTCCGGGTCCTTGAGACCACTAAAGCTCATTCTCGTTCCGGATGCGAAAGCACGAGGATTTTCCAGGTAGGCTGACAAAGTGTCGGCATGCCATTCAAGGCCGGAATTCCCGGCCCGTTTCAGGCTTTTGGAATAGTTGAAATCCGCAAGACCAGCAGCCTTGCGGCCAAAAACACCGTTCAGATGCGGACCAATAGTGTTTTCTGCCCCAGCACCGACTTGGTGGCATCCCTTGCACTTGGAAAAAACGACTTCCCCGGCCTCAGCGTCACCCAGGTCTTCCGTCGCATAGGCAGCAGCTGCCAAAATACTGGCAGCCAACCCGACGCCTGATGCTGAGCGCCAGATCATGATCAGCTACCGAATGATTTCAGATAGACGATGACCGCGTCGATATCATCCTGTTTCTTGAGCCCGGCAAAGGACATGCGCGTGCCTTTCATGTAGGCTTTGGGTCTGGCCAGAAATGCCGCCATTTCTTCATCGGTCCAAACAAGACCTTTTTCAGCAGCCGCTTTCATTGCCTTAGAGTATTTAAAGCCTTCAATCGCCCCCGCATCAGCACCCACAATGCCGTTCAATGCTGGACCCGTACGATGCTTGGCACCTTCCCCGACTTGATGGCAGGATTTACATTTCTTGAAGACGTTTTTACCGTGTTCGATCATTTCCGGATCAAGCGCTGTGGTCTCTTCAGTGCCTGCTTCGACGGCAGTAGATGCCTGCTCTGCAGCAGGGTTCTGTCCTGCATCCTCGGCTTCAACTTCTTCCGGCGTCACATCCAGAACGGCGGCGCGCATGGTGATTTCAACGCTCTCCTTGCAATCCACCATGCAGGGCTCACTCGTCCAAAAATGTGCCTCTGCCGTGTTGCGATCATCAACGATGAAACCTTCGGCATTCGGCATTTCCACGTCCAGGAAGTTTTCGTGCGACAGTGTAAATTCGTCATCCACGATGTCATTGGAATAGAGGATGTAGGCCACAATTGCATAGACTTCATCAGGTTCCAGCGACTGTGCGTTTCCAAACGGCATCGAACGGTTCACATAGTCCCAAACCGTCGAAAGATACGGCCAGTAAGAGCCAACCGTTTTCAAGGGGTCCTTGTCTGCGAGTGTACCTTCGCCGCCCGCAAGTTTGGGCCAATTGTCCACGCCTTCGGCGAAGTCGCCATGGCAGATGGCGCAATATTCGGCAAAAACCTCTTCTCCGGTGAAAACATCGCCCGATCCCTCAGGCAACCCGGTTCCGTCTGGTGCGACGTCCAGATCCCATGCCGCGATCTCTTCCGGTAGCGCGGGGCGCCCAAGACCAAACTTGTCCGCGTAAGCCGGGACGGCCACGCAAGCCCCAAGGACCGAGGCAGCAAGCAGTTTACGATACTTCGACATTTTCCGCCTCTCCGGTTTCCTTAATCCACCAGGTCTGGATACAATTGTTGTGATAGATCGAGTTCTCTCCGCGCACGTCACGCAACTGAGCTTTGCTCGGCTGAACATACCCGGTTGAGTCCTTGGCACGGGCCTGCAAAAGCATCTCTGAGCCGTCCCAATTGTGGTCCAGGTAGAAGCGGGTCAGCGCCTTGTCGGTGCCGGGTGCTGCCAAACGCGCCGGGATCCAGTTCTTTCCGCCGTCGACCGACACGTCGACACCGGTTATCGAGCCTCGGCCCGACCAGGCCAGACCCGTGATCACCAACGGCCCCGGACCATGCGTGATCGGCGCTTGCGGGCTGGGCGAAGTGACAACCGATTTGGCATCCATGACCCAGGTCCATTTCCGCGATGTTCCGTCTTCGAGGGTATCGGTATACTTAGACGTCTCTTCGCGGCTCTCGATGGCCATCGCGGTGACCTCGACCCGGCGCAACCACTTGACCCACATGTTGCCTTCCCAGCCGGGAACGACAAGACGAACGGGATATCCGTGTTCTTTGCGCAGAGCCTCACCATTGGCCTTGAACGCAACGAGCACGTCATCCATCGCCTTTTCCAACGGGATCGAGCGTCCGTTGGAAGACGCATCCGCGCCTTCAACATAAACCCACTTGCCTTCGGGTTTGACCCCGACCTCTTCCAGCAGCGTGCGCAGTGGCACACCGGAATATTCCATGTTGTGGATCATGCCATGGGTGAACTGCGCACCGTTGAGTTGTGCACCGGCCCACTCCATGCCAGTGTTCGCGGCACACTCACAGAAATAGACCCGGTTTTCACGCGGAAAACGCTCAAGGTCTTCGTAAGTAAACACAAGCGGCGTATCCACCAGACCGTTGATCATCAGTCGGTAGTCCGGCTTGCTCAATTCGATGGCCCCGGAATGGTGCCGTTCGAAGGCACATCCCTGCGGTGTGATCGTTCCATCCAAAGCGTGGATAGGCGTAAAGTTAATCGAACTGATCGTATCCGCAGTCAGCCATTCGACATTGCGCCGAACGACGTCCTTTTCAAACTGGATCGGTAGCCCATATGGGGTAGCATCCACACCTTCCCCAGTGGCCTGCGCCCATTCCTGAACCTGCGTTATCAGTGGGTCTGGCCCCGCAGCGCGGGCAGCTCCGGCGCCGATGGCGCCTACTCCAACGGCAGCCGCACCGCTCAGAAACTGGCGGCGGGAAGGGGCCTTATCTTTGGAGTTTTCACTCATCTGGTTTGCCTCCGTTACTCGATCAGCAAATCTTGTTTTTGGGTTCTGACGCTTGGAATACTGCGTCACGCGCCGATCACTTCGACCGAGGTATTCGGCGCGACGGTCACGGTGCCCTGGTTGCGAATATGGTTCTCGACGACATCCCAGATCGGCGGACCTTCGGTGCCTTCGTTGACGCTTGCCCAACCCGCGACAACGTAGGTCTTGGCCGGGTCTATCGCTTCACCGGTTTTGAGCAGCGTCATATCACTGATCCGCTGCCCCTGCGGTTTTGTGACGTCGATGCGATAGCCAAGCCCTCCGACGCGGACCATATCGCCGCCCTGCTGGTAGTAGGGATCGGGATTGAACAGGTTGTCCCCGACGTCTTCAAGTATGACGTGAATGAATTCGCCCGTCATTTCCGTGCGATAGGCATTTGGATAGGTCATCGAAGTGACGTTCCAGATATCCTCGCGCGTGATATCCTGACCCGGCAGGATCGACGGCCCCCAGCGCACGCCAGGCGACATGGCTATGTCAGCCTCGCGTTCGCTAAGTAGTGCGTCGCAGATCAGGTCGTCCCAAGTGCCGTTAAAGTTGCCTCTCCGATAGAGAAGCGAGTCCGTCTTGCCAATCACCTCGCTTAGCGCAGTCTCATAGGGTGCACGCTGTTCATCGATTAACGCCGTGATCACAGGATCAGGTGCAATGACGTCCGAAAAGATTGGGATCAGCTTGTGCTTCAATCCCATCAATTGGCCATCCCGTACATCCAGATCGACGCGGCTGACAAACTTGCCGTTCGAACCGGACGCGATGATGTGTGTCTTTCCAACCAAAACCGGCTCAGGCAGCGCGTCATGGGTATGGCCGCTGAGGATAACATCAATCCCCTGCACCCGTCCCGCCATCTTCTTATCGACGTCAAAGCCATTATGGCTGAGCACAACGACGACATCGGCCCCGGCATCGCGGACTTCGTCGACCATGGCCTGCATGTTCTCATCCCGGATACCGAATGAGTATTCAGGAAACATCCAGCTGGGGTTGGCAATCGGCATATAAGGGAAAGCCTGGCCGATCACGGCAACCTTTGCCCCACCGCGTTCGAAGAACTTGTAGGGCTTAAACAACTCGGCGGGTTCGTCCCATTCGGCATCAAAAATATTCTGGCCCAGTGATGCAAATGGCAAATTTTCGACAATCTCGTTGACCCGTTCGCTGCCCAGAGTGAACTCCCAATGGAATGTCATCGCATCGGGCTTGAGCGCATTCATCACGTTGACCATGTCCTGACCCGCAGTTTGATAGCAGGTGTAGGACCCGTGCCAGGTGTCACCACCATCCAGCAGCAAAGCATCGGGGCGATCTGCACGAATGGCGTTGATGACTGTCGAAACCCGGTCCAGCCCTCCTACCCGGCCATAGGTTTGTGCCAGCGCAGAGAAATCATTGTAGGTCAATGCATAAGCCGATGGGCTGCCATCTTCGATGCCATACGCCTTGCGAAACGCAGCGCCCGTGACATGCGGCATCTGCCCTCGGGCGTCACCGATACCAAGATTGACCTCTGGCTCACGAAAAAAGATCGGTTTGAGCTGCGCGTGAATGTCGGTGATATGGATCAGGCTGATATTGCCAAAGGTCTCGAATTCCAACAGCTGGTCTTGCGTCAGGCTTTGCTGAGCAGCAAGTCTGGCCCAGTTGCCAAACCCGGATGCCCCATACAGCGCTGAGGCCGCCATTGAGACCTGTAGAAAATCACGTCGCGAAATCATCTATCGGCTTTCCTGCTTCACATATAAATGTGTGAATGTTAATCTCGTGAAAAACCCGCGCAGGAGATGTCCAACACGGGTAAGGTTTTACTGGCGCACTGCCGGGGTTTCGACCGATAGTCCATTGCCACGCGATGCCACGTAAAGCTCCAGCGCCCGAAACTCGTCAGAGCCTTCAGCAAAAGTCTCGGCCCGCGTATCCCGAATACAGCCGCGGAAACGGTTATGGCGCGAGATTAGCTTCGCTTGTTTCAGCCGGTAGGTCGGAAAACCATTGATCATGCCCTGGCTCAGGTGATCAGCCCGGATCATGTTGCCCCAGTTTTCTTCGTGGCAATTGGCACAGCTCAGTTCAAGCTGACCATAGCGGGTATAATACATCTCTTTGCCCTGCTCCCAGAACGGAGCAGCAGCGCCATCGATGGCCACATTCATGGGTATGCCACGCGACTGCAGACCAATCAAAGCGACCAATCCTTGCATGTCAGCGCCTGACCATTTCAAGGCATCCGCTTCCATGCGATCGGTGCGGCATTTGTTGATCAGGTCTTCCATCACGACCAGCTTACCGCTTTCGGCGTCAACCTTCGGCATCGATGCCTGCAGGCCCTCAAAGCTTTCCACCCCATCGTGACAGGATGCACAGCTTTTTTCGGCCGCTCCATCAACGGTTTCAAATAGATCTGCGGCCTGATCGACAAAAATCATCGCCGGATTGTCAAAATCGTCGATCTGCAGCGCCTGCGTTTCGTCCGTCCGGAAATGCCATCCCGAATAGATGGTATCCAGGTTTTCAGTATGCGCCGGGGCCTCGGTGACCGAGATCATATCCAGCTCATCATTGATCACCAGATTGTCGTCGTCGGGTCCTGCTGCCACCAAAGCTGGAAAAGCCAGAACTGCCGTGACCGCCGCTAGTGCCTTGTTATTCATTACGTTCCTCCCTTGGTGGACCAGCGCCGACAATCACAGCCGGCGCTGATCTTCCTTAGTGGTCGAGCCGTCAGGCGATCTCGATCGATTTTTTGGTGTCGTAGACAGAGCCGTCGTCGTCATACCAGGTAAAGACGAACTCACCGGCCTCGGGCACAGTGGCGTCAAACTGGAAATACGGGTTGGTTGAAATCGCCGGTTCCATGGTCACATCAATCACCAGCTCACCATTAAACTCACAGGTAAAACGGTTGATGATGGAACGCGGGATGACATTGCCTTCTTTGTCCTTCCGCTGACCGCTTTCCATCTTGTGGCTGATCAGAGTCTTGATCGTGATCGTTTCGCCAGCAGCGGCCGTCTTTGGGACCTTGACGCGTGGTTTTACACCGGATGCCATTGGTTGATCTCCTGTTCTTCAGGGCGCGTGGCGATTAGCCGCCGCAGCCACCAATTGTCACTTTTACGGTCGCCGATGTCTTGGCAAAGCTGCCATCCGCCATCTTGGCCACCGCAATCACATCCTGAGTTCCAGCAAGCCGGATGCGCGTTGAGGCCGCCTGCTCAGCAGCAAGTGGGCCAAAATTGAACGTGGCAACACCCGGCTCGGGGTTGCCCGCGGCCACAATCAGGATCGACACGGCACCCGGAGCGCTGACTTCAATCGGAACAGTGTTGCCGTTCTCGGCGATTTCAGGCGCTGTCAGGGTGACCCCGCCATCGGCCATTTCCGCACCGCCCGTGAATGCCGAGATCGTATCATCGGCAGCCGCATTTGCGCGGAAAGGTACCAATGCCATAACCGCGGCGCCCAAGCCCAAGGCCAGAGTCTCGCGACGAGAAAGTTCCATTTTCAATCTCCTATGAATCCTCGAGTTTTCGCGCGTCAAAACGCGATCATTGCTCTTTCAGGGTTGCAAGAAACGCCACAACATCCTCGATTTCCTGTGCCGTCAGAATCGACGTCAAAGGTGCCGAAGGAGCTTTGCCTGTGTAGGCATCACCCGGCCGGATATAGCCGTCATCCTTGTAAAAGGCCGGCATTACCGTTCCTTCAAACGTCATTTTTGCGTTTGCCACCAGACCGCGCAGTTCTGCCTCAGACCACCGGTCGCCCGCGCCATCCAGCATCGGGCCAACTTCACCATGAAACGGAATGTCGGCAAGTGCCGTAAGCTCATGACAAGCGACACAATTGCCCTTGGATTTCTCTCCTACAATGAGCGCGCCGTTCGCTGCGTCACCCGCGACCCCGGTTAACGACTGCTCAATTGCACCGTAATCGTCGAACTGAACGTCTTTCGGGCCTGTCTCTGCAGCAAATGCAGCACCACCCGTCATTGCACAGACCAATGTAATAAGCCTCAGCTTCATGATCCCTCCCATTTTTTTCTGCGCCTTTGGCGCTATGCGACCCAAAGCCTTTGTGTACCGTAGTCGACGCACGGGGTTCATCGCAACATTAAATTCATTAAAGTGAATTTTTTTATCTATGTCGACCGGGGTCAATCGCCTGAAATTTTATTGCGCTCCTGAATGCGTCGCGCATGGTACCTTTGAAAATCCTCCCCATTATCAAGTTCATATCGATTTTCGTTGACCCATGTAAAAAGATCCAAGGTGGTTGCCTTGGAAAACGCGCCTGGCATGGCCGCCACTGCGGCTTCGGCAGCCGTTGAATTCTCGGGAACTTCTTCGGGCATGAATATGAGCGTCGGCGTGAACAGGATTCCCCACTTGCGCATTAACGCGCGCTGCTCGGCCTCTTCTCCGTCAAAGTCGACAGCCGTCGCGCTTCCGTGCAAATCCAGTTGAACGACAAAAAAGTTGTCTTCGATATAGGCAGAAAGATCCGGTTGTGGAAAAACCTCCTCGTGCATCTTTTTACAGTAAATGCAGCCTTGTTGTTCGATGAGCAAAACCAGGCGTTTCCCTTCTGCAGACGCTTCCTCAAGGTCCTCGCGCAGGTCATTAAATGTATCGCGCATCCAGGGCGTTTTGTGCAGGCCGTCATCTCCAAGCTCGGCTGCTGATACCGCCCCGGCAAACAGAACAGCGATCAAAGAAAATAGAACTCGTTTCATTATATCCTCCTGAATTAGCCAATGACCGCCAGCCAAGGCATATGGTCCAGCATCCACTGGGCGATGTGATTTATGGAGTTGGTAGCGATCAAGATGCCAAAGAGGATCAGCAAGGCTCCCATCGCCTTCTCGATTAGCCCCAGATGCTTTCTGAATCGCGCCATCCATTGCATGAAGGGGCGCACCAGAAACGCCGCCAGAACAAACGGGGCGGTCATACCAACGCCATAGACGAATAAAAGCCAGGCGCCGCGCCAGGCCGTTTCGGTTCCTGCGGCGGTGAACAGAATGGCGGCCAAAACCGGCCCGACACATGGTGTCCAACCAAATGCAAAGGCCAGCCCGAGAACATATGCGCCAACCGGGTTAACATTCGACGTTTCACCAATATCAGCCCGAAATTGGTGATAAAGGAATCCAATGCGGACAACCCCCAGAAAGTGCAGGCCCATTGCTATGATGATGGCCGCAGCGATCCAGCGCAGAACGTCAAAATATTCGCGAACCAACTGGCCAAAGATCGACGCTGTTGCGCCCAGCGCCATAAAGATCGTAATGATTCCCGCTGCAAATGCCATGGCTGACACCGTTGCTTTGCGGCGCACATCTGTAGGAATGTCAGAGCTTGCCGAAATCCGCTCCATCCCGACCCCAGCCAAATAGCTGAGATAAAACGGAACAATAGGCAATATGCACGGAGAGAGAAACGACAGCAGGCCTGCGACCAAAGCTCCTGCAAATGTAATGTCGAGCATGGTCAAATCCGTTCAAACAAGTTATCATTCATACATTCAAAATAATAAAGATATCGTGCTACGGTCAATCGGAGCTTGTGATGCGCCTACTAACCTTCCTTTTGCCGGCAGTTTTGCTGTTTGCCTTGCCCCCGGCATCACATGCCGAAATGACGCTGCTGATGGCGGAAGAGGACGGCTGCATGTGGTGCGCGCGCTGGGATTCAGAAATCTCAGAGATCTATCCAAAGACGATAGAAGGAAAGACCGCGCCGCTAAGACGCGTGGACATCCACGCCTCTACTCCCACTGATATCGCCCTGAAACGACCTCTCTATTACACGCCAACTTTTGTGTTGCTTGACGATGGGCAAGAGGTTGGCCGTATCGAAGGATATCCGGGAGAAGACTTTTTCTGGGGTTTACTTGGCGTTTTGCTCCGGGATGCCGGAGTAGTGATTGAGACCTCTGGCTAAAATGCGGTATATTACATATACTGTTTTGAATACGTGAAGCCACGAAAGCGAGACGATCTTGTTGGACAAAACGTCGAAACTGCCTGTGTTCACCAAGGACATGTGTGCCGAAGATCTGGATAGGATGATGGAGAATGCCCAGACGGCATCCAACTTCCTGAAGGCGATCAGTCACGAAGGGCGGCTGATGATCCTGTGTTATTTGTCGTCAGGCGAGAAATCCGTCACCCAGATGGAGGAAATGCTGTCAGCCCGTCAGGCCGCAGTATCACAGCAACTGTCCCGCCTGCGCTTTGAAGGGTTGGTTAAAACGCGGCGCGAGGGAAAGGCCATCTATTACAGATTGGCAGATGACCGGTCTACGCAAATTCTCGAAGTCGTCTACGATCTGTTCTGCCGAGAGAAATAAAAGCCAGTCGGCAGGTCCGCCAGCTTTGGGAGGAGACTGGCCATGTTCGAGATTTTAGGAGATGCCAATACAGTTGCCCTAATCGGGCTTGTGGGCGGGATTGTGTTGGGTTTGGCCGCACGCCTCGGCCGGTTTTGCACCTTGGGTGCAATCGAAGATTACCTCTATGCAAATGATGATCGACGACTGCGTATGTGGGCGGTGGCCATCGGTGTCGCGATCATCGGTAGCCATCTGGCCATGGCACTTGGGTGGCTCGATCCAGCAGACTCAGCATACCTTGCCCAGACTTGGAACCCGATTGGTTCGGTCATAGGTGGTCTGATGTTCGGATATGGCATGGCCATCAGCGGAAACTGCGGCTACGGCGCTTTGGCGCGTCTTGGCGGCGGAGACCTGCGGTCCTTTGTTATCGTCTTAACTCTGGGGCTCTCCGCCTACGTCGTCATGTCCGGACCATTGGCATATCTCAGGGTCTGGGTTTTCCCCGTGGAAACGGATGTCAGCGCGCCCCAGAGCATTAGCATGTTCGCTGAACGTCTGACCGCCTTACCAGCCTGGCTGTTTGGCGCGGTGATCGGCGCGGCACTGCTGGTCTTCGCTTTGGCAAGCGAACGTTTCCGCAATTCTCCATCTCAGGTTTTGTGGGGTGCGGCTGTTGGTATCGCAGTATTCTCAGGATGGATTGGAACAAGCTGGGTTGCGATGCACGGTTTCGACGGAGAGACCGTGCAAACCCATACGTTTGCCGCACCTCTTGGTGATACAATGTTTTACCTGATGACCGCCTCAGGAACCACGCTTTCCTTCGCAGTTGGATCGGTTTCAGGCGTTCTCATCGGTGCCTTTCTCGGGTCTTGGTCCAAAGGTCACTTCCGATGGGAGGCATGCGAAGATCCACGTGAGCTCAAACGACAGATGCTGGGCGCTGCGATCATGGGACCCGGAGCGATCATCGCGGTGGGATGCAGTGTCGGACAAGGTATCTCAGCCTTCTCACTTCTGGCCTACAGCGCCCCTGTTACGTTTGCTGCAATCTTTGCAGGGGCCACCCTTGGATTGCGGCAACTTGTATCTGGACTATCATTCATATCAGAACGTTGAGGTCAAAACCGTCACCACAAACGCGCCGAGGATCGTAGTGTACTCCGAAGCAGTCGATCTGTTGTCTGAGGTCCCCAAGGAGACGATCGTTTTCCAGCAGGAACAGGCTCTCAAAGTTTGATTTTGTACAGTGTTTGGGTATCGAAAGCTCGCATTCCGTAAGAGCCGGACATACGCCCGTCTGACGAACCGGCTGGAGCATTGCGACTATTCGAAGGATTACAACTGGCCGAGTTACTGTCCTAGTCTGCAATACCTTTTGCCATCTCCCTCATATGTCGAAAGTCAGAGCCGCAGCAGCCACCAACGACGGAAATCTTGGGATACGTTCGTACGAGGCGCGCGACCTCTGCACCCAGCTCCTTGGGATCGCCGTCGTCCAACTCGGTGGCGCCGTCCAGTTCTGCATGGCTGCATCTTGATGCGTTCACAACGATCCCCTGCAACCGAGGGTGACCCGTGAGCACGTGGTTAAAATGATCAGGATGCGCGCAATTCACCATGAAATAGGCCGCCGCTTCATCCGTGATTGCATCGACCTGGTCAATTGCCTCTTCAAGACCGGTTCCGTTATCCAGGCAACCATCAGTTTCCACGACGAAAGAAACAGCAATTGGTACGCCGCAATCCTTAGCCGCGAGGACAGCGCCCGCTGCCTCTTCGACCTGATTGAATGTATAGGCGTTGACCAAATCAATCCCGGCACCCGCTACCGAACCGATCTGAACGGCATGATACGACCGAGCGGCCTCGACCGTCATAGGCGCCAGCCTTGCGTATGCGTCTCGTGACGGCCCGATGCAGAGCGCCACCAACACGTCATCGCGATCGGTTTCGTCCCGCAAGTCACACTTTAAGGCAACGGCCTTTCGATTTAGCGCTGCCAAACGCTCGGCATCATATCCTAACGATGCCGCGCGGTCTCGATTTGCCATCCAGGTTAGGGTATCGATGATGCACCCCAATCCGGCCTCGGCAGCCACCTTCATCAGATCACGCATCTGATCCACGATGATTGGCTGTACTTTTGGATCTTCAACCAATGGAAAGGATGCAAAGCCTGGCAATTCGATCCCGCGGTTGAAAATTAGATCCGTCCCGGTCGCTGCGAAGACGAGAAACCTATGGTCTGTCTCATGGGGGAGGAGTCGTGCCATCATTTCATACCAGTTTATCCTTTTCCTACGACATCCTGCCAGAGCACAGCTCCATCGTTCAAGATCGTCAAGGTAGTACAATCGATGTACAGCCAATTCTGAGACTTGCTGCAGAAAAGCTGCGCGTGGGAAAATCGATATTCTCGCGGGACGCATCGGTCGGCCCAACACCGCGCTCGAAGCTTGTGTGCGCTGTTTCTTTGCTCTGATGGAGTTTGGCACCCGACTTCAGGATCAAACTCCTGACGAGGCGCCTCGACCTTCAGGTTCTCATCGGTCAGATTCAGATGAGCGCGCATAGCCGCCTGGGGGCAGGGTGAACCAGTCGATCACCCACGGCAGAATCCAAGACGGCGATTACCGTGATTACATTGATCAGGCTCGGTAATTTGCGGACGATCCCTTATGCCCGTCGGCGGGCTGCCGGAGCCGCATCGAACCGTGCCCGGGTCCTATTTGCAACGGCTACAAGTGTCAGCATCACCGGAACCTCGACCAGAACACCCACCACGGTCGCCAGCGCCGCTCCAGAGTGGAGGCCAAACAGGCTGATCGCCACGGCCACTGCCAGTTCGAAGAAATTCGAGGTTCCGATCAGGGCACAAGGGGCCGCGATCTTGTGCGGAACCTTCAGGGCAAGGGCCGCGCCATATGCGATGAAGAAGATACCATAGCTCTGGATCAAAATTGGCACTGCGATCATCGCAATCACGACCGGGCGATCTAGGATCACTTGCCCTTGAAGGCCAAACAGGATGACCACCGTGGCGATCAGCCCGATGATGGAAAGCGGTTTGATCCGCGAAGTGAAATCTGCGATCCGTATATCGCCTCCAAGCCGGGACCGCGTCCAAAGACCTGCCGCCAGCGGCAACACGACAAAGAGAACTGCGGACAGGATCAGCGTGCTCCAGGGCACTTCGATGTCGGTGACACCAAGCAGTAAGGCCACGATCGGAGCAAAGGCAAACACCATGATCAGGTCATTGATCGAAACCTGCAGCAAGGTGTAGCTTTCATCTCCCTTGGTCAGCTGTGACCAGACAAAAACCATCGCCGTACAGGGGGCCGCGCCCAGTAGGATCAAACCGGCGATATACTGCTGCGCGTCGGCGGGCTGCACGAAGGGGGCAAAAACGATCTCAAAGAACAGCACGCCCAGCGCAGCCATCGAGAACGGTTTGATCAGCCAGTTCACCACAAGCGTAATGGCCAGGCCCTTTGGCTGGCGCGCGACATCCTTGAGGCTGGAGAGGTTAACGCCAAGCATCATCGGATAGACCATGGCCCAGATCAGCACCGCCACCACCAGGTTGACGCTGGCAACCTCAGCTGCGGCGATGGCGTCCACCACCGCAGGCACGGCATTGCCAAGGGCGATGCCAGCCACCATAGCGAGGGCCACCCAGAGGCTGAGGTACTTCTCAAAGATGCTCATGACAGGGCCTCTTGTTCAGAGTTGGAAGACAGGCGTCCGGCCGCCAACGCGCTGAGCACGACCATCACCGCAGCCGTGCCAAGACAGGCGGGAACACCGCCAAGCTGGTAGGTGACGCCGGAAAGCACGGTACCCATAAGCCGCCCGCCCGCATTGGCCATGTAGTAAAACCCTACGTCCATGGTGACCCTTTCATCCTTGGAGAAGGCGAGGATCAGGTAGGAGTGCAGCGAGGAGTTGATTGCAAACAACGCGCCAAAGATCATTAGCCCGATCACCAGTGTCACCGTGAGCCAGAGCGCTGGTTGGCCCGCAAGCAGCACCGCCACCGCTAAAATGGCGGGCACTGCCGCGAGTATTCCGGCCCAGGTACGGGCGGCTGCGATCAGATCGCCCTCACTTCGGCGAGCGGCTTTCAGCAGGCGCGGAGCCGAAGCCTGAATTGCGCCGTAAAAGATGATCCAGACCGCCATGAAGGTGCCGATCAGAAAAAAAGCGGCCCGGTTGCCATCTTCGCTGCCGTCAGAGAAGACGGCGTAGAAATAGACCGGTATCCCGACCACGAACCAGACGTCCCGCGCGCCAAATAGGAACACCCGCGCGGCGGAAAGCCAGTTGATATTGGCGGATTTCGAGAACACTTCGGAAAACTTCGCACCCTTGCGGCCGCGCGGCAGCCCGGCGGGCATCGCCACCAGCACTGCAATCAGGATCACCGCCAACACGGCGGCCATGCCAAGCGTGGCCCAGGTGAAACCCGCCTGCGCCAGAAGTGCCGCACCAAGCAGAAAGCCCAGGCCCTTGACCGCGTTCTTCGACCCGGTCAGCACCGCCACCCAGCGAAACAATCCGTCGCCCTCTTTCGGGGCCAGAAGCTTGACGGCGGATTTTGAGGCCATCTTGGCCAGATCCTTGGCAACGCCGGACGTCCCTTGAACGATCATGACAAAAGCCACCGATGTGGCGATCTGCCAACCGGGATCCAGCATCGACAATGCCACCAGCGCCACCACCTGCATCCCGAGACCAACATATAGCGTCACAGTCAGCCCGAACCGGGCTGCGATCCAGCCGGCTGAGAGATTGGTGACCATCCCTGCGATCTCGTAGAGAACGAACAGATAGGCCAACTGCACCGGGCTGAATCCCAGCGTGTGAAAGTGCAGCAGCACCAGCATCCGCAGCGCACCGTCGGTCAGCATGAAGGCCCAATAGGCCGCCGTGACCGCCATGTAGGCCGGCAACCCGTTTTGCGAACCGCTGTTTGTCGGATCGGGAGCTGTCACAAGCCTTCACCTACCATGCGGGCGACATCCACCAGCCGGTGTGCATAACCCATCTCATTATCGTACCACGCGTAGACCTTCGCTTGGGTGCCATTCACCACCATGGTAGAGGGCGCATCCACGATCGAAGAACGCGTGTCATTTGTGTAGTCCGCCGACACCAGCGGTCGTTCTTCATAGCCAAGTATACCTGCCAACGAGCCTTCTGCGGCGGTCTTGAACAGGGCATTGACCTCCTCAGCGGTGGTTTCTCGTGCGAGCTCGAACACGCAATCCGTGATCGAGGCGTTCAGGAGCGGCACCCGCACCGCATGGCCGTTCAGTTTACCCTTCAGTTCCGGGTAGATCAGAGTAATCGCCGTGGCGCTGCCGGTGGTCGTTGGGATCAGCGAGTTCAGCGCCGATCGTGCTCGGCGCAAATCCTTGGCAGGCCGATCGATGATCGTCTGAGTATTTGTCACGTCGTGGATCGTCGTGATCGAACCGTGCCTGATCCCGATTGCCTCGTGCAGGACCTTCACCACCGGGGCAAGGCAGTTGGTGGTACAACTTGCCGCCGTGATGATACGGTGGCGCTCAGGCTCATAGACATCTTCGTTCACGCCGTAGACGATGTTGGCAGCGTCACCATCCTTAACCGGCGCAGAAACCACGACCTTTTTCACGCCAGCGTCGAAATAGGGTGCCAGCTTGGCCTCGGTTTTGAACACACCCGTGCAGTCGATCACCACGTCCACGCCCTCCAGAGGCAGATCCTCAATCCGGCTTTCGCTGTGAACCGGAAGAACGGTTCCGTCGATGGTGATACTGGCCTCGTCTGCAGAAAACTCAGCCTGCCAACGACCGTGGACCGTATCAAATTCCAACAGATGCGCATGCATTTCGGGTGAGCCTACGGCATCATTGATCCAGGCAATCTGTGCACCGCTTTCCAATAGCGGTTTCAGGGCAAGCTTTCCCATACGGCCGAGGCCGTTCAACGCATATACAGTCATTTTCTTTCCTTTGTGCTCAGGACGGCCGGGTCACAGGGCACGTCAATGGTTCCGCGCGATGTCGTCCACCGCCTTTTGCAACGAGATGCGGTCCAGTTCGGCAATCGGCAAAGCCGAAAAGGCCTGGATCCTGTTCTTGAGCGTGCCATAGGCCTGCTGAAAGGCGAGGCTCTTTTCTGCATCGCTGCCTTCTGCCTTCACCGGGTCCGGCATACCCCAATGGCCGGAAATCGGCTGCCCTTCCCAGGCAGGGCATTCCTCATTGGCGGCCTGATCGCAGACGGTGAAAACGAAGTCGAAACTGGGTGCAGCGTCACCGATGAATTCGCTGACGTTCTTGGCACGGAGGCTGTCCACGTCGTGCCCCTTGCTGCGCAGGACTTCAATAGCAATCGGGTTGAGTTCCGAGGAGGGTTTGGTGCCTGCTGAGAAGACATTAAAGTGCTCGCCGCCAAGTTCGCGCAAGAGCGTCTCGGCAAAGATCGAGCGAGCGGAATTACCAGTACAGATGAACAGAACGTTGTAGTGCGGGCCTGTCATGGAGGATTCCTTGGGTTTCAGGTGGGTTCGGGCAGGCAGGCACAGCTCGGGACGGCCCCGGCAGCAATCCAACAACAGCGCATCCAATGTGTCCCGAATACCGCCCATGTCAGCCAGATAGTACAACCAGGTTCCTTGGCGGGTCTGCGTCACCAGCCCAGCCTGCATCAAAGCAGAAAGATATGACGATAATGTGCTGGACTTCACATCCAGCGCCGCCGCGATTTCACCCGCCGGCACCCGGTCAGGATACCGGCGCATCAGCAACCGGAACACCGAAAGGCGCTGCGGGTGACCAAGAACGGCAAGGCGGAGGGGAATCTCTTTTTCCATATTTCGCGTTTTATCGAATTATTGAATCCACACAAGGGGAATTTTTTTGGCGGGTCCTTTTCTCCACAATCCCCACACCAGAAAGTTCAAGCCTCGGTTTTTCCCGCGTTCCTACCCAGTCTGGGGTACCAGAAGAAGTTAAAAAAGCGGGTCTTCACCGTGGCGCGAGCGGTGGGCTAACCGCAAGGTGCCTCTGGTTGAGTGGTCTCTATTGGCAACCTACCCTTCGGCTTTCGGAACAATATCGCATTCATTGCAAATCTGCTTCCAAACGCCGTGTGAGGTGAGGACCGATCCGCCAAGTCTGCGGGCAAATCTGTCAATGCAACAGCGTCTTTGCCACACTCGAGCAAGCATGCCAAACTAGGGCATACTACTACGCATCACTGCTTACACACGACGCGCCCAATGGGCTGGCAACCCATGTCATACGTTTGTTGTGAAAAGCCTACAAAAGGCGCGTTGACCAACACTCATGAAAGGTACCCAATGTCTTTCTCCAATCGCTCGCAAATTTCGCGCCGCCAGTTTCTCGTCACAACAACTGCGAGTGCTGCGGCCATCACCCTGCACCCCTTCTCGGCTGCTGCGGCCAACAATCAAGCACATCTGCGGATCATGGAAACGACAGACATCCATGTCCACGTCTTCCCTTATGACTACTATGCGGACAAACCCCGTGACACCGTAGGCCTCTCCCGGACTGCCTCGATCATAAATGAAATCCGATCTGAGGCGACGAACTCGATCTTGGTCGACAACGGTGACTTCCTTCAGGGAAATCCGATGGGCGATTACATCGCCTATGAACGTGGCATGAAGGAAGGGGATAGCCACCCTATTATCACCGCATTCAATACGGTCGGTTATGATGCGGCCACGTTGGGCAACCACGAGTTCAATTACGGGCTGGAGTTTTTGGACAAGGCCCTCGCAGGTGCCGAGTTCCCGGTTGTTCTAGCCAACGTGGCCAAAGAAAAGGGTGCGAACCCTCGCGATGACAAGACGCTCGTGCAACCTTACGCCATTCTCAACCGCGAAATTGAAATGGGTGACGGCAGCAGGCATCCTATCAAACTCGGAGTGATCGGCTTTACTCCTCCGCAGATCATGAACTGGGACCGCAAGCATCTGGAAGGCAATGTCGAAGCGCGGGATATCGTCGAGACCGCCCAAGCCTATGTGCCAGTGATGAAGGAACAGGGATGTGATCTGATCATCGCCCTGTCGCATTCAGGGATTGGTGAAGCTGACCATGCAGATGGAATGGAAAACGCGTCGGTTGTTCTGGCCGGAGTCGACGGGGTCGATGCGTTGGTCACCGGACACAATCACCTGGTCTTCCCGTCGCCGACTTTTGCAGACCGCCCCGGGATCGATGTCGATAAAGGTACGCTGATGGGCAAACCTGCCGTCATGGGTGGCTTCTGGGGGTCCCATCTTGGTCTGCTTGACTTGCTCCTGGAGCGGGACGGAAATGAATGGCGCGTGGTGACAACCACGTCTGAGGCGCGGCCGATTTCCAAGCGCAATGAGGACCGTTCGATCACAGCACTTGTCGGGGATGACCAAAAGGTTCTCGATTCAGTCGCGAAGGATCACGACGAAACGCTGGCCTATGTTCGCCGCGCTGTCGGCAAGACTTCGGCCCCGTTGCACAGTTATTTCGCGCTGGTCGCGGACGATCCATCTGTGCAGATCGTGTCGATCGCGCAGAAATGGTATGTCGAAGAGATGTTGAAAGGCACCGAGCACGAAGGTCTGCCCATCCTGTCAGCGGCAGCGCCGTTCAAGGCCGGTGGCCGTGGCGGCCCGGAATACTACACCGATGTTCCGGTCGGTGACGTTGCCATCAAGAACGTGGCCGATCTTTACCTCTACCCGAACACGGTACGTGCGGTCCGCGTGAGCGGCGCGCAGGTGCGGGGCTGGCTGGAACGTTCGGCGGGTATGTTCAATCAGGTCGAGGCCGGCTCCAAGGACGCAATCCTGCTGAACCCGGAATTCCCGTCCTACAATTTCGACGTGATGGACGGTGTGACCTATCAAATCGACCTGTCCCAGCCATCGCGCTATGGGCCGAAGGGCGAAGAGGTAAATCCCGATGCGGCCCGGATCGTAAACCTTGCCTTCAATGGTACGCCGGTCACAGATGACATGGAATTCATCATCGCGACCAACAACTATCGCGCATCGGGTGGCGGCTCTTTCCCTGGTGCGTTGGGTGACACAATCGTGTTTGAGGCCCCGGACACCAACCGCGATGTCATCGTGCGCTACATCGTTGAACAGGGCACAATCGATCCAAAAGCGGATGCCAACTGGTCGTTTGCACCGCTTGAAGACACGACGGTATTGTTTGAGACCGGCCCCAAGGCCCGGGACTATTTGGGCGATGTCAAAGGGGTCTCAATCGAGGACGCCGGAGAAGGCGCGGACGGCTTTGCCGCTTTCCGGATTAAGCTCTGACCCAATCGAAATGGGTCTCCTATAAACGACCCCGCCACCCTACCAATCCGGTGGCGGGCTTAGACTGAGTGCTTGTTCAGCCCGTCGCCGTCATCTGTTTGTGTCACCGATGTTGCGTTGTGGAAGCACGTAAGCGACCACCGTAGGTCTACCGCGCTGAGCCGGATTTGAGGTCATGTGTTGCTGAGGTAACCTTTGCTACTCGGAGCTTCAGCTACATCCCAGAAAGCCCAGCATTGGTGTCTAGTAGAAACTGGCGGAAGATCGGGCTGCTTGCTGCGCCGATGCCTCGGGCATTTTCTCCAACAGCGGCGGCTTCGACGACCGGGGGAATCAATCCGCGTTTGTCCTGATTGACCAGATAACGGCGGACCCTTGAAACCAGTTCTTCTCGCACGTCAGAAGGGAATGCCCCATCGATGAAAATGGCCTCAAAGTCGATAACTGCGCAAATTGAAAGCGCAGCCTTGGCCAATTCCTGCGCAGTCGTGCCAATCCAGGGCTCGACATACTTGGAAATGCTACTCCAATTCTGCGGCTTCTTCCAAAGAATGCCCGGATCAACGCCTGCTTCGATCAGCCTGTCCTCAAGTAAAAACAGCGAAGCGGTGTCGATCAATTGCTGGCTTTCGCCCAGGGGGCCCGTTGTACGCATTGCACCCAGAGCCCCGGCGTTGCCTTGGTTGCCTTCGAACACGGTGCCATTCAAGGCCACCCCACCGCCGATCATTGAGCCGATGAAAAAGTAAAAATAATCACGATACTCTGCCCCGCGACCATAAAGGTGTTCGGCGTGGCAAGCGGCGGTCGCGTCGTTTACTACAAATACGGGCAATTCGCTGAATTTGGCCACCTCAGAGAAGAAATTCACATTTTTCCAGGAACTGAATTTCTTTGCCGCGAGTCCAGAGAGGTCGTGCCACTTCCAAAGCTCGAACGGAGTTCCAATGCCAATCCCACACACGCGATTGCGCAGTTTTTGTGGTTCGTGCGCCAAAAGCACGTCCAAACCTGACTCCAAGAATCCAAATACCTCTTCAGGAAGTGGATAGTCGTAGTTGGTTGTTAGCTGGCGACGGGGCTTGCCCGTGAAGTCTATCAAAAGCAGATCAGCACTCCGCCGACCAATCTTCATTCCGACCGAAAGAATGCCTTCGGGGTTCAGCTCCATAGGGATCGAAGGCTTGCCGACCTTACCACGCAGTGGAGTGCCCCGCTTGAGAATCTCGTCTTTTTCGAGCTTGCGCAAAATGATTGACACAGTCTGTGGCGACAAGCCCGTCAACCTCGCGACTTCCGCGCCAGCGGTTGGTCCATGTCGTTGTAAAACTGTCAAAATCAGCCGTTCGTTATGATCACGAACGCCGCTTTGGCTCACCCCGCCGGTCAGTATTTTTAGCGCCTCTTTCTCCATGAATCTGAACATAAACACCTTGTTTCATTATGAAAAGACACGTAGGTAAATTAATAAATAAACTTTATTTATTTATTGACAATGAGGCTAGAATCGCTGTTTCTTGAACACGGCCTGCATTGGAGGATGAAGGTGGGGCCCGCTGGTACGCCACGCGGGACAACAGCAATTTTCTGGGAGGATAACATGAAAAATTTACTCAAGCTTGCAGCATCTGCGACGGTACTCACTATGGCAGCCGCATCTGCCCAAGCGGCCGGGGAGACCGTCTGCCTGATCACCAAGACCGACACCAACCCATTCTTTGTGAAAATGAAGGAAGGCGCGACTGCCAAAGCGGAAGAACTGGGTATGACCCTGAAGGCGTTTGCCGGTAAAATCGACGGCGACCATGAAACTCAGGTTCAGGCCATTGAAACTTGTATTCTTGACGGCGCAAAGGGAATTCTTCTGACGGCTTCTGACACAAGTTCAATTGTCCCGGCTGTACAGCAGGCACGTGACGCAGGCCTCCTGGTTATCGCATTGGACACACCGCTGAGCCCGATCGATGCAGCAGACGCGACGTTCGCAACTGACAATTACAAGGCCGGTTTGTTGATCGGACAATGGGCGAAAGCCAAGATGGGCGATGCGGCGGCGGACGCAAAAATCGCGACCCTTGATCTGAATGTCAGCCAGCCTACCGTGGACGTTCTGCGCAACCAGGGCTTCCTTGACGGTTTTGGGGTCGATCTGGCTGATCCCAATGTTATCGGCGACGAGACTGATGCTCGTCTGGTCGGCAGCGATGTAACCGATGGCAACGAAGAAGGTGGTCGCCGTGCCATGGAGAACCTTCTGGCCAAGGATTCGACGATCAACGTGGTTCACACGATCAATGAACCGGCGGCAGCTGGTGCATACGAAGCCCTGAAATCAATCGGTCGCGAAAACGACGTGCTGATCGTTTCCGTCGACGGCGGCTGCCCCGGCGTACAAAACGTAGAGGCCGGCGTGATTGGTGCCACCAGCCAGCAATATCCGCTGTTGATGGCATCGCTGGGCGTTGAGGCCGTTAAGAAATGGGCCGACGAAGGCGTAAAGCCGGAAAACACGCCCGGAAAAGACTTCTTCGATACCGGCGTCGCGCTCATTACCGATCAACCCGTTGATGGAGTGGACTCGATTTCGGTCGCTGAGGGCTTGGAGCTCTGCTGGGGCTGATCACAAGCCAACGGATGAGGCGCATCAGAGCGCCTCATCAATCCTTTCACCAGCAAACCAAAACTTCCTGTAAACTGACCTCGTGGCTGTGACGTCAACCACGAAAGGGGGAGATATGTCTGAAGCAAACCAAAGTGCCCAGGAATTTGAAACCGCTGCCAGCAAGGCAGAAACCGTTGCGGAATTTGAAGACCATCGGCGTGGCGTTCTGGGGAAGTTGCAGCATCTTCTCCATGTCAATCCATCCTTTGTGCCCCTAATCGTCTTAGTCGGTGCGATGTTGATCTTTGGCCTGCTTTTGGGCTCAAAGTTTTTCTCACCCTTTGCGATGACGCTGATCCTTCAGCAGGTGCAGATTGTCGGCATCGTGGCCGCAGCGCAAAGCCTTGTCATTCTGACCGCAGGTATCGATCTGAGTGTCGGCGCTATCATGGTGTTCTCTTCTGTCATCATGGGGCAGTTCACTTTCCGATATGGGATCCCGGTGCCGATCGCTGTCATGTGCGGACTTGCGGTTGGTACTTTGATCGGAGCCCTCAACGGCTGGCTTGTCAGTCGCGTAAAGCTCCCCCCCTTCATCGTCACGCTGGGAATGTGGCAGATCGTTCTGGCGACCAACTTCCTGTATTCGGCAAACGAGACGATCCGTAGCCAGGACATTGAGGCAAACGCCCCCTTTCTTCAGTTCTTCGGCACAAAATTCAGCATCGGTGGGGCGACCTTTACGGTTGGTGTCATATTCATGCTCGTCCTGATCTTTGTGTTGGCCTATGCGCTCAAACACACGGCCTGGGGGCGGCATGTCTATGCTGTCGGAGATGATCCCGAGGCTGCTGAACTGTCCGGTGTCAACGTCCACAAGACACTGATGTCCGTTTATATGCTTTCCGGTCTGATCTGCGCCTTTGCGGGGTGGGCTTTAATCGGACGCATCGGGTCGGTCTCTCCGACATCAGGTCAGTTGGCCAACATTGAAAGCATCACCGCAGTTGTGATCGGGGGTATCTCTCTGTTCGGCGGGCGAGGTTCCATCATGGGATCGCTGTTTGGAGCGCTGATCGTTGGCGTCTTCACACTTGGGCTGAGGCTGTTGGGTGCAGATGCGCAGTGGACCTTCCTTCTCATCGGGCTTCTCATCATCGCAGCGGTCGCAGTCGACCAGTGGATCAGAAAGGTATCGGGCTAATGTCAGACTCAACTCCAGTCGTCCAGGGCCGCGGGATCGTGAAGCGCTATGGCCACGTGACTGCTATCGACCATTCGGACTTTGAGCTGCGTCAGGGAGAAATCCTTGCAGTTATCGGGGATAACGGCGCGGGCAAATCGTCCATCGTCAAAGCGATCTGCGGTGCCACGATTCCGGATGAGGGCGATATTCTGATCGAAGGCAAAAAGGTGAACTTCACCTCACCTATCGACGCCCGGAACATGGGTATCGAGATCGTCTATCAGCAGCTAGCCATGTCGCCTGCCCTTTCGATTGCGGATAATATGTTCATGGGGCGCGAGATCCGCAAACAAGGTTTCATGGGTAAGTACATGCGTCAGCTTGACCGGCCAGCCATGGAGAAATTCGCCCGCGAGAAACTAACCGAACTCGGACTTATGACCGTGCAATCCATCAATCAGGCGGTTGAAACACTGTCTGGTGGCCAGCGCCAGGGTGTAGCCGTTGCGCGCGCCGCTGCCTTTGCGACCAAGTTTATCATCATGGATGAACCGACGGCCGCATTGGGGGTCAAGGAAAGCCGCAAAGTTCTTGAGCTTATCCAGGATGTGCGATCACGTGGCATTCCGATCATTCTGATCAGCCACAACATGCCGCACGTATTTGAAGTCGCTGATCGCATTCACGTGCACCGGCTGGGCAAAAGACTCTGCACGATCGACCCTAAGGATTACACCATGTCCGACGCGGTGGCTTTCATGACCGGCGCCAAGGAACCTCCGAAAGAAGACGCTGCGTGATCGAGCAGGACGCCAAGCGCGTTCGTGACCTCATCTCCTCTCGGAGCCGGGATGGGGTCCGGTCGATTGTCGCTGTCGCTGGCCCACCGGCGTCTGGCAAGTCAACTCTGGCAGAGGCTGTTGTGCATTCGCTAAATGCGCAACAGGGATCAGGGGCTCCGCAGGCCGCACTGGTGCCCATGGACGGGTACCATCTGGACAACAGCGTTTTGGAGGCGCGGGGATTGCTGGCCAAAAAGGGCGCACCCGAAACATTCGATGCAATTGGGTTCTGCAATGCGATCAAAGCACTGCTGAACGCACGTCATGAATCCTTTCACCCCAGATTCGACCGGCAGAAGGATCTTTCAATTGCCAACGCGATTGCCGTTCATCCTGAAACACCGATTGTGGTTGTGGAGGGAAACTATCTTTTGATGGACTGCGAACCGTGGAACGCTTTGACCGGGGTCTTTATGTCAACGGTTTTCGTCAGCCCAACTCTGGAAGAGCTTAAGATCAGATTGCAAAACCGATGGATCAAACACGGCTTTGATCCGAACACAGCATTGCAACGCGCAATAACGAATGATGTACCCAATGCCGAACTGGTCCTGAGGGAAAGTCGGAAAGCTGATCTGACTTTGACTCAGAAAATTACCAGTTTTGACAGGCGCTGCGCGTACTGAACCAACGCATAAAACACGCAACTTGATCTGACATTTCTGCTCTTTTGGAGCGCAGCAAGGAGTGTCGATCAATGACAAGCATTCAGGAAAAGATCATCTAACCGAAACTCAGGCTGCTGGCATTGGCCAAGCAGCTCGGCAGCGTGAGCAAGGCTGCAAGGTCGTGGGATTTCGGGAAATAAGGCTCCAGACGCGCCATCTGTACATCACTCAACCAGAACAGATCAGACAGCGTCACAGCTCCATATTCGGAGCTGTGAATCACGCAGCGGTCCTGAAATCTATGGGTCCCGAGAAATACAGATGCTAATCTGTTTCAGGCCGTCTTACTACATTCCACACCACAATTTCGTTTTGGGGATTTTGACGGCCACCCTCGGTTTGCTGTTCACTTTTGTGGCCTTTCGGGCGTTCAGCAACAAATTTTGTTGCAAAACTCTCGTTTGGTTGGAAATGTTCTGGGAATACAAAGGATGTTGAGGCGCAACTCATTATGCACCGACCGAGTGAATACAGAGTGTCGAACAAATGATCGCCATTGCCGGGCAACTTGCTGCGGCGTCTGCACTGCGAATGCGGTTCGGTCGACAGATCCGAACCGGGGATGAACGTGCGCCCCTGTCTGAACAGAAGAGCGACCAGAAGCACTTTTCTGACAATTTTTCTTCTACATCTTCAGGAAATGGCCTTAAGGCAGTGTTCATGCATGGCTTCGCCACCGCTGCGATGATCGTGGCGGGATACGCGGGCACGGGCGTGTTTGTAACACAATCGGCACCGGTGCTGCTGCCTGGCGGCGATCTCGGCTCGGCGGCAATAGCACAGGTGTTGATGTCGCCGTTTTCGTCGATGCTTCCCCTCGTTTTCCTGTTTGGTATCGCAGCAGATTTCAAGGACCACATCCGAATAAAAATGAAACTGATTTTCGTCTGTATTGGCGACAATTTGAGGCCGGGCATTGGTAGGCCGGGATAAATCGGACGCCTATTTTTCAAAGGGAGGAAAAGTAATGAATAAACTAGCATCGGCGGCAGTGGGATCACTGATTGCTTTCTCGGCTTCGCTTTCGGCGGCTCAGGCCGAAAAACTAACACTTTATTGCTCCGCGCAGGAGGACTGGTGTCAGCTCATGGCGCGCAGCTTCGAGGATGCGACCGGTATAGACGTCAACATGACCCGGAAATCGTCTGGTGAAACCTTCGCGCAAATCCGTGCGGAGAGCTCGAACCCCAAGGGCGACGTCTGGTGGGGAGGCACCGGTGATCCGCATTTGCAAGCGGCAGAAGAAGGTCTGACGATGGAATATGTGTCGCCAATGCGGGATCAACTGCATGACTGGGCGATTTCGCAGGCCGAAAGCGCCGGCAACAAAACCATCGGCATCTACTCGGGGGCATTGGGGTATGGCTACAACGCCGATATTCTGGCTGCAAACAACCTGCCCGAACCCGCCTGTTGGAAAGACCTGCTGAAGCCTGAATACAAAGGTCATGTTCAGATGGCCAACCCGAACTCGTCAGGTACCGCCTATACGACGCTGGCCTCAATGGTACAGATCTTTGGAGAAGACGAGGGCTTTGAGTTCATGAAAGGCCTTCATTCGAACATCAACCAGTACACAAAGTCGGGTTCGGCACCGATCAAGGCTGCCGGTCGCGGTGAGAACACCATCGGGATCGTCTTTATGCATGACGCGGTGAAACAAGCCGTTTCGGGGTTCCCCATCAAGGTGGTGGCCCCGTGCGAAGGTACCGGATACGAAATTGGCTCAATGTCAATAATTGACGGTGCCCGCAACGAAGAAGAAGCCAAGAAGTTCTATGACTGGGCCTTATCGCCGGAGGCTCAAAACCTTGCCCTACAGGTCAATGCTTTCCAGGTGCCTTCAAACAAGGGTGCCGAAACATCAGAAATCGCGCCTGACATGAGCCAGATCAAGCTGATCGATTATGACTTCAAGAAGTACGGCTCTTCCGATGAACGCAAGCGGCTGTTGCAGAAATGGGATGAAGAGGTCTCGGTTCTGCCGCAATAAATGACGGATAACAAATCAAAGGCGACCCACCCGGTTCTGATCTTCTGGATTATCGCCGGGTGGGTCGGGTTCTGTCTGCTGCCGTGGTACATGGTCGATGGTGGGCTGTGGTCGTTTGAATGGCTGGTGGACGGATACCCATTCGACGAGGACTACGCGCCCGCCATATTTCTGATCGGGCAAGGCGAAAAGCTCTGGCTTGCGCCGCTTCTGTTCGCGCTTGCCTTGCCGCTATTAGCGCTGAGACGCACTAAAGCAGACCCGATCTATGCGCGCCTCCTGATCCTGTCCGGAGCGCTGGGGTTTGGCTGGCTGATCGCTCAAGGCTTCAGCATCGGTATCCGGGGCTTCAACTACGATTGGCTGACAGCCCTGTTCGGTAAGCTCGGCGACCGCCAGTTCGGAATGGGCTACGGCGCAATGATTTGCGCTTCGAGCTTTCTGTTCCTGCTGACCCAGGGCATTGCTGCAAGAGGTGCCATCAATGGCGACGTCTTTGTCGTCAGCGCAATCGGTGGCGTGATTACAATTGTCACCGCCTTTGTCTTTTTCCCTATCGCAAAGATGCTTTTCGCCGCCTTCGTCACCGAGGATGGCGCCTATTCCATTGCGGTTTTCTTTTCAAAGTTCTTCGATGACAGGCTTTGGGGCGTTGGATGCTTCAGTGGCGCCAAATGCGGTGCAGCCTGGAACTCATTGTTCCTTGCGATCCTCGTTGGCTTTATCACCACGCTCCTGGGCCTCTGTTTTGCGCTGGTCGTGACGCGCTCGGGCTTCCGCTACAAGCGGGCGTTGCGGGCTTTGACCGTTCTTCCGATCATCACACCACCCTTTGTGATCGGCCTTGCGCTTATCCTGCTCTTTGGCCTGTCCGGTTCAGTTACTCAATTCATTGCCGAGCTTTTTGGCACTCAACCGACACGCTGGCTGTACGGAATGCCCGGCATTCTGATTGCGCAGACACTTGCGTTCACGCCTATCGCCTTTCTCGTTCTGATCGGCGTGGTAGAAGGTGTATCGCCATCAATGGAAGAGGCGTCCCAGACACTGCGCGCCAGCAAATGGCAAACCTTCAAAACCGTCTCACTGCCGCTGATGCGCCCCGGTCTGGCCAATGCCTTCCTTTTAGGATTCATCGAAAGCATGGCCGATTTCGGCAACCCTCTGGTGCTGGGCGGCAATTTCGATGTGCTGTCGACCGAGATATTCTTTGCCATCGTGGGTGCGCAATACGATCAGGGCCGCGCCGCCGTTCTGGCCATGGTACTTTTGTTCTTTACCCTTTCGGCTTTCTACGCACAGCGCGTCTGGCTGGGCAAGAAAAGCTACACAACGGTCACAGGCAAGGGCGACGCGGGCGTGCACCCATTGATGCCAACCGGCCTTTCGATCCCGGTACTGGCGATTGCACTGGGCTGGGCAGTATTCACGATCATTGTCTATGCAATGATCGTCTACGGCAGCGTGGTCGAGCTGTGGGGGGTCAACAATTCGCTGACACTCAAACACTACATCACGGCATTCTCAGTTCGCTTCGAAGCAGAAGGAATCCGCTGGACCGGCGCGGCCTGGGACAGCTTCTGGACCACGATCACAATTGCGGCCATTGCCGCACCGCTGACCGCTGCCGTGGGGTTGGTGACCGCCTATCTGCTGACCCGGCAGAGCTTTGCGGGCAAGAACGCGTTCGAGTTCGGAACCATGCTGTCCTTTGCCATACCGGGCACTGTGATCGGCGTCAGCTACATCCTCGCCTTCAACGTACCGCCGATTGAGATTACGGGCACAGGTGTCATCCTCGTTGTCAGCTTCATCTTCCGCAATATGCCTGTCGGCGTGCGCGCGGGCATTGCCAGCATGTCACAACTCGACCGCAGCCTTGATGAATCCTCTCTGACACTTGGGGCCAACTCTTGGCAAACTTTCCGGCGGATCATCCTGCCACTGCTGCGGCCTGCAATCCTGGCGGCGCTTGTCTACAGTTTCGTCCGGGCCATGACGGCGATCTCGGCCGTGATCTTTCTGGTCAGCGCCGAGTACGACATGGCGACCAGCTACATCATCGGGCGGGTCGAGAACAACGACTACGGCCTTGCCATCGCTTATTCGACAACGCTGATCTTCGTGATGCTGGCGGCGGTCGGGCTACTGCAACTTCTCGTTGGCCGGGTTCAGATCGGCCGGCGCATGCAGCACGGAACGGAGACCTCACCATGACCGGCACCAAAATCGGATCCAAAGCCGCCCCCGTCCGCTTTGAACGTGTGTCGAAAGTGTTCGGCAAGGATGTTGTCGCTGTCGACAATATCGACCTGCACGTCGATGCGGGTAAGCTTGTCACGCTGCTCGGCCCATCCGGCTGTGGCAAGACGACGACGCTGCGTATGATCGCGGGGCTCGAAATGGCGAGTTCGGGCAAGATCATGATCGGTGACCGGGACGTGACCAAGCTGCCTGCCACTGACCGTGACGTCTCGATGGTCTTTCAATCCTATGCCCTGTTCCCGCATATGACCGTGCTGGAAAACGTGATGTATGGCCTCACGTTCTCAGGCTTTGGGAAGGACGAGGCCCGCGCGCGTGCGCTGGATGGGCTGGACCTTGTCGGCCTCAAGGGATTTGACAGCCGCCTTCCGTCTGAGTTGTCCGGCGGTCAGCAACAGCGCGTCGCCGTTGCCCGCGCGCTGGTGCTGGAACCGCAAGTGCTGTTGTTTGACGAACCGCTGTCCAACCTCGATGCCAAGCTGCGCCGGCAGGTGCGCGAGGATATCCGCGCGATTCAACAGGACCTTGGTCTGACCGTCGTCTATGTCACCCATGATCAGGAAGAGGCGCTGGCGGTTTCCGATGAAATCGTCGTCATGCGCAACGCCGCAATTGCCCAGATCGGCACGCCGCGCCAGCTGTACGACACACCCAACGACCGCTTTGTCGCAGATTTCATCGGCGAAGCAAATCTGTTGGCTTGTCAGATCATCGCGATTGAGGGCGACACTGCCACCATCGAGATTGAAAACCACCGCCACACGCTTAATTCGCGCGGGTTGCCTGAAGGCCCCGCCACGATCGCCGTCCGACCGTCTCGGCTTGTGATTGGGTACGATCAGGGCATACCTGCCACCGTAGCCAAAGCAACCTACGTAGGCGTACGGATGGAATACACACTGACCGGTGCGTTCGGCCGGGTTTTCGCGGTCCAGGAGGATGTCGACTCTCCGCTCGAGCCAGGCACCGAAGTGCGAATGAGTTTCGCCGCTAAGGGCCCGGTCCTGTTGCCCGAATAGATGCCTAACCTCCTGGTCATCACCCATCCCGAGGTCACCATCGACCCGGATATCCCGATTACGGATTGGCGTCTCAGCGCAATGGGCCGTCGTCGTGCCACCCATTTTGCTGCTACAGGTGTTTTGACAGATGTGACCCGGATCTGGTCCAGCACCGAACAGAAGGCACGCGACACCGCAGAGATCCTTTCCGTGCCCCGAAATCTGCCCATAGATCACAGCCCGGGCCTTGGTGAGAATGACCGCAGCGCAACGGGCTTTCTACCCAGGGAAGAGTTCGAAGCCGCCGCTGACGCATTTTTCGCCCGGCCCGAGGCCAGCTTTCGCGGTTGGGAAACAGCTGCTGAGGCGCAACGGCGCATTCACGCGACTGTTTCCGCGATTGTGGAGGCGCACGAAGGCAAAGACCTTGCCATTGTCACCCACGGAGCGGTCGCAACCCTTCTGTGGTGCGCCTTTTCGAACTGCCTGATTGATCGCAACTACGACCAGCCATCGCAAGGTCATTACTGGCTCGCAGATCTTTTGACGCTCAGACCTCAGACCGGATGGCTTGCGATGGCCTGACCGGTCAGGTGTTCCAGGTCTCTTCCGCTATCCTGAATAAGGTGTCGAACACATCCGGCGTGCCGGCGATCACCCGCCCACCGACGCGGATCATCTCATCGGCGTTCTGCGCTTCGACCACACCACCCGCTTCTGCGATCAGCAGTTGCCCGGCCAAACAATCCCAGGCGTTCATATGTTCTTCAAGGTAGCCCAGCAGCCGCCCAGCGCCGACATATGCCAGCGACAGCGCCCCGCTCGCATTGCGATGGAACATTGCACCGCAGTCGATCAACTTGGCGACCAGCGGCACGACATGGCGCGCCTCGATCCGGTTTGAGTAACCCAGCGAAATCGTCCCGTCGCGCAACGGTGTTCCGGTTGCGACCTGCAATCGCGTTCCATTCAGCGTGGCCCCACCGCCCAGTGTTGCCACAAAGGTCTCACTCATATTTGGATCGTGAATCACGCCAACTTCTGTCTTCCCGTTCGCCACTCCGGCCAAGACAACGGTCCACACCGGGATGCCGTTGACGAAATTCGTTGTTCCGTCAATCGGGTCGATCACCCAGGTGAAACCGCTATCGCCCTCCGCTGAGCCATGCTC
>JAUHYC010000088.1 GCA_030426685.1 Alphaproteobacteria bacterium
CCGCATAGCGGGCCAGATCCTCGGCCTCGACTGCGGTGTATACAGTCAGCTCGGTTTCAGCAGCAGCCGCGGTGGCGATGAAGGCGCCGACAACGATCGCAGCAAATTTGGAAGGTGTCTTTTTCATTATACTTTCCTCTGTTGGGTGGCAAAACGGGGTTTTGCCAATTCCTTTTTGGCGGGCAGGCCGATCACTGGTCAAACAGCTGCCCTTGATGCCCGGCTAGCGGAGTTTTATTGTATTTCACCTACGCGACAATCGCCGCAATCCCAATTCCGACTCAGACCGGATCACCCGGATCATGCGAGCTGTAGCGTCTGCAATCGAGTGGTTCTTCGTCTTTGCGTCCTCCCTTGTTACTGAAAACTGTTATACGGCATTCAATTCCTAGTTGCTTAAGAGGTTTACAGTGCTGCTTTGAACAGCTGAGTGAGGTTTTCTTTCGTCAACTCGATGGGGTTCCCGCCGCATGACGGATCGATGATTGCGTCTTCGACGAGGGTTGGGATTGAGGTTTCGGTTACGCCGAGGTCTGCCAGCTTTCGCGGGATGCCAAGGCCGTCGTTGAATTCCTGCACAAAAGCGCGGAAGCCATCGAACCCTTCGTTGATGCCCAGATAGGCGGCAGCCTGCTGGAAACGATCTGCGATGGCGGGAGCATTGAAATCCAGCACAGCAGGCATGCAGACCGCATTGGTGGTGCCGTGATGGGTGTTGAAGTGCGCGCCGACCGGGTGACTCATGGCATGGATCGCACCAAGACCTTTCTGGAAGGCGGTTGCACCCATGGCCGCCGCGCTCATCATCTGCGCGCGGGCTTCAATGTCGCTGCCATCTGCGTAGGCGCGCGGCAAATATTCTTTCACCAAACGCATTCCTTCCAGCGCGATGCCCTGGCTCATCGGGTGATAATGCGGGCTGGAAAACGCTTCGACACAGTGGGCGAAGGCGTCCAGACCGGTGCCTGCGGTGATGAACTTGGGCATCCCAACCGTCAGTTCAGGATCGCAGATCACCACCGTCGGCAGGACCTTGGGGTGGAAGATGATCTTCTTGGCGTGGGTGTCGGAGTTTGTGATGACGCTGGCGCGGCCAACTTCGGATCCGGTCCCCGCAGTTGTTGGAACCGCAATGATCGGCGCGATTGCATCCGCCTCGGCGCGGGTCCACCAGTCGCCGATATCCTCAAAGTCCCATACCGGGCGCGTCTGGCCGCACATGAAGGCGACCATCTTGCCCAGATCCAGCCCCGAGCCGCCCCCAAAGGCAATCACACCATCATGTCCACCGGCCTTGTATGCCGCAACGCCTGCGTCGAGGTTTTTCTCATTTGGGTTTGGGTCCACATCACTGAATAGACCGCGGCCCAGACCGGCCGCCTCCATGATATCCAGCGTCGCCGATGTGATCGGCAGATCGGCCAACCCCTTGTCCGTGACCAGCAGGGGTTTCTTCATCCCGGCTGCGGCACAGGCTGCGGGCAGTTCCTTGATGCGCCCGGCACCAAATTTGATCGCGGTCGGATAGGACCAGTTTCCAACAAGTGACATGTCAGGTTTCCTTTGTGATTTGAGACCTGCGCGGGTGAGGGGGTCAGCCCCGAGCAGGCCGTCGTCCTTAGCCCGTGACCTTCTTCAGGTGGTAGGATTTTGGACGGGTGAGATTGTGATAGCCGATGACCGAAAGACCACCGCCGCGCCCGGTATTCTTGCAACCGGTCCAGCACAGGCCAGGGTCCAGATAGTCGGCCCGGTTCATGAAGACGGTGCCGGTCTCGATCTGGTCGCCCACACGCGCCGCGCGGTCCACATCGCGGGTCCAAAGGCTGGCTGTCAGACCAAACTCGCTGTCGTTCATCAGCGCGATGGCCTCGGCATCCGAGGACACTTTCATGATGCCCACAACCGGGCCAAAGCTTTCGTCCCGCATCACCCGCATGTCATGTGTGACATTGGTCAGGATCTGTGGCGTGAGATATGCGCCACCGTCGTCCTCGGGGAAGGGGTCGATATGCGCGACCGCGCCGGCCTCAACCGCTTCGGCAATCTGCGCGCGCACCTCGTCAGCGAAACGCACATTGGCCATAGGACCTATGGTTGTTTCGGCGTCCAGCGGATTGCCCAGCTTATAACCCTTCACGATCTCTACCGCCTTGGCGACAAAGTCATCGTAAAGGCTTTCGTGAACGTAAATCCGCTCGATCCCGCAGCAACACTGGCCCGAATTGAACATCGCGCCGTCGATCAGCGTATCAACCGCCGCGTCCAGATCGGCGTCGTCCATAACGTAACCCGGATCCTTGCCGCCCAGTTCGGTGCCCACGCCCGTAAAGGTCCCCGCCGCCGCACGCTCCATCGCCTGACCGCCGCCGACCGAACCGGTGAAGTTCACAAAGTCGAACGCGTTGCCCGCGATGAGGTCATTGGTCACGTCGTGGCTGAGGAACACATTCTGGAACACGTCTTCAGGCACCCCCGCCGAATGGAACGCCTGCGCCATGCGTTCACCGACCAACAGGGTCTGGGTCGCGTGTTTCAGAACAACCGTGTTGCCCGCGATCAGCGCGGGCGCCACCGTGTTGATCGCCGTCATGTAAGGATAGTTCCAGGGTGCAACCACAAAGACCACCCCATGCGGAATGCGCTTGATATAGCGTTTGAAAGTCTCGTTTTCACCCACGGCAATATCGGCCAGTGACGTCTCGGCGATCTTTGCCATATGGCTGGCACGTTCGTTGAATCCCCCAAACTCGCCGCCATAGCGCACCGGACGGCCCATCATATGCGCCAGTTCTGGAACGATCTCATCATTCATCGCGCCGACAGCCGCGACGCCCGCCATCACCAGATCAATCCGATCCTGCAACGGCCGCGCCGCCCAGGTCCCCTGCGCCGCCCGCGCACGGTCAGCAACCTCAAACGCAGCATCCCGAGACAGTAATTCTCGTTCCGCAAATACCGATCCATCGATCGGCGAGACACATTTCAACATCTGCCCCATCTTCACTCCATTTCCGAAAGAAACAGGATCCCTGCTTCATCTGGCCAAAAATATCCCGGGGTGCGCGAGGGGCTGGCCCCTCGCTCCTGCCCTCTACGCCCGCTCGAACCCGCGGGCAATTTCCCAATCGGTCACCACGCGCTCGAACTCCTCGATCTCGACTTCTGCCGCTCGCGCATAGTGATCAACCACATCATCCCCCATGGCCGCGCGCAGCATGGCTGACCCATGCAACGCATCCCGCGCAGCGCGCAGACTACCCGGGATCATCCCCGTCTCGCCCTGATAGACATCGCCCTTTGTCGGCGGCTGCAACTCCAGCGCTTCTTCGATCCCTGCTATCCCCGCCGCCAACATCCCTGCCATCGCCAAATAGGGGTTCATATCCGATCCCGGAATACGGCACTCGACCCGTATCGCCTTGGTTCCATCCCCGCACAGGCGGTACCCGGCCGTGCGGTTGTCTACCGACCAGATGATCCGCGTCGGTGCAAAGGTGCCCTTCATGAACCGCTTGTAGCTGTTGATGTACGGCGCCATGAAATACGTGTAATCAGCGGCGTATTTCAGCAGGCCGGCCATATAGCTTTTCATCAGCGCCGACATGCCCAGCTCATCCGCTGCGTCATAGAACGCCGGTTGCCCATCCTCCCAGAGCGACTGATGCACATGAGACGAGCTACCCACCCTTTCATGATGCCATTTTGGCAGGAAAGTCGCCGCATGACCGTGCTGCCAGGCGATCTCTTTCACCGCGTTCTTGGCGATCGAGTGATACTCTGCCGTGTCCATCGCAGGCGCATATTTGATGTTCAGTTCTTCCTGCCCGGCCTCGGCCTCACCTTTGGTGTTCTCGACCGGAATGCCCGCATCCCACAGGTGGTTCCGGATCGGGCGCATCACATGCTCTTCCTTGGTGGTCTGCAGAATGTGATAATCTTCGTTATAGCCCGAGATCGGTTCCAGATCGCGGAACCCTTCCTTGCGTATTGCATCAAAACTTTTTGCAAACAGGAAGAATTCCAGTTCGGTGGCGCACATCGCCTCATACCCCATCGCCTTCAGGCGGTTCACCTGCTTTTTCAGGATCGAGCGCGGCGCATGTGGCACTTCCTCATGGGTGTGGTGATCCAGGATATCGCACATGACCATTGCGGTACCTTCCAGCCAGGGCACCGGGCGCAATGTGCTAAGGTCTGGCTTCATCACATAGTCGCCATAACCCCGCTCCCAGCTGGTCGAGGCATACCCATCCGGCGTCGCCATCTCGAGATCTGTGGCCAGCAGGTAGTTGCAGCAATGCGTCTCTTCCCACGCGCCAGCCACAAAATGACCTGCATGAAAACGCTTGCCCATCAACCGACCCTGCATGTCAACCATGCAAACCAAAACCGTATCAACCTCACCCGCAGATACCTGCGCCGAAAGATGCTCAAATGTTAAAGGTGCCGTCACGTTGCACTCTCCTTGATCGGGATGTCTTTCAAAGCCGGTTCCAGCAGCGTCAGGATATCCCGCGCCATATCGGCAATCTGCGTTTCAGTGCGCATCAGATCGTTGCGCACTTCGATCATCACATTCGCCAGCCCGCGGCTGAGCGCATGTAGTTTCAACGAATGGGTCACCCCATCCGCCGGCCCATAGGGTTCGTTTCGTTCCACGCGCCGGTGCGGGATGCCTCCGGCGCGGCTGAGCATCGCATCGACCAGACGGCTATCGTCGTCATGCAGCAGGCCCAGCTCGACACTGCGCGACTGGCCATAGAAGACCGGCGTGAAGGAATGCACCGTCACCACCACCGTGTCGGGTCCGCGTTTGTCCAGTTCAGTGGCCACGGCGGCGCAAAACGGGCGGTAGACCGCATCCGTGCGCTCGTCGCGCTGCAATTGCGTCAGCCCAACATTGCCCGGCACTTCAATCAGCTCGGATTTTTCGGGCATGGCGCTGGCCGCTTCGGGCGGACGGTTGCAGTCATAGACAAGTCGCGACACGGTCGAAGTCACAGCCGTGGCATCCAACGCTTGCGACAGGGCCCGCGTCAACGCAAGCGCGCCGGGATCCCAGGCGGCATGGCTGTCGCGGTCGGCATCAGACAGGCCGAGGCCGTTATACTCCGCCGGAATCCTGTTGCTGGCATGTTCGCACAGCAGCAGGGCGCGCCCTTTGCCGCCGGGGTTGATGATTTCGACTGGCTTGGTTTCCATGTGCTCTCCCGTTAGCCCGGCTGCCCTGCATGCAGCACATCCAGCAACTCGGCATGAAGCGCGGGCGTCGCCGCCGAAACGACAGCCCCGTCCGACTCGAGTGTCAGTGCGTTGCCATCCCAGTCTGTCATCACCCCCCCGGCCGCTTCGATCAGCGGTGACAGCGCGAGGTAGTCATAGGGTTGCAGATCGTAATCCACCACTGCGTCCACATGACCAGCCGCCAGCAGAGCGTGGGGATAGCAATCATAGGCGAAGCGCCGTGTCTGCCCTGCCTGCATCAGACGGCCGAACACTTCGGGGTGGTCGCGAAAAATCTTGTCGCCTTCATTCACGAACAGGATCGCCTGATCCAGCCGCGCCTGCTCCGAAACATGGATCGGTCGGTCGTTCAGCGTCGCCCCTCTGCCGACGACGCCAACATAGGTTTCATCCAGCGCAGGCATCCCGACAACACCCAGCTCGGCCCGGCCCTCGCTCAGATGCGCCAGCAGGAAACCGAACAGAGGGTGCCCGGACAGGAAAGACCGGGTGCCGTCAATGGGATCAATGACCCACATATGACGGCCATCGCCCATATCCTTGCCTTCTTCCTCACCAAATACACCGTGATCCGGGAAATGCTGCTTCAGATAGGCGCGCACCTCGGCCTCGACCTGTTTGTCGGCCTGCGTAACCGGGCTTTCGTCGGACTTGAACTCGATCCCCAGCCGCCCGCGAAAGTACCGCATCGCCGCACCCGAGGCGACTTTC
>JAUHYC010000003.1 GCA_030426685.1 Alphaproteobacteria bacterium
TGGCGCTCCAAGGCGCCGCTTGCGGTTTTGGCCAGCGCACCGGTCTCGGGCGCGGAATGGTGGCGCGTTCCGATCACGGCGCTGGCCCCCAGCACCTCGGCCGAGCGCAGAATCGCCCCAACGTTATGCGGGTCCGTCACCCGGTCCAGCAGCAGCACGCGGGGATTTTCCCGGCCAATGCAATTCTCGGCCAGACCACCCCAATCCAGCGGTTTGACCTCAAGCGCCGCACCCTGATGGACCGAGCCGGGATCGATCGGAGCGGTAAATTTGCGCGGATCGGCCATCTCGGGCGTGATACCAGCAAATTCAATGGCTTCGGCCAGTTTGTCGCCGGCATTCCGCGTCACGATCAGACGCAGTTTCTGCCTTTTCGGGTTCATCAGAGCATCACGCACAGCGTGCAGCCCGAACAGCCAGACGGTTTCCGAGGCGGCAGCCTTGCGCGCCTGTTCCTTCTCGACGACCCACTTTGGTTTCTTCATGATTCGGGCCTCCGGGCCGGGAATTCGGTTTCCTGCGTCAAAGCGGTATTTTCCTGTTGACGCCCTTTAGACGCGCTAGTAATCACGCCTCCACGTCAGGTGCAACGCCTGACAGTGGGCGACAGGCCGCAAGGTGTGGCAGGGGACTGTAACTCCCTCGCGGAGACGCACGCCTGGTTCGATTCCAGGGTCGCCCACCATCTTCTCTTTTCATATCCTTGCACCATTTGAACGGTGTGATCCGGCTATTCCGTGACTGGTGCGAAGGACAGTGACATCTGTTCGCCCTCGTCAAAACGATACGGCGCGGTCAGCGTCACGACGCGTTCCGGGTCGACGTCTTTCGGGGTCTTTCTGTCCGTCTCCCACACCCGCAGCGCGGGGCCTTGTGGCCGTATTCCCCGCGCGTTGTAGATCGGGCGTTCCGGGGCAAGCAGGGCGATGTTTCCGGCCAGCCAATTATGGGCAATAATGGCAGTGCCGGGTGGCGTCTGATCAAGGATCTGCGGTGTCAGTACGGCAAAGGGCGCAGCGCGCCGGGCGTCTCCGGCTAGGTTGTGGTGCAGCATCGCCACCGCGATCAGACCGGCGAGAACAGCGCTGATCTGTCCAAACCGGCGGCTGCCGACAGCACCGGTTCGAGGCAACAGCCACAAAACGAGGGCCGGGCCCGCAAAAATCAGGACAGGTTGCAGCCAACGATCTTTCACGTTGGTGCTGCCGCTGGCAATCACGATCAGCGCCATCAGAACCACACCCCAGAACAGCGTGCGCAGCATCAGGCGCGTCAGGTCATCTGGCGCAACAGCAACCTCCCGCCGCCGGTTGATCAGCCACAGCAGACCGACGACCACCAGCAGAAGCGACACAAAGCCCAACGATGCGAGGGCGAGCTCTACCACGCCCTGACCTGCGATCAACAAGGCGGGCCCCTCGCCGATCATGTCCGCCTTGTCCAAGCTTGCAAAGGCCCGGTCGGGATTATTCAGAATCCAAATCATGGGCGGCGTCAGCAGCAGCGCAGCGATTCCGATCGACAGCAGCAGCCGGGGTGACAGAAGTGGCCTGCGCGTTGCAGAACCGCTTAGGGCGGCGAGCAGCACGGCCAGAAGGGCGATGACGTAGTTGTATTTGGACAACCCGCCCGCTGCCATGACCACGCCCAGCAGAACATAGCCTTTGGTCGAAGGAGTGCGGATGAGGTTCCATAGCACCGCGAAGGTCAGCACCGAACAGAGATTGGCGAGAACTGTGTGCGTCAGTGCGCGCTGCGCCTCCCAACTGATTTGATAGAGCATCAACAGGGACAGGACAGACAAACCCGCCAGCACCGGGCCTTGCCGGGTGCGGATGATCTTGTAAAGCGTGACAACAGTGGCCAGCAGCAGCCCGTTCTTGAGAAGCGACAGGCCAAGAATACTGGGGCCGGTGACCTGAAACACCAACCATTGGAGCCAGGCATAGAGCGGCAGTTGCGGGCCATATCCCCAGTCAAGCTGGCGGGCATCCAGCAAAATCTCGGCCTCATCCAGACCAAGCGCGCCGCCTGTGGCCAACCGCAGCGCGACATGCAGCAGGAAGTAAGCGGCAAAGAGGCAAAGCCAGAACCGATCCGTCGTCACCACGCCATTGGACATTCCGACATCGTTTGGCGGTGATTGGTACGGACCCGTCAGGTCTTGGCTCATGGCGCGCCCCGAATGGATCGGCGCGCCGCTCGCGATCGGAACGCCGGATTGTTTCATTGCGCAAAGCTAGACCCGAAGCGGTGCGGCAAGTCCAGTATTTTCACCGCGTGGCCTGAGTTCAGCGGGCATGCCTGGTGTATCAGGGGCGTTTGCAACAGAGTCAGCGGAGTATCAGGCCGTGCGTTGCGCACCGGTTTGCAGAACACCGTCCAACCAATCGGTCAGGCTGCTGAGGTCAGGTTCAAGCGTGTCCGCCATGCTGCCTGCGAATTCCTGGAACCGCTCGATATTCAGCTGGTTGAGCCCGACCAGAACGGGAATGTCGCGCTCCAGCGCCTCGGCGATCACCGGACGGAATCCGCGCCCGTCAGCCTCGTGCTTGCCGAACTTGTTGATGATCAGCAACTGCGGCGCGTTATCCAGCGATTGCGTGACAAGTCCCACCGCACGCTCCAACTCGGCCGGATCAAGACGGCAGCCGCGCGCGTTCTTACCCAGCGATTGCGAGATGCGGATGGTTTCTCCGGTGGGCAGAACCTTCAGATCCATATCGCATTTATAGCCATCTGCGCATTCGGTATTGGTTTGAACCACACCGGCAAGGGCGGTGCCTGCATCCGTGAGGGCCTCGGCAAAGGCGCTGAGCAGGCGGTCGGTCGCGCCGCGGTCGGTGGTTGTGACATAGGCCAGATGCATATTCAGATCTCAAGACTTGGAAGTGTGACGATTCAGATAGCACGCACAGACCGGTTCGGCCACTCTGCGCCTTCACGGCAGCGGAGACAGCCCGATCACGGGGGCGTGCAGGTGGATAAGCACCGCATAGGCGGCAATCGCGGTGAGCCAGACCCAGAGGGGTGGCCAGGGATGGGGCACACGCAGGGACAGGCGTGCGGTGTTGCGGGACAGGCGGGACCATTCCGACCCCATGAGGCGGGCATTGCGCCGGTCAATCAGGGCCATGCCCATCATGGCGAATCCAGCGAACAGGCCGAACAGGATGACATGCGAGAGGCTGCCATTGGCCAGCAAATGCGCAAGCGCCCACAGCATCAGCGCCACAAGGATCGGGTGGCGTGTGGTGCGCAGGATGCCGGGACTTTCGGGGTCAAAGGCCTTGTGCCCCAACCCGCCAAAGGAAAACGGGTTTTGGATCGCGAGCCCGGCAATTGCCAGCCAGCAAACCACCGGCATGATCAGCACCGGCACCCAACGAAAGAGCGCCAGCGGTGGGATAACCTCGACATACGGGGCATGGGCGGCGGCGATGATCAGCCAGCCCAGAACCGCCAGCGAGACCAGCGAATAGGCCGCGAAATACCCTCCACGCCCCAGCGTGCCGATCAGCCAGCCGCGCACTGCCGGACGCGCCGGGATCATGTGGCTGAGCAAAAAGGTGGCAAGTGCTGCGAGGAACAGGCCCCAACCGGTCATGATAATCTCCGAACGTGTTGCACCGGGTTTAGTGCGGTCTGATGCGCCGGTCTTTGTCCGAAATCAAGTGGGATGCAGGGGCGGACGCGCCACCCCTGCCCGGTTTCAAAGGCCCAGCGCCTTGCGCCGTTCCGCGGCAAAGCCCTGCACCATACGGTCGGCGATCAGCGCCAGAATGGCCATTGCCGCGCCCGCCGAGATGCCAAGCCCCACATCCGCCTGCCCCAGCGCCAGATAGATCGACTGGCCCAGACCGGTGGTGCCGATCAGTGCCGCAATCACCAGCATCGCAAAGGCATATAGGATGGTCTGGTTCAGCCCCAGCAGGATCGTCGGCGCAGCATAGGGCGCGCGGACGTCGCGCATGATCTGCCACTCGGTCGCGCCGCTGGAGATGGCCGCCTCCATCATCTCGTCCGGCGTGTTTACCAGCCCGTGACGGGTGTAGCGGATCATCGGGACGACCGCATAGGCGCAGATCGCCAGAAAGGCCGAGAACTCACCAATCTGGAACACCATCAGCACCGGGATCAGGAACACGAACAGAGGGATCGTCTGCAGCATGTCGCAGATCGGGCGCACCACTTTCCAGACCGGCGACCAGACCGCGCTGGCCAACCCGATCAACCCACCGACCACGGCACAGGAGAACACCGCCGCGCCACTGAGATAGAGCGACAGCAAGGCGCGTTCCCACAGGCCCGAGACGAGGATGGTGCAGAGCAGCCCCACCGACAGCGCCGCCAGACGCCAGCCGCCTGCGACCCAGCCCAGTGCGGCAGCCCCGGTCAGGACAAAGGGCCATGGCAAGTTGGCAATGCCTGTTTCCAGCATGCCGATCAGGATCAGCACCACCAGCCCTCCGGTCAGGTGTCCGCGCCACGCCATCAGCAAGGCGATAGCGGCACCTATGGCGAAGAGGCCGTAGCTCATGGCGGGGGTCCACTGGAAACCCCATGTAAACGGCAGCACCGCCTGATCCAGACCGATCCGCAACGGCAGCAGCACATAGAACAGTGAGTTGTTCTTGAGAGCATCCAGCCACGGCCCGTTGGCCTGCGTGAACGCGGTCAGACCGCTGTCAATCGCTTCGGCCATCGGGTCCAGCACCGTCAGTTCCGACGGGTTCGGCAGCCACGCCCAGAAGGCGGCGGTGAACAGGACGGCAATGCCCAGAATCGCCCAGACAACCCGGCGGTCATAGCGCTTGCGCTCGGTCGCCAGTGTGCCGCTCATCCGGTCGATGACGACGGCAAACACCACGATGACCAGCCCGGCCGTCAGCGATTCGCCAAACTGGGCCTTCCGCATGGTCAGCAGGACCTCCCAGCCGATGTCGTTGAAGCCGCCGATGACGGCGGCGATGATCACCATCGACAGGGCGGCCATCAGGCATTGGTTTACGCCAACCATGATCTGCGTCGTGGCGGCCGGAATTTCGACCTGAAACAGCTGTTGAAACCGCGTGCCGCCGGACATGATGGCGGCCTCTTTGATTTCGGGTTCGACGCGCTCCAGCCCAAGCATCACGTTGCGCGCCATCGGCGGCGCAGCATAGATGGCCGAGGCGATCAGACCCACCACCGGACCGAAGCCGAAAAGCAGCAGCAGAGGCGTTAGATAGGCGAATGTCGGCACCGTCTGCATGATATCCAGCACGGCCTGCACAAACGCCTTCACCCGTGGCACCTCGTTGGCGAGAATGCCAATTGCACCGCCCATGGTCAGCGCCACCGGAACGGAAACGGCGACCAGCGCCAGCGTATTCATACTCTCGGCCCAATAGCCCGAGGCCAGCACGAAGCTGAGCCCCAGAAACCCGAGCGCTGCCATCGGCCAGCCACCCAGATACCAACCCAGAGCGGTGACAATACCGATCAGGATCGGCCAGGGTGTGTTGCCCAGCACATAGTTGGCCCAATCCATCGGATAGGTCATCAGGTCGGAAAACAACCGCATTGCCGGTTTGATGCCGTTCAAAAACCAGTCCAGAAACGCTCCGACCCATTGGGTCGCAGGCAGTTCCCACGCGGCGGGCCATTTGACCAGCCACGGCACCACGCCTTCCAGTGCCAGGCACACCGCACCAACGATCACGGTGATCAACGCTGCCTGAGCGCCTGCGGTCAGCCGCGCCTGCTGCGCGGGGAGGTCCGTTACTGCCGTCATGCCTCATCCACCTGCAAGGCTGCGGCCAGATCGGACGGGTGAACGGTGCCGACAACCTTGCCATTCGCATCCCGCACCGGCACCGGCTCATAAAGCTCCATGCAATGCGCCAGTGCAGCGTCCAGTGTCATACCCGTGGTCAGGCCGGGATCGTCCGGACCGCATTCGGCCTCATCCCGCATGACCGAGGCGACCTTGGCATGCTGGCCTTTGGCGACATCCTTGGAAAATTCGCGCACATAGTCATCGACCGGTCGCAGAACGATATCGGTCGATGTGCCGATCTGCGCGATCTTGCCGTCGCGCATGATGGCGATACGGTCGGCGAGCTTCAGCGCCTCTTGAATGTCGTGGGTGATGAACACGATGGATTTCTCCAACGTCGCCTGATAGCGCAGGAATTCATCCTGCAACTGACGGCGGATCAGTGGATCGAGCGCGCTGAACGGCTCGTCCAGAAACCAGATGTCGGGGTTCACGACGAGGCTTCGGGCGATACCGACGCGCTGACGCTGACCGCCGGACAACTGCCGGGGAAAGCTGTCTTCGCGTCCTTCAAGACCCACCAGCGAGATCACCTCCTGCGCCCGCGCCAGACGTTCCCTTTTGCCTACGCCCTGCACGCGCCGCGGATAGGCCACGTTTTCGGCTACAGTCATGTGCGGGAACAGGCCAAAATGCTGGAACACCATGCCCAGCTTTTTGCGCCGCAGGTCGGTCAGGACCTTCTTGGACGCCCCCATGACGTTTTCGTCATCCACGCGGATTTCACCACCCGTTCCGGGCAGCAATTGCGAGATACAGCGGATCAGAGTGGATTTTCCCGACCCTGAAAGCCCCATGATGACGATCAGCTCGCCTTCGCGGACTTCGAAGTTGGCGTCCTGCACGGCGGGTATGAACCCGTTCTCGCGTAGGTCTGTGGCGGCGATACCGGCGTCATTCCCTGACCGAGACAACGCGTCGGTCAGGGCTTTGTCGGCGCCGGGGCCAAACACCTGCCAGAGATTCCGGCAGGCGATGGCTGGCGTTTGTACGTCAGTCACGGATGACAGCTCACTGCGTTGCCGCGTCGACGACGGGGCGCCATTTGTCTTCGTTCTCGGCCATCCACGCCGCAACAACTTCTTCGACCGCGCCACCATCAACGTCGATCGCGCCCATCATCGGCTGCTGATCTTCGACCGCCAACTGATAGTTGGACAGGATTTCATACGCGGCGGGCTATTTGTCTGCCACGCCGCTCCAACCGGCTTTGAAGATACGCGACGGTGAGAAGTCACAATCGTTCACAGCGTTCGGGTTCGGACCCCAGCATGGATCGTTGAAACACGCCTCTTCGCCCGCAGGTAGTTCGACGAACTGAACGTCATAGGCCGACATCGCCCAGTGTGGCTGCCAGAAGGCGATCAGCAGCGGCGACTTGCGCTCGGTCGAGGCGCGCAATTCGGCAATCAGGCCCCCCTCGGACCCGGCAGGCACTGCTTTGAACGGCAGATCAAGTCCGGTCATACGGTCCACGCCGGGTGTGCCCCAATCCGCCGGATAATCGACCAGACGGCCTCCGGGCAGTGTTTCAGCCGCCGCAAAGACTTGCGCGCAGTCTTTCAGAGCTTCCCACGCTGGTAGGCCCGGGCACAGATCCGCGACATGTGCGGGATAGGCAATGCCCTCCTTGGCATCGAGACCCAGATCACCGATCTCGACAACAGTGCCTTCGTCGATCTTCTTGGCATGTCCGTCAGACACGTTGGACGACCAGATTCCCAGCGTCGCATCGATGTCACCATCAGCCAGCGCCTGGAACTGGTTCATCATGCTGGCGGTGACATATTCGACGTTGTAACCAGCGGCTTTCAGCATCTCACCCGCCACATGGGTGGTCACATACTGACCGGTCCATTCGTTGATCGCCAGTTTGATGGGCTCATCCACCGCGCCCATATCGGCGGCATGGGCCGATCCGGCAACGGCGATGGCCAATAGGCTTACACTGAGTTTTTTCTTGGTATTGCTCCCTGTTTTCTTCTGTTCTGCTCTTCGGTCGTGCCATGGCCCGACCCAGGGAAACCGTTGGTGACGTCACCTGTCGCGACATGCACATTTTCGGTCAGAAAAGGAAAGAGACCCGTTGCTCTCGTCACGACTTTCCATGCCGTTCTGTATTCAGCCCTCCGTCCCGAACCTCTACTGCAGTCATTCACGTATGTCCGGCGTCGTCCGCCCGGTAAGTTAGGGATATTGATTGACTAATCAATAAAAACTATTACTGGCGCTTCAGTGTCGTGTACGCCCTTGCAAGACAGGCACAAACTGCCCAACCTCCGAAGGTGGAGGGGCTGAGATGCATCACTTTGAGGAAATCTACAATTTGGCGGCCGAACGTCACGGCGGCGCCAAGGCGCTGGAGGGTAAGCTGGTCAAGCCAATATCCTTGGCAGACCTTGCCGAAATGCCGGAGGATCGCTGGCTTTCAATCATCACCAAGTGCGTGTTTCAGGCCGGGTTCAACTGGAAGGTCATTGAAGCCAAGTGGCATGGATTCGAAACGGCTTTTGATGGCTTCGATGTCGGGCGCTGCGCCTTCATGAATGACGAGAAGTTTGACGCATTGCTGCAGGACACAAGGATCGTGCGCAACGGGACCAAGATCGCGGCAGTGCGTGATAACGCCGCCTTTCTGCTGGAGTTGCGTGAAGAAGGCGGTGCGGGTCAGGTTTTGGGCGGATGGCCTTCGACCGATTATGTCGGTCTGCTGGCCATGTTGGGCAAACGCGGCGCGCGCCTAGGTGGGGCTTCGGCCCAATATGCCATGCGCTTTGCCGGGCGCGACAGCTTTATCCTGTCCCGCGATGTGACCGCGCGGCTGATTGCCGAAGGGGTCATCGACAAACCCTCGACATCGAAAAAGGCACTGAACGCGGTGCAGGGCGCATTCAACACTTGGATGGAACAATCCGGGCGCTCACTGACTGAAATCAGCCAGGTTCTGGCGATGAGCCTCTGAAAACGGCTTGCAGAGCCGCGCGGGCGCATTAGGCTTGTATACATGGTTCGCCCCCTGTTGATTTTAGCCTTGGTGCTTATTGCATCCTGCGGTCGCCCCCTGACCGAGCATGAGCGCGCCTTTGCCGGGAAAATTCACGGCGATTCGCTGAATCTCGATCGTGTGCGCCTGGTCGAAGGTGCCCCGGTTGCGGCCATCACCTATACGCGCAAGGCCCGCCCACGGCTGGCCTGCCGAGAACGGATATTGCCACCGGTGAAAGAAGAGGTTGTCACCGGCAAACCCGCCGGTGTGGCGCTGTTCAATCGGGTCTATTTCACCAAAGACTGGTATCTGGACGACTATATGGCGCAATACCCCGAGCAGATGAGCCTGATCGCGGCGATGCTGTTGGCGCACGAGCTGACCCATGTGTGGCAATGGCAAAACCGCCAAACCACCGGCTACCACCCGCTGCGCGCCGCAGCAGAGCACGGTCGCGCGGATGATCCCTATCTGTTCGATCTCGAGACCTCGCCCGATTTCCTTGCTTATGGGTTCGAACAGCAGGGCGCAATTGTCGAAGAATATGTCTGTTGCCGCGCGCTGGACCCGGACGCGCTGCGCACCAAAAGGCTGCATGACATGCTGAGCGTTCACTTTGATGTCTCAAACCTGCCCGGCAACCGGCGCGAAAGCACAGTGCTGCTGCCGTGGGCGGGGGCCGAGTTGCAGGGTATCTGCCGCTGACGGCGTCAGCCTTCTTGCAAGGTTTTGAGATAGGCGACCAGATCGGCAATCGGTTTGCTGGTCAGGATGGGCTGCCCTGCGGGTGTTTTGATCGCGGTGTAATTGCCTTCGAAAAACGGTCCGTAGACGGGCATGGGGCTGCCGTGACTGACCAAGGGGTCACGCCCGTCGATGCGCGCCACAACTCGGGCGGTCGGAAAGTCGCCATCCGAAGGGGCCAGAGCCTTCAGATTGGTCGGCGGGATCAGCAGCACACCGGCCATCGGGCCGTGCCCCGTGGCATCGAGCCCATGACAGGTGGCGCAATAGTACAGGTACAACTCGGCCCCGGCCTCGGCATCCTGAGCCGATGCGACCTGCGGCGTCGCAGCCAAAGCCGCCAATGAAGCTGCGCCAAGTATCGATCGGAGCATCGCTTTTCTCCCTTCAGCCATACATTTACACACTTGTCCGCGGGGCCTTGTGGCGCAATGATCCAGATCAACGAAACTGGCGCAGGGATACAGGTCAATGACACAATACGCAGCCATCATGCTGGCCGCCGGGGTCGGTGTTCCAATCCTTGCAGCGCTCAATGCCGCCTTGGGCAAGTTGATCGGGTCACCTACCGCAGCAGCGGTAATACTGTTTGCCATCGCCTTTGGCGCCTCAGCGCTGGCGCTTTTTGCGTTTGGCGGAACCGGGTCTTTCACCAAGGTTGCTCAGGCACCCTGGCATCTGTTTCTGGCCGGTGTGCTGATCGCGTTCTACGTGCTGTCAATCACCCATGTGGCCCCCCATTTCGGCGTGGGCAATGCGGTGTTCTTCGTGCTGTTGGGCCAGTTGATCAGCACTGCCGCGATCGATCATTTCGGACTGTTTGGCGCGCAGGTCACACCGCTGACCTTGATGCGGGCGGGAGGCATTGCCGTGATGGCGGTCGGGGTGGCGATCACTCAGCTGGCCTGAGCACACCCCCGTCCAGCCGCAGCATCCGGTCCATCCGCGCCGCCAGATCAAGGTTGTGCGTGGCAATCAGCGCCGAGAGCCCCTCGTCACGGACCAGCGCCATGAGCGCGCCGAACACCTGATCCGAGGTCTCTGGGTCCAGATTGCCAGTCGGTTCATCCGCCAACAGCACGCGCGGCTTGTTGGCAAGCGCCCGGCAAAAGGCAACGCGTTGCTGTTCCCCGCCTGACAAGGCCGCAGGCCGATGGCTGGCCCGCGCGGCGATGCCGACGCGATCCAGCAATTGCATCGCGCGCTGCTGCGCTGCTTTCTCGGGTGTTCCGTTTGCCAGCTGCGGCAGCACGATGTTCTCGAGCGCGGAAAACTCGGGCAGCAGGTGGTGGAACTGATAGACGAATCCGACATCGCGCCGCCGGATCGCGGTTCGGGTGCGATCCCCTTTGGCGGATGCACCGTGCCCTGCAATCTCGACCTCACCCGTATCTGGGGTGTCCAGCAAGCCGGCGATATGCAGCAGGGTCGACTTGCCCGCACCTGAGGGGGCAACCAGCGCCACGGCCTCACCGGCACGCAGTTCCAGATCGGCACCGCGCAACACCTGAACCTCGCCGGGTGTGCCTTGCAGATAGGTCTTGGTCAGGCCGCTCAGCCGCAATGTCACATCATTCATAGCGCAGCGCCTCAACCGGGTTCAGCCGCGCCGCACGACGGGCCGGGAAATAGGTGACAATGAAGGACAGGCCCAGCGACAATGCGATCGCCTTGAGCACATCCGACAAGTGCAGCTCGGCCGGCAAGGCATAGATGCCGCGAATTGACGGATCCCAAACGCCGCCGCCCATGACGTAGTTCACGAAGGAAAAGATCGGATCGATATAGATGGCAAACAGGCAGCCCAGAACGACCCCCATCGCCGTGCCGATGATGCCGGTGAAGGCCCCGCAGATGAAGAACACCCGCAGTACCGAGCCTTCGCTCAGCCCGATGGTGCGCAGAATGCCGATATCGCGCCCCTTATTCTTAACCAGCATAATCAAACCCGAGACGATATTCATTGCGGCGATCAGTACAAGGATCGACAGGATGATAAACATCACGTTGTCCTCGACCTCCAACGCGCGCAGGAACCCCCCCGAGGCGTCCTGCCAGGTCCAGATCTGACTGCGCTCGCCAGCGGCCTCGAGGATCGGGATCAAAATCGGGGTCAGCTCTTCGGGGCGCTCGACCATCACCTCGATCTCATCGGCGACGCCTTCGCGGTTGAAAAAGCTCTGCGCCTCGGCAAAAGGCATGTAGACGCGGGTACGGTCGATGTCATAGCGCCCGGCCGAGAAGACATAGACCACCTCATAAGCATTCACCCGCGGTGAGGTGCCAAACGCGGTTTTGACCCCGTTGGGTGAGGTCAGTTTCACCCGGTCGCCAACTGTCGCTCCGATGGACCGCGCCACGCCCGAACCGATGGCGATGCCGTCCGGAAACCGGGACAGGTCGCCATAGGCCTGTTCGCTTTCGGCGATGCCCGGCAGGTCCGCCAGATCGTCCGGTCGGATACCTAACACCTGCACCCCGGCGCTGCGGTCGGCGTTGGTGATCAGCACCTGCCCCTTGACCAAGGGGGCTGCGCGCTCCACCCCCGGCACCTGCGCGATGCGGTCTGCCATGCCATCGAAATCGGCGATAGTCCGATCCAGCCGCCCCTGTGCGGTGACCTCACCGGCAGAAAACACGGTGACATGAGCATTGGCACCCAGAATGGTTCCGACGAATTCCGAGCGGAATCCCGAGCGGACCGCCAACGTCGCGATCAGGGCAAACACGGCCAGTGTGATCCCGATCAGCGAGATCCATGTCATCGCGCTGACGCCGCCCTCGGCCCGGCGGGCGCGCAGATAGCGCCAGGCGATTTTCCATTCGAAAGGGGCAAAGGGCGGGGGTGAGTTGGCCATTGCTGCCTCGGTTGTTCATTTTGCGCGACACTTTCGGCATTTCGCCCGATGGTCAAGCCGGTTCTGGGTCGGGCGCATTCGGTCGGCATATCTGCCCCCTGATCGAGCGTCATGTGCACGGTTTGCTCCGAATCGATACATGCCGCGTTTTGAGCTGTTCTGGCGTTGCGTGAAAACTGAATCCTAAAATTACACCCTTGGTTGTGAAGCGTTTCACAGACATCGGCTTATTGTTTCAGCTATGAAGTCAATGTGAGGCAATCTCGGCTCAACTGAGTCACAATCGCAACATTCGACGCGCAATATTGTTTCGCAAATTGATTATTGTGAGAAATTTTGTACCCTTATTGTAGGGGGACACATTTTAATGAGTTAAGAGCGGAGGTTCGCTCAATGGGTATTCAGGAACACATGGAAGGGCCGGGCCCGATTTTGGCCCGACAAGCATCAACCGAATTGGATTGCGAAAGCGCCGCACTATTGCGTGCAGCGATCCGACCCTTGTTCAGCAGCGCAGCAAGCTGGGCCAGTCTGGCTGACATACTGCGCGACAAGGGCTATCACCTGGCATTCCGTCAGGGGCGTCTATGCATCACGGACCACACAACCGGAGAACGCATCTGCGGTCTGCGGTTCCTTGGTTTCGAACTGCGCGATCTGGTACGCCGTATGGGACGTCCGATCGTCGTTGCGCGCGGCAGCGATGCTGATGGTGACGTGCTGACGGCGCGCCCGACGTCCTGATCTTGTAAGATCAGAACAGTATCGCCCCGATTCAGGCGATACCCTCGTAGATTTCTGCGACTTTGGTTACTGCGGCCTCAGGGCTGAGTTCCTCACTTTCGCCAGTGCGGCGACAGGTCAGTTCAACAACACCGTTTTTCAGACCACGCGGCCCAACGGTGATGCGCCAGGGCAGACCGATCAGATCCATCGTGGCGAACTTGCCCCCCGCCCGTTCATTGCGATCATCATAGAGCGGCTCAAGGCCCAGCGCCGTCAGTGCTTTGTAGAGTTTATCACAGGCGGCGTCGGCTTCTTCATCACCCTGTTTCAAGTTGACGATCCCGCAGTGGAACGGGGTCACGCCCTCTGGCCAGATAATCCCCTTGTCATCATGGCTGGCTTCGATGATCGCACCGATCAGACGGCTGACACCGATGCCGTGGCTGCCCATATGCACCGGAACCGGCTTGCCATCGGGGCCTTGGACAGTGGCGCCCAGCGGCTCGGAATACTTGGTGCCGAAATAGAAGATCTGGCCCACTTCGATCCCGCGCGCCACGCGGCGACGCCCTTCGGGGATCTGGTTGAACAGCGCCTCGTCATGCGTTTCGTCCGTGCGGGCATATTTCGAGGTGAACTCCTCAAGGATCGCCTGACACTGTTCGCGGTTGTCATAGTCGATTTCGCGGTCGCCAAAGGTCAGATCGGTGACGGCGCTGTCATAAAAGACCTCGGACTCGCCAGTATCGGCCAGCACCAGAAATTCATGCGTGTCGTCACCGCCGATGGGGCCAGAATCGGCGCGCATGGGGATGGCTTGCAGGCCCATGCGCTCATACGTGCGCAGATAGCTGACCAGATGGCGGTTATAGGCGTGCAGCGCGTCCTCTTTGGTCAGATCGAAATTGTAACCGTCCTTCATGTAGAATTCACGACCCCGCATCACGCCGAAACGCGGGCGGATTTCATCGCGAAACTTCCACTGGATTTGATAGAGCGTCAGCGGCAGGTCCTTGTAGCTGCTGACATGGCCGCGAAAGATATCCGTCACCAGCTCTTCTGCCGTCGGCGTATAGAGCATGTCGCGCCCGTGGCGGTCCTGCATCCGCAGCATTTCCTGACCGTAATCATCGTAGCGGCCGGATTCGCGCCACAGGTCCGCTGATTGCAGGATCGGCATCTGGATCGCGATATGTCCCGCCCGCGCCTGTTCTTCATGCACGATGTTTTCCAGCTTGCGCAGCACCTTGAAGCCCAGCGGCAGCCATGAATAAATCCCGGCGGCGGCCTGCTTGATCATGCCCGCACGCAGCATCAGCCGATGACTGACGATCTGAGCCTCGGACGGGTTTTCCTTGAGAACGGGCAGAAAGTAACGGCTGAGGCGCATTGTTTGACCTTCACGGGTAGGAATTCGACTTCTGAGGTGATTATGCCAAAGCCTTGCCGGGGGCAATCACGCAATGGCGTTTTTGCGGCCAGTGGTCAGTCGGATTTACGATTGACCCGCCGGTTTCGAATTTCAGTGTTAACGAAACCGTAAGATCATGAGGCACCGATGCTGACCATTCAGGAGCCCGCCCGTCAGATTCCCGTGGTCCACAAGATGGATATTTTGGTCGTCGGATCGGGCCCCGCCGGACTGTCCGCCGCCTTGGCCGCCGCCCGCACAGGGGCTGAGGTCACGATCCTGGACAGGATTGACTGCATAGGCGGCAATATCTCACCGCCGTCGTAGTCGAAGGGTTCAAGCTGGTCGCTGATCGGCTGATCGAAGAGGCCGGTGTGCATCCGATGCTACACCTTCAATTCGTGACCCCGATCATGGACGGGGACCGGATCAACTGATCAAACACGTTTCCAACCCTTGAAATCTCAGCGCGGGCCGACCCGTCAGACCCGCAGGTCGACACCGCTGCTGGGCGGATCAGGGCAGTCAGGCACCTGAAAAACCTGCCCCATGAACCGCTTGCATCACACCGCGTCATGGGCCAAGAACACGGCAACGCTGTGCAACAAGGGAATGCGCCATGGCTTTGCCGGTGAAGGATCAGCTCAGATACTGGGGCGTTGCCGCTGTGGTATTTGTGGTGCTTCTCTATCTGTTGGGCGACGTGCTCCTGCCCTTCGTGATTGGCGGGGCAATTGCCTATTTCCTGGATCCGGTCGCGGACCGGTTGGAAACATGGGGCCTGTCGCGGATGGCTGCCACCGGGATCATCACCGTCGTCGGTGTGTTGGGATTTGTGTTGGCGGTCGTGATGGTCGTGCCCGCGCTGATTACGCAGCTTTTGGATCTGGTCCACATCATGCCGGACCTCTTCAAGGAACTGCGCGCCTTCATCGAGAAACAAGCCCCTTCTCTGCTGGACCGGGAATCGAACACGCATCAGATGCTGGTCTCGTTCGGCGAAACACTGAAATCGAAAACCGGCGACGCGCTGCAGGCGGTGCTGTCATCGCTGGGGTCGGCAATCAATGTGGTTGTTCTGCTGGTTATCGTGCCCGTGGTCGCCGTTTATCTGCTGATGGACTGGGACCGCATGATCGCCCGGATCGGAGACCTTCTGCCCCGCGATCACGCCCCCACCATCAAGCGGTTGGCCGGTGAGATTGATGCGGTTCTGGCCTCGTTCGTGCGCGGCATGGGCACAGTTTGCCTGATCCTGGGAACCTATTATGCCGTGGCGCTGATGCTGGTCGGCCTGCAATTCGGTTTGATTGTTGGATTCATCGCCGGGTTGGTGACCTTCATCCCGTATCTGGGGGCGCTGATCGGGGGCACGCTGGCCATCGGTCTGGCGCTGTTTCAGTTCTGGGGGGATTGGGTGCAGATCGGGTTGGTCGCCGGTATCTTTGCCATCGGGCAAGTGACCGAGGGCAACTTCCTGACCCCAAAGCTGGTCGGCAGCTCGGTCGGCCTGCATCCTGTCTGGCTGCTGCTGGCCCTGTCCGTCTTTGGCGCATTGTTCGGATTTGTTGGCATGTTGGTCGCAGTGCCGGTTGCCGCCGCACTGGGCGTGCTGGCGCGCTTCGCAACCGAGCAATATCTGAACAGCCGCCTCTATATCGGGCTCGACGGGGCGCAACAGGACGACGAATAAATGGCCACACAGCTGAGCTTTGATCTGCCGTCCAAGACCGCCTTGGGCCGCGAGGATTTCTTTGTCTCGCCTGCCAATGCGCTGGCGGTTGCGATGATCTCGGCCACGTCGTGGCCGGGAAACAAGCTGGTACTGAGCGGCCCCGCGGGTTCTGGCAAAACCCATCTGGCGCATGTCTGGGCCGCTGAAACCGGAGGGCGGATCGTCCAAGCGTCGGCCCTAAGATACGACGAAGTGCCCGATCTGGCCCGCGCGCCCGTGGCCGTAGAGGATGTCCCTGTAATCGCTACTGATGCGGAGCAGCAGAAAACCCTGTTTCATCTGCACAATCTGATCCTCGCCGAAGGTCACGCCCTGCTGATGACCGGTCGCGCCGCCCCAAAACTCTGGCAACTGCCCTTGGCCGACTTGCAAAGCCGCGTCGAAGGAGCGCATCACGTGGCGCTTGAGGCGCCCGACGATGCACTGTTGGGCGCGGTGCTGGCGAAGCTCTTTACCGACCGTCAGCTCAATCCGGGGCCGGACGTGATCGCCTATCTCGTCAAACACATGGATCGCAGCTTTGAAGCCGCCGCTCAGGTGGTCGAGCAACTCGACAACATTGCGTTAACCGAAAAGCGCGACATCACCCGTGCACTGGCGGTGCGTCTATTGAACACAGAGCCCGAACAATCGGATGTGCGGAATTGACCGGACACCGTTGATTTCGCATCCTGTCGCGCATAACGCCTGGGGACACCATGACACAACTTGCCGAGACCGATTTCCCGGATCATGGGCTTTTCGACAAGCCGCTATTCGAAGATCCGGGGGCGCGAGCATTGTCCCGGGTTGGTGTTGTCGATATCGGGTCGAACTCGGTGCGGATGGTAATCTTTGACGGCGCAGCGCGGTCGCCTGCCTATTTCTACAATGAAAAGGTGATGTGCGAGTTGGGGGCGGGCCTGTCCGAGACTGGCCGTCTGAATCCTTTGGGGCGCAATCGCGCACTGGCTGCGTTGCAGCGGTTTCAGTACCTCGCCAAGGATCTGGACTTGCCGCGCCTGCACGCGGTCGCCACCGCAGCGGTGCGCGAAGCCAGCGATGGCCCCGAATTCTGTAAACAGGTGAAGGCCGAAACCGGTCTGACGATCAACGTCGTCAACGGCGAGGAAGAGGCACGCCTGTCGGCGCAGGGCGTATTGCTGGGTTGGCCCGGAGCTTATGGGCTGATCTGCGATATCGGTGGATCATCTATGGAACTGGCCGAGATCGGTGACGGCAAGGTGGGTCGTCGTATGACCTCGCCGCTGGGGCCGCTCAAGCTGCGTGATATCAAGGGTGGGCGACGCGCGCGCAAGGCACATATCAAGCAGACGCTGGAAGAGATGCGCGACCAGATGGGCCTGCAGCGGGATCGCCTGTTTCTGGTGGGTGGCAGCTGGCGTGCCTTTGCCAGGCTGGACATGCTGCGGCGGGGATATCCGCTGAACGTTCTGCATGAATACCGCATGACCCACAGCCAGGTGCGCGAAACCATCAAATTCATCGAAAAAAACGATCCCGACTGGCTGCGCGCGCAGGCCGGTGTATCGGGGACGCGTATGGCGCTGATCCCTTATGCCATGGATGTGCTGTCACGACTGATCCGTACGTTCAAGCCCAAGGACATTGCCATCTCAAGCTATGGGATTCGCGAAGGTCTGTTATATGAACAGATGCCGCAACGCCTGCGGGATCGCGATCCCCTGATCGAGGCCAGCCGCTTCGCCGAAGCCAAGGACGCGCGCCTTCCTGGATTCGGCAAGCACCTGTTCGAATTTGTCATGCCCCTGTTCAAGTCGGCCCCGCGGCAACGCGTGCGGCTGATCAAGGCTGCCTGCCTGTTGCATGATGTGAGCTGGCGGGCCCATCCCGACTATCGCGCCGAGGCCTGTTTCGAATATGTCACCCGCGCCAATATGAGCGGCATCAAACATTCCGAGCGGATCTATATCGGGCTCGCTCTGCAACACCGGTACCGCAATAAACGCACAGGGGACCGGTTTACCGAACTCTATGAATTGCTGGACGAGCGCGGCCAGGAACAGGCGGAGATTCTGGGCAAGGCTCTGCGCTTTGGTGCGATGCTTTGGATGCAGAACGACGCTGCCATGGGCAAGCTGCGCTACTATCCCAAAAAACAGATCCTTGAACTGCGCCTGCCGAAAGAGGCCGGGCCGTTGTTCAACGAAGTGGCTGAATCACGCTTCAACTCGCTGGCGGTTGCGCTGAAATCCGAGCCGCGCGTGATTCTGCGGGGTTGATCAGATATCGGTTAGCCCGTCAGAAGACTGTTCGTCCTGGGGCTCGGATTGATCGGGCTGTTCCTGCGGTGGTTTCTTTCGGATGATGATATCGCCATTTGGCAACATCTCGGGCGCCTCGTAAGTGCTCCAATCCTGCACCTGAGCGGCCAGATCGGCCAGTGCCGGGCCCATCTCCTGCATGAACGATTGCAAGGCCGGGCCAAACTGGTCGGCAAGCGCGCGCAAGTCGCCGATTGCAGGCTCCATTTCTTGCCGCAGACCTTCCAGAAACAACTCGGCCCCCCGCTCCATGAGCGATTTGCCGGACTCCTCTTCGGCAATGGCTGGAAGAGCAGTTGCGGTACAGGCTGCGCAGATCAGCAAAAGACGTCGCATAACGAAGATATAGGCGTTGGCGGTGACGGATGAAAGATCACAAGTCGATATCTAATATCACCGGAAAGTGGTCCGATGCGGTCAGCAATGCGTCACGCAGCTCGACATTGCGCCAACATGCAGCGTCCAGAAACGGATGCCAGATGCGCCATGCTGGATTGCGATGGCGCAGATCGTCGCTGATCATGATGTAATCCAGCAGAGCCTCAAGATAGCGCCCTTCTTCGGGCAGGGCAAAGCGCGCGGTAGCCGGAAGCGAGCCGGGACGCGGGCCCAGCGCCAACGCCGCGTGGGGATCATAGAGGCCAGTCTTCAACAAAATCTCGACCGAAGAGCGACCGAACAGGTGCTCAAACTCGTCCAGCCCCGGCCCGTCATTCAGATCGCCCAGCAGAATAACCGGCTCTTGCGCCGCGATATGGCCTTCGACCCTCCGGGCCAGCCAAACCGCCTGCGCCAGTTGCTTGCGGCGGTTGGCGATCGAGATGCGGATCATCTCGTCGCGTGATTCAGCCCCGTGAGGCGCCTTGGATTTCAGATGTGCCCCGATCAGGCGAAATTTCCCGCCTGAATCCGTTTCAATGGCCAACTCCATCGGAGGTTTTGAGAAACGCACCAGATCTTCGGTCGCATCGACATCCAGATCAATGCGGAATTCGCGGTCAAAACGAGGCGCATCGGTGTTCTCTAGCGGATCATGGCGCGCCTTCAGCTTGCCCGGGTCATAAAGCAGCGCAAGCTCCTGATGAGTCTCGTTGGCAAAACCCATCACCGCGTGTGAAGTGCGCAGCTCAAAAACTTCGGCAAAGCGCTGCAGGGCGCGGACGGTGTTTTGCGTTTTGCCTGTGTTGGGGGCTTCGACAATCAGCACCGCATCAGCGTCAATCGCAGTCAGAACCTTTGCAATCGCCTCGATCTGCTGGGCCATTGTGACGTCCTGACGTCCGGACCAACTGTCGTCGACGATCAGATTGTCATTGCGATCGAACAAGTTGGCGAACCACTCGATATTATAGGTCGCCAGCCGCATGGTTCAGACCTTGGCGCCGTTGATCTCATCCCAGGCGCGGTTGATGTCGATCATCTTTTTTTCGGCCAGACGTACCGCTTCTTCGGGCACGCCCCGCGCCATCATCGCATCTGGATGGGTTTCGCGCACAAGTTTCCGCCAGACCTTGCGAATTTCGGACACGGGGGTGTCCGGAGACACGCCCAAAACGGTGTAGGGGTCGTTGGGCGCGTCCGGTACGAACCGGGCACGCAGGGCCTTAAACTGCGCGTCTGTCTGACCAAAGATGCGGCTGACCTGTTCGAGGAACTCATTCTCGTTCGGGTGATAGAACCCGTCCGCCATGGCGATGTGAAAGAGCCCTTCCATCAGGTCGCAAAGTGTTGTGCTGTCCTCGGCGAACATCCGGGCGATCCGGCGGGCATAATCCTGATATCCGGCCACATCCGTGCGGGCCATATCAAAGACCTTCGCCGCACCATCTTCATCTTCGGGCGCGATCTGGAACACTTCGCGGAAGGCAGTGACTTCATCCCGGGTCACCTGTCCGTCGGCCTTGGCCATCTTGGCCCCCAGCGCAACAACAGCAATCGCAAAGGCCACCGAGCGTTCGGGTGGCGTGCGCAATTTCTCAAAAACCGCTGTCAGGCTTTCGCCCTGTGCAAGCGCATTCAGCGCATCGGTTATTCGGGTCCAGATCGACATGGGCGCACCCTAGCGTGCCCCGGCGCTGCTGTCAGGTGCGACAGATCACAGCGGGGTGAGTATTTTCTGCATCAGGATCAGGTCCAGCCATTGGCCCTGTTTCCGACCAACCTCTGACATCAGACCAACCTGCTCGAATCCGATCGCGGCATGAAAAGCGATGGCGTCAGGATTGGCCGAGGAAATGCCCGCGACCAGGACATGTACGTTATCCGCTCTTGCCTGGGCCTCCAACGCGGCCATCAGCGCACGGCCGATCCCCCTGCCCCGCGCCTGAGGTGCCAACTGGATCGAATGCTCTTGGCTGTGTGCATATCCCGGACCGGCTCTGAACGGCCCATAAGTAGCAAATCCAGCGATTCCACCGTCGATCACAACCACCAGAAACGCTGAACCTCGGGCCTCGATATCCGTCGCCACGCTCTCAATGCTGCGCAGATCGGTGGTGAAGGTCACAAGAGTGTCCCGGATGATCGCGTTCCAGAGCGCGGCAATGGCGGGCGCGTCTTGGGGTCCGGCGGGCCGTATCTTCATTCCAGCACCCGCAGGCCATGTGGTGTTTCGATTTCGGCGCGCAAACCCGCGGGGCCGCTGTCGAACACGACATGTCCCAGCGCGCCCAGCCCCTTCGCCAGCTCCAGCGCGTCTGGGTGGCAAACGATCAGGCGGCGCAACCGGCAGCCACTGTCCTGCAACATCTGGGCCGGATGCAGATCGCCCTGCCACTGAATGAGCGCCGGGAAAAGGTTATCAAACGGCAAACGCCCATTGGGTGGCACCGCCATCCGCCAGCGCAGGGCGCCGCGACTCAGATCAACGGGCAGACCCACACCGTCGGGAAAGACCGTGAGAGAGGCGTCGATATCCGGAACCCGGCAAATCCAGTTGGTCAGCCGGGGAGACCCTTTGAAACGATCCAGATCAAACCAGCGAGTCCTCTGCGGATTGGGTGCCAGAGGATCAATGGCTATTGCCTCCAGATACAGACCGTCCCGCAGGCCCAGAAGCCGATTATGGGTTCCGAACTTATCGTGTTTGCCACCCGCCTGCAACGCTACGCCCAGCGCCTGTTCAATATGGGCCGAAGCCTCTTCAAGCGTTTCGCCCGCAACCGCCAGATGATCCAGAAACATGACAAAACCCCTCCAAAGGCAAACGACCAGACCGCATCGATCTGGTCGCATGTTTTCGCCAAAGTTGCAGGATCACAAGATTTTTCGACGAAAAATCTTGGCCCCGTCTCAGCCGCGCGCCTCAGCAATCAGGCTCAGGATGTCCTGTGCCGCTTCGGGGATGTTTGTGCCCGGACCAAAGATCGCCTTCACGCCGTGGTCATAGAGGAACTGATAGTCCTGCTGCGGGATCACGCCACCACAGATGACGATGATATCCTCGGCGCCCGCCTTCTTGAGCTCTTCGACCAGTTGCGGAGCAAGCGTCTTATGCCCCGCTGCCTGCGAGGAAATCCCGACCACGTGGACGTCATTGTCCACCGCATCCTGCGCCGCCTCGGCCGGTGTCTGGAACAGCGGGCCGACATCCACGTCGAACCCGATATCGGCGAACGCGGTCGCAATCACCTTTGCCCCCCGGTCATGACCGTCCTGCCCCATCTTGACCACCAGCAGACGCGGGCGGCGACCTTCGGCCTCGGCAAATTCCTCAATGGATTTCTGGATGGCGGCAAAGCCTTCGTCGCCCTCGTAGGCTGCGCCATAGACACCGGCCAGCGTTTTCACTTCGGCGCGGTGACGACCGAACTCTTTCTCCATTGCCATGCTGATCTCTCCTACGGATGCGCGGGCGCGGGCGGCCTCGACTGCGGCAGCCAGCAGGTTGCCGCCGTTGCGGGCGGTGGTGGTCAGGGCATCCAGTGCAGCCTGACAGGCGGCCTCATCACGCGTTGCACGAATGCGTTCCAGACGCGCGACCTGAGCCTCGCGCACGGCAACGTTGTCGACGTCCAGAATGTCGATCGGGTCTTCCTGTTCCTTGCGGTATTTGTTGACCCCGACGATCACCTCGTCACCCCGGTCAATCATGGCCTGACGGCGGGCGGCGCTTTCTTCAATCCGCAGCTTGGGCATGCCAGAGGCCACAGCCTTGGTCATACCGCCCATCTCCTCGACCTCCTCCATCAGCGCCCAGGCCTTTTCGATGAGCTCATTGGTCAGGCTTTCGACATAGTAGGACCCGGCCAGCGGATCGACCACATCGGTCACCCCGGTTTCTTCCTGCAGTACCAATTGCGTGTTCCGCGCGATGCGCGCCGAAAAATCAGTTGGCAGCGCAATCGCTTCGTCCAGCGCATTGGTGTGTAGCGACTGGGTGCCGCCCAGAACCGCGCTCATCGCCTCATAGGCGGTGCGGATCACATTGTTATAGGGGTCCTGCTCCTGCAGCGAGACGCCGGAGGTCTGGCAATGGGTCCGCAACATCTTGGACCGCTCGGACTTCGCGCCGAAATCGGTCATCACCCGGTGCCACAATGTACGGGCCGCACGCAGCTTGGCAATCTCCATGAAGAAGTTCATGCCGATGGCAAAGAAGAAGGACAGGCGCCCCGCGAACTTATCCACGTCCATCCCGGCCTCGGTCGCGGCGCGCACGTATTCGCGGCCATCCGCCAGCGTATAGGCCAGTTCCTGCACAAGGTTCGCACCGGCCTCCTGCATGTGATAGCCCGAGATCGAAATCGAGTTGAATTTGGGCATCTCGTTCGAGGTATAGTCGATGATGTCCGAGATGATCTTCATCGACGGCTCGGGTGGGTAAATGTAGGTGTTGCGCACCATGAACTCTTTCAGAATATCGTTCTGAATGGTGCCGGACAGGACGGATTTGTCATGGCCCTGCTCTTCACCCGCCACAATGAAACTGGCCAGAACCGGGATCACCGCGCCGTTCATGGTCATCGAGACCGACACCTTGTCGAGCGGAATGCCGTCGAACAGGATCTTCATGTCTTCAACTGAATCGATGGCCACACCGGCCTTGCCCACATCTCCGACCACGCGCGGGTGGTCGCTGTCATAGCCGCGGTGTGTCGCCAGATCGAAAGCAACCGAGACGCCCTGCTGACCGGCCGCCAGATTGCGGCGGTAAAACGCGTTCGATTCCTCTGCCGTCGAGAACCCCGCATACTGCCGAATGGTCCATGGACGACCTGCATACATCGTGGCCTTCACCCCCCGCGTGAACGGCCCAAAGCCCGGCAGCGAGTCCATGTGTGGTAGATCGGCGGTGTCGTCCTGGGTATAGAGCGGTTTGACAGAGATGCCTTCCAACGTCTCTTTGTTCAGATCCTGCAAGGGGCGTCCGCGCAGCTCTTTCTCAGCCAGCGCCTGCCAGTCCTTCGTATCGGTCATTTCGAGTTCCTCTCGTCCATTCGGATTTCGGCGGGAAGTGCACCGCCAAGATTGGTGTTCGGTTGATGCAAAAGCCGGGCCAGACCGTCAGCGCCTGAAACGAGCCAGTCCAGATCATCCGCGTAATCGCTCCACAGTTTGATGGAGTGAGTGGTTGTGAAACTATGTTTGCGGTTGCCGCGCACCGCGTTCCGCCATTTGTCACTGTGGTCACGCGGGGCTGTGCAGCCGGTTATCTGATGCAACTGATCGTCGGGATTTCCCGCAAGATCCTCAAACGGCAAAACCAGCATCAGGGCATCAGGAAACGCGCTTGTAATGTCGATGATGACGTCCTGCCAGCGCCGCCGGTTTTGGACAATTTGCGTCCAGCCAGCAGGTGAAACTCGAGCGTGACCACGTTTATGACGATAAGCCTCAGCCGAGCTCCAATATGTGTCCAGTGCACGGATATTCAGAGCTATTTTTGTTACGCGACCATTGAACGCGTCGGCCAGAAACTGCGCGCGTTCCTTTGCATTGGGGTACAGTGCTTTGAACCGGAAATTCGTGCTCATCGTACCGACAAAATTTTCCTCGCTGATGACCAACTGACTGATCCCATTTCGCTCGAACACGTCCAGATCATGGAAAATCCGATTGCAAACTTCGGTGGTCAGGTTCCGCAGGCTGTTCAGACCATTCTCACGCGTGCGTTCGGGACCCCAGTAGCCGATTCCCTGACGCTTGAGCGCCACGGAATTGATGCTCATATACTCCTGAAAACTGGAGGTTGCGCAGCGATGTGCGCCGAAGTGGAGGATCAGGTCCATGCGTCTGCCCTCCTGATCGTATCAAACAAGGTCACGGGGCAACCTTCAGGTGGTTTGGGGGCCATGCCTGTGTCCGGCGCCCGGCAGGCGCGCAATTTTTTGGTGGGCAAAGACAATTCGCCGGTCGCTTTCGTCCGCGCAGCAGCTATATTCAATGGAACAGGAGGCCCCATGACACGCACGCTTGCCCTTGTTTTCTCGGCACTATTCCCGCTGGCCACCCTGGCCGCAGACGGGTCCGCTCCTGCGGAAGACGCCTTTGTCCGCCCCGCCGGAGATAGCGTGCTGAGCGAGTTTCTTTGGGTCAAGCGGCCCATCATCGTCTTTGCCGATACCTCTGCGGACCCTCGATTCCAACAGCAGATCGACATGCTGGTTGAGGGTGAGGACGCAATGCGCGACCGCGATGTGGTTGTGCTGACCGATACCGACCCGGCGGCGCGATCGCCGATCCGTGCGGAGTTGCGCCCGCGCGGGTTCCAGATGGTGTTTGTCGACAAGGACGGAGTGGTCAAGCTGCGCAAACCCGCACCGTGGAGCGTGCGCGAGATCGGACGGTCCATCGACAAGACCCCTCTGCGCGAACGCGAGATCCGCGACCGGCGCGAGGGCGGCTGAGCACTTTTGCCACACCCAACGGCTCGGGCATCTTCTGCCAGAGACCATTGAGGATATGACAAAAGCGCCGACATGATCACTCGAATTCCATGATCACATCATCCACGGCAAGGCTGTCGCCGGGGCCTGCATTGATCTTGGACACCGTGCCTTTTTTCTCGGCGCGCAGGATGTTTTCCATCTTCATCGCCTCGACGGTGCACAGTGCCTGACCTTCCTGAACCTCCTGCCCCACTTCGACATCGACCTTCACGATCAGGCCGGGCATCGGGCAGAGCAGCATTTTCGAAGTATCGGGCGGCAGCTTTTCCGGCATCATACGGGCCAATTCGGCCTGGCGCGGGGTGCGCACATGCACTTTCATGTCCGCGCCCCGGTTGCGAATGCGGAACCCGCCCGAGACCTTGCCAACTTTCAGAACCAGCGGGCTGCCATCGACGTCCAGAACCGCCAGTTGATCGCCCGGTGTCCAGTCCGAGGCGACCCGATGCACACCACCGCCCGCAAAGGTCACGGTTGAGCCGCTCGGATCGGCCTCAATCGTCACGTTGTATTCGTGGCCCTGCAGAGTGACCGACCATTCTGTGCCCACCTTGCGTTCGTGATTGTCCATGCGACCCGATACGCGGGTGCGGCGGATCTCGGCGACACGATGCATCGCCGCGCAGGAGGCTGCGATGCGGCGCAGGTCATCCTCGTGCAAGGTCACACCCTCGAACCCGTCGGGATATTCCTCGGCGATGAAGGCGGTGGTCATGTCGCCGCTGACGAATTTCGGGTGATCCATTACTGCCGACAGGAAAGGCAGGTTGTGGCCGATACCTTCCACCTCGAAACTGTCCAGCGCCACCCGCATCGCCTCGATTGCCTGCTCGCGGGTTGGGGCCCAGGTGCAGAGCTTGGCGATCATCGGGTCGTAATACATCGAAATCTCACCGCCTTCGTAGACGCCGGTATCGTTGCGCACCGCCGTCGCACCGTTTGGCGCTTCGCCCTGCCATTTGCCGTTTTCCAGCAGCGGACCGGCGGCGGTTTCCTGCGGAGGACGATAGCGCGTCAGGCGGCCGATTGAGGGCAGGAAACCGCGATATGGATCCTCGGCATAAAGCCGGTTCTCAATCGCCCAGCCGTTTAGCCGCACGTCATCCTGCGTGATACTCAGCTTTTCACCGGCAGCTACGCGGATCATCTGCTCGACCAGGTCGACGCCAGTGATCAGTTCGGTGACGGGGTGCTCCACCTGCAGGCGGGTATTCATTTCCAGGAAATAGAAATTCTTTTCGCCATCGACAATGAACTCCACCGTTCCGGCACTGGCATAGTTCACCGCCTTGGCCAGAGCGACCGCCTGTTCACCCATCGCCTTGCGGGTCTCGGGGTCGAGGAAAGGCGACGGAGCCTCTTCCACCACTTTCTGGTTACGGCGCTGGATCGAACATTCCCGCTCGCCCAGATAGATGCCGTTACCGTGACTGTCGCAGAGCACCTGAATTTCGATATGGCGCGGCTGGGTCACGAATTTCTCGATGAAAATCCGGTCATCACCAAAGGAATTCGCCGCCTCGTTCTTGGACGACTGGAATCCCTCACGCGCCTCTTCATCGTTCCACGCGATCCGCATGCCCTTGCCACCGCCGCCGGCACTGGCTTTGATCATTACCGGATAGCCGATATCGTTTGAGATTTTCACGGCCTCATCGGCGTCTTCGATCAGGCCCATATAGCCGGGCACCGTCGAAACCCCCGCTTCCTGAGCGATTTTCTTTGAGGTGATCTTGTCGCCCATGCTTTCGATGGCTCCGACCGGAGGGCCGACGAACGCCACCCCTTCAGCATCCAGCGCCTCGGCGAATTTCGAATTTTCCGACAGAAAGCCGTAGCCGGGATGTACGGCCTGCGCGCCGCTTTGACGGATCGCGTCCATCACCTTGTCAATCACGATATAGGACTGGTTCGCAGGCGGAGGGCCGATATGCACCGCCTCATCCGCCATCGAGACATGCAGGGCATTCTTGTCCGCATCCGAATAGATGGCGACGGTGCCGATTCCCATTTTGCGGGCGGTCTTGATGACCCGGCAGGCGATCTCGCCCCGGTTGGCGATCAGGATCTTGTTGAACATGGAACGTCCTTTTGTCTTGGGGTTCGGGAAACGCAAAACGCCGCCGCAGGGCGCGAACCCCACGACGGCGTGATGCGTAATGACGACCGGGGCGACGGACGCCCCGAAGTTATTGCGTTAGTTACAGTTGTTCTGCGTCTTGCAGTAGAGCACGTTGCCAGCGGCCCCGACCACGGCTCCGAACAGCGGGTCCGAGTTGAGGACGGCCGCGCCCACCGCGCCTGCACCGCCGCCAAGCAGCGCCTGCTCTCCAGTGCTGTCCCCGCAGGCCGCGAGGCCCGCGCAGGTCGCTGCTGCAAGGATAAGTTTCGAGAATCGCATGATGTCTGCCCTTTTTGGAATTTTGACGTCTTTGTCGGCAGATGCTCCATTCCTGCGTTGTTATTCAATATCAAACGCCGGAATTCAGAGTTATGCGCAGTTTTTTGCTGTTTTTTGCCCGGTTTCGGCAAAAAGAAAAACGCGGGCAGGACTATGTGGGGATCACAAGCCTGCCCGCGGAAGGAAGGGGTACGGAATAGTAGGTGCTTGTGCGACGCAGGCAAAGTAGAGTCGCACGGCTCATTCACCATGCACAGCACAATTCCGGGCGCAAAGCAGAGATTGTTTCCAAATGAAATTCCGGCTGAAACCTGCCCATATGGCAAGAACCCGCGCAAAATAGCGCCGACGCCTTTGCGGCCTTGCCTGCCTTCCCCAAAGAAAGAATCCGACGCGTTTCCGATGATGATCTCTGTCGCAACAAGGCCGCCCCGTTCCACGACCCGGAGCAGAATCAACGCGTTACTCTGCCCGTTCGCTTGCAGGGTGACACCGACATGACCCGGTCGAGTGTTATGCGCGACAGCTCCAGGCACGATCAGCCTTCCCCTTCGAAAATCTCTGGGAACGACTGGCGCGCCGCGTCCGGGTCAATCACAAGCATCGCCTCATAGCTGGCGGTATCAAACGGATCTTCCGCGGCAATGACCTCGCGCCCGAACAGCCAGCTAAGCCGTCCTGCATCCAGATTGCCCCGCTCAAACGGCTGATCCCCAAAATGCGCCCACAGCGCCTCCATAAAGGCTGCATCCGCGCGTTTGTCCGCCGGTTTGCGATCCCGGTACCTCTCGCGCCGGGTCAGGGGCGTTACGCCCTTGGGATTGGCCCGCCGGATAGTGAACTGAAAGTCAGTTCCAGTCAGGCGACCGGGAAATCCACGGTGTTTCAGCATGGGAACACCCCGTTGTCCAAGGTTCTGAAAAGGCTGAGAGACCGGCGCTGTTGCCGAAGCAAAGTAATCATATGCACCTCCAAATTCGCATCGTTGTATTGGAATGCTCTGGGGTCATGGCATTGACTGTTCATGATCAGAGCCCCTCCCAGATACATTGGGATTGCTCCAGCCGGTAGGCCTCGAAAAACTGCGTGGCATCCGGGACAGTTGCGCCGAACGCAAGCGGCCGATCCGAGAATGAGATCACCACGCGGGCCGGATCCAACGCATGCTGGGCGACATAGGGTACGGCCAGCGTCTGGCACAGATGCTCCATATCGATCACCGCCACATCATAAGTGATGCGCCCCACCGTCGATCCGATTTTAGGTGCGATAAAACGAAACCGCACCCAAAGCTCGCCCGGGTTAGTATCCAAAAGCACATTGCTGAGTTCGACCGGCTGCCCCGAAGGGACAGGCACGAGACTACCGGCCTGCGCCGGCCCCATCACCCCCGCCAGACTCGCAGCGACTACCAGAACCCGGCCCCGCGCCCTTTTGTAGCGGGCGGCTCCCTCCTGGGTCGGTCGCTTGACCTGCGAAGGCCGCGCGATCTTATGTGTGGCAGAGTGATACATGAAACAGCCGCGATTGCGTTTTGCCCTCAGCCCTTACAGTGGAATATTGTCGTGCTTTTTCCACGGGTTCGTCAGTTGCTTGTTGCGCAAGCTGGCAAAAGCACGTGACACACGGCGGCGGGTGGAGTGCGGCATGATCACCTCATCGATGAAACCACGCTCGGCGGCGACAAAGGGGTTGGCAAACCGATCCTCATAGTCCTGAGTGTGTTTAGCGATCTTTTCAGCATCAGCCAGATCGGCACGATGAATGATCTCGGTCGCACCTTTGGCGCCCATCACCGCAATCTCGGCAGTGGGCCAGGCATAGTTGAAATCCCCACGCAAATGTTTCGAGGCCATAACGTCATAGGCACCGCCATAGGCTTTGCGGGTGATGACAGTCACTTTGGGCACCGTCGCCTCGCCGTAGGCAAACAGCAGTTTCGCACCGTGCTTGATCACGCCGCCATATTCCTGCGACGTTCCCGGCAGAAAGCCTGGCACATCGACAAAGGTCAGGATCGGAATTTCAAAACAATCGCAGAAGCGCACAAACCGCGCCGCCTTGCGTGAACTGTCGATATCCAGACAGCCCGCCAGCACCATTGGCTGGTTGGCCACAACACCCACGGTCTGACCTTCAAGCCGGATGAAACCGGTGATGATATTCTTGGCGTAGTCTTCCTGAATCTCGTAGAAATCGCCCTCATCCGCGACTTTGGTGATGAGTTCTTTCATGTCGTAGGGCGTGTTCGGGTTGTCCGGGATCAGCGTATCCAGCGAGGACTCGAGCCGGCCCGGCTCATCAAAAAACGGGCGCACTGGCGGTTTTTCGCGGTTGTTGAGCGGCAGGAAGTCGACCAGACGGCGCACTTCGGCCAGTGCTTCGACATCGTTTTCGAACGCGCCGTCAGCGACCGAAGATTTCTTGGTGTGGGTCGAGGCACCGCCCAGTTCTTCGGCAGTGACAACTTCGTTGGTGACGGTTTTCACCACGTCTGGGCCGGTGACGAACATATATGAGGTGTCTTTAACCATGAAGATAAAGTCGGTCATGGCCGGGCTATAGACCGCGCCCCCGGCACACGGCCCCATGATCACGCTGATCTGCGGCACCACGCCCGAGGCCATGATATTGCGCTGGAACACCTCGGCATACCCCGCCAGTGAGGCCACGCCTTCCTGAATCCTGGCCCCGCCCGAGTCGTTGATACCGATTACCGGCGCGCCGTTCTGCACCGCCATATCCATGATCTTGCAAATCTTCTGTGCGTGAGTTTCCGACAAAGAGCCGCCGAACACGGTGAAATCCTGACTGAAGACATAGACCATACGGCCATTGATCGTACCCCAGCCCGTCACGACACCGTCACCCGCAGGCTTTTGATTCTCCATCCCGAAATCAGTGCAGCGGTGGCTGACGAACATATCGAACTCTTCAAAGCTGTCTTCATCCACCAACAGCTCAATCCGCTCGCGCGCGGTCAGCTTGCCGCGCGTGTGCTGTGCGTCGATGCGTTTCTGCCCACCGCCAAGCCGGGCGTTTGTGCGGCGATCTTCAAGCTCGGTAAGGATATCTTTCATGACGGTAGTCCCCTATGAAATTTTGCGGGACCATAACGGGGCGGAGCCGAAGGCCAAAGGATTATTCGGCAAATTTGCAAATATTTGGCAATAATCACAATGTTAAATGCAAATTTGCTAATTAACACAGCAACATGCAGCGAGCGATGGTAATTCCCAGACGCACGCACTAAAGGTGAACCATGCAGTTCAGATCGACCTCTGTCAGCCGTACGCCGCCCTCGCTTGCAACGCTTGTTCTACTGGCGGGCCTGTCAGCGCTGAGCATGAACCTGTATCTGCCCAGCCTGCCCTTTATGGCGACCTATTTTCAGACCGACTATAAAACGATGCAGTTGTCGATCGCCCTGTATCTGCTGGTCAATGCAGTGTTGCAAATCCTGATCGGCCCGATCGCCGACAAGGCCGGGCGCAGGCCGGTATTGCTGTGGGGCATGGCCCTTTTCCTGTTGGCGACACTGGGCTGTATCTACGCGCCGAATATCGAGAGCTTTCTGGCCTTCAGAATGTGCCAGGCTGTAATCGTCGTCGGCATCGTCCTCAGCCGGGCCGCCGTACGAGATATGTTTGAGCAGGACAAGGCCGCTTCGATGATTGGCTATGTCACCATGGGCATGGCGGTGGTGCCAATGATTGGCCCAGCAGCTGGCGGATTGCTTCAGGAAGCATTCGGCTGGAAGGCCAATTTCTGGCTGCCGTTTGCATTGGCGGCGCTGGCCCTATGGCTGACATTTCAGGATTTCGGTGAAACCGCAGCGTCCAGCGGCAAAACGCTGGTACAGCAGTTTCGTGAATACCCTGAATTGCTGATGTCTCCGCGATTCTGGGGCTATTCCTTGTCTTCAGCGCTGTCCTCAGGGGCCTTCTTCGCCTATCTCGGCGGAGCCCCCTTTATCGGCACCGAAGTCTTTGGAATGACCGCTGCCGAAGTTGGCGTCTATTTCGGGGCTCCCGCACTTGGGTACTTTTTCGGCAATTTCATCAGCGGGCGCTATTCAGTACGCTTTGGCATCAACCGGATGGTGCTGTGGGGCTGCTGGTTGAACGCCTTAGGCGTCGCGGTCTCAGCCTCTCTGTTTCTCGCGGATCTGGGCACAGCAATCAGCTTTTTCGGCCTGATGACCTTTGTCGGGCTGGGCAACGGCATGTCGATCCCGAACGCAACGGCTGGTTCACTGTCGGTGAGGCCGCATCTGGCCGCCACGGCCTCAGGTCTCAGCGGTGCGATCATGCTGGGCGGCGGGGCCGCACTCAGCGCCCGGGCCGGCGCACTTCTGACGCGAGAGACCGGTGCGATGCCACTCCTGTGGCTGATGCTGGGCACTTCGGTTCTGGCAATCATTGCAATCAGCAGCGTTATCTGGCGCGAAAGACAACTCGGACTGTAGGCGCTTGCGCGCACGGGTTTGCAAAGTTAGCTTGCACACTTAGGAAAGCTGCAAAGAACCGCCATGGCCACCCAGAAACTTTATGCCGGCGCAAAGCTGCGCGAGGTACGCACCCGCCTGACACTGACGCAAAAGGAATTTGCGACCAAGCTGGGCGTCTCACTGCCGTATCTCAATCAGATGGAGAACAACAACCGTCCAATCTCGACCACGGTTGTTCTGGCTTTGGCGCAAGAGTTCGGCATGGACGTGACCGAACTCAGCACCGGCGACAGCGAACGGCTCGTCTCGGACATGCGCGAGGCACTGGCCGACCCGGTATTCGCTGAAGTGATGCCGCCGCTGGCCGATCTGCGGCTGACGGCATCCAATGCGCCAGCGCTGGCACGTGCCTTTATCGAACTGCACCGCAGCTACCGGCAAACCCACGAGCGCCTCGCTTCGCTGGACGAGGCTCTGGGCCGCGAAGATGCCCGCATACAGGCCAGCCCGTGGGAAGAAGTCCGTGACTTCTTCCATTATTGCGACAATTACATCGACGCGGTCGACCGCGCCGCCGAGCGCTTTGCGACCCGCGCCGAGGATTCCGGCAGCATCCGCCAAGCCGCACTGAACAGCCTGACAGAACGCGGCATATACGTCTCCTTTGCCGATACCGAAACCCTGCGCAGCTACAACGCCACCGACAAAACCCTGCGCCTGTCCTCGCGCGCAGCCCCGCAGACACAGACGTTTCAACTCCTGTTGCAGGTGGCATTGATCAGCCAGGACAAGTTGCTTGAGGCAACCCTTGATTTCGCCCGTTTCCAAAGCGACGAGGCCCGCGCGATTGCAAAGATTGGTTTGGCCAATTATTTCGCCGGTGCCTCGCTGATGCCTTATGGCGCCTTCCTGTCCGCAGCGCAGGAATGCCGCCACGATCTGGAGTTGCTCAGCAATCGGTTCGGCGCTTCTATCGAACAGGTCGCCCACCGGCTGTCGACGCTGCAACGCCCCGGGGCCAAAGGCATCCCGTTTTTCTTCGTCCGCGTCGATCAGGCCGGAACGATCACCAAACGCCACTCGGCCACGCGTCTGCAATTCGCGCGTTTTGGCGGGGCCTGCCCCTTGTGGAATGTCCACCGCGCCTTCGAAACACCGGGACGTTTCCTACAGCAACTGGCCGAAACACCGGATGGTGTCCGCTACATCTCGCTGGCGCGCGATGTATCCAAATCCGGTGGTTCCTTTGGGGCTCCTGTCCGACGCTATGCCATCGCCCTTGGGTGCGAGATTCGCCACGCCGAGGCGCTGGTCTATGCAGACAACCTCGACATCAACAACGCCAGCGCGTTCGAACCGATCGGTATCTCGTGCCGTATCTGCGAACGCCAGACCTGCCACCAGCGTTCCGTCCCGCCGCTTGAGCGCCGCCTCAGCATTGACGCTCATACCCGTGGCACCCTGCCCTACGAGGTCACCTGATCTTCATCTGGCCAAAAATACTCCGGGGGAGTCGCGGCTTGCCGAGACGGGGGCAGAGCCCCCGCCTTTCCCCTAGCTTTTTGACAAAATCGACCAGATTTCATCCTTGAGCGCGGCACGCTTCTTGCGCAATTCAACCTCGGCCAGATCATCCATCGGTTCGACATTGGTTTCGGCCCGATGCACGACGCGATTGACCTCGTGATACTCATCCGCAAGCCGTGCGAAATGCGCATCCGTCTGCTTGAGCTGGCTCATCACATCGACCTTGTCGGGGAACTCTTCGGCCAGTTCATGCGGGGTGTGGGACATCCTGTGCGCTCCTTTGTTGGCGTTACGCCCCAAGACTAAGGATGCCTATCCGGTGTTGCTTTGACGCGGATCAAATCCGCTGGAAGGGTGCCGGAATTCGATGGGCTTTCATAAGAATTTTCCTTAGCGCTGTGCGATTTCCCACTGCGGATGAACCCACGGCCGGTCGTTTGCCGGTGGCAACGCCTTCTTACCCAGAAGATGGTCCGACATCTTCTCGCCAACCATGATCGACGGGGCGTTCAGGTTACCATTGGTGATCTGCGGAAAGACCGAACTGTCAGCCACCCTCAGCCCGTCAATACCAATCACGCGCCCGTGCGGATCAACCACCGCTTGCTTGTTGTCAGCCTGGCCCATGCGGCATGTGCCACAGGGATGATAAGCGCTTTCAGCGTGCTCTGCGATAAAAGCGTTCAGTTCCTCATCCGACTGAACATCCACGCCGGGCTGGATTTCCTTGCCCGCAAAAGGGCTGAAGGCTTTCTGCCCAAAGATTTCGCGGGTCAGGCGAATGCAGGTTCGGAAATCCTCCCAATCTCTTTCGTGGCTCATGTAGTTGAACCGGATCATGGGGGCGTCTTCGGGTTGTGCCGATCGCAAGGTCACCGCCCCCCGCGACGGAGACCGCATCGGCCCCACATGCGCCTGAAATCCGTGCCCCTCTGCCGCTGCCTTCCCATCATACCGGACGGCGATGGGCAGGAAGTGGTACTGGATGTCAGGATATTCCACACCGGGTTTCGAGCGGATAAATGCAGCGCTTTCAAACTGGTTCGATGCGCCGAGGCCCGTTTTGGTGAACAACCACTGCGCTCCGATCATCCCCTTGCTGATCAAATTCCAATGCTTATAGAGCGTGATCGGCTGCAATGAGGCCTGCTGAATATAGAGCTCCAGATGGTCCTGCAGGTTCTGCCCCACTCCGGGCCGGTCCGCCACCACTTGGATACCATGTTCGGTCAGATGCGCCGCAGGGCCAATGCCGGACAACATCAGCAGCTTGGGTGAGTTGATCGACGAGGCCGCCAGAACCACTTCGCGCCGGGCGTGGATGACTTCCTTCTTTCCGCCACGGATCAGTTCAACGCCAATGGCGCGACCGCTCTCAAAAATCACGCGTGATGCCAGACCGCGCACGATCTCGCATTTGTCGCGCTTTAGCGCGGGTTTCAAATAGGCATTTGCCGCCGACCAGCGCCGCCCTTTCCAGACGGTTTGCTCCATTGGCCCAAAGCCTTCCTGCTTTTCACCGTTGTAATCCCCGGTGACCTCATAGCCCGCCTGCTGGCCGGCATCGACAAAGGCCTTGAACAACGGGTTCTCGCGCGGGCCGCGCGAGACGTGCAGCGGACCGTCGGTGCCACGCCATGCGGCGTCGCCGCCATGGCCACCATCATGCCAGGTTTCCATCCGCTTGAAGTAGGGCAGCACGTCAGCATAGGACCAGCCATCCGCCCCCATCTCGGCCCAGGTGTCAAAATCGCGCGCATGTCCACGTACATAGACCATACCGTTGATCGACGACGACCCGCCGATCACCTTGCCTCGCGGGCAAGCCAGGCGGCGGTTGTTCAGATGTGGCTCGGGCTCGGTTTTGTACCCCCAGTCATAGCGCGACATATTCATCGGATAGCTGAGCGCGGCGGGCATCTGGATGAATGGCCCCACATCGGTGCCGCCGTGTTCGATCACCAGGACCGAGGCTCCGGCTTCGCTGAGCCGATAAGCCATCGCACACCCAGCCGATCCTGCGCCGACGATGACAAAATCTGCTTCCATGTTCGTGTCTCCGGGTCTGCGGGGGCAAGAGTTTCGTCGAAAACCCTCATCGCCTTCGGCGGGAGTGTTCTCAAAGAGGTGAAAGGGCTACTCGCCGCGCGGAAAGCGCTGGCTCTCCTCTACAATGTTCAGGTCCATGTGATTGCGCATGTAACGCTCAGAGGCCTTTTGCAGAGGCTGGTAGTCCCACGGATAATAGCCGCCCTGCCGTAGCGCCTCGTACACCACCCAGCGCCGGGCCTGGCTGGCGCGCACCTCGGCATCGAAACGGGCGAGGTCCCACCGCGCCTCGGACTTGGCGCGCAGGGTTTGCAAGGTGCCCGCATGTTCGGGATTGTTCGCCAGATTTGTGAGTTCATGCGGATCTGCTTCGAGGTCGTACAACTGATCGGGGTCCAGCGCGCAGCGGTTGTATTTCCATTTGCCGTAGCGCAGCGAAACCAGCGGCGCATACGAGGCCTCGGCCGCGTATTCCATGGCCACTGGGGCGGTTCGTTCAACACCCTGCGCCAGTGGTACGAGGTCTTCGCCATCCGTCCAGGGTGCGATCTCGGCCATATCGACACCAGCGAGCGATCCAAGCGTCGGCGTCACATCGATGGTGGACACCGGCGTATCGATGCGACCCACGGGCAGCTCAGGTGCCGAAATCATCAGGGGCACGCGCGCCGAACCTTCGTAGAAGTTCATCTTGAACCACAAGCCCCGCTCGCCCAGCATATCGCCGTGATCGGAGACGAAGAGGATTATCGCCTCTTGCCGCGTGGTTTCCAGCACTTCGAGGATCTCGCCGATCTTGTCGTCGAGATAGGAGATATTTGCGAAATAGGCGCGGCGGGATTTGCGGATGTCTTCTTTGGTGATGTCGAAACTGCGCCAGTCATTGGCATCAAAAATGCGCTGAGAATGCGGATCCTGATTGTCATAGCCCAGATCAGCAATTTCGGGTTCCAGATGTTCGCAATCCTCATAAAGGTCCCAGAACTTGCGCCGCGCCACATAAGGGTCATGCGGATGGGTGAAGCTGACGGTGACGCACCAGGGGCGATCGTCATTGCCACGCGCCAGATCATAAAGCTTGGCCGTGGCGTGATAGGCGACCTCGTCATCATACTCCATCTGGTTTGAGATTTCGGCCACGCCCGCACCGGTGACCGAGCCCATGTTGTGATACCACCAGTCGATCCGCTCACCCGGTTTGCGATAATCAGGCGTCCAGCCGAAATCAGCCGGGTAGATATCGGTGGTCAGGCGGTCTTCGAACCCGTGCATCTGGTCGGGGCCGACGAAATGCATCTTGCCCGACAGGCAGGTGTAGTAGCCAGCACGGCGCAAGTGGTGTGCATAGGTTGGGATATCGCTGCGAAACTCGGCAGCGTTGTCATAAACGCCGGTGCGTGAAGGAAGCTGACCGGACATGAAGCTGGCGCGCCCCGGTGCGCAAAGTGGCGACGCCGTATAGGCGTTGGCGAAGCGGGTCGAGCGTTCTGCCAGCTTTTTGAGGTTCGGCGCGTGCAGCCAGTCTGCGGGACCGTCAGGAAAGAGGGTTCCGTTCAGCTGATCCACCATCAGGATCAGAATGTTCGGTTTTGTCATTTTTCAGCCTCGAGAAAAGTCGCCAACACGCGCAAGGCGTGATTTACCGCCAGCTGCGGTTCCTGGGGGGCATTCAGGGCGGCGTGAATATACAACCCATCGATCAGTGCGATCATGTCTTCCGCCGCCTCGACCGGATTTCGCATCATCGGGCGTAGCGCGTGTATCAGGTTCGACCGGATCCGGGACTGATAGATTTGCCAGAGACGCAGTGCGTCGTCATTCCTTTGCGCCAGCACATAGAAGGTCATCCATGCGGCGATCACATCAGGGGTGAAGCAGGACTTTGCAAAACAGGCATGAATAATGGCCTGCGCCCGTTCATTGGGTTCCGCAGTCTCAAGCTGCGCGCGCGCCTCGGCCCCGAAATCAGAAAGGATACGGCGCATGGCTGCCAAAAAAATCTGCTCTTTGCCGCCGAAATAGTGATGCGCCAGAGCGCTGGACATTCCGGCGCGCTTGGCAATCTGGCTTACGGTGACATCAAGGGATTTCTGCACCCCAAGCTCAGCAATCGTCGCTTTGACGATCGCGTCCCGCCGGATCGGTTCCATTCCGAGTTTCGGCATCTCCACCCCTTTTGCCAGCCGTGCAGTCTGTCAAAAAGGCTATGTTCTTTTTATTGACCAGTCAATCAATTCCGGCGCGGAGCCATAGGGATCTCAGACCCGTGTGGCGGCGTTGGTGGCATGTCGCCACCACGTTTGAGAACGGCCTCTCTCCAGGTGATGAAGCTGACAGCGCATAGAATCAGTGTACCGCCAGCGATCACCCAGATATCGACGCCCTCATGGAAGGCCAGCGCGCCCAGAAGGGTGGCCCAGATCAGCTGCAAAAACGTCACCGGCTGGGTGACGGCCACTGGGGCTGCCTGCAAGGCGAGTGTCATGAAGTAGTGCCCGGCGGTGGCAAAGCTGGCGACAAGCATCAAAATGCCGAGATCGCCGAGGCTGGGCGTCTCCCAAACTGCGATGGCAAACGGGATCAGAACAATCGTGACCCAGATCGACAGATGCGCCACCACGACTGACGGTCGGACTTCGCGGACCAGAACCTTGGCCAGCAGATAGGACACGCCAAGCGCCAGTGAAGTTCCCAGCATGGCCAGATGTCCGGGCGCGATGCCCCGAAAACCGGGACGCAGAATGATAATAACTCCGATCAGAGCAACTAAGATGGCTGCTATCCGGCGAAAGGCCAGCTTTTCACCAAGGAACAATGCTGCACCCAGAGTGACATAGATCGGCGTCATATAGTTCATCGCCGTCACCTCGGCCAACGGTATCCGGGTCATGGCATAAAACCAAAGCATTACGGCAATGCCATGAACACCACCCCGCAGTCCGAACAAAGTCAGGCTCCGGCGTGTCAGGGTGGTGTTGCGCAGCGCAGGCAGTGCCGGTAGCAGGAACACCAACCCGAACACATAGCGCAGGAACGCCGCTTGAATCGGGTCCATACTGGTGCCCAGAACTTTCACCAAGGCGTTCATGCCCACAAAGGACAACCCGGTGGCAAACATCCAGAGCATGCCGATCAGGGGGCGGTTCAGATCGTGGGGTGAGGTCATGCAATCGGTTGAACACCGGATTTCTTCCGAGAACAACCCTTCACATGACAACTAGTTTCAGAGCGATCATCAACATGACCACCCCAATGACCAGATCCAATATCTGCCATGCGCGCGGGCGGGCAAAGACGGGCGACAGGACTCTGGCCCCATAACCCAGCGAAAAGAAGAATACGAAGCTCGACGACATCGCGCCCAAGGCAAATCCGAACCGGTCTTCATACTGGGCCGAGATCGATCCGATCAGCACAACCGTGTCCAGATAGACATGCGGATTGAGCCAGGTGAAGGCCAGCACCGTCAGCAGCGCCGCACGCAGGCTGCTGCGAGGCCCCTTGCCCGCTTCCATCACTGCACCGCCCTGCCAGGCAGACCAAAAGCTGCGCAGCGCGTACCATGTCAGAAAAACGGCTCCGCCATAGCGCATCACCGTTTCGAACCACGGCGCGGCTTTTGCCAGAGTGCCGAACCCGGCAACCCCTGCGGCGATCAGGATCGCATCCGACACCGCACAGGTCAGGCACAGGGCAAAGACATGCTCGCGCCGCAGGCCCTGACGCAGGACAAAGGCGTTCTGCGCCCCGATGGCAAGGATCAGGCTGAAGCTCAGGACAAACCCGGCGATCAAAGATGGGAACATGCGGCCTCCTGTTGATGGCCGTTGACTACCGACAGCGGGCAAGTCTATCAAATTAAAGATACTCAATCGTGTTAAGTTTGGCTAATGCTGCTCGACCCGCATCACCTGTCCGCTCTGTCGGCGATCCTACGCCATGGCAGCTTTGAAGCCGCCGCAGCGGAGCTGGCGGTAACACCCTCTGCCGTCTCGCAGCGGATCAAGGCGTTGGAGGATCGGGTGGGTGCTGCATTGATCCATCGCGGTACGCCCTGCACCGGCACACCCACCGGGTTACGCATCGCCAGGCACGCCGAGGATATCGGTCTGCTTGAGGCGCAGCTGGCACGCGAGATCACGCTGGACCAGCGCGACGGCCCTGCCCGCGTGCGCATCGCCATCCCCGCCGACAGTCTGGCCACATGGTTCATCGATGCCATGGCGCAAACCAGCGACATGCTGTTTGATCTGGTGATCGATGATCAGGATCATTCTGCTGAATGGCTGAGACGGGGTGAGGTCAGCGCAGCGATTACTGTTGGTGGTCAGCAAGTCACGGGATGCGACGCGCTGCCCCTTGGCACGCTGTGCTACCTACCGACCGCGAGCCCGAACTTCGTGCGCCAGTGGTTTGCCGAGGGGGTATCGGCCAAATCCCTGTCCCGCGCGCCGTGCCTGACCTTTAACCGCAAGGACAATCTGCAAAAAACATGGATCATGGCCCGAACCGGTAGCCGGATCTCTCCGCCTTCGCATTTCCTGCCGTCGTCACAAGGATTTGTCGAAGCCGCGATTGCCGGGTTGGGCTGGGGGATGAACCCCGAAGGTCTGGTGCGCGAGGCGATTGATGATGGACGTTTACGTGAAGTCATACCCAATGCCCCGCTGGATGTTGAGCTGACCTGGCAGATCGGGCGCGTTTTGGCGCCAGCCCTGTCGCCGCTCACCCGAGCGGTGCGGCACGCAGCCGCCTGCGCACTGATCCCGCCGGGTAGGCCGGACTAGGCGCCCGACACCTTGGGGTTTTGCGGCTGTACAATGCGGTAACAGGCAAAGGCTGCCCAGAAACTGACCAGCACGATGAATCCAATGGCTGTTGCAACCTCGTGCAAATGCGCGACACCCGCCATTGCTGCGGAAAGTATCACTGCGGTCAGCCGACAGATGGCCTTGATCGCCGCAGCGCCCTGCACGCGTTGATCCTTTGGGGCAACATCCAGGAAATACAGCTTGCGTGCGCTGGAAATCCCGGTGGCCGCAACCGAAACGACAAACAGCGAGATGGCGTGCAGGTGGACCTCGTGATCGATGTGCAGATAGTGAAAGGCCAGCAGCACGATTCCCGTCCCCGCAATCATCAGGTTGCCGGCAACCATAACGGCACGATGAGACTTCATGTTCACGGCCTGCCACAAAGGTGCGGAAACAAGATATCCGGAAGCCGAGGAAATGATCACCGCAGTCAGACCTTTAGCTGAGGCGTGATGCGCCTCGGCTGTGATCAGTGCAAAGAACGGTACAGATAGCGTAACGACCACCAGCGGCAGGCGCATTACCATGTAGCGCCGAAACCACTGCTGCTCGAACATGCTGGCGATGTCCGAAACGATATCGCGCAGGGATTGGCGATGTATGGGCTTGAGGTTCGGGTTGGTCTTATCGTCCGGAACACTTTCTGCCATCCCCAGAATACAAAGCGCTGAAAACAGGAAAAACACCACTGACGCCGCAATCACCGCGGAGTGGCGCGAGAAAGGCGGGTTTCCCTTCGTGATCTCGTGGATCAACAGCGCCAACCCGATGGCCCCCAGACCTCCGGCACCAAGTTGAAGATAGTGGATGATCATGCGGGATTTCGGCCTCAGATGATCACCCAAAAGGTCGGACAACATCAATGACTGGCTTTCCTGAATCAGGCCAATCAGAAAAAACGCGGCAACGAATGCAATCGCGGTTAGGGGTACGCTGCCTGTGGCGGCAATCACCAATGCCATCAACAGGCAGCCCCCGATACCGATTTCGGTCAGAGCGATCCCGCGTTTCTTGCGCGCCTGCGCCGCGATGGGCCGGGCAAGGAACAAGTCTGAGATCATGCTGCCGGTCATCCGGATCGATACCAGTGCCCCAGCCAAGAATATTGGCAATTCCAGTGACACCGCCAGAAACGGCAGCACGACCGAGGGGCTGCCCAAGGTCCAGGCCACCTGTGACAGGATGCTTTGACTGGCCAGAACCGGCAGGTTTCGGCGGCCCGTATCAATGGTGTTCTTTGCCATCTGCTGATGCCCTGCGTCGCACGATCAGACCGTCTTTTCCGGCCTCTTGCCAATTATGTCTGACTGTATCGTCACGGTCCGTTCGGTCCAAGAACTCTGTTGCGCGCCGCATCGCACCAAAAAGCCCGACCACAAGGGCCGGGCTCGGTTCGTTCTGCGATGTGAGGCGCGCTACAGCTGTGCCATCACCTCATCGGTGGCCTCGAAGTTCGTGGTCACGCGCTGCACATCATCGTCATCTTCCAGTGCATCCACCAGCTTCATCAGCTTTTGCATGTCTTCCAGACCCAGTTCGGTCGTTGTGGTGGGTTTCCAGACCAGCTTGGTGGACTCGGTTTCGCCCAGCGCGGCCTCCAAGGCGTTCGACACTTCGTTCAGGTCGGTATCGGCACACCAGATGATATGGCCGTCTTCCGAGCTTTCGACATCCTCGGCCCCGGCTTCGATGGCGGCTTCGAAGATCGTGTCCGCATCGCCTGCGGTGGCTGGATAAACCACCTCACCCTTGCGCTCGAACATGAATCCGACCGAGCCGGTCTCGCCCAGATTGCCGCCGTTCTTGGAAAAGGTCGAGCGCACGGTCGATGCGGTCCGGTTGCGGTTGTCGGTCATCGTCTCGACGATCACGGCGACACCGTTGGGGCCGTAGCCCTCATACCGGATTTCTTCATAATCGTCGCCTTCACCTGCCACCGATTTCTTGATCGCGCGGTCGATCACGTCCTTGGGCACCGAATTCGACTTGGCCTCTTTGACCGCCAGACGCAGGCGCGGGTTCTTGTCGGGATCGGGATCGCCCATCTTGGCGGCAACCGTGATCTCTTTGGAAAGCTTGGAAAACAGTTTGGACCGCGCGGCGTCCTGACGCCCCTTGCGGTGCTGGATGTTGGCCCATTTGGAGTGGCCTGCCATAATGCGTCCTCGTCATCGTGATTGCGTGTTTGGCGCTCATATAGACGTTTGCGGGGGGCAGGATCAAGAGATCGGCTTGCCCGGCCCGGATGCGCCGTTATGGTGGCGGGATGACGACGGATCAGATCATTCTCTTTGCGATTTTCATCGCTGTGTTCGGGATGCTGCTTTGGGGCCGCTTCCGCTATGACCTTGTGGCCTTTACCGCCCTTATGATTGCGGTGACGCTGGGCGTGGTGCCGGTTGATCATGCCTTTGCCGGGTTCGGGCATCCGGCGACGATCATCGTCGCGCTGGTGCTGGTGGTCTCTGCCGGTTTGGTGCGGTCCGGCGCGGTGTTCATGATCACGCGAACACTGGTTGATGCTTCGCGCGGTCTGGGTGCGCATATCGCGCTGATGGGCGGGATCGGCGCTGTTCTGTCCGCCTTCATGAACAACGTGGCCGCGCTGGCGCTGTTGATGCCGGTCGACATTCAAACCGCGCGCAAGGCGGGGCGTCCGGTTGGGCTGTCGCTGATGCCGCTGAGCTTTGCGACCATTCTGGGTGGCATGGCCACGCTGATCGGCACGCCGCCCAACATCATCATCGCCTCGATCCGGGCCGAGACACTGGGCGAGCCGTTTCAGATGTTCGATTTCGCCCCTGTAGGCGGGCTGGCTGCGATTGCCGGTCTGGCTTTCGTCGCACTGATCGGCTGGCGACTGATCCCCAATCGGGGCGCGCAGGAGGAACCTTCGGAAGTTCTGGCCGAATATATCGCCGAACTGACGATTCCGCCCGAGTCGCCACATATCGGAAAACGGGTCAGTGAGCTTTATGAGACCGCCGAAAAATCCGACGTTGCCATCATCGGGCTGATACGGGAGGGCAAGCGACGGTATGGGCGATCGGCTCATGCGACCCTGCACGAGGGTGATGCGCTGGTGCTGGAGGCGCGGCCCGAAGCGTTGGATGAATTTCGTGCCGGGCTCAATCTGGACTTCTCGGACTCCCGGCGTCAGGAGGTGCTGACGGCTGAGGGCGAAGGGGTCGAAGTGATCGAGGTCGTCGTTCCCGAAAGCGCGCGCATCGCCAGACGAACCGCGCAGGCGCTGGGTTTGGCCTGGCGACAAAGCACCGTTCTGATGGGCATCTCGCGTCAGGGCCGTAGCATTACCGAGCAGGTTCGCAAAACCGTGGTCGAGCCGGGTGATATCCTGCTGTTGCTTTGCCCGCGCGACCGGGGTGCGGATGTGACGGAATGGCTGGGTTGTCTGCCGCTGGCCGAGCGCGGCCTGAACGTAACTGCCAATGACAAGGCGTGGCTTGCCATCGGCCTGTTTGCAGCCGCAGTGCTGGCGGCCAGTATCGGGTTGATCTACCTGCCCATTGCTCTGGGTCTGGTCGTGGTCGCCTATGTCCTGACCAAGATCATGCCGATTGCCGATATCTACAATCATATCGAGTGGCCCGTGGTTGTGTTGCTGGGCTCGATGATCCCGCTCGGCAGCGCGCTTGAGACGTCTGGCGGCACCGAACTGATCTCTGACGCGCTGATCCGCTTGACGGATGGCCTGCCAGCCTGGGCGATTCTGACGGTGCTGATGATTGTCACGATGACCCTGTCGGACGTGCTGAACAACACCGCCACCGCCATTGTCGCGGCCCCGGTTGGCATCCAGATGGCGCGCACGCTTGAAGTTTCACCCGACCCGTTCCTGATGACTGTGGCGGTGGCGGCCTCTGCCGCGTTTCTGACGCCGATCGGGCACAAGAACAACACGCTGGTTCTGGGTCCCGGCGGTTATCATTTCGGAGATTATTGGCGCATGGGGTTACCGCTGGAAATCCTAATCATAGCAGTTTCGGTTCCCGCGATCCTTGTGTTCTGGCCGCTTTGACAGGTAAAGGCGGCCCATGAAACGATTTCTGATCCTGCAGCTGCGCCCCGAAACCGATGCTTCGGACGCCGAATATGCCTCAATCCTGGATAAGGCCGGGCTTGCCCCAGAGCAGACTCATCGCATCCGGTTGGATTGTGAAGACCTGCCCGATGGGCTGGACGTGACCGATTACGCAGGTGTCATCGTGGGCGGAGGTCCGGGCTGCGTCAGTGACGACCCAGCCACCAAATCCCCCCTGGACGCAAAGATCGAAGGCGCGATCATGGGGCTGATGCCGCAGATCACGGCGCAGGATCATCCGTTCATGGGGTGCTGTTACGGCTTGGGAATCCTCGCGGCGCATCTGGGAGGCGATGTCAGCAAGCGGCAATATGGCGAACCGGTAGGCCCGTCCGGTTGCCACCTGACCGAAGACGGCGCCAAGGACCCGCTGACCATGGGCCTGCAACCGGTATTCGAAGCGTTTGTTGGCCATAAGGAGGCCGTGCAATCCCTACCGGATGGCTGTGTGCATCTGGTCGCATCGGACCCCTGCCCGTATCAGATGATCCGCTGGGGTCAGAATGTCTATGCCACCCAGTTTCACCCGGAAGCGGACGCCAGGGATTTCGAGCAGCGGATCCATATCTATAAGGATCACGGCTATTTCCGACCGGAAGACGCGCAGGACTTGATCGATATGTGCCACGCGGCAGACGTCACGCAGCCGGGTGAAATCCTGCGCCGGTTCGCACAACGCTACGGGTGACCCAACGGCGCGGTTGCCTGATCCTCGACGCCTCGCATAGGCTGGCCCGAACAGCTTTGGGAGGAGTTGTTCTTGGATTTTCTAATCAATGTCGGCCTGCCGATCTCGCTGGCGATCATCATGTTGTCTCTGGGCGTCGGGCTGGAGGTGGCTGACTTCCGTCGAGTCCTGTCCCGCGGTTACCCGTTTGCCATCGGTGCAATCAGTCAGGTGCTGCTGATCCCGCTGGCGGCCTTGCTGACCGTGACGCTGTTCGCCTTGCCACCCGAGATCGCGGTCGGTGTCATGCTGCTGAGTTTTTGCCCCGGCGGGGTGACCAGCAACATCCTGTCGAAATTCGCCAATGGAGATGTCGCGCTGTCGGTCAGCCTGACCGCCGTGATCAGCCTGCTTTCGATTGTGACGGTTCCGGTGCTGGCGGCATGGTCCATCGGGCATTTCATGGCTGAGGCCGCACCTAAGGTGTCGATCGGGTCGCTGGCCACGGCTCTGTTTCTGATCACCACCCTGCCCGTGGCTCTTGGCGTCAGCCTGCGCCACTTTGCGCGCAACCTCGCGCTCAGGATCGACGCACCGTTGTCAAAACTTGCAGCGATCCTGTTTGTGCTGATCGTCGTCGCAGCTTTGGCCGGGAACTGGCAGTTTTTCATTGAAAATCTCAGCTCAATCGGGGCGGCACTGATCTCGTTGAACGTCGCGCTTCTGTTGATCGGCCTCGCGCTGTCGCGCATGGCCAACCTGTCTTGGGGCGAGGCCAAGACGGTTTCGGTCGAAACGGGTATTCAGAACTCAGCCCTTGGCATTGCGCTGGCCGCACTGATTACCGGTACGACGACCGGGTTCAGCCCCCTTGCGGTGCCCGCCGCCGTTTACGGGATCACGATGTATGTCGTTGTGACGCCCTTTATTCTTTGGTTCCGCAGCCGTTGAAAGGACAGCCGATGAGCAGTGACACAGCAGACGCAATTGTGGTCGGCGGTGGCCTTGCTGGTCTCGCGGCCGCAGCGGAACTTGGCGATCGTGGCAAGCGCGTGATTATCGTGGATCAGGAGCCCGAACATTTTCTGGGCGGGCAAGCCTTCTGGAGTCTCGGTGGCCTCTTCATGGTCGACACACCCGAACAGCGCCGGATGGGTATCCGCGACAGCCACGATCTGGCCCTGCGTGACTGGATGGGCAGCGCGCAATTCGACCGGGATGAGGACGCGTGGCCGCGCAGATGGGCTGAGGCTTATGTCGAGTTCGCTGCCGGAGAGATGCGCCCCTGGCTGCACGAGATGGGCCTGCGCTGGTTTCCGGTCGTGGGCTGGGCCGAACGCGGCGGGTCATATGCCGACGGGCATGGCAATTCAGTTCCGCGGTTTCATATCACATGGGGTACCGGCCCGGGCGTGCTGGAGCCCTTTATCCGCCGCATCCGCACGCATGTCGATACCGGGTTGATCCAGTTGAAGTTTCGCCATCGGGTCAGCCATATCATTATGCAAAACGGTACTGCCAAGGGGGTCTCTGGTGAGGTGCTTGCGGACGATACGGCACAGCGCGGCGGCAAGACCAACCGCGACGAAGTCGGCGAGTTCGAGGTCCATGCGCCTTCGGTCATTGTTACCTCGGGTGGGATCGGTGGAAATTTTGAAATGGTGCGCAGGAACTGGCCCCGTGACCGGTTGGGCGAACCGCCAAGCGACATGGTGGCGGGCGTGCCCTTTCACGTCGATGGCCGGATGATCCCGATCAGCGAAAAGGCAGGCGGGCATGTCATCAACGGCGACCGGATGTGGCATTACACCGAAGGCGTACGAAACTGGGATCCGATCTGGCCCGACCACGGCATTCGCATTCTGCCCGGCCCCAGCTCGATGTGGTTCGACGCGCGCGGTAACCGTTTGCAACCGCCCTGCCTGCCCGGATTCGACACGCTGGGAACACTGCGCGAGATCCTGAAAACGGGCTATGAATACAGCTGGTTCGTGTTGACCCAAAAGGTGATCAAGAAGGAATTCGCCCTGTCGGGATCGGAGCAGAACCCCGATTTCACCTCGGGAAGTTGGAAAGAGGTGATCCGCCAGCGCATCCTGTCAGGCGCGAAAGCCACCGCACCGGTTGAGGCGTTCAAGGAAAAGGGCGAAGACTTCATCGTCGCCGATAGCCTGACCGAACTGGTTGGCGGCATGAACCGGCTGGGTGACGATCTGATCGACGAGGCGCATCTACGCGCACAGATCGAGGCGCGGGATTCGCAGGTCGACAACCCCTTCTCGAAAGACGCGCAAATGATGGCGATACTGGCCGCGCGCAATTACCGGGGTGACAAACTGATCCGAACGGCCAGGCCCCACAAGTTCCTTGATCCGTCAAACGGTCCACTGATCGCAGTCAGGCTGCACGTGCTGACCCGCAAGACGCTGGGCGGGTTGCAGACCAATCTGGACAGCCAGATGGTCGGTGCCGACGGTCAGGCCGTCCCCGGCCTGTTCGCCGCCGGAGAGGTCGCGGGCTTTGGCGGCGGCGGCTATCATGGCTACAACGCGCTTGAGGGCACGTTCCTTGGCGGCTGCATCTTCTCGGGCCGAAACGCCGGGCGCTCGCGCGTCGTGGCGTGATTACTGGGTGCGAATGAATTTCAGAACCGGCTCTCCCGCAGCGTCGAGCAGCACGAGGCTGTCGCCGGCAACGGCGTAGGTGGTGACACCCTGCAAGGCCGCAAAGAACTGATCTTCAACCTCTTCCATGGCTGGTGGACAGGCCATCAGCGTCGCCGCCATGTTGTCGGGAAATGCAATTGTGTCACCCGATAGCTCAGCCTGTCCCATGTACCGGTTGCAGCCGCCGAAACCATTGAACGATCCGTTTTGAGTGAAAGAAATCTGGGGCGGACGTTCTGCGTCCACCACCGCGCCATTGATGCCGATTACGGTCCAGTTGGTATTTTCCAGTTTTGCCGCGCCCTGACCGCTCACCTGTACCAACACAAGATCGGTCTCATCCCCGGCCCCATTGGTCAGCACCGGATGCACGGTGTCGGTGGTAAACAGCAACTGATCCCCACTATAGATCGATCCGCGGACGGCGTAAGTCATGCCGTCCTTTATCAGAGCATTGTCAAAGCTCAGCTCAAACTCGGTGGGCGCTCCGGTCAAGGCGTAACGCTGAGACGCCAGCGTGACTGCCGGTGCATCTGCGCGCGATATATCCTGCAATTCGACGAAGAGCGTTGCGTCCTGTGGTACGGCGATCCGTTCACGATAAGTCGCTGTGCCGGTGACCGATCCGGCCGAGCTCTGGCTGCCCAGCAAGGTCAATACAACTGCGATGGCCACAATGGCTTGTCCAAGCTTTGGAAAAGGCATGATCCCGTCCTTTCTCATCCGTCTGTGCTGAAAAGATTGTGGCCGGATCACAGTTTACAAGACCCGCGTGCGAATCTCGGCGAATCCGCGCCTGTCCTATAGCGGCCAGATGAACGGGATCAGAAGTGAGGCCAACAAGCCTACGGTCAGGTTCAGCGGCACACCGACTTTCAGAAAATCAGTAAACCGGTATCCGCCGGGGCCGTAGACCATCATATTGGTCTGATAGCCGATCGGGGTCGCGAATGACGCCGACGCTGCCACCATCACCGCCACCACCAGCGGGCGCGGATCGATCCCCACCGCCTGCGCCAAAGAGATCGCAATTGGCGTCACCACTACCGCAACCGCATTGTTCGAGACCAGCTCGGTCAAGATGGAGGTCAGCAGATAAACCGCCCAGATGATCAGGAACGGAGGCAACATACCCAGCGCGGGGGCAATCGCCTCCACAATCAGAGAAACCGCACCGGATTTATCTAGCGCGGCACCGATGGCCAGCATCGCGAAGATCAGCGCCAGCAGGCGACCTTCGACAAAGGAAAACGCTTCATCCGCGTCGATGCAGCGGGTAAGTAAAACCACGGCAACCGCGATGACAGACAACAGCAGGATCGGGGCAACACCAAACGCGGCCAGCGCCACGATTCCGACCAGCGATCCGATGGCAATTGGGGCATGGCTACGACGGAAGGCCCGTGCCGAGGGCTGAGTGACGTCGACCATATCCATGTCAGCGGCCAGCTTCTGGATGTCTGCGGGTGACCCTTCAAGCAACAGCGTATCACCCACGCGTACGGTCAAATCGTCCAGTTGACGCCCGATATTCTGATTCCGGCGATGTACGGCCAGCACATAAACGCCATAGCGGCGGCGCAGACGCATCGCACCCAGCGTACGCCCGACCATCCGGCATCCCGGCGTGATCAGTACCTCGACTGTCTTGGTCTCAACCGCCGAGACCTGATCGACACGTTTGAGTTCCTTGTTGCTCTGCAGGCTCAGCAACTCGGTCATCTCGGTCCGCAAGACCACCCGGTCGCCCACGCGCAACTCGACCCCTTTGAGATTGCGGCGCAGCGACTCGTCGCCCCGGATCACGTCGATGAGGCGCACGCCGGGGCGTTTGAACAATTGCACACCGGTTACTTCACGACCGATCAGGTTGCTGTCAGGGGGGATCACAGCCTCGGTAAAGAATTTCATCTTCGAACGGTCACTCAGCATCTCGGCCATGCTGTCGCGGTCAGGCAGCAGGCGCGGCGCAATGAACCGCAGATAGATCATGCCGTATATCACCAGCGCAATGCCCAGCGGTGTAACCTCGAAAATCGTGAACGCGGTCATGCCCTGTGCGCGGGCCACGCCATCGACCAGAAGGTTGGTCGAGGTGCCGATCAGAGTCAGCGTACCGCCCAGAATGGCCGCATAGCTGAGCGGGATCAGCAATTTCGAGGCCGGGACATTCAGCGTTCGGGCGATCTGGACAAAAACCGGGATCATCACCACGACCACAGGCGTGTTTGACACCACCGCCGAGGCGACAACGACAAATCCCATCAGCAACCCGATGGCGATGCGCGGATTGACCTGCGCCTGTTTCTGCGCGGTCGAGGTGAACGCATCCAGCGCCCCGGTCCGCACCAGCGCCCCCATGATGATGAACATCGCCCCAATGGTCCACGGCGCCGGGTTGGACAGCACCGCGAGCGCGCTTTGATATGGCAAAATGCCGGTCGCCAGCATCAGCGCGGTGCCGCCAATCGCCACCACCTCGGTCGGGTAGACCTCGCGCAGGAACATGACGAACATGCCCGCGACAATCATCAGCGCCAGTATCGCGCTGCCCGTTTCTGTCAGTTGAAGGAAGTGCATTCTTGGTATTCTGTCCGAACCCTGGCCTGGCATACGCGCCCATCGTGCAGTTTCACGTATTGCACGCAGCAGAGCAAGCATAACATGCGGCTATTGCGGCCCCGTCTGCTGCAATCGCCCACCGATCCGGACCATATGTATCGACTTCGCCTTGCCATCACGGTCGTCGGTCTCGACGAATACACCACTTAATGTGGCCTCGCCGGTGGCCGGAGAGAAACGCGCCTTGGGCATTCCGGTGATGAACCGGCGCATCGGTTCCAGTTTGTCCATGCCGATGACCGAGTCATAGTCCCCGCACATACCGGCATCGGTCAGATAGGCGGTGCCACCCGGTAGAACCTGGGCGTCTGCCGTCGGCACATGGGTATGAGTGCCCACCACAACGCTGGCGCGGCTGTCGCAATAATGGCCCATTGCCATCTTCTCGGACGTGGCCTCGCAGTGCATATCGACAATGATCGCATCCGCCTGCCCGCCCCGTGGGTGTGATTTTAGGATCGGCTCAATTCCCGAGAACGGGTCATCGAAAGGCCGTTTCATGAACACCTGGCCCAACATCTGCACAACAAGCACCTTGCGCCCGCCCGGAGCGGTGAACAGCCGATGCCCCCGCCCCGGTGCACCCTTGGCAAAATTCACCGGGCGAATGATGCGCGGCTCTTTCTCGATAAACTGAAGCATGTCTTTCTGATCAAAGGCATGATCGCCCAACGTGATGCAATCGGCACCGGCATCCAGCAACAGCTTGGCATGATCCCCGGTCAACCCCATCCCGTTCGAGGCATTCTCGCCATTGACGACAACGAAATCCAGCCGCCATTCGTCACGCAGACGTGGCAGATGTTGCTGTACAGCAGCGCGCCCCGCGCGCCCCATAACATCACCCAGAAAGAGTATTTTCATGCGGACTGTCCTAAGTCTGACACCGGACAAGCGCAAGCGGTTCCGGCGCGCCGTCTGGTTTCAATCGCGCAAAGAGGCGACATAGGTGCACAGATCGTCGTTTCACCCATGCGACATGAACAATGAGCTATCTCGCCAAAAGATTGTTTACTATCTATCGCTGAACCCGGAACCGGGTAATTCGACGTGATCGAAACGGTTGACACCTGGCTTCGGTCGGCGGCAGAGTCCGTCTCGATAGCTGTGTTATTCCATTTATTGTTAGGTCGTATGTTATGTCATCTCCTGTCCTCGCCCTTGATCCCGAAACATTCCTGTTGCCAACAAAGGACGCCCGGGCAGCGGCGCAGAGTATTTCCGAGGACTATCAGTCCAAAAAACCGTTCCCCTATGGTGGTTATGACAACTTCCTCAACCCCGCCATTCTGGATCGCGTGCTGGAGGATCTAGAGCAGCTCCCCGAAGCTGAAACCAGTTTTGACCGGGCCCAGGAAAAACTGAAGACCAGTTATCAGCCCGAGCGCCTGCCGCCCTATACGCGCCAATTATTCTATGCGCTGAACTCGCGCCCTGTACTGGCCTTTCTCGAAGAACTCACCGGCATCAAGGGGCTGATCCCGGATCCCTATTTTGCAGGCGGAGGCATACACGTTGTATCAAATGGCGGGCACCTCGATATCCACGCGGATTTCAATCACCACGGCGGTATGAATCTGGAGCGCCGGGTCAATATGCTGATCTACCTAAACAAGGATTGGCGTGAGGAATACGGCGGCTCGTTCGAAGTCTGGAACGAGGACATGACCGCAAAGGTCGCGGGGTTTGTGCCGCAGTTCAACCGCATGTGCATCTTCAACACCAGTTCGACCAGCTGGCATGGAAACCCGGAAACTGTGAACCATCCGGATGGCGAACCCCGCAAGTCCATCGCGCTGTACTATTATACAGCGACCTGGGACAGTACCCGCAAATCCCATACGACGCTCTTCAAGCCTCGGCCTGGCACCACCGATCAGAGGGATAAGCAGGTCGCACGACGCGCGCTGCTTGAGGATCTTCTGCCTCCCGTCATCCACCGGAAAGTGGCGGGGCGTCTTTACAAGCTTGGGTTCTAAGAACGGAAACTCAACACACGGCTTTCCGTGACAACCATGTCCAGCGGCTGATCTGTCGGTTCAAGCGGCAGGTCACTATCTTCCTGCGCGTCAAAGGCAAAACCGATCGCCAGCGTCGGGCGTTTGGCGCGCAACCCTTCCAGCGTGCGGTCATAAAAACCTCCGCCATAGCCCAGACGCCCGCCCCGTGCATCAAACGCGACAAGCGGAACAATCAGGATTTCGGGGTCGAAATAGTCATCGATCACCGGCACTTTCGCGCCAAACGGACCTTCCTTGAGCGCACCTTCCGGTGTCCAGCGCGAGAATTTTAGCGGTTGGCCTGCAGCCTGAATGACGGGCACGCCGACCGGGCCATAGGCCGCAGCCTCAGCCATAGCAGGCACCGGGTCAATCTCGGTTCGGATCGGCATGTAGCCTGAGATGGGAACGCCGCGATGTCCGGCCAGTATTTCGGACAGGCGCCCGGCCGCGCCCGGCGGTCGCGCGTCAAACGCGGCCTTGCGCCGCGCAAAGGCCGCCTTGCGGGCAGCGGCTTTGATTTCGGTCAGATCGGTTGTCTTGGTCACAGTAGCACCACGCTGGCCAGTCCCAGGAAAATGAAGAACCCCATGACATCTGTCGTAGTCGTCACAAAGGTCCCTGACGCCAGTGCCGGGTCAACACCCAGACGATCCAGCACCACCGGTACTACCGTACCTGCGAAACCAGCGATGATCATATTCACGACCAAGGCCGATCCGATCACGACACCCAGAAGCGGAGAGTCAAACCACATCATCCCCACTGTGCCCAGAACGATGGCAAAACAAAGCCCGTTGAGCAGACCCACCAGCAGCTCCCGACGGATCACCCGGCCCACATTCGAGCTTGTCAGGTCGCGAGTCGCCAGTGCCCGTACCGCAACGGTCAGTGATTGGGTTCCTGCATTCCCGCCCATCGAGGCCACGATGGGCATCAGGATCGCCAGTGCTACCAATTGATCGATTGCCGCCTCGAACTGCGAAATCACCAATGATCCGCAGATCGCTGTCACCAGATTGACACCCAGCCACGGCAACCGCCGTTTGCTGGTCGCCGCGACGCTGTCCGAGATCGAGCTTTCGTCCGAAACACCGGCGAGGCGTAGCATGTCTTCCTCATACTCCTCATCCAGAACCACCATGGCGTCATCAATGGTGATCACCCCGACCAGTCGCCCATCGGCATCCACTACAGGGGCCGAAATCAGGTGGTATTGGTTGAAGGCATAGGCCACATCCTCTTCGTCCTGATCGACGGGGATGGTGTGCAGTTCATCATCTGCGATCTCGTGCAGCAGAACGTCGCGCCGGGTCGCCATCAGTTTGCCGAGCGTCACCTGCGCCACGGGTTTGAGGCGCGGATCAACCAGAATCACGTAATAGAATTGCTCGGGCAGATCGTCATTGGCGCGCATGAAATCGATGGTCTGCCCCACCGTCCAATGCTCGGGCGCCATAACGACCTCTCGCTGCATGAGGCGACCGGCCGAGTTCTCGGGATACGACAGGGCCTGTTCTGCCGCGATCCGTTCGGAATCCTCCAGAACGCCCAGGATGGTTTCCTGCTGGGGCTCTTCGAGGTCTTCCAGCAGATCAACGACATCATCGCTTTCCATATCCCGGACAGCTTCCGCCAGAACATCCGGCTTCAGAACGCCGATCACCTCTTCCCGGACGGATTCGTCGAGTTCCGAGAGGATGTCGCCGTCAAACTCCTTGTCGTACAGGCGGATCAGGCGGGATCGATCATAGGGGTTTATCTGCTCCAGAAGGTCGGCGATATCGGCTGCGTGCAATGGCTCCATCAGCTCGATCAGCTTGTCGCGATCATCGACATCCACCGCATAGAGAATGGCCGCCACAGTCCGTGGAGCCAGCGCATAGGCGTCGTCATCCCGGGGCTGATCGGGTCCGGCTTCGTCTTTGCCTGTGGTCATGCTCTGCCCCTCATTCCGCGCGATTGCTTCTAGATAGAAGAAGCAGCTACCGGAAAACAATGACAATGCTCGGATTTACCCGCAACTTTCGCCCCCCTATGCTGCAAGACGGTCCCAAACAGGCGGAGAACAAGGCAAATGGCGCAGAAGACGCTTTTGAAAGGACGTGTGCTGAGTTTCAGTGGCTCACCGTTCGAAGGTGAACCGACCGAAGCGGCCACACTTCACGAGGCGCTGGTGATCGAGGACGGGCGTATTGCCGCCCTGGGCTCGGCATCCGACCTGTCGCGGGCGCATCCCGAGGCCACGGTGAAGGATTATGGCAACCATCTGATCATGTCCGGCTTTGTGGACCCGCATGTGCATTATCCACAGACTGCAATGATTGCCAGCTGGGGCAAGCGTCTCATCGACTGGCTAAACAGCTATACCTTTCCCGAAGAGATGAAGTTCGGCGATCCCGATTATGCATCGGAAGTCGCCAACCGGTATCTGGACCTGACCACCGCCCACGGCACCACGACGATGTGCAGCTTTTGCACCATCCATCCCGAAAGCGTGGATGCCTTTTTCACCGCGGCTCAAGCGCGCGGGCAAAGGGTGGTGGCGGGCAAGACCTGCATGGACCGCAATGCGCCGGAGGGGCTGCGCGACACGGCACAGACGGCTTATGACCAGTCACAGGCGTTGCTGGAGAAATGGCACGGGGTCGACCGGCTGTCATATGCCATTACCCCACGGTTTTCACCCACTTCGACACCCGAACAGCTTGAGGCGATGGGTGCCTTGTGGGGCGAGTATCCGCATTGTCTGATGCAGACTCATCTTTGCGAACAGACCGATGAGATCGAGTGGGTTCGTTCCCTCTTCCCCAACGCGCGCGACTATCTGGACACCTACGAGCAGTTCGGCCTGCTGCGCAAAAACGGATTGTACGGTCACGTCATCCATCTGGAACCGCGCGAGCGGGATCGGCTACGCGAAGTGGAAGCCGCGCTGATCCATTGCCCGACCTCGAATACGTTCATCGGATCTGGCTTGTTCGACATGGATGGCCTGATGCGTGAGGGCCACCGGGTGGGTCTGGCGACGGATACCGGCGGCGGATCGAGCTTTTCAATGCTGCGGACCATGGCTGCGGCCTATGAGATCGGACAGTTGCGGGGCACGCCGCTGCATCCCGCTCAGTTGTTGTGGCTGGGCACCGTTGGATCGGCCCGGACGCTGCATATGGATGACCGCATTGGCAACGTGGCACTGGGAATGGAGGCGGATCTGGTCGCCCTCGACCTTGCCTCGACCCCGGCGATTGCTCAGCGTGAGGCCCATGCGGACGATCTGTGGGAGGCGGTGTTTCCCACCATCATGATGGGGGACGATCGCGCAGTGGCAGACGTTTGGATAGGCGGGCGACAGGCACATTCGTGATCAGAATGTGCCTGCGGCACATGCCTCCGGCGGAGGTATTTTTAGCCAGATGAAGAGCGGATCCGCTAGTTGACCAGAGCGCGCGCGAGACGATTCTGGGTCTCGATCGCTTTGGGCAGGTCTATGGTGGCGATTTGTCCATCGCGTACGATCTGGCGCCCTTCGACGAAGAGGTGTTTGACCTGCGTCGGCCCGGCCAGCAGCAGCGCTGCAGGGTCCCAGCTGCCGGCGCTTTCGATGCCCTCAATATCCCATATGGCGATATCCGCGCGCTTGCCCGGCATCAGGCGACCACAATCAGGCCGGTTCAGCACATCCGCACCACCGCGCGTGGCAATCTCGAGCGCTTCGCATGCGGACATGGCATCGGCACCGTTTACAACCCGTTGCAACAACATGGACTGACGCGCCTCGGCCATCAGGTTGCTGCTGTCATTGCTGGCCGAGCCATCGACCCCCAACCCAACCGGCACACCCTGATCACGCATCGCGCGGACCGGGGCGATGCCCGAGCCAAGGCGGCAATTGGAACAGGGGCAATGAGCCACACCTGTCCGGCTGCGGGCGAAAAGGTCGATCTCGGCCCCACCCAGTTTGACACAATGGGCGTGCCAGACGTCGGTGCCAGTCCAGCCCAAATCCTCGGCATACTGGCCCGGGCGACAGCCGAATTGGGCCTGAGAATAGGCGATATCTTCGTCGTTTTCCGCCAGATGCGTATGCAGCATCACCCCCTTGTCGCGTGCCAGCAGCGCCGCATCGCGCATCAAATCGCGGCTGACCGAGAACGGAGAGCATGGCGCCAGACCAACCCGGCACATGGAGCCCTCGGAGGGGTCATGAAAGGCGTCGACAACGCGGGTCATGTCTTCGAGGATCGCGGCTTCCTGCTCGACCAGCGCATCGGGGGGCAAACCGCCGTCGCTCTCGCCGATACTCATTGCACCGCGCGTGGGGTGGAAGCGCAGCCCCAATTCGGCGGCGGCGTGTATCGTATCCTCAAGGCGCGCGCCGTTGGGGTAAAGATACAGGTGATCGGAGCTGAGCGTGCAGCCCGACAGCGCCAATTCCGCCAAGCCGATCTGGGCGGAAACGAACATCTCTTCCGGACCAAAGCGCGACCAGATCGGATAGAGCGTTTGCAGCCAGCCAAAGAGCAGAGCATCCTGGCCACCGGGAACAGCGCGGGTGAGGGTTTGGTAAAGATGATGGTGGGTGTTCACCAATCCGGGCGTTACGACACATCCCGAGGCGTCGTGAACCTCACCTCTGGTCGTCAACCCGTGGTCGATCTGGGCGATTTTGCCTCCGCGGATCAGCAGATCGGCACTGGCAAGCTCTTGCCGCGTGTCGTCCATCGTCACGATCAGATCGGCGTTTCGGATCAGAATTTCTGTCATATCTGGCACTCCCACACAGGCCCGTCTCATGCGTGAAGTGCAGGGCTGGTGGAAAACGGGCGTAAGAACCAGCCTTGGGACAGCTTAAGGCTGCCGCGACCGCGCGGCAACCGAATTCAGTACTGCTTCAGAATCTCCAACGCGGCGGCATGGAGTTCCGGGGTGGCGGCGGCCAGAGCACGCCCGCCCTCATGTGCAGGTTTGCCCTGCCAGTCGGTGACGATGCCACCTGCAGCCTCGATCACCGCTATCGGGGCCTGGATGTCGTAGGCGTTCAGTCCGGCCTCGACCACCAGATCGATCTGCCCTGCCGCCAGCAACGCATAGGCATAACAATCCATCCCGTAGCGCGTTAGCTTGGCGTGCTGGGATACAGCCCGAAACCCCTCACCTTCAGCCTCGGTCCCGACCTCGGGAAAGGTTGTGAACACAATCGCCTGGTCCAGAGCGCGGGTGTCGCGAGTGCCAAGCTGGGTTCGACCCATCGGACCCTTGACGAATGCGTACCCGGTGCCGCCCACGAAGCGCTCGCCAATATAAGGCTGATCGATCACACCCAGTATCGGACCCGCTTCGCAGCTGAGAGCGATCAGCACACCCCAGGTGGGTGTTCCACTGATAAATCCCCGAGTGCCGTCAATCGGGTCCAGAACCCAAACGCGCCCGCTGGTGCCAGTGGTCTGCCCGAACTCTTCACCGAATATTCCGTCCTGCGGGCGGTGTTCAGCCAGTACCGCACGCATGGCCTCTTCCGCAGCACGGTCGGCAACCGTCACCGGATCAAACCCGCCTGCAAGCTTATTGTCGGTTTCCAGGTTTGTTTGCCGGAAAAAAGGAAGAATGGCCGCCCGCGCTGCGTCGGCCATTTCTTCGGCTATCTCAAGATCACTCAGTCGGGCCTGTTGCATGGTTTACCCGTGCGGTCAGCACCCCGCGAAGTCAAGTCGATTGTATCAGGCGACGTCGCTTAGCACGCGCGCCAGTTCGAACAGGCGACGACGCTGGTTTTCCGGGATCGCGTAATACGAACGCACCAGATCCAGAGCTTCCTTGTCGCCCATCAAATCCGCAGGTACCGATTTCTTCTCGGACTCGGGCTTTTGGGATTCTTCCAGACCTTCGAAAAAGAAACTCACGGGAACATCCAATGCCTCGGCAATGTCCCAGAGGCGAGACGCGCTGATCCGGTTGGCACCTGTTTCGTATTTCTGGATTTGCTGAAACTTGATACCAACTTGCTGCGCCAACTGCTGCTGGGTCATGCCAATCAGCCAGCGGCGATGCCGGACGCGTTTGCCCACATGGACATCGACGTGATGGGTCATTGGTAGTCTCCTTTACACAAACAACTGTTCGGGAAAACGCAAAAGCAGCCGTCTCCGCCAATCCAGCGGGTCGCTGCTTAAGAACTCCCTAACTCGGATGTGCCCCCCGAACAGAACCATAGGACAATATTGCCGCATTGAAATAATTTTTCAAGCGAGTTGAATCGCAGATTACGCACTATGGTTTGTGGTTGTGCGCCCATTTCAGAAACTATGCGTTTCTGTTTAGGAAACGGAACCATTGGTTGAACGGTTGGTTTTGTTTGGAATTGACAAAACGCCCGGCCAACCGGCCTATATCGCCAAAACACCCGGAGAGCGTTGATGCAGGCAATTCGCATAGAGACCAAAGGGGCACCCGCGCGGCTGTGCGAAATCGCCCTACCCGCCCCATCCGAAAACCAGATCCGTGTCACAATCCATGCATGTGGCCTGAACTTTGCAGATCTGTTGATGCAGAAAGGAACCTATCAGGACACGCCTGACACTCCGTTTACGTTGGGGATGGAAATCGCAGGCATTGTTGACGAAACTGGAAACAATGTGACGGAATTGAAGCCGGGGGACCGTGTTGCGGTTTATTCCGGACAGGGCGGTCTCGCCGAATCAGGTGTGTTCGACGCTGAACGGGCGGTGCCCCTGCCCGATTCCATGAGTTTCGAGGACGCCGCTGCGATACAGATCACCTATGGCACCAGCCTGATCGCGCTGGACCACCGGGCGAAATTGCAGCCGGGCGAAACTCTGTTGGTGACCGGGGCTGCCGGTGGGGTCGGGCTGACGGCTGTCGAAATCGGCAAGCTGATGGGTGCAACCGTCATTGCGCAGGCGCGTGGTGCGGACAAGCTGGCCGTGGCACAGCAGGCAGGCGCCGATCATCTGATAGATGCGGACGAGGATTTGCGGGACAGAGTGCTGGCGCTTGGCGGCGCGGATGTTGTCTATGACGCGATCGGAGGCGATGTGTTCAAGGCCGCCTTCCGCGCAACAAATCCCGAAGGGCGTTTGTTGCCCATCGGTTTCGCCGGTGGTGACGTGCCGCAGATTCCGGCAAACCACCTGCTGGTCAAAAACCTAAGTGTGATAGGGGTTTATATCGGAGGTTACCTGAACTTCCGGCCCGAGGTGGTGCGCCACAGCTTCGACACTCTGTTCCGGTGGCACGCCGCGGGCAAGATCATCCCTCATATCAGCCATGTCCTGCCTCTGCAGGAGGCAGAGCATGGGCTGGAACTGCTGCGCGCGCGCAAATCCACCGGAAAAGTGGTGATCAGAATTAGATGACGGCTTTCAACGGCTGCGCACCGGAGCGCGAGAAATTCTGCCGCAAAAGATGGGCGAGCTCCCCCACATATTCCTCGCGCACGCGTTCCGAACCATAAAGGTTGATAAATTGCACCGGCAGGTCCGGCAAGGCGCCGCCGTGGTCAATCAGTTCCTGATGACTGGGCTGCGTTCCCTCCAGCAAGACACCCACAGCCAGATCGGCGCTGACCGTGGCCTCAACCGTGCGATCCGAATCGCTGTCGATACTCATGTCCCATTCGATCCCCACATCATCCAGCGCCGAGGTGGCAACCGGGCGGAAGATGCAGTTGCGGCAGAACCCCAGACGCAAAGGTTTTTGCCGCCAGGCCGAGCCATTCACAGCCCCCACCCAGCGCAGCGGCATATGGTGTAGGGTTTCGGCCCCTTCACCCGCCCCGGATTCGGTGGTGACGATCAGGTCAAAGCCACCGCGCGCAAACTCTTCCTTGAGCTGTCGCGTGTTTGAGGTGACAAGATTCACGCTGACCCGCGGAAAACTTGCGTTGAACCGTTGCAGCACGCGCGGGATGAACGGATGCACCACATCATGTGGCACACCCAGCGTGACTTCGCCTTCAAATGCCTGATCCGTCAGCCGTCCGATCACCTCATCATTCAACGCGATCATGCGCCGGGCATAGGCCAGGAGCTGCTCACCCGAGGCCGTGAGTGCGATGGTGCGGCCCGACCGGTCCAGCAGTTCAAGGCCGAGAAGTTCCTCCAACCGCTTAAGCTGCATAGAAACCGCTGATTGCGTCAGATGCAGGAAACCGGCGGCGCGGGTCACGCCGCCATGATCAGCAACAGCCATGAAAGAGCGCAAGGTGGTGATGTCCAGATTTCGCATCTTCAAGATTCCTTATGGGACCGTTCAAAAACATTCATTTTTAAAATATGTCAGATTGCCCCATATAGATCAAGGAAATTGATTGAAGCACGATGTTTCATCATTCAACCACAAAAGGGCAAAACCCATGACCCATATAGCTGTCTCGCACCCCCACTGCATCAAGCGCAAGACGCTTCGAACCCGGCTGCTGAACCTTTTCAGCCTCGCCCGACAGCGACGCGATCTTGCCCGTCTGGACGATCGCGCACTCGATGATATCGGCATCAACCGCACTGAGGCCCACACCGAGGCTTCGCGCCCCGTTTGGGACGCCCCGGTCAACTGGCGCAACCACCTGTATTAATACAGAAATACCGGCATTTTGGCGGCTTGTTTCCCAATACTGCCAAATTTGCCGACAGTTTTGCTGAGTTTTGGGCTTAAAACCCTTGAAACGCGGGCCACACTCTCCGATATTTGCTGGGAAACCGGCCTGCAATCGCAGGCTGAGAACAGAATATCGAAGGGAGACCCTTTATGGCACAATTCGACACGATCCGGACGGCGACTGGTGCGCGCGCCGCCGAGATTGACGAGGGCCTGCGCGCCCATATGAACAAAGTCTACGGCACAATGTCCGTAGGTATGCTGATCACGTTCGCAGTGGCCTGGGCTGTAGGTTCAAGCCCGCAATTGCTGTCGATCTTCCGTGACCCTGTCACGCTGAGCCCGAACATTCTGGGCTGGATTGTGATGTTTGCGCCTCTGGGCATGGTGTTCGCTTTTGGCGCGGCGATCAATCGCCTGTCGGCAGCCGGTGCACAGCTGTTCTTCTATGCATTTGCGGCCGTTATGGGCCTGTCGCTGAGCTGGATTTTCGTTGCCTTCACCGGCATCTCAATCGCACAGGTATTCCTGGTGACCTCGATCGCCTTTGCGGGGCTGTCGCTCTACGGCTATGTCACCAAGAAAGATCTGTCCGGTATGGGCACTTTCCTGATGATGGGCGTGATCGGTCTGATCGTTGCGATGATCATCAACATCTTCCTGCAGTCGCCTGCGATCATGTTTGCAGTGTCGATTCTGGGCGTTCTGATCTTTGCCGGCCTCACCGCGTATGACACGCAAAAGATCAAGACCACTTACCTGCAGATGGCCCATGCGGGCGATCAGGAATGGCTGGGCAAAGCCGCCATTATGGGTGCGCTGAACCTGTATCTGGACTTCATCAACATGTTCATGTTCCTGCTGCAGCTGCTTGGAAACCGCGAATAACGCGTTTCACATATCACGAGCCAGAGGGCGGGTCCGAAACGACCCGCCCTTTTTTTGTTTGATGGAGACCTGATATGCCCGTGACCCAACTCTGCCCCTCGCAAGCCGGTTGCCTGTTGCCGATGCTGCATCAGGTTCATGATCTACACCTGGAACACCAACCGGAGCGCTATGCTCTTCTTCCTGCTGATCCGCAGATGTGCCGACATCTGGAAGAATGGTTGAGCCAGCCCAACATTTTTTCCCTGGTTTACGAAGACGAAGGCGCACTGCTCGGCTACGCAATATATGAGATAGAGCAGCGCGAAGCCACGCCGTTTCGTCGCGCGGAAGTCCGGGCAATGCTGCATCAGATCTGCGTCGATCAGGACCATCGCGGGCGCGGTATCGGAACCGCTCTGATCGCAGAGGTCCGGGCGCATCTGGTTCGGAAAGATGGTCAGGTTCTGGCCGCCAGTTATGCCACATTCAACACCGCGTCTGCCAGACTCATGGCCAACGCAGGCTTACGTCCAGTCATGACTTTTGTGGAATGGCGGAATTCGAAGATATAACGGAAAACCCCCGCCGTTCTGGCAGGGGTTCGACCTTAATCGCGGGCTTGCTTGTCTCAGTGGCAGTTCAGGGGCACCGCAAAGCCGGAGCTGCGCGAGGACGAGCCCTTGCGGTAAACTTCTCCCGCTGGCAGGCAGCCGGTAAAGCGTTCGGTCTGCGCACCGAAGGCCGAGCCAATCGAGTTTTCGACCCGCGTATCGCCTTCGGCGGTGCGCAATACAGCGAACAGGCTGTTATTCACCTGAACCGTGCTGAGCAGCAGATTGGTGCTTTGTCCCGAAAGCTCAACAGCTGAGGTGTCGGTCCGCCCTCCGTTCTCAATCGCCACTTTCGCCAGTTTGGACATCTCGGTCTCGTCCGAGGTCACACGTACCGTTGGAAGCTCGGCCAGTTCGGCAGGAATATTCGTTGCTTGAGGCACAAACGCCGCAGCGCCCTTGACCTCGGAGATGGTGCGCGGTTCGCCATCGATTCCAGTGAAACCAACGCCTTCGCGATTAAACGGGTCTTCGCAAGCTGACAGGGTCAGAACGGCAAGTGCGGGCAACAAGATTTTTTTCATGGCGGTCAACATTTTGGAAAGGGTTTCTCAAGCGTAGTGGCAGGGGTTGTAAAAAAGCAAGCCACCCGCGCTCAGAACACCTGACGGGCTGATGCGCCCCTGCAACGCCTTTGGAATAACCGGCGAGACCCGGTATCTAAACCTATGAACAAAAAAGGACCCTGCATCGCAGGGTCCTTTTTGGGAATGTTCAAGATGGAGGGCAGATTACTTGATCTTGCCTTCCTTGTACTCGACATGCTTCCGAGCGACCGGGTCGTATTTACGAATGGTCATCTTCTCGGTCATGGTCCGCGCGTTCTTTTTGGTCACGTAGAAGTGGCCCGTGCCCGCGGTCGAGTTCAGACGGATCTTGATTGTCGTCGGCTTCGCCATGGTTATCTCCTGCGTCCGAAAAGGCAGGGGCCTTTCGGTTGAATCTTTATGAGCGTGCGCTTTTACCTGCTGGCGCGCCCAAGTCAACCGGATTCGGTGCGATCATGGAACAATTCATACAACGCCCTCGGCATCCCGGATTTGGTGGGTTCACGGGTTTGTGATATGGTGCGCCTCAATCGGCATAGATGAACCGGCGCATTGGCTTTTGACCACCGAGGTCGGCGTCTGTCCAACAACACCACTCACGCAATTGGATCGAACTGGTCGCACGTCTGACCGGGGAGAGTTCGGTTTTGCACGCTGGTGCGTGTGAAAGGACCAAGGAGCCACTACGGTTACTGGTTCCCTGCAGCTCGAGTTGAAGGAGATTTTTATGGCTGTCTTTATCACTTACGCATCCTATTCACCGGAAGCCGTCAAAGCGATGGTGGCCAAACCACAGGATCGCACCGAACCGGTCAAAGCGCTCATCGAGAAAGCGGGTGGAAAGCTGATTTCGTTCTACTTGACCACGGGAAGCAATGATGCGGTTGTCATCAGTGAAGCCCCCGATGGCACCGACGCGGTCGCGATCGGAATGGCTGTTGCGAGCACCGGCGCAGTGTCTAAAATCGAAACAGTGCGTGCCTGGCCGGCAAGTGATTTCGTCGCGATTGCCGAAAAGGCTGCGGCATTGGCCGGGGCTTACACGCCACCCGGTGGCTGAGCGAATATGCGCGGAAGGCCTGTAAGCCGGATCCTGTTCCGGGGTTGCCCCCTTCGATGACCATTCCTCTAGGCCGTGCATTGCTGCGCGGCTCGAGCTGCCAACCCGGTCCCTCTCGGCCAAGGCGTGCCTAGCGGCGGTATCGGCTGACGCCGACCGGCCCGCGCGGGGACCCTATTCGGCATTGCTCCCGGTGGGGCTTGCCGTGCCACCGCTGTTGCCAGCGGCGCGGTGGGCTCTTACCCCACCGTTTCACCCTTGCCCCGCAAGCGGGGCGGTTTGATTTCTGTGGCGCTTTCCGTCGGGTTTCCCCGCCCGGGCGTTACCCGGCACCGTTGCCTTGTGGAGTCCGGACTTTCCTCTCGGGCGTACGCCCCAGCGGCCATCCGGCCCTCCGCGCGAGGGGTTGGGTATGCCTTGGGTTGGGTGGCGTCAAGAGTGGATTGGGAGAAAGGGGCCAGCCCCTTCTTGGCCTCCGGCCAATTCAACCCCGGAGTATTTTTGGCCAGATGAAGCGCGGATCAGGTTGGATTTCGGGTCGTGCCGAGTGCCTTGAAATCGTCAGGGTGTAAGGGGCCGTTGGCCCAGGGGCGATAGCGCAGGCGTGTGGTTTTGAGCAGCGTTTCGTCATCGACGGTGGCCGAATAGCCCCGGCTTTGCGCCAGCGTACGGAAGTCGATATCTGTCTGGATGGCCGTGCCGCGCGGGGCGGCAAGACCCTGTTGTTCCAGTCTTTGCCAGTCAAACCGGGGACCCGGATCGGCTTTACGCCCGGGTGCCATATCAGAATGTCCGATCACGCCATCCGGGGCGATGGTCCAGCGCTGCATGAGTTCGCGCAGGAGCTGTTCAAGCCTCTGCATTTGTGGTTCGGCGAATGGATGGTCGCCGCGATTGTCCAGCTCGATGCCAATGGAGCGCGAGTTTATGTCTGTCTGCCCGTGCCACTCCCCCGCTCCAGCATGCCAGGCGCGGTCCGCCTCGCGGACAAGCTGCCAGAGCGTGCCTTCGGAGCCGATCAGGTAATGCGCAGAGACCTCGGGGCCGGGATCGCACAGGCGCTCCAGCGCGGCAGAGGCGCTGTCCATCGCGGTGTAGTGCAGCACGATGAGGGACGGTTTCCGCCCATCCCGGCGCGCGCCGAAATTGGGCGATGGGTGCCAAATCGGCGTCAACGGGTCAGTTGTTGACAGCACTGCGGAACGGGCTGGGATCCCAGCCACACGCGTATCCGTCGCCATCTGGGTCCAGTCCTTTGCGGTCACGCTGAGGGCCGCCATTGGACAGAAAGTCGATCTGGGCCTGATCCGGTGAGGCAAACTGAGCACAATTGCGCTCTGCCTTGGCCTGCAGGTTGAACCCCGCGCGGCTGTAGAGCTGTGTGCCCACCGGATTAGACGTGCTGAGCGCGTATTGCACAATGTTGGGCTGCCCATCTGAACCACGCTGTGGAACGGCAGAGGGTGCGACGACCTCGTAAGTTTGCCGGTTCTGTTCGATCCGGGCCGCATCGTCGTCGATGCTGCGACGGTTCGAAACGGCCTCAAAATCCTGTTCGTCCGAGATGCCGGCGTTGTTTGTCGCCGTCAGCGGTGCGGTCGTTGTCTGGTCGGACGTGTTTGCAAGCGCCAAGGCAGTCTGGTTCGCAATATCAGATGCATCGCCAGCTGGCGCCTCGGCACCAACGGTCCCCTGCGCCGAGAGCGGCTGTTCCGAGATCACCTCGGGCGGCGCAAGCGGATTGCCCGCCAGGCCCTGCCCGGCCAGCTGCGCCTCGCGCTGTGCCTGATATTCCGGCGTGTTGAAGCCTGTGCCCGAAACCGGGGCAACGGTTTCACAGGCCGCAACAAGTCCAAGTGCTGGGATCAGAAGCATTTTGCGCATTTGGCTGCTCCGGTTATTTTGCCGTATCTTGCCTGAGGCTTACCACCATTTTCCGGGCTTGGCCACAAACCCGGCCGCGCTTTCCAGCGCATAGGCGGTGTTGAGCAGATCGCCCTCGTCCCAGGGTCGACCGATCAGCTGCAAGCCCAACGGCAGACCTTGTGCATCAAGGCCTGCGGGCACCGAGATACCCGGAAGACCGGCAAGATTCACGGTCACGGTGAAGACGTCATTCAGATACATCTGAACCGGGTCGGCCTCGGTCATTTCGCCTAACCCGAACGAGGCAGATGGAGTTGCCGGGGTCAGGATCGCGTCGACACCTGCGGCGAAGACATCCTCGAAGTCCTTCTTGATTAAGGTGCGGACGCGACGTGCACGGTTGTAATAGGCGTCGTAGAAGCCTGCCGACAGCACGTATGTACCGATCATCACACGGCGTTGAACTTCGTGACCAAAGCCTTCGGCGCGGGTTTTCTCGTACATCTCGGTGATGCCATCACCCTGCGCCAGCTGCGCGCGGCGCCCATAGCGCACGCCATCATAACGGGCGAGGTTCGACGATGCCTCGGCAGGTGCAATCACATAATAGGCGGGCAAAGCGTATTTGGTATGCGGCAGCGAGATATCGACGATCTCGGCGCCTGCGTCTTTCAGCATCGCCGCGCCATCGGCCCAAAGCTTTTTGATCTCGGCAGGCATACCGTCCATGCGGTATTCCTTGGGAATGCCGATCTTCTTGCCCTTGATGTCACCGGTCAGCATTGCCTCGAAATTCGGGACGACCAGTTCGGCGCTGGTGGAATCCTTGGGATCGTGGCCGCACATGGTTTCCAGCATGATCGCCGCGTCGCGGACATTCTTGGTCATCGGACCGGCCTGATCCAGCGAGGAGGCAAAGGCGACGATGCCCCAGCGCGAGCAACGACCGTAGGTCGGCTTGATGCCGGTGATGCCGGTGAAAGCAGCGGGCTGGCGGATCGAGCCACCAGTGTCGGTACCGGTTGCGGCCAGACACAGATCGGCGGAAACGGCCGAGGCCGAACCGCCGGACGAACCGCCGGGTGTAAGTTGGGCGTCGTCATTGCCGCGCCGCCACGGGCTGACCGCGTTGCCGTAAACGGATGTTTCATTGGACGAACCCATCGCGAATTCGTCCATGTTCAGCTTGCCCAGCATCACAGCACCCGCATCCGCCAGTTGCTGCGACACGGTGGATTCGTATTCCGGCTTGAAGCCCTCCAAAATCTTCGAGGCCGCCTGTGAGGGCACCCCCTTGGTGCAGAACAGATCCTTGATTCCAATCGGCAGACCACACATGGACGGCGCGTCGCCCGCTTTGATACGTTCATCCGCGGCTTTGGCGCGGTCCAGCGCGATTTCGGGCGTTTTATGGACAAAAGCATTCAGCGCGTCGGCCTCGTCAATAGCCTTGAGGCAGGCTTCGGTGAGCTCAACCGACGTCACTTCACCGGCACGCAGCGCGTCGCGGGCCTCAGCCAGGCCCAGTTTGTTCAGTTCGCTCATGTCTTACTCCACCACTTTGGGGACTGCGAAGAAGCCCTCGCGCGCGTCGGGGGCGTTGGCCAGAACCTTGTCCTGCTGGTTTCCATCGGTGACCACATCCTGACGACGCTTCAGGCGCATCGGCTCGACCGAGACCATCGGCTCGACGCCGTCGACATCCACTTCGTTCAATTGCTCGATAAACCCGAGGATATTGTTGAACTCGGACGCCAGCGCAGGCAGCGCGTCATCCTCGACCTTGATCCGGGCCAGTTTGGCCACCTTGGCGGCGGTGCTTTGGTCAATCGACATCGGAAACCCTCATCTACGTTAGGGGGCGTTTACCTGTCTGCCGCAGCACTCGCAAGAGCAGTGCATGCCTGACCGCAGTAAATCAGCCTATGCATTTTTGAATGCCGGATATGCACATAAGTAAACCGATTAGTTCACTTATGGTCTTGAAGAAGTGAACCGAAGAGTTCACTTCATTGAAGTAACGCACGCAAACCCGGAGAACACAAATGAAGACCTTCGTGACCGCCCTTGTCTTGTCGGCAACAGTTCTGACCGCTCCGGCCATGGCGCTTGGGATCGACATGAGCAATCTCACCCGGAACCTCAGCTTCCCCGAACCGGTATCTGAACCGGTAACCAAGGACCAGTCCAAGGCGGGCAAATAGCCCAGCCCGGCGCGCCGGATCAGTCTTCCCCCTCCTGATCCGGCGCATATGAAATTGTCTGCTGCACCCGCTGCAACAAGCCGTTAGCATGGTTCTGAACCACAAGCCGAACCGCCCCGCCGGGCAAGGTACCGGCAAGCTAACGGAGCGGAACATGAGCACTCGCAAGCAAGCAGTCCTGGACGCGATCGATGCGGCCAATGCGCAAGACCCCAACCTTGAAGACGGCCAACCCGCAGCGCTGCTGTATGGTCAACGCATGAGCGCGGAGCTTGACCGCTTGTTCCCTGACGCCTCGGACGCGTTGCAGATTGCAGCACGCGGGCAGCACGTCGAGCGTTGGAAACTGAAGCGCACCGAATACCCCGAAGGCCGCGCGGGCTATCTGGCATGGCGCAAGGCGCAGGGGGTGTATCACGCAGACGTCGTTCGCGGCCTGATGGAGCAGGCGGAGTACAGCGCGGATCAGATCGAAGCCGCCGAGCAGATGCTGCGAAAGCAGGGAATCAAACGCAATGACGACGTTCAGGCGCTTGAGGATGTGATCTGTTTTGTCTTCCTGAAATGGTATTTTGCACCCTTCGCGGCCAAGCATTCGGCAGAGAAAATCCAACGCATCGTTGAGAAAACAGCGCTTAAAATGTCCACCGAGGGACGCGCGCGTGTGCTGGACGAGTTCGATCTGCCCGACGCCCTAGCCGCTGCGTTCCGCAACTGACGCAAAGCGTTTTGTTACAATGGCTCTGCGATACACCTCGATCATCCAGCCGAGCATGGTTGCATTCAGGATATGCCACATTAAATGCGTCCCCGTCGGCAGGCGCGTGCAGATCGGCTCATCCAGCGCGCGGAAGGTGATCGAGGCGATCAGGATCGTCGCCCCAATCACCATACCGCGGGCCGTATCCGGCTGCACATGACGCAACAGGAACGCATAGATCAGAATCAGCAAGGGCACCGGGGCATAGACCGCCGACTCCCCTAGCCCCGGCACCCATTGAAACATGGGAACGGTCACCGCCGCGTAGGGAAAAAACAGGATGGTCAGCCCAAACGCATAAAGGGGCCGCATACCCCAGACATCGCGATTTACCACGAAGATATAGATGAGGATGAACAGCAGGATCGGAGTTGTATCCGCAAGCGCCGCCCAGACCTGCGCATGGGTGTGAAACAGAAAGCTGCCGATCCCGATCAGCGTCAGAACCGCAACCAGAGCCATCGCCAGTGGCATCCCCTGCCCGCGCACGCGTCGCCACATGACAAGTGCAGCGATCAGAAACGCTGTGTTGGTCACAGCGTTTATCGGCTCGGCCCAATAGGCCGGCGACATCCGCTCGCAGTAGCCGTCGATCTCCCGCATCCAGTCCATGGATTTTTACATATCCGATGCTAGGCTGCTTCCAAGCAGAAAACGGGAGGATTACATGAACATCATCTGGCTGGGGCATGGCAGCTTTCGCATTGAAACCGCAGGTCAGGTGCTGCTGATCGATCCGTGGCTGACCGGAAACCCGGTATTGCCCGAGGATCAGCACGACGCCGCCGTGCAAGGGGCCACCCATATCCTGCTGACCCATACTCATTTCGATCATGTGGTCGATGTGCTTCCATTGGCCAAACATCTGAAAGTGCCGGTGGTCGGACAATACGACCTGATGGGTTACTGGGCCGAGGCAGAAGGCATCGAAACTGTTGGCTTCAACAAAGGAGGCACGGTGGATTTGAATGGCGTCAAGGTATCGATGGTCCCTGCCTCCCACAGCTCGACCTTCTCGACTCCTGATGGGCTGCGTACAGGCGGCACCGAAATTGGCTTTATGATCGCGACCGAAGGGCACATGCTGTATGTCTCGGGCGATACCGACATCATGGCGGATATGGAGTGGATGGGGGACTATTACAAACCCGATATCGGCATCCTGTCTGCGGGCGGCCATTTCACCATGGATATGAAGGGGGCGGCCTACGCAGCCAAGCGGTATTTCAATTTCAAAACCGTGATCCCCTGCCATTACCAGACTTTTCCGATCCTCGAACAAACGGCGCAGGTCCTGAAGGACAATCTGCCGGGTGTCGACGTAATCGAACCCCAAGTCATGCAGGCGATCGCTCTCTGATGCCCGCCTCGGATTTCAGCGCACAGGAATATGCAGACCGTCTCAGCAAAACCCGTGCGGCCATGGCACAGCGTGGGATTGAGACCCTACTGGTCACCGATCCCTCAAACATGGCCTGGCTGACCGGGTATGACGGGTGGAGCTTTTACGTTCCGCAAATGGTGATCCTGCCAGCCACGGGCAGCCCGCTTTGGTGGGGGCGGACGCAGGACAAAGCCGGCGCGGCGCAAACCACATGGCTGGCCGCAACCGATCTGCTGGATTGGCCGGAAGAGCACGTGCAACACCCCGATCATCACCCCGTCGATGCATTGGTTCAAGAATTGCAGGAACGGGGCTGGACCTCTGGGCTGGGGGTTGAGATGGACAATTATTATTACTCAGCAGCCAGTCATCGCATTCTGGACCGCGCTTTCGGCACCTCGGCACTGACGGATGCCACCGGTCTCGTGAACTGGCAACGCGCAGTCAAGAGCGACGCGGAAATCGGAATGATGCGCAAGGCGGGCCAATTGACCGCGCATATGCACGAGGTTTTGCGCGAAACCTATCGCGAGAGCATGCCCAAGAACCAATTGGTCGCCGAAGTTCAGGCGGCGGGCATTGCAGGCTTGCCTGATCTGCCGGGGGATTATCCCGCGATTGTCCCGATTGCCCCTTCGGGCACCGAAGCCTCTGCCTCGCACATTACATGGAACGAACGGCAACTGGTACGCGGCGAGGCCACGTATTTCGAAATCTCGGGCTGCTATCGCCGCTATCACTGCCCGGCCAGCCGCAGCCTGTTTCTGGGCGATCCCCCGGGCGACATCCGCCGCGCCGAGGCCGCGGTGCTGACTGCCATCGACGACGCTCTGACCGCCGCGCGCCCGGGCACCACCTGCGAGGAGGTCGCGGCCCGTGTCTATGACAGCTTTGCGCGCGCCGGATACATCAAAGCCAATCGCACGGGTTATCCCATCGGCCTCAGCTACCCGCCGGACTGGGGGGAACGCACCATGAGCCTGCGGCCCGGAGATACGACGGAACTGCAGGAAAACATGACCTTTCACCTGATGCCGGGGCTTTGGACTGCGGATTGGGGGCTGGCGATTACCGAAAGTTTTGTGGTGACCGCGCAAGGTGGCCAGCCTCTGGCCGATATTCCCCGCGAACTGGTGGTGAAATCTGCATGAACCAGCCAATCCGCCCCTCGCCAGAGTTGATCGCCGTGGTGCGACGCTGGAACGATGCGGTTCATGACAAGGATGGCGCTGCACTTTTCAACATGCTGTCCACCTCAGAACACCTGCGGTATCAGGGCTCAGCCGATGGTGAGTTCTGGTCCGGTTCTCTGTTCCGAAAAGGCTTTCCCGATCATGTGGCCGAAATTCCGGAATACGACTGGCAGGAACACAGTCTGGAGGCGTTTGAATGCGGCGCAATTGGCTGGGCCAATTGCGTAGCCACGTTGCACTTTGCCAGCAACCAAAGGGCGATGGTGCACCGGTTCACCTTTATCCTGCACCTGGAAGACGGTGTGTGGAAGATGGTGCACTGCCACGTGTCCAACCCGATCCCCAACATGGAGAAACTTGGTATCGAGCACAAAGCGTTGGACGCACTGGTTGCTGCTGCGCGCGAAGGGTTTCGACAGGATCAGCGCGAAGGCATGGCATCGGTCATGTTCACCGATATTGTCAATTCCTCAGCCATCGCTGAGATGCTGGGAGACCGGGTGTGGACCGATGCGATACAAAAACACTTTGAATTGGCTCGTGACGCGATCGAGGCACAAGGCGGTACGCTGGTGAAATCACTGGGTGACGGAACAATGTCGAGCTTCCCATCTGCCCGCACAGCGTTAACCGCCGCCACCGAGATACAGCGGCGTAACGCAGAGAGACCTGACGAACCGTGCCTGCAAATCCGCATCGGCATACACACCGGAGACGTCATCCAAACCGATGACGACTTCTTTGGCACGGTTGTGAACAAGGCCGCACGGGTTGCGGCGGCTGCCGCCCCGGGAGAGGTCTGCGTGTCCGATGCGACGCAGCTATTGGTCAGCGGACAGGGTGATTTGACCTTTGGCGCTCCGATAACGGTAAAATTAAAAGGACTGCCCGGAGATCACACGGTTTACAGTTTGAAGTGGTAACGCGTTAACGCCGCTCCGCGAAGAAGTCCCTAAGCAACCGCTCGGCCTCCTTTGCTCCGATCCCGTCGTAGATGTCAGGCTGATGATGCGCCTGCGGGTGGGAAAACACGCGCGCGCCGTGGGCAACACCCCCGGATTTGGGATCGGATGCACCGTAGTAAATCCTCCGAATGCGCGCAGCCGCAAAGGCGGCCGCACACATGGCGCATGGTTCAAGCGTTACGTAAAGGTCGTGATCCGGCAGACGTTCCGAACCGGCCTGCGCGCAGGCAGCACGCAGCGCCAGAATCTCGGCATGGGCGGTGGGATCATTCAGCTCTCGCGTCCGGTTTCCGTCAGCGGCAACAACCTGACCGCCTGGCGCAATGATCACGGCACCCACCGGCACTTCACCGCGGTTTGCCGCTGCCTGCGCCTGTTCCAGTGCCAGTTTCATATGAGATCTGAACTCCATGCCTCTGACTGCCTCAGAAACCTGCCTTTCGCAAGTCGCCGGGATGCGTTATGGCCAGGGCATGACCAATACCCCTCCTCCCGGCGACCGGATCGCCAAAGTACTGGCCCGTGCCGGTGTCGCCTCGCGCCGCGAGGCCGAGCGAATGATCGAAGCAGGCCGCGTGACCGTAAACGGCAAGGCAATCAGCAGCCCAGCGCTGAACGTGACCGCAAAGGACAAGATCACCGTCGATGGCAAACCGGTGTCCGAGCCGGAACCCGCGCGCCTGTGGCTTTACCACAAACCTCCCGGTCTGGTGACCACCGCCCGTGACGAAAAGGGGCGCACAACGATCTTCGACAAGCTGCCCGAGGGCATGCCCCGGGTAATGAGCGTCGGACGCCTGGACCTGAATTCCGAAGGATTGCTGTTGCTGACCAATGATGGTGGCATCAAGCGCAAGCTCGAACTGCCTTCAACCGGGTGGCTGCGCAAATACCGCGTGCGGGTGAACGGGCGCCCCAAGGACGAAGATTTCGAACCGCTGCGCAAAGGCATGGTCATTGACGGCGAGCGGTTCCAGCCCATGACCGTGACGTTGGACCGCCAGCAAGGTGCAAATGCCTGGCTGACCATCGGCCTGCGCGAGGGGAAGAACCGCGAGATCCGCCGCGCGATCGAGGATATCGGATATGTCGTCAATCGCCTGTTGCGCGTGTCTTACGGTCCTTTCCAACTGGGTGATCTGAAACCCGGTGAGGTCGAGGAAATTCGCCGCCGTGTCATGCGCGACCAATTGGGGTTGGATACCGAGGACAGCGGCAAAGCGCCCGCAAAACGCCCTGCGCGGCCTCAGCGCAAACGACCACCGGTCGGCAAGAAATCTCGCAATTGATGCAGCTAGCGCAACCTTCCCCCTAGCGCCAAGCCCGCGCATCGCCTAACTTTTCTGTGACAGCCACAGTTGGGGGGGGGCGCAATGTCCGGAACCGGAGTGCAAAAATTGGCCTATGCGGCGCTATTGGTGCTGCTATTCGGCGTCTGCACCGGCGTTCTGGGGGGCTTGTAGAGGCATGGCCAAGCGATATGGCGGGAAATTCAGCCCCGAAGACGCATCTTCATCGCCGGATCAGCCTCCGCGCGGCCAATTCGAGGGCGCCCGGGTCGAACCCGCAGGCGCGCGCGCGAATGTGTTGTTTGTCCCGGCAATTCCGCTGGTATTCCTGTCGTTGAACGATGGCGCAATCGGCATGACCATTGGGTTGGTCGCAGCAGGGCTGCTGACAGCGGCTGCATTCCTGTTGCGCGAAGGCCTTCGGGCCGAGTCCGCGTATAACGCCAAGCGCACCGCCCGCCGTCCAGCCTTTCCACGCAAGATTTTCTCCAGCGTCCTTACCGGACTTGGTGCGGCTCTGGCGGCGTATCGGACCGAGTTTCTGGATGCCGAAACCGCTGCACAGGCCAGTATGTTGGCTCCGATTCTATTTGGCGTCGCCGCGACCGCGCTGCATTCCGTATCCTTTGGACTTGATCCAATGAAAGATAAGGGCATGGAAGGCGTAGACACTTTCCAGCAAGATCGTGTCGCGCGTGTTGTCGAGGATGCGGAAACCCATCTGAGCCAGATGACGGACGCGATCAAACGCGCGGGTGACCGCAGGATCGAGGCTCGGGTCGAACGGTTTCAGGACACGGCCCGCGAACTGTTCCGCACAGTCGAAGAAGACCCGCGCGATCTGGCAGGCGCGCGCAAGTACCTGACGGTCTACTTGCAAGGTGCACGCGATGCGACGGTGAAATTTGCGGATGTCTATGCCCGCACCCGTGACGCGCAGACACTGGCTGACTACACCGCCCTGCTGGATGATCTGGAACAGAATTTCGCGGCACGCACGCGAAAGATGTTATTGGATGACCGCAGCGATCTGACGGTTGAAATTGATGTGCTGCGCGACAGGCTGCAGCGCGAAGGCGTCCGGCTGGACTGACCGGCCACAATTTGAGCGAGGATTTTCCCCATGTCCGATGAGATCAAGAACAAAGCTGTCGAGGCCGAAACGCTGGTGCAGGAAATCACAGCCGTCACCTTGCCCGATCCGCAAGCCGAGATAGTGCCTTTGGAAGAGGCTGACGAGCCGGTTGGCGCCGAAATCCGCAAGCGGATGAATGAGATCGACATGGGGGACACCAATTCCATCGTCTCGTTCGGCTCGTCGGCACAGGCGGAGTTGCAGGAAATCAGCCAGGCAATGCTGGCTGACGTGCGCAACAAGGACGTGGGCCCGGCAGGGGACAGTCTGCGCAATATCGTCACCACGATCCGGGGATTTTCAGTCAGTGAACTGGACGTCCGGCGCGAGCGCAGCTGGTGGGAGAAATTGCTGGGTCGCGCGGCACCTTTCGCGAAGTTCACCGCCAAATTCGAAGACGTTCAGGGCCAGATTGACCGGATCACCGACGATTTGCTGGGACATGAACATACGCTGCTAAAAGACATCAAGTCGCTCGATCTGCTCTATGAAAAGACGCTGGAATTCTACGATGAGCTGGCGCTGTATATTGCGGCAGGTGAAGAAAAGCTGACCGAACTGGATAGTCACGATATCCCGGAAAGAGAGGCCGAAGTTCAGGCCGCCCCTGAGGGCCAGCAGGTGATGAAGGCGCAGGAGCTGCGCGATCTGCGCGCCGCGCGTGACGATCTGGAACGCCGCATCCATGATCTGAAACTGACGCGTCAGGTGACGATGCAATCGCTGCCGTCGATCCGGTTGGTACAGGAGAACGACAAATCGCTGGTGACCAAAATCAACTCGACCCTGGTCAACACCGTGCCGCTCTGGGAAACCCAGTTGGCGCAGGCGGTGACCATCCAGCGCAGCGCCGAAGCCGCCGCCGCTGTGCGCGATGCCAATGACCTGACCAATGAGCTGCTGACCTCAAACGCCGCCAATCTGCGTGAGTCCAACAAGATGATCCGCGAAGAAATGGAGCGCGGCGTCTTTGACATTGAAGCTGTCAAACAGGCCAATGCAGACCTGATCGGCACGATCAATGAAAGCCTCGCAATTGCGGATGAAGGCAAGGCCAAACGTGCAGCCGCCGAAGAGGAACTGAAAAAGATGGAGGCTGAACTGCGCGACACGCTTGCTGCAGCCAAGGCGCGGCAGGACGGGACTGGCGACACTGCCGGAACGGCCGTCCCCGCGTAGTGGGAACAACGGGCGTGCGACCGTTTCTCAGGACCAGTATCGCAATATGCGCTCTGTCGCTGCTGGCTCTGGCTGGCTGCGACGAAGCGCTTATGACTTCTATTGTTCCGGAAACGCGCCCGGTGCAGCCAGAGGGTCTGAGCAACGCCTATGTGGAACCGTCAGCGGCCAGCCTTGATCTGGCCCGCTATTATGAGGGTGTGCAGAATAATCTGCTGACGCGCGGGCTGCTACGCACGGATGGTGGCGGACCGGATACCCCATATGACGCTGACGATTTGGCGCGAAACTTTGAAACGATCGCCTTTTATTCCGAATATCCCGGACATGCGGTCTCGGCCGGAGGACGCCGAACCAGTCGGCAACTCAGCCGCTGGTCGGGTCCCGTCCGTATCCAGGCCGAGTTCGGCCCATCGGTGGCACCCACCGTTCGTCAGCAAGATACGGCCCGGATCGAAGCATATGCGAGTCGCTTGTCCCGTCTGACGGATCACCCTGTTTCGACGGTCAGCCGAAACGCGAATTTCCATGTTTTCGTCGCGGGCGAAGACGACACGGCCTATGTTCAGAATAGGCTGAGGCAGTTGATACCGGGCATCGGACAGGCGCAGCTTGATCTGTTCGACAGGCTGCCCCGTTCGTTCTACTGTTTCGTGTTCGCTTCGGCCCCAAACAGCGCACCGCAGACTTATACGCGGGCAGTCGCTCTGGTCCGCGCCGAGCATCCCGACCTTGTGCGGCTCAGCTGCATTCACGAAGAAATCGCGCAAGGCTTGGGCCTGCCGAATGACAGCCCGACGGCCAGACCGTCAATCTTCAACGACGATGATGAGTTTGCCCTGCTCACCAGCCATGACGAAAAGCTGCTGACCATCCTCTACGACCCGCGCCTGAAGCCGGGCATGAGTGCGGACGAGGCACGCCCGGTGGTCCGTATCATTGCACGCGAATTAATGGGGCAGTCGCTCTGACCCCTTAGACAGGAGAAATCCAATGGGAATTTTTGATTTTCTGACCGGCGAATTCATTGACGTTATCCACTGGGTCGACGACACCCGCGACACCATGGTCTGGCGGTTCGAGCGTGAAGGACACGAGATCAAATACGGCGCCAAGCTGACCGTGCGCGAAGGTCAGGCCGCGGTCTTCGTGCATGAGGGGCAATTGGCGGATGTGTTCACGCCCGGTCTCTATATGCTTGAGACCAACAACATGCCGATCATGACGACTTTGCAGCATTGGGATCACGGGTTCCAGTCGCCTTTCAAGTCCGAGATCTATTTCGTCAATACGACCCGGTTCAATGACCTGAAATGGGGTACTAAGAACCCGATCATGCTGCGCGACCCCGAATTCGGTCCCACGCGCATCCGGGCATTCGGCACATATACCGTTCGCGTGAAAGATGCGGCCAGGTTCCTGGTTGAGATCGTCGGCACGGATGGTGAGTTCACAATGGACGAAATCAGCTTTCAGATTCGCAACATCATCGTGCAGGAGTTCAGCCGCGTCATCGCCGGTTCGGGCATCCCGGTCCTGGATATGGCGGCAAACACCGCTGATCTTGGCAAACTGATTGCAGCCGAGGTTTCACCGGTGTTGGAGGGATACGGGCTGGAAATGCCCGAATTCTATATCGAGAACATCTCGTTACCGCCCGCGGTAGAAGCTGCGCTGGACAAGCGCACCTCGATGGGGCTGGCGGGTGATCTGGGCAAGTTCACCCAGTATTCGGCGGCCGAGGCAATGACTGCGGCGGCGAACAACCCCGGCCAGGGCGGCGGTATGGGGGCAGGTCTTGGCATGGGCATGGGTATGGCGATGGCCCAGCAGATGTCGAACATGGCAGCGGGTCAGCCGCGCGGCCCGTGGGGCGGGTCCGCCCCCGCTGCTCCGCAACCGTCTGCGCATACAGCCCCGCCGCCCCCTCCGCCCGTTGAACATGTCTGGCATATCGCGGTGGATGGGCAGACCAGCGGACCGTTTTCCAAAGCCAATATGGGTCGCATGGCGGCGGACGGAGAGCTGACGCGCGACACCCATGTCTGGACCGCCGGTCAGGACGGTTGGAAAAAGGCGGGCGACGTGCAGGAACTGGCGCAACTGTTCACGATTTTGCCGCCTCCTCCCCCCGGCGCGTAACTGAGCGGGCAAGCCGGAACGGATCGCATCATGGCCAACGAAGAACACCGCTTTCCCTGCGACCAATGTGGTGCGGATTACAGGTATAACCCAGAGGACGGAACGCTGACCTGCGATCATTGCGGTCATTCCGAACCTATTGGCGCAGGCCCATGGGGTGGTGCGAGTTTGCGAGAGCTGGATTTCGACGCGGCCATCGCGGATCGCCTGCCTGACAGCGAGATCGAGGAAACCCGCGTCCTGACATGTCCAAACTGTGCTGCTCAGGTCGAGTTTGATCCGAACACCCATGCCGCAGAGTGCCCGTTTTGCGCCACACCTGTCGTGACCGATACCGGTGTAAGCCGCCATATTAAACCACGCGGCGTACTGCCCTTTGCGCTGGACGAACGCTCGGCGCACAAGGCGATGAGTGATTGGTTGGGGCGGCTCTGGTTCGCGCCAAATGGTCTGAAGGAATACGCCCGCAAGGGGCGCAAGATGCAGGGCATCTATGTGCCGTACTGGACTTTTGATGCGGATACCAAGTCACGCTACCGGGGTGAGCGCGGTGTGATCTATTATGAAACACGCACCGTGATGCGGGATGGGAAACGGGTTCAACAGCAGGTGCCCAAAGTGCGCTGGACGCCAAAATCGGGACGGGTGGCGAGGTTCTTTGATGATGTGCTGGTGCTGGCGTCCCGGTCCCTGCCCAAGGCCTATACCGATGCGCTGGAACCCTGGGATCTGCCTGCGCTGGAGCCTTATCAGCCGGAATATCTGGCCGGGTTCCGCGCTGAGGCCTACACAGTCGAACTGCAGGAAGGCTATCAGGAAGCCCGCGCGCATATGGCCCGCGTCATCGAGCGTGATGTGCGGTTCGATATCGGCGGCGACCGGCAGCGCATCCATGCGGTTGAGACAGACATACGCGATGTCACTTTTAAACACATCCTCCTGCCGGTCTGGATGGCGGCCTACAAGTATCGCGGCCAGACCTATCGTTTTGTGGTCAATGGTCGGACCGGCCGGGTTCAGGGAGAGCGTCCCTGGTCCGCGGTCAAGATCACGATCGCCGTTGTGCTTGGCCTGCTTGTTGCGGCAGGTGTCGGCTATCTGGTTGCGACCGGCCAGCAATAGCGTTCTTGTGTATTGCGTGTTGTGAGGTCATCTTCTCCGCAACCAAACCGGAGGGGGCCGTGACGCTTTCAGTTTTGAACCAATTGCTGCACGCGCGTCATTCCTGCCGGGCGTTTCGGGCCGAACCCGTGCCGCGTGATCTGATCGAACAGATCGTGACCAGCGCAAGCCGAGTGCCAAGCTGGTGCAATGCCCAGCCCTGGCAGGTGACAATCACCAGCGGGTCTGAGACCGACCGCTTCCGCCAGGCGCTTCTTGAGGAAGCAACCAGCGCCGATGCAGCCCCGGACCTGCCTTTCCCCACAGGCTATTCCGGTGTGTATCAGGAGCGTCGGCGCGCGTGTGGCTGGGCCTTGTACGAAGCCGTAGGCGTCGAGAAGGGCGATCGAGCCGCCTCAGCCCGGCAGATGATGGAGAACTTTGCCCTGTTCGGTGCACCACACTGTGCGATCCTGTCGAGCCCGGCAGAGCTGGGTGCTTATGGGGCAATGGATTGCGGCGGGTTCGTGACAGGATTTTCGCTAGCGGCGCAGGCCATGGGGGTGGCCAGCATTCCACAGGCAGCGGTTGCATCTTATGGCCCGTTTCTGCATCGCTATTTCGACATACCGGATGATCGGCTGATCCTTTGTGCAATCTCGTTCGGCTATGCCAATCCAGAGCATCCGGCCAATGCGTTTCGTACTGAACGCGCCGGGTTGGACCAGATCGTCGAGTGGCGCGGGTAAGCCAACAACCTCAGTGAACAAGAAGAACGGACCATGCGCGCATTGCTTCAAAGAATTTCCCGAGCCTCGGTCACGGTCGACGGCGCCGTAATCGGGCAGTCCGGACCCGGGCTTATGATCCTTGTCTGTGCAATGCAGGGCGATGGCGATCTTGAGGCTGATCAATTGGCAAAAAAGATTGCAAAGCTTCGCATATTCAAAGACGACGCGGGGAAGATGAACCGGTCGATATTGGATATAGAGGGATCAGCCCTGGTGATCAGCCAGTTCACCTTGGCAGCCGACACGTCGCGCGGAAACAGACCCGGATTTTCAGGTGCAGCGGCGGCGGCGGAGGGCGAACGACTTTATGAGGAGTTCGTGCGCAAGTTATCAGCTCAGGGCGTTCCAGTTGAAACAGGCGCATTCGGGGCTGACATGGCAGTAGAGTTGGTCAATGACGGACCGGTGACAATTTGGATGGAAAGCTGATGCAGGATACTCAACTGGCTCTCGAGTTCTGGCGCGCGGGTGTGGCAGCGGTCGACGGCTATCTGGCGACGCTGAACGCCACGCAGACGGTGGACCGCCCGGATCAAATCGTGGCCGTGGGCAAGGCTGCGGGCGCAATGGCCCGCGCCGCAGCGGAGCGGTTCGGAGATGTGCCCTCTCTGGTGGTCACCAAGGACGGCCATGGAGATGATCTGCCTGAGCATATCGCTGTCTTTGAAGCCTCTCATCCGGTTCCCGACATCCGCAGCCTGACCGCCGGGCGTGTATTGCGGGAAACGGTCGAACACCTGCCCCCCGCCAGCCATCTGTTGCTGCTGGTCTCGGGGGGCGCGTCATCCCTGGCCGAAGACCTCGTTGCCGGAAAAACCCTTGATGATCTAGAGGCGCTGAACAGGATGCTGTTGGCCGATGGTCTGGATATCGGTGCGATGAATAAGGAACGGCGCAAGCTGTCCCGGATCAAGGGCGGCGGGTTGCTGGCGCATTTCCCGGGTGCACGGGCAACGGTTCTGGCGATATCGGACGTGCCGGGGGATGATCTGGGCGTGATCGGCTCGGGTATTGGCGCATTGCCGGAGACCCATGGGTTTGAGGCGCAAACCTCGATCATCGCTTCGAACGCCCATGCGCGTGACGCCGCAGCGCTGGCAGCGCAGCAAGCGGGGCTTGAGGTCCTGGCTAACGAAGAAGCGATGCATGATGACTATCTGTCTGTCGCCGCGAGGATCGGAGCACGCCTGCGGCAGATGCCCAAAGGCGTCTTGGTATTTGGCGGAGAGCCAACCGTCATTCTGCCCGACAATCCCGGACGCGGTGGGCGCAATCAGGCGCTGGCTCTGGCCTTGGCCCGTGAGATCGCGGGGCAATCGGGCGTGACAGTAATCGTAGGCGGGACCGATGGCACCGACGGGCCAACCGATGCCGCCGGAGCCATTGTGACTGGTGAGACGTGGACAGAAGAAGCCGAAGATTACCTGCGCCGCGCCGATAGCGGCAGTTTTCTCGACAAAGCTGGCGCTCTGCTGGTCACTGGCCCAACAGGCACCAACGTCATGGATCTGGTGATTGCAATACGGGGCTGATCTGACATCTTGGCTTCGGAAACATCCGGCCGGGAGATCAGAACCATGTCACTGCCCCACTACGCGCTGCGCGAAATCGAGGACATCCCCGACATGGGCATCACCATGCCGGACGGATGCCGCCTTTCGGCGCGCGTCTGGCGCCCCGTCGACGCCCTCGAAAACCCCGTCCCGGCCATTCTGGAACATCTGCCTTATCGCAAACGCGATGGCACCAGTGCCCGTGATGCACTGACCCATCCATGGTTCGCCAAGCGCGGCTATGCCTGTATCCGCGTCGACATGCGCGGCAACGGTGATAGCGAAGGGCTGATGAAGGACGAATACACGCAGCAAGAACTGGACGACGCGGTCGCGGTCATCCGTTGGCTGGCCGAACAGCCTTGGTGTAGCGGTTCGGTCGGGATAATGGGGATCAGTTGGGGCGGATTCAATTCCTTGCAGGTCGCCGCGATGCAGCCCGAACCCTTGAAAGCCATCATCACGCTTTGTTCGACCGCGGATCGCTATGCTGATGACATACACTACAAGGGCGGGTGCCTGTTGAACGAGAATCTGGGATGGGGGGCAACGATGTGGTCTTACTCATCCCGCGCACCGGATCCCGACCTGCGGCAAAACTGGCGCGAGCTATGGCTAAAACGACTGGAGGCCGAGCCCTTCCTGCCTTCGGTCTGGTTACGCCACCAGACGCGGGATGCCTATTGGCAGCACGGCTCGGTCTGCGAGGATTTCAGCGCCATTCACGCGGCGACGCTGGCCGTTGGCGGCTGGGGAGATGCCTATAAGAACACCGTGCCGTGGCTCGTCGAAAAGCTTGATGCACCGGTCAAAGGTATTGTTGGGCCATGGGTGCACAAATACCCTCATTTCGCCATCCCCGAGCCCCGCATCGGCTTTCTGCAAGAGGCGCTGCGCTGGTGGGATCGCTGGCTCAAGGGGTTGGATACAGGTGTCGAGGACGATCCCGATTATCGCGCCTATGTCATGGACGGCGTGCGCCCTGCGCGCTGGTATCACGAACGCCCCGGTCGTTGGATCGCCGAAGCTCAGGGCGCAACATCGCACCTGCCCACGGTGACATTCCCCCTGACCGATGCAGGACTTGGAGGCGGCGGGCCATTGAGTGCCCGAATTCGGACGCCCCAGACCTGCGGGATGGAATGCGGGGAATACTGCGCGATCTGGCTTGGCCCGGATATGCCGGGGGATCAGCGCGGCGATGACGCGTTGTCCGCCTGCTTCGATGGTGCTCCGTTGGAGGCGGATATGGATATCGTCGGCGCGCCAAAGATTCGCCTGCGCCTCAGCGCGGACAAGCCGCAGGCACAGATTGCCGTTCGGCTGAACCATCTGCACCCGGACGGAGCCTCGACAAGGATCACCTATGGCGTGCTCAATCTGACCCATCGCAACGGTCATGCCAAACCTGAGGCACTGAACCCGGGAGAGGTGTATGACATCGAACTGGATCTGGATCACATCGCCTATCGTGTGCCCAAGGGTCACCGACTGCGGGTTGCTGTTTCCAGCGCCTATTGGCCTTTGATCTGGCCCTCGCCTGAAACGGCCGAGTTGCACCTGACCGACGGTGACATCATTGTTCCGACCCGCATGCCAGGCCATTCGGATGAGTGGAGCTTTGCCCCGCCCGATGCTGAAACCCCGCGACCAGTCACCACCCTGCGGGAGGCGCAGAACACCCGTCGGGTCGAGACCGACATGAACACCGGCGAAACCTATCTGATCATCGAGGACGATTTCGGCAAACTACGTGACGAGACGCACGGATTGATCACCGGCAGCACTGCGTTCGAAAGATGGTCAATTCACCCGGACGATCCGTTATCAGCACGGGGAGAGTGCCGCTGGACGCAGGAGCAACAGCGCGGCGCATCCCAATTGCGCACCGAGACCAACTGCGAAATGTGGTCCGATGCGACGCAGTTTTTCCTGCGTGCAACGATAAACGCTTATGAAAATGAGGTTTTGGTGTTCTCAAACACGATCGAGGATACGATCCCGCGGAATCAAATTTGAGTTCCGGATAGCCCCGGAACGCGATTAGACCTTGCCCGGCAGCCTTGAATGCGCCTAAGTTGACTCGTGCGTCAATAAAAAAACCTGTCAACAGGCTGACCATCCAACCAACTGGGAGATATCTGGATGAACGAACAACTCACTCACATGACCAAAGAGGTCACAGCTGGAAAGCTGACACGCCGCGAGTTTATGGGGAAGGCAGCAGCGCTGGGTGTCTCGGCAGCGATGGCCAGCACCATGTTCGCGGATGCGGCGCGTGCAGCGGGACCGAAGAAAGGCGGCGACCTGAAATTCGGACTGCAGGGCGGTGAGTCCACAAACTCACTGGATCCGGCAACCTACGCAAGCTCGGTTCCGTTCCAGAACGGCAAACAGTTCGGTGATACGCTGGTTGAGGTTGCGCCTGATGGCTCGATTGAGCCGCGCCTGGCCGAAAGTGTCGAAGGCAGCGCAGATGCCAAGGTCTGGACCTTCAAGCTGCGTCAGGGTGTGGAATTCCACAACGGCAAAACCATGACCAGCGAAGACGTGCTGAAGACGATGGAACGCCACTCGAACGAAGATTCAAAGTCCGGTGCACTGGGCATCATGAAGGGCATCGAGTCGATGAAGGCCGATGGTGACAACTTCCAGGTCACTCTGACCGAGCCGAATGCCGACCTGCCCTATTTGATGGCAGATTATCACCTGATCGTGCAGCCCGATGGTGGCATGGACAACCCCGGTGCAGGCATCGGGACCGGCCCTTACCAACTGGAGGTTGATGAGCCGGGTGTGCGCCATGTGTTCAAGAAATTTGCCAACCACTGGAGCGACTATGGCAACTTCGACAGCGTCGAAGTGGTTGTCATCAACGACGCGACCGCCCGTACCGCTGCGCTGCAATCGGGTCAGGTTCACGCGATCAACCGGGTCGAGCCCAAGGTTGCTGATCTGCTGAGCCGTGCTCCGAATTTGACTGTTCATTCAACCGCCGGCCGCGGCCACTATGTCTTTATTATGCATTGTGACACCGCACCGTTCGACAACAATGAACTGCGGACCGCGCTGAAATACGCCATCAACCGCGAAGAGCTGGTCGACAAAGTGCTGCGCGGCTATGGCTCAGTCGGAAACGACATGCCGATCAATGCCGCCTATCCGTTGTTTGACGAAACCATCGAACAGCGCGAGTTCAGCATCGAAAAAGCTGCGGAGCATTACAAGAATTCCGGCCATGACGGTTCGCCCATCATCCTGCGCGTTGCAGACGGTGCGTTCCCGGGTGCGGTCGATGCTGCGGCGCTGTTCCAGCAGACTGCGGCCCAGGCCGGTATTCCGCTTGAGATCAAGCGTGAACCGAACGACGGTTACTGGTCCGAGGTCTGGAACGTGCAGCCCTTCTGTGCCTCCTACTGGGGTGGCCGTCCGGTGCAGGATCAGATGTACTCGACCGCCTATTTGTCCACCGCCGACTGGAACGATACGCGCTTCAAGGTTCAGGCGTTTGACGACTTGCTGTTCGACGCACGCGCCGAGCTGGATCCGGAAAAACGCAAGGTCATCTACAGCCAGATGGGCCGCATGGTCCGCGACGAAGGCGGCCTGATCTGCCCGATGTTCAACGACTTTGTCGAAGGCATTAGCAACCAGTTGGACGGTTGGGAAACCGACCCGACCCAAGAGATGATGAACGGTCAGATATCTCGCAAAATGTGGTTCGTGTAATTCGGGCCACTGATAATGCACCCCATCATCAAACTGGTTTCCCAGCGCCTCGCGCTGGGATTCCTCTTGCTGTTTGGCGCCTCGGCTCTGATTTTTGGCCTGACCGAAGCCCTTCCCGGAGACGCAGCGCAAGCCGTCCTGGGGCAGTCCGCAACCCCAGAGGCCCTCGCAAACCTGCGCGAAGAGATGGGGCTGAATCGCCCTGCCCTGACCCGCTATTTTGAATGGCTGGGCGGTATCGTTCAGGGTGATCTGGGACAATCCCTCACAAACAAGCTCGACATTGCCGAGAGCATCGGCAAACGGCTTGGAAACACTCTGTTCCTCGCCAGTGTGGCTGCGGTTGTCTCAGTGCCGCTTGCAATCTTTTTGGGTCTGCTTGCCGTTCGTTTCCAGAACCGCTGGCCAGACAAACTGATCTCAGCCATTACGCTGACCACGGTATCGGTGCCCGAATTTCTGATCGGTTACGTGCTGATCTACTTCATCTCAGTCAAGCTGGGCTGGTTCTCATCGCTCGCCATGGTCAATGATTCCATGTCCTTCGGGCAAAAACTCTATGCCGTTGCACTACCGGCATTTGTGCTGACGCTAGTGGTTCTGGCGCAGATGATGCGGATGACCCGCGCGGCGATTCTGAACCTGATGCAATCCGCATATATCGAAACCGCCGAACTCAAAGGTCTGTCGACCTTTCAGGTGATCGCGCGGCATGCCTTTCCCAACGCAATCTCACCCATCGTGAATGTGGTCATGCTGAACCTAGCGTATCTGGTTGTCGGCGTTGTGGTTGTCGAAGTGGTGTTCGTCTATCCCGGCATGGGGCAATATCTTGTCGATGCCGTGACCAAGCGCGACGTGCCGGTTGTGCTGGCTTGTGGCGTTGTCTTTGCCGCCGTGTATATCGGTCTGAACATGGTGGCCGATATCGTGTCGATCCTTGCCAACCCAAGATTGAGGCACCCGAAATGATGAAGAACATCCCTATTTCGGCAGCCATTGGCCTGTTATTCACCGGGGCTTACTTTTTTGTGGCCTTCGCCGCCCCCCTAATCGCCCCCTACGGCATGGCAGAGGTGGTCGGGGACGTGTGGGAGCCCGCCAGTGCCGAGCACCTGCTTGGCACTGACAATATCGGACGGGACCTGCTGACTCGAATGATCTACGGAGGGCGTACCACGATCTTCATCGCCGCTGCCGCGACCTTGCTCAGCTTCCTGACCGGAACCTCTCTGGGTCTTCTCGCTGCGGTTCTGGGGGGATGGGCCGATCAGGCGCTCAGCCGGACTGTTGACCTGATCATGTCGATCCCGACGCTGATTTTGGCGCTGGTTATTCTGGCGATTGTCCCGGTGACGGTTCCGATCCTGATCCTGGTGATGGGCCTGCTGGACGCCACGCGGCCCTACCGACTGTCCCGTTCCGTCGCGGTTGATATCAACGTGATGGATTATGTCGAAGCCGCCAAGCTGCGCGGCGAAGGGCGGATGTGGATTATCTTCCGCGAAATTCTGCCCAACGCGCTGTCACCTCTGGTGGCGGAGTTTGGTCTGCGCTTCATCTTCATGGTTCTGTTCATCTCAACCCTGTCCTTCCTTGGCCTTGGTGTCCAACCACCGCTGGCGGACTGGGGCGGCATCGTGAAGGAAAACAAGGACGGCATCGTCTACGGCATCGGCGCGGCGCTCTACCCGGCCGTGGCCATCGCGACACTGGCAATCTCGGTCAACCTTGTGGCTGACTGGATTCTGAACCGCACCACATCACTGAAAGGAGGCCGGGGATGAGCGACGATATCCTTCTCAAGGTCCGCGACCTCAAGATCGGCGCGACTGTCTATCCGCCGGGTGAAAAGCCCCATGACATCGAGATCGTGCACGGGGTCAGCTTTGACCTCGAACGCGGCAAGGTGCTGGGGCTGATCGGTGAATCCGGGGCCGGGAAATCCACCATCGGCCTCGCCTCGATGGCGTATGGCCGGGGCGGCGTTGAAATCACCGGGGGCGAGGTTTGGGTCAACGGGCGCGACATCCTGAAATCACCACACAGTGACGTCCGCAAGCTACGCGGCGGTGAAGTCACCTATGTGTCCCAGTCCGCCGCCGCGTCATTCAACCCGGCCAAGAAAATCATGGATCAGGTTGTCGAAGCCGCAGTTGAACAGAAGAAGTTCAGCCGCAAAGAAGCCGAAGGCCGCGCGCGTGAGCTGTTCGCCAAGCTGGGCCTGCCTGATCCGGACAATATCGGCGATCGTTACCCGCACCAGGTGTCGGGTGGTCAGTTACAGCGCTGCATGACCGCATTGGCACTATGTCCCGAGCCTGACCTGGTGGTATTCGATGAACCCACCACGGCGCTGGATGTGACCACCCAGATCGACGTTCTGATGGCCATTAAGGAGGCCATTGCTGATACCGGTGTCGCCGCGCTCTACATCACGCACGATCTCGCCGTCGTTGCTCAGGTGAGTGACGATATCATGGTTTTGCGGATGGGTGATACGGTCGAATACGGCAGCACCGATCAGATCATCAACAACCCGCAGGAAGAGTATACGCAGGCTCTGGTTTCGGTCCGCTCAATCGAACACGAAGAGAAACAACCCACACAGGAGCCAGTGCTCAGCGTTGATGGGATCACTGCGCGCTACAAAGGGTTGAACTTTGACGTGCTGCATAACGTCAATGTCGAGCTTCATCCGGGGCAGACGCTGGCGATTGTGGGTGAATCCGGTTCCGGCAAGTCGACGCTGGCGCGGGTGATCACCGGTCTGTTACCGCCGCGCGATGGTGAGATCACCTTTGCCGGACGCAAACTCTCGCCTGACCTGAAGGGGCGCACCCGAGAGGATCTGCGAGAATTACAGATGATCTATCAGATGGCAGACGTTGCGATGAACCCGCGTCAGACCGTCGGGACCATCATCGGTCGTCCGCTGGAATTCTACTTCAACATGCGCGGCTCGGAGAAGCGCAAGCGGATCGTAGAGTTGTTGGATGAGATCGAACTGGGTGAGAAGTTCATCGATCGCTACCCAGCCGAGCTGTCGGGCGGTCAGAAACAGCGTGTCTGTATCGCGCGCTCGCTGGCAGCCAAACCCAAGATGATCATCTGTGACGAGGTGACATCCGCGCTCGACCCGCTGGTGGCGGATGGTATTCTCAAGCTGCTGCTCGATTTGCAGAAGATCGAAGATGTGGCCTATCTGTTCATCACTCACGATCTGGCGACGGTGCGCGCCATTAGCGACAGTATCGCGGTGATGTATCAGGGGCGCGTGGCCCGGTACGGCTCAAAAAGCCATGTGCTGACACCACCTTTCGACGACTACACCGACCTTCTGCTCAGCTCGGTCCCCGAGATGCATCTGGGCTGGCTGGAAGAGGTTGTCGCCCATCGCAAAATGGAAAGCGCTGGCAACTGATTGTGCAGGGGACAGCTGGATGACATTTCGAAATCCCGGCACGTTGGTGTCGGGATTTTACTATTGGCGGCGTGAATGGACGCCCCGTGGATCAAGAATCCCATAGGGTCACCGGAAAACGCAGCAGGAAAGAAGAAACATGGACCGCAAACTGCTCTTGATCATCCTTGATGGCGTACCGTGGCGCAATTTCCGCCGCCTGTTCGGCAATCTGGAAGGTTGGGTCGACAGCGGCGAGGCGCAGGTTTGGAAGCTGCGTTCAGTTTTGCCCTCGACTTCGGCCAGTTGCTATGCCTCGATCCACACCGGCGTGTCCCCGCAGGAGCACGGCTGCACCGGCAACGGAAATGTATTCCGGCTGAACCACAAGGACATTTTCAGCCAGGTGCGTGAGGCGGGAGGTGTCACCGGGGCCATTACACACAGCTACTGGTCGCAGTTTTTCAACCGCCACCCCTTCGACTATGTCCGCGATGTGGAATATGACGAGCCCGACAGCCTGACGATCAATCATGGCCGGTTCCACTCGATGACCGGCTACAACAAGGCGAACCAGATGACGCCTTGTGACGTGGACCTGTTCGCCTCACTCACCAACTTGTGCCTGCGGTTCGGGCTGGACTATGGCATTCTGCACACCTGCACACTGGACAGCATGGGGCACCGGTTCCACCATGACTGTGAAGAGATGGACCACGCCTGTTTCGTGATGGACGAAATGCTGGCGCCGTTCATTCCCCGTTGGCGGCAGCTTGGCTACGAGGTCATCGTCACCGCGGACCATGGGCAGGATGAACGCGGCCATCACGGCGGACGCAGCCCGTTGCAGCAGGAAACGGCTCTGTATTACTTCGGGGATGCCAAAGGTCCACAGGCCGACGCAGTCATTGATCAGTTGCAGCTGGCCCCGACAATCCTGAACCGCATGGGAGCGCCTGTCGCGGATACGATGAAAGCGGAACCGTTCCTGCGCTAAGCGTCAGTCGTAAGACCAGATCCCCTGCCCCAGCGCCTCAATCGCCACGGATATCCGCTCAAAGCTGTCTGCGGCCCGTTGGACAGTGGTACGGGCCCGCAGGTAGCCGTGGACCAGACCGGGCTCGTTGATCCAATGCGCCAGTCCGCCCGCGGCGCTGATCCTGTCACAATAGGCCGAGCCGTCATCACGCAGCGGATCGCAATCAGCTGTCACAGCAACGGTTGGTGGAAGGCCCGAGAAGTCGCCGTCCTGAAGAGGTGCAAAGGTCGGGTCCCCGACTGGTACTTCACCTTCGCAGCGCACGGTCTGATAGAACAGAACGTCATCTAGGGTCAGCAGCGGAGCGTTGGCGTGTTCGATATACGAGCCCTTGTCCACATCACCGCCCAGCCCCGGATAGATCAGGACCAGTCCGAGCAGATTGTCCAGCCGCCCCCGGCCGTGATGCGCCACCGCTGCGGCGAGATTGCCGCCGGCGCTGTCTCCGGCAAGCACGATTGGGTCGCCATATTCCCGCACAACCCAGAGAGTCGCGGTCCAGCTGTCCTGAAACTGCGCAGGATGCACGTGTTCAGGGCATAACCGGTAGTCAACGGATATGATCCGATAACCCGTCTGCAGGCAAAGCTCGGCGCAGACATCGTCGTGGCTGTCCAACCCGCCGACGACAAAGCCACCGCCATGAAAGTAGACCACGCTTCGTGTCGGGTCGCCTGCGGAATAGACGCGAATCGGAACGCCGTCAGCGTCCCGGTCCCGCACATCTACACCCGCCGGGCGCGGCTGGCGAAAGTCCTGACACATCGCATCATAGACTCGGCGCTGGTCCTCGATGGACATCTCGACCGCGTCATCAGGATAGCGTTCAGCCGTGCGGCGTATGAACGCCCAGGTTTCTTCGTCAATCAGGCGTTCATAGTCCATTGTCCCTCCGGCTTATTCAGACCACTCCCACGGCCGGGTGAACGACCCCAGCACTTTCGAGACATCGTCCTCGGAGGAGCCGTTCGCGTCAAGCTGTGCGACAAGGCCGCGTTTCTTGTCGTCAATGACCGACACGACCCGCGCGGCCACACCTGCTGTCTCCAGCGCGCCATTGTAGATGCGTGTGATGGCCTGTTTGCGCAGTTCCGGTTTGAACACTTTGCCAACAGCGGTTTTTGGAAGCTCGGGCAGAATGGTCATGTGCTTGGGCTGTGCGGCCCGCTCGTGTACGTGGACCTTGCAGTATTCCAGCAATTCACTTTCGGTGGCCGATGCCCCCTCGACCAGTTCGACGAAGGCACAGGGAACCTCGCCCGAATGGGCATCGGGCTGACCGATCGCACCGGCAAAGGCAACGGCATTGTGACCCAACAGGGCCTCTTCGATCTCGGCCGGGTCGATGTTGTGGCCACCACGAATGATCAGGTCCTTGGCGCGGCCCGTGATCCAGAGATAGCCATCCTCATCAAACCGTCCCAGATCACCCGTGCGCAGGTATTTGTCGAAGTGATACAGGTTCGTGTTTTTGTCTGTCTCGGTATAAGTGTTGCCCGCGAAGACACCAGGGTTCGAGATGCAGATTTCGCCGATCTCATCTGTGCCGCATTCTTTGGGTCCGTCCGGCGTATCCTGCAGGATTTTGACATCCGTGTAGGGGAACGGAATACCGATCGAGCCAATCTTTTTCTCACCATCCACCGGGTTGCATGAGACCAGACAGGTTGCCTCGGTCAGGCCGTAGCCTTCGACGATGGTAACGCCCGTTGCCTCTTCAAAGCGGCGGAACAGTTCCACAGGTAGCGGGGCAGAACCTGAGAACGCGGTTTTCACGCTCGAGATATCGGCATCCACCGGGCGCTGCATCTTGGCTGAAATCGCGGTGGGTACGGTGATGATGAACGAAACCTTCCAGCGTTCGATCAATTTCCAGAAATTGTCGAACACGCCATCGCCGCGATACCCCGCGGGCGTCGGGAAGATCACATGCGCACCCGAGGATACGGCCGCCATCACGATCACATGCACTGCAAAAACGTGGAACATGGGCAGCGGGCACATGATGACGTCATTTTCATCAAACAGCAGAGTCTGACCCAGCCAGCCATTATAGATCAGGCCGGAGTATTTGTGCTGCGCCACCTTGGGCATACCGGTGGTTCCACCGGTGTGGAAATAGCAGGCAACACGATCCTCCTTGCTGTCTTCGAAATTCAGCGTCTTGGGGTGCTTGTCCAGCTCCGCATTGAAACTCTTGTAATCCGCGTGGGCCAGATGCTCTTTGTCACCCATCTTGGGTCGCAGGAACGGCACCAGCCAGGATTTGGGCGGGGTCAGGTAGCGGTTCAGATCGATTTCCAGAATGGTATTCACGCCCGGCGCGTGACGCACAGCCTCTTCCACCTTCTGGGCCACATCGGTTTTCGGAAAGGATTTCAGTGTGACAACCACCTTGGCCTTGGTCTCACGCAGAATTGCAGCGATCTGTTCAGGCTCCAGCAGCGGGTTGATCGGGTTCACGATACCCGCCACCGCACCCCCCATCAGGGTGATCAGCGTTTCATTACAGTTGGGCAGCACGTAGGCCACCACATCTTTTTCACCGATACCCAACGAGCGGAACAGGTTTGCGGCCTGATTGACCTTGCCCAAAAGCTCGGACCACGTCAGCGTCTCGGCCTTGTCGGTAGGGCCGGACAACAGCTGAAAGCTCATTGCTTTGTGATTGGGGAACTTGCCCGCTGTGCGTGACAGCAATTGATGGAAGGTGACCGGAACATCCCGATCCTCCCAAGGCATCTCCTGCTCCATTCGTGCCTTGTCTGCGACTCCCACAAAGGCCATATGTCTCCTCCCCTTTTCTCTCCCGTGTCAAGCGCGGGCTTGTTTGTCGCGTCCAAGATGGAAGCAAAACAAACCACGCGCAAGCGAGGGCTTAGCTGTCAGGTCAGAGAAAATGTAGAATGACGCTACGGCGGTTCGCGATATGCCGGAGCGTCACTTTATTCGGCGGCCACACCATCGGTGAATTGCAGCCGTGCTAGACGTGCATAAAGCCCGCCCTGTGCCACCAGATCATCATGAGTGCCCTGCGCAACGATCCGTCCGGCTTCGAGTACGACAATCCGGTCGGCCTTTTTTACGGTCGCCAACCGGTGCGCCACGATCAGAGTCGTACGTCCTGCGCGCATCTTGTCGACAGCGCCCTGCACGGCACGTTCGCTTTCCGCATCCAGAGCCGAGGTTGCCTCGTCCAGCAGCAGAACCGGTGCGTCCCGCAGGATGGCGCGAGCGATGGCGATGCGCTGTTTCTGCCCGCCGGACAGCATCACGCCCCGCTCACCCACGAAACTGTCATAACCTTCCGGCAAGGCCGAGATGAACCCATGCGCCGCGGCGGCGTGGGCAGCGGCCTCTACCTCGGCGTCGGTGGCGTCCAGACGGCCAAAGCGGATGTTCTCGCGCGCCGACGCGGCAAAGATCACCGGATCCTGCGGCACCAGTGCCATGTGCTGGCGGAACTCGGTACGATCCATGTCGCGCAGGTCTACACCATCCAGGCTGACCTGCCCCGCATCCGGATCATAGAACCGTTGCAGCATCTGGATCACGGTTGTCTTGCCTGCGCCGGATGGCCCGACAAAGGCCACTGTTTCACCGGGATTGACCTGCAACGAAAAATGATCCAGCGCCATGACATCCGGGCGCGCGGGATAGCGGAACGTCACATCATCAAATCGAATCTCGCCGCGCACGGGTGTGGGCAGAGACCTGGCCTGCACCGGATCGTTGACGGTATCCTGCGCGTTCAGCAATTCGACCAGTCGTTCAGTGGCGCCAGCGGCGCGCTGTAGTTCGCTCCAGATTTCGGACAAGGCCGCGACCGAGCCTGCCATGATGATCGAATAGATCACAAACTGGATCAGGACACCTTCGGTCATCACGCCGTTGCGCACGTCATTGGCACCCATCCAGAGAACACCGACAATGCCTGAAAATACGAGGAAGATAACAATGACCGTCAGCACCGCGCGCGTCTGGATGCGGCGCAGCGAGACCACATAGGAGGTTTCGGTCATCTCATCGAATTGCTGGCGGCTCGCCTGCTCATGGGTAAAGGCCTGCACGGTCTGAACCGCGCCCAGCGCCTCACCTGCATTGCCCGACGAGGCCGCAATCCAGTCCTGATTTTCGCGGCTGATCACACGCAACCTGCGCCCCAGAACCAGAATGGGGACAATCACCAACGGAATCAGTAAAAGAACCATCCCCGTCAGCTTGGCAGATGTCAGCAACATCAGCACCAGACCGCCAATGAACATCAGCAGATTGCGCAGCGCAATTGAGACCGAGGACCCCAGAACAGACTGAATCAGAGTCGTGTCGGTGGTGATCCGGCTCAGCACCTCGCCAGTCATGATGCGTTCGTAGAACGCGGGGCTCATCCCGATGACGCGGTCAAATACGGCTTTTCGGATATCGGCAACCACGCGCTCACCCAGCCGGGTCACAAGCGCGTAGCGTATGCCGGTGCCGATGGCGAGGATACCTGCAATGCCAAGCGCGGCCAGAAAATACCACTCTAACAAGTGGCCGTCTTCGATGCGGAAATTGTCGACCACCCGACGCACGGCCAATGGCAGCGTCAGGGTCATGCTCGCTGTCAGGATCAGCGCAAGGGTCGCGCCGATCATCAGCAGCCGATAGGGTTTCATGAACGGCCAGAGCGACCGCAAAACGCCGATCTTCTTCGATCCGGCCCGTTCTTCATTGGCACCGGGTGCCGGTGTGTTTGCTGGGCTGGCGGAGCGTGTTCTTGCCATGTCTGGCCCTTGTATCTTGGTCGTCACCCTTATCAGGCGTCAATCCCCGCTTCTTGGCGATACTGTCCGTTGGGGTCAAGCGACGGACGCGGTTTAGCACCCGAACAAGGTCCATTTGACGCAATCATGATGGGTGGGCTGAGTTGGAGCGGGTAGACGGAATCGAACCGACATAGCCTGCTTGGAAGGCAGGGGCTTTACCATTAAGCTATACCCGCTCAGCGTTTGGGCTGAGTATTCCATGCGTTTGCAGGCGTCAAGAAGCGAAATACGCCTTTATGCGGTTTTCTCCGGCTCCAGCGGCCCGCCTGCCAGCACCGGTTGCGAAAATGTGGTATGGTGCTGCGATCCGTAGCCCGCGCCATTTGCGGCGGGTGACGGATCGACAGTGGGGGACTTTTCAAAATGACCGATTTTGACCTTGGCACATATCACCGCGCAATCACGACAACTTCCCGGGACGCACAAAACCTGTTCGACCAGGGGCTGATCTGGCTGTTTGGCTACAATCACGAGGCCGCAGCTCTTTGCTTCGAGAAGGCCTTGGAGCATGACCCGAATTGCGGCATGGCGCATTGGGGCGTCGCTTATGCGATAGGACCAAACTACAACAAACCCTGGGAGTTTTTTGAACCTGACGAAAAGGCTGCGACACTTGTGCGGGCCCGGCAGGCGATCGATGCCGCCATGGCCCGGCGCGACAAGGTAACCCCGGTCGAGGCCGCGCTGATCGAGGCAATCTCGCACCGGTTTCCGACCGATCCGAAGATTGAGGATTACGGTCCATGGAACGACGCGTTCTCGGATTCCATGCGTCAGGTTTATACCGATTTTCCCGATGACCTTGATGTCTCGTCGATCTTTGCCGAAGCGCTGATGAACCGAACGCCGTGGATGCTATGGGATCTGAAGAACGGGGTGCCCGCAGAAGGGGCCTCGACATCAGAGGCGCAGGCAGTGCTGGAGCGGGCGTTTGACACGCTGCCGGGTGCCTGGGATCACCCCGGCCTGCTACATATGTATATCCACCTGATGGAGATGTCGCCCACGCCCGAAAAGGCGCTGCTGCACGGGGATCGCCTGGTCGACCTGGTACCTGACAGCGGCCATCTGGTGCATATGGCCACCCATATCGATGTGCTCTGCGGCGATTATCAAAATGTTGTCTGGCGCAATCATCGTGCCGCTGCGGTCGATCGGAAATACGAGGCCATGGCGGGGGGCGAAAACTTCTATACCGTTTACCGCGTCCACAATGTACATTTTGAGGCCTATGGTGCGATGTTCCTGGGTCAGCCCGAAAAGGCATTGGCCGCGTCCGAGGAACTGATGCGGATGTTGCCCGAAGACGTGATCCGGTTCTTCCCGGACTTGTTCGAATCCTTCTATGGCAAGAAAGTTCACGTGATGGTCCGTTTCGGCATGTGGCGTGAGATTCTGGATGAACCCATGCCGGACGATGCGGAGCTTTACAGCTATACCACCGCAGCAATCCGGCAGGCACGTGCCGTGGCAATGGCCAATCTGGGGCAGTTGGACGCTGCGCAACAGGCGCGAGACCTGGCCGTTCAGGCCCGCAAGAATGTGCCCGAAAGCCGCCTGGTCTTTAACAACACCGCCGAGGATGTCCTGATGATCGGTGAGGCGATGATGGACGGTGAAATTGCCTTCAAATCCGGCGATCACGAGGGTGGTCTGTCGCATCTGCGCCGATCCGTCGAACTGGATGATGCTCTGGTCTATGACGAGCCATGGGGTTGGATGCAACCGACGCGCCACGCACTGGGGGCCTTGTTGATGGAAGCCGGACAATATGACGAGGCCGAAGCCGTCTATCGCGCCGATCTTGGGTTGGACAACACGCTGGCCCGCGCCTGTCAGCATCCGCGCAATATCTGGAGCCTGCACGGGTTGCATGAATGCCTGGTGCGGCGAGGTGAAGAGACCGAAGCAAGGCATATCAAGCTTTTGCTCGATCAGGCCTCGGCGCGCGCAACGGTGCCGGTGCGTGCGTCGTGCTATTGCCGAAGCAAGGCAGAGGCCGCCTAAGCCGCTACGCCTAGTCGCGCCTATAACACACGTCTGATTCATGATCAGAACAGCAGCCAGATCAGTTTCAATCCGCCTGCGACGCTGAGTGCAACATAACTTTAGCAAAACCGTTAATTTTCTGTCATGTGAGCACCCTAAATCCGCGGAACAAATCTGAGTTAAGACAGCCAGGAGCTATCCATGACCAACCCTGACCGCACCACCTTGTCCGCGGACGATTGGGACGAACTGCATTTTCCCCGCCCTGAGGAAAACGACTTTGACCGCGTTGTCGAAAGCGCCATTTCGCGCCGGGGCTTTCTGGCCGGTGTCGTGGCCTTTGGCTCGGGTGCTGCGGCCATGGGCGCAGGCCTGATGAGCTCGACTTCGGCGCAGGCGGCTGAAGCCTCGCGCTTTGCCTTCACGCCGATCCCCGCCCAGACCGATGGTAATGTCCATGTACCGGAAGGGTATGAGTGGAAGATGCTGATGCGCTGGGGCGATCCGCTGTTTTCCGAGGCCGATGGCTATGACCTGACCGACGGTGGGTCGGTCGAGAACTCCGACAAGGTCTTTGGTGAGAACACTGACGGGATGGAGACATTCTCGTTCCAGGGTCACGAGTTGATCGCGATCAACCACGAGTATCCGAATCGCAAGATCAACCTGCCTGCCGCGCAGGAAGGTGTTCCCGCCAGCGCTGATGACGTTCTGAAGTTCCAGAACATTCAGGGTGTGACTGTGATGGAGATCAAGGAAGGCCCGGATGGTTGGTCGGTTGTCATGGACAGCCCTTTCAACCGCCGCATCCACCATAACACTCCGATGAAAATTGTCGGCCCCGCCGCCGGCCATGACCTGATGAAAACCAAGGACGACCCGACCGGCACCGCTTCGCTGGGCACCATGAACAACTGTGGCTCGGGCAAGACGCCCTGGGGCACCTACCTGACCTGCGAGGAGAACTTTAACGGCTATTTCGGCTCATCGGATGAAAATGCCAGCTATGAACCGAAGGTTGCGGATGGCATGAAGCGCTACGGCATCAAAGACGAAAGCTGGAATGGGTACGAGCTGTTCGATCCGCGTTTCGACACGTCAAAAAACCCAAATGAGCCGCACCGCGCTGGCTGGATCGTTGAAATCGACCCGACCAAGCCTGACAGCACCCCGGTCAAACACACCGGTCTGGGCCGTTTCAAGCACGAAAATGCCGAAGTCACCCTGGCGACGGACGGTCGTGTCGTGGTCTATATGGGCGACGACGAGCGTGGCGAGTACCTGTACAAGTTCGTCTCGAATGCGGCTTACGCCCCGGGTGTCGACACCGAGAATCTGCTGAACGACGGCACACTTTATGTTGCCAAGTTCAACGACGACATGAGCGGTGAATGGCTGCCGCTGACACCGGAAACCACCGGTATGGACGCGGCCGAGATCCTGATCTTCACCCGTATGGCCGCATCGGCTGCGGGCGGTACCACCATGGACCGCCCCGAATGGGTAGCGTCCAGCCCGGTTGCCGTTGAGGCCTATTGCTGCCTGACCAATAACAAGAACCGTGGCGTGAAGCCGAACGCAGGTGGCGATGACACCTCGCCCAACGCTCCGAACCCGCGCGAGGCCAACAAGTACGGCCAGATCGTGCGCTGGCGCCCGGCAGACGAAGATCACGCGGCCACCGGTTTCGACTGGGATCTCTATGTCATGGCGGGTAATCCGACTGTACATACCGATGACCGCGCCGGTTCGGCCAACGTGAACGAGGGCAACCTGTTCAACTCGCCCGACGGAATGGCCATCGACTCGACCGGTCTGGTCTGGATCCAAACGGATGGCAATGACGACAACGAAGAAGATTTTGCAGGCAACGGCAACAACCAGATGCTGGTTGGCGACCCGGTTACCGGTGAAATCGTACGCTTCATGACCGGCCCGAATGGTTGCGAAGTCACCGGTTTGGCCTGGTCGACTGACCTGCGCACGATGTTTGTTGGCATCCAGCATCCCGGTGGCAACTGGCCTGATGGCGGCACACCACGTTCATCCGTGATTGCGATCAAACGCTCTGACAACGGGCTGGTCGGCTAGGCGGGTCCACACAATCGTAACGCCCCTGATTTTGGTTCGGGGGCGTTTTTTGTTTTGATCAGATATCCTCACCCGGTGGGTCAAGCAGACCACCCGGCGCGAGCAGTGCACGTTCCAACAACCATGGATTCAACTCCAGTGCGCCATTCAAAGCTTCGCGGGCTTCATCCAACCTTTTCAGACCCAGAAGCGAAAGTGCCCGACCGCTGAGCGCAGCAACATGGTTCGGAGACAGTGCAATCGCGCGATCAAGATCGATTAATGCAGCCCCGTAGTCCTGACGTAGATAATTGACGAATGCCCGCTGGTTATACCCCTCGGCATAGTCAGGGCAGTAGGTAATCAGCGCGTCGAACTCGACCAGCGCACCAGCCAAATCCCAGGCCTCACGCAGAGACATTCCGCGATCCAACAGAGTTTGTGAGCGGGCGTCCGGTGCGTCTGTCCAAAGCTGCCACATCTGACCCGAGATACGACGGGCCTCGCCTTCGGATGTCGCATTCTGAACCTGATCTATCAACCGGTCGATCCCGGCCAGGTTATCTGGTGCCGCCGGACACTCGGCGGTTGCACCATGTGAGACTGTTAGCGCCACAGAAAATATGGCTAAGGTCTGTTTCATCCCCTCTAAACTGATTTGCCCGGAGAGCAGGTCAACTGTTTTCTGTTGGGGCCAACAAGCCAGCTTCTTTCACGGCCTCCATCGCGACAAAGGTCGAGGTGTTGGCAACATGCGGCAATGACGAGATTTTTTCGGCAAGCACGGCGCGATATTCCGACATGGAGCGGGTGCGGATTTTGAGCAGATAGTCGAAATTCGAAGCGATCATATGGGCCTGTTCGATCTCGGCGACCCTGCGCACCGCCGCGTTGAATTCAGCCAAGGCTTTTTCGCGCGTATCGGTCAGGCGCACCTCGACAAAAGCCACATGGTCGAGACCCAATCGGATTGGATCCAGCATGGCACGATAGCCGGTGATGATCCCGTCCGCCTCAAGCCGTTTGAGCCGCGACTGAGTGGGCGATTTGGACAAGCCGATTCTGCGCGCCAGATCCGTCACCGAAATACGACCATCTTCAGCAAGCGCCGTGAGGATGGCCTGATCGAACCGATCGAGGCCGAATAAGTCGTTTTGCATCTTCTGATCCTACAATTTCAGTCCATCCGACCGCCAATTGGCAAAATACAGTCCATTCTCCTGGCTGAGCGCAGTTATATTAGGCAAAAGCCCCGGAGTACACATGTCACACAGTCTGCGCACCAAAATCGACACCCAAACCTATGCCAATCAGTCCACCGTACTGGACGCGCTGATCACTCAGGCCGAGCTATCACAGGCGGACCGTACAGCGATCTCTGACGCCGCGGCACAGCTGGTGCGCGACATCCGCTCCAGCACGTCACCCGGCATGATGGAGGTATTTCTGGCCGAATACGGCCTGTCCACCGATGAGGGTGTCGCACTTATGTGTTTGGCCGAGGCGCTATTGCGCGTACCGGATGCCGACACGATCGACGCGCTGATTGAAGACAAGATCGCGCCATCCGACTGGGGTAAGCATCTGGGTCAATCCTCCTCGTCGCTGGTCAACGCCTCGACATGGGCACTGATGCTGACCGGACGGGTGCTGGATGAGGACAAATCCTCGCCCGTGGGTGCCCTGCGCGGCGCAATCAAGCGGCTGGGCGAACCGGTGATCCGCACCGCCGTTGGCCGCGCGATGAAAGAGATGGGGCGCCAGTTCGTGCTGGGCGAGACCATTCAATCCGCCATGAAGCGCGCCAAGGGGATGGAGGATAAGGGCTACACCTATTCCTACGACATGCTGGGTGAGGCCGCGCGGACTGAGGCCGACGCAGCCCGCTATCACCTGTCTTACTCGCGCGCCATTGCAGCCATCGCCGAGGCCTGCACGCACAAGGACATCCGCGAAAATCCCGGTATCTCGGTCAAGCTGTCGGCACTGCATCCGCGTTACGAATTGGCACAGGAACGGCGGGTGATGGAAGAACTGGTGCCCCGCCTGCGGGCACTTGCCTTGTTGGCGAAGGCCGCCGGCATGGGGCTGAACGTGGATGCCGAAGAGGCGGATCGCCTGTCCCTGTCGCTGCAGGTCATCGAAGAGGTCATGGCCGAGCCTGCACTGGCAGGCTGGGACGGATTCGGCATCGTTGTGCAGGCCTACGGACCGCGTGCCGGGCTGGTGCTCGACACGCTCTATGAGATGGCCGAGCGGCACGACCGCAAGCTGATGGTGCGGCTGGTCAAGGGTGCCTATTGGGATACCGAGATCAAGCGCGCGCAGGTCGAGGGTGTCGATGGCTTTCCGGTGTTCACCCATAAGGCGGCTACGGATGTGTCCTACATTGCCAATGCCCGCAAACTGCTGGGTATGACTGATCGTATCTATCCACAATTCGCCACCCACAATGCCCACACGGTCAGCGCCATCCTGCATATGGCCGAAGATCAACCGTTCGAATTCCAGCGCCTGCACGGGATGGGCGAGACCCTGCATCAGATCGTCCGTGACAAACAAAACTCCCGCTGCCGTATCTACGCCCCGGTTGGCGCCCATCGCGACCTGCTGGCCTATTTGGTGCGGCGTTTGCTCGAGAACGGGGCGAACTCATCCTTCGTCAACCAGATCGTTGATGAGGATGTGCCGCCGCAAACCGTGGCCGCAGATCCGTTTCTTGCGCTGCAGACCCCGGCCACACCTTTGCCAACCGGACCCGAGTTGTTTGCACCCGAGCGTCCAAACTCGCGCGGGTTCGACCTGCATCATACACCAACGCTCGACCGGATCGACGTCGCCCGCGATGCGTTCCGTGCCCATCACTGGTACGCCCAGCCTTTGCTGTCCGGCGAGGCGCAGCCCGAGGCCGACGCGCCCGTCATCAACCCCGCCCAGCCTCAGGACCGGCCCGGTTCAGTGGCAGCAGCCAGCCCGGCGGATGTGGAACTGGCACTGGCAAGTGCCTGCCCATGGCAGGCTACGGCTGAAATGCGCGCCGAGGTTCTGAACAAAGCCGCCAATCTTTACGAGGAACACTACGGAGAACTCTTTGCTCTGCTGGCCCGCGAGGCGGGGAAGTCCCTGCCCGACGCGGTGGCCGAACTGCGCGAAGCGGTTGACTTTCTACGCTACTACGCCGCCAATATTCCCGCAGCCAAACCCGCCGGGATTTTCACCTGCATCAGCCCGTGGAACTTCCCGCTGGCGATTTTCACCGGACAGATCTCGGCAGCATTAGCCACCGGCAACGCGGTCTTGGCCGCCCCTGCCCCGCAGACACCGCTGATCGCGCATCGCGCCGTGCAACTGCTACATGAGGCGGGTGTTCCGCGTGATACGCTGCAACTGCTGCCCGGCGGGCCGAAAGTGGGTGCTGCGCTGACTTCGGATTCTCGCGTCTCCGGCGTGGCCTTCACAGGATCAACTGCGACGGCGCTGAAAATTCGGACCGCCATGGCCCAGAATATGCGCCCAGGCACGCCCCTGATCGCGGAAACCGGCGGATTGAACGCGATGATCGTCGACAGCACCGCCTTGCCCGAACAGGCTGTGCAGTCAATCATCGAAAGCGCGTTCCAATCTGCGGGGCAACGCTGCTCGGCCCTGAGGTGCCTGTACCTTCAGGAAGACATCGCCGAGGACGTTCTGACCATGCTGCAGGGTGCGATGGATGCCTTGCAGGTGGGTGATCCGTGGCTGATCTCGACCGACTGCGGTCCGGTAATCGATGCGCAGGCGCGGCAGAGTATTGCAGAGCATATCGCCAAAGCCCGGGCTGAGGGGCGGGTTCTGAAAGAAATGCCCACACCGCCTGAGGGTACGTTCATCGCGCCGACACTGATCGAGATTCCCGGCATCGCGGCACTTGAACGCGAGGTCTTTGGCCCGGTCCTGCATGTGGCCCGATTAAAGGCGCAGGACATCGACAGGGTGATCACCGATATCAACGCGACCGGCTATGGCCTGACCTTCGGCCTGCACACGCGGATCGACGACCGCGTGCAGCATGTGACCGAGGCCATCCATGCGGGCAACATCTATGTCAATCGCAACCAGATCGGCGCTATCGTCGGCTCGCAACCCTTTGGTGGCGAGGGTCTGTCGGGTACCGGCCCTAAAGCGGGTGGGCCGAACTACATGGCGCGGTTCTGTGCCCTGGATCGGCAGACAAGTTCAGAAAGCTGGGACGGCGCGGCCGATCTCAGCTCGCCCGAGGGCCACCCTGCCCCGCCCCGCACCCGATCGCTACCCGGACCCACGGGCGAATCGAACCGTTTGACCGAATATGCCCGCGCCCCGCTTATATGCATGGGTCCCGGGGCTGAGGCGGCGCAGGTGCAGGTCGATGCGGTTAAAGCCCTTGGCGGGACGGCGATCCGGATGACCGGCACGCTGGATCTGCACCGGCTAGAAAACCTGACGGGCATATCGGGCGTGCTGTGGTGGGGTGATGACGACACTGCCCGCCAGATCGAGCAGCATCTGGCGCGGCGCGAGGGCCCAATCATCCCGCTGATCTCGGGCCTTCTTGACCGGGCGCGGGTGTTGGGCGAACGTCATGTTTGCGTCGATACCACCGCGGCTGGTGGCAATGCCGCCCTGCTGGGCGGTGCGGCATAACCGGGTCTTGACGCTGGGTGTTGAAAAGCCCAGCGTCGCGCCATGTTTCCGATCCGTGATCATAACCCTTCGGGGCGTACTCCGTTTGTTGTCTACGCACTAATGGCCGCAAATATCCTGATCTTCCTCAGCTATGTGGGGATCATGGAGGATGCGCGGCTGATCAACCGGTTTTATTTCGACTATGCCGTCATCCCCACGCGTATCTCGGACGGTTTCGCGCTTGAAACGCTTGTCACCTCAATGTTTCTGCACGGGGGCTGGATGCATCTGGCCGGCAACATGCTGTTTCTGTGGATCTTCGGTGACAATCTCGAAGATGAGATGGGCCACCTGCCATTTTTTCTGTTCTATCTACTGGCCGGTATCGGGGCTGGCCTGATCCATGTGGTCTCGGCCCCGGATTCGGTGGTTCCGACCATTGGTGCATCTGGCGCGATTGCCGGAGTCATGGGGGGATATCTTCTTTTGTTCCCAAAGGCGCGCGTGGATATCCTGCTAATCCTGATCGTCTATTTCCGCATCTTCACGATCCCTGCATTCGTGATGCTGGGTGTCTGGCTGGGCCTGCAGTTTTTGGGCAGCCTGTCCAGCAACGGCGACCAGGGCGGCGTCGCTTATTGGGCCCATACCGGAGGTTTCGTTGTCGGGCTGATCCTTTGCATTCCGCTCTGGCTGAAGCGTGGCGGGATTGGGTTCTGGAACCGTACGCACGGGCATCCGCCACATCCGGAGCACAAATACAAACTCTCACAATCGCGCATTCCCAAAATACCGCGCAAGTAGGCGCGTCAATCTTCGGGGAACCGACCACCGCTCAGTCGCGTGATCTCCAGCGCAGCGCTTGTGACCAATGCACCCAATTCCGGCGCGCGGATCGTGTTGAACCGCACAGTCGGCCCGGAGACTGAAATACCCGCGCAAGGCTCTGCCCGGTCGTTGTATATGGCGGCTCCGATACAGGACATGCCCTCATACCGTTCTTCGTGATCATGGGACCAACCGCGCTGACGGGTTTGGGCCAGATCCTTCAGCAATCCCGAGTCAGGTAAACGGGTGTTCTGGGTAAAGGGGATCGGTTTGGTGGCACCCAGTACTTTGGTGAGCCTTTCTTCGCGCATTGCAGCCAAAATCGCCTTGCCCGTGCCCGAGGCGTACATGGGGGTCCGGGCACCGGGCGGAAAAAATGCCCGGATCGGATTTAAAGTCTCCACCTGCCCGACAAAAACCACCTCGGCCCCGTCGGGAACTGCAAGATTGGCGGTCTCGCCGCTGTCCTGCATCAAACGCCTCAGGACTGGCCTGCCGATTTCGAGCACGCTGTTGCGGCGCAGGAACGACGCCCCCGTCCGATAGGCTTCGATCCCGATCATCCATTCCTGCCGTTCGTCGTCGAATGTCACAAACCCGTGCTTTTGCAGGGTCACCAGAATACGATGCGTTGTCGCAGTCGGCACCTCAACTTCGCGGGCCAGATCGCTGAGCGCAGCACGCTCAAGCCGGGCAACAGTGGTGAGCACGCCCAGCGCCCGATCCAGTGATTGCATGGTCCCGGCAGAGCTTTCCTTGAACAGAGATTTCGGCCTGCCACGCGGTCTTTTCTGAGTCTCCATCGCTCCCTTCCCGTCGGATTTTCTGCCCAGGGTCTCGCACCCGGTTTCCTGACCCGATCACCGGACAAATATATTGAGAAACTAATAGCGGTTATATTTCATGGCTTTATTGATTTAAAGCCAAAAATGAAAATATTTTTCAAGAAAATTGCAAACCTCCGACATTCCGGCGACACTTGTTCCCGAAGCAGAGGACAAAACCATGTCAAATCAGAATCCGGTCTTTATTCCCGGCCCCACCAACATTCCCGATCGCCTGCGCTTAGCGATGCAGGTCCAGACACAGGACCACCGCGCGCCCGATTTTGTCGAAACATTTGCACCGGTGCTTGCTGATACCAAGAAGGTATTCGGCACGACTGAGGGTCAGATTATCACCTTCCCTGCCAGCGGCACCGGCGGTTGGGAGGCTGCGGTCACCAACACGCTCAGCCCCGGCGACAAGATACTGGTAGCACGCTATGGCGTGTTCAGTCACCGTTGGATCGATCTGTGCGAACGGCACGGGCTGGACGTACAAATCATTGACTGCCCCTGGGGCACCGGAGCGCCTGCAGACAAGTTCGAAGCGGTGCTGTCGGAAGATACCGGGCATCAGATCAAGGCCGTTCTCGTCACGCATAACGAAACCGCAACCGGAGTGCGTTCGGACATCGCGGCGGTGCGCCGCGCGATGGATGCGGCCCGCCACCCGGCCATGATGTTCGTGGATTGCGTGAGCTCTCTGGCATCGATGCCGTTTGAGTTCGACCAGTGGGGCGTCGATATCGCGGTGTCCGGATCGCAGAAAGGGTTCATGCTGACCACGGGCATGGCGATCCTGTGCGTCAGCCCCAAGGCGCTCGAGGCGATGGAAACCGCCAGACTGTCCCGCACATTCTTTGATTTCCGCGATATGATGGCAGCGAATGCCTCAGGTGGATTTCCTTATACCCCGCCATTGCAGCTGATCTACGGGATGCGGGAAAGCCTTAAAATGCTGTTCGAGGAAGGTCTGGACAACGTCTACGCCCGTCACTTCCGGTTGGCCGAAGGCGTTCGCCGTGCGGTGGATGCCTGGGGGCTCAAGCTGGTTGCGCAGTCGCCCGATCTCTACTCGGATACGGTCAGCGCCATCTCCGTACCTGACGGTTATGACAGCAACGCTTTGACTGACCATGCGTTCAACGCTTATGGCGTATCCTTTGGCATCGGACTGGGTGAGTTGAACGGCAAGGCCTTCCGGATTGGTCATCTGGGCAGTCTGACGGATGTCATGGTTCTGTCCGGCCTCGGCACGATTGAAATGGCGATGGCGGATATGAACTACCCGATCAGACTGGGCAACGGTGTGGCCGCCGCACAGGAATATTTCCGAACCGGTCCTTCGGGACACGCCAAAGCCGCAGCCTGAGGAGGGATTTATGTTGGATCACATCCCGGCCGCAGACCTGACGATTGAGGACATGCGCGCGGCGCATGAACGGATCAAACCTTATATCCGTCGAACGCCCGTCATGGCCTCGGATTATTTGAACGAGCGGACAGGTGCCGAGCTGTTCTTCAAATGCGAGAACTTTCAGGAAGCGGGTGCATTCAAAGTTCGCGGGGCGTGCAACGCCGTGTTCGGCCTGAGCGATGACATGGCCGAAAAAGGTGTCTGCACCCATTCCAGCGGCAACCACGCGCTATCATTGTCTTATGCTGCCGGTCGGCGTGGCATCCCGTGCAACGTGGTCATGCCGCGTACTGCGCCGCAGGCCAAAAAGGACGCGGTGCGCCGGTATGGCGGCACGATCACGGAATGTGAGCCATCGACCTCGTCGCGCGAGGCGACCTTTGCCGAAGTTCAGGCGCGAACCGGCGGAGAGTTCGTGCACCCCTACAACGATCCCCGGGTGATCGCGGGCCAGGCCACCTGTTCGGCTGAGCTGCTGGAACAAACAGGTGGCGTAGACGCCGTGATCGCGCCCATTGGTGGCGGCGGCATGGTTTCGGGCACGTGCCTGACGGTTTCCAACCTTGCGCCGCATACGGCGATCTACGCGGCCGAGCCGGAACAGGCGGATGACGCGTATCGCTCGTTCAAGGCGGGTCACATCATTGCCGATGACGCCCCCAAAACCATAGCCGACGGGCTTCTGGTGCCGCTAAAGGAAAACACCTGGCACTTTGTATCAAAGAACGTGACCGACATCTTCACCGCGTCCGACGACGAGATCATCGCGGCGATGAAACTGACCTGGAAATACCTGCGGGTGGTGATGGAGCCATCCTCGGCGGTGCCACTGGCGACGATACTCAAGAACCCGGATGTTTTCCGGGGCAAGCGGGTCGGTGTGATCATCACCGGCGGCAACGTAGATCTGGACAAACTGCCCTGGCTCGGGGCGTGAGGAGAAATGACAATGAACAAGCCTGTCAACATCAATGAACTCGAAGTCGGTTTCGACATCCCCGCGCATATCGGCATGGATGAGTGCGAGATCCAAACCCCCTGCCTGATCCTCGATCTGGATGCGCTGGAGCGCAACATCAAGAAGATGGGCGATTATGCCAAGACGCACGGTATGCGTCACCGGGTGCATGGCAAGATGCACAAGTCGGTGGACGTGGCCAAGCTGCAGGAAAAACTCGGTGGCTCGGTTGGCGTTTGCTGCCAGAAAGTATCCGAAGCCGAAGTCTTTGCCCGCGGCGGCATCAAGGACATTCTGGTTTCAAACCAGGTCCGCGATCCGGTCAAGATCGACCGCCTGGCCCGTCTGCCCAAGCTGGGTGCGCGCACTATCGTCTGCGTCGACGATGTCGACAACGTGTCCGACCTATCGTCCGCCGCGGTGAAACATGGCACCGAGCTTGAGGTTTTTGTCGAGATTGACTGCGGCGCTGGCCGCTGTGGCGTAACGACAACCCCCGCCGTGATCGAAATTGCCAAGGCGGTGGAGGCCGCGCCGAACCTGAAATTCGCCGGCATTCAGGCCTATCAGGGCGCGATGCAGCATCTGGACACCTACGAGGCCCGCAAGGAAAAGCTGGATACGGCCATCGCGATGGTCAAGGATGCCGTTGAGGGGTTGAAAGCCGAAGGGATCGAGTGCGAGCTGGTCTCGGGCGGTGGTACTGGCTCGTATTATTTCGAGAGCAATTCGGGTGTCTATAACGAGCTGCAATGCGGATCTTATGCCTTTATGGACGCGGATTATGGCCGGATTCTGGACAAGGACGGAAAGCGGATCGATCAGGGCGAGTGGGAGAACGCTTTCTTCATCCTGACCAGCGTGATGAGCCACGCCAAGGCAGACAAGGCCATCTGCGACGCGGGCCTTAAGGCGCAATCGGTCGACAGCGGCCTGCCCTTCATCTACGGGCGCGACGATGTGGAATACGTCAAATGCTCGGACGAGCACGGCGTGATCTCGGACCCGCACGGCAAGCTTAAGGTCAACGACAAGCTGCGCCTGGTGCCGGGCCATTGCGACCCCACCGCAAACGTTCACGATTGGTATGTGGGCGTGCGCAACGGAAAGGTCGAAGCGATCTGGCCCATCTCCGCACGCGGCAAGGCATATTGACCACCTTCTGAACTCACTAGCGGGGCGGTATCCATACACCGCCCCTTTGGTTTTGATGCCATCAGAAATCAAGAAAGGCTCAATTCATGATCATCGTTCCTGAACGCGAGATCGGCGCCCTGATGGGGCGAAAGGAAAGTTATCAGGCGGTCGAACGGGTGTTCGCCGCAATGGCAGCAGGTGATGCCTATAATTTTCCGGTGGTACGCGAAGCCATTGGTCATGCCGATGCACTTTACGGCTTCAAAGGCGGGTTTGATCGCGCGGGCATGACACTGGGCCTGAAGGCCGGAGGGTACTGGCCGAACAATCTGGAAGCGCACGGGTTGATCAATCACCAGTCAACGGTGTTTCTGTTTGAGCCCGACACGGGCCGGGCCCGGGCCGTTGTAGGAGGCAACCTTCTGACTGCGCTGCGCACGGCAGCAGCCTCATCCGTGTCGATCAACCATCTGGCACGCAAGGATGCCAAAGTGATCGGCATGGTCGGTGCGGGGCATCAGGCCACCTTCCAACTGCGCGCGGCGCTAGAGCAGCGCGGCTTTGGGAAAGTCATCGGCTGGAACCTGCACCGCGAGATGCTGCCCAACATCGAAAAGGTCGCAACCGAGGCCGGTCTGCCCTTCGAAGCTGTTGATCTGCCCGGCATGGTCGAGGCAGATGTGATTATCACCATCACTTCTTCTTTCGAACCGAGTTTGATGTCGGAGCATGTCTCGGACGGCACACATATTGCGTGCATGGGCACGGATACCATCGGCAAACAAGAGGTCGCGACCGATCTGATCGCTCGTGCCAGCGTCTTTACCGATGAGGTCGCCCAAGCGGTGACGTTAGGTGAAAGCCAGCATGCCGTGGCTGCGGGCCTGAAATCGGAAGCAGATATCCGGCAGATTGGCGAGGTCATCAACGGCACCCATCCCGGACGCGCGTCAGATAATGAGGTGACACTGTTCGATGGCACTGGTGTCGGGCTGCAGGACCTCGCGGTGGCGAGCGCGGTTGTTGATCTGGCCGTCCAGCAGGGAATCGCGATCGAGGTCGACTTCTGAACAAAAAAACGCGCCCGGATCGGGCGCGCCTATTGCGATACGATGACCGGGGTCGACGTGTTAGCCCCGGATCACTTTTGCGAAATTGTCGAAAATCGGCTCGTTGGCGCAGATCACTTCGCCATCCTCCAGCACCGTGCCTTCGGTGCTCAGTGCCTGAACAAACCCGCCCGCCTCTTTTACGATGATGATGCCCGCAGCAATATCCCACGCGTTGAGGCGACGTTCCCAGAACCCTTCGTAGCGGCCCGCGGCCACATAGGCCATGTCCAGCGCTGCGGCACCCCAGCGCCGCACACCAGCGCAAACCGGCATCAACCGCGCCAGATCCTGCAGCGTTGCGGGCAGGTCAGAACGGCCCCCAAAGGGCAAACCCGTCGCAAAGATCGACTCGATCATGCGATGACGGCCCGAGACGCGGATACGGGTATCGTTCATCCACGCGCCCTCTCCCTTTTCGGCAAAGAACATCTCGTCCTTGGCGGCGTCATAGATCACACCGGCGACGATCTTTCCTTTGTGCTCCAGCGCGATCGAGACCGCCCAGTGCGGCAGGCCATGCAGGAAATTGGTCGTACCGTCCAGCGGATCAACGATCCAGCGTCGGGTCGGGTCTTCGCCGTCGATGGCACCACCCTCTTCGGCCAGCCAGCCATAGGTCGGACGCGCGCCCAGAAGCTCTTCTTTCAGGATGGCCTCGGCTGCGATGTCGGCCTTCGAAACAAAGTCTCCAGCCCCTTTCATCGACACCTGCAGGTTCTCGACTTCACGAAAATCCTTGACCAGAGAACGCCCCGCCTTGCGCGCGGCTTTGATCATGATGTTGAGATTTGCACTGCCAACCATTGTCTATGGGCTCCTGTCCGGTCAAACCGGGCGTATACTGATGCAACGCGGCCTTGCCAAGTGGAATGATGCGCATGGCTGCCCTGCGCCGGCTGCTACTGTGATTGCAGCTTGCGCGCCTCTGTCCGGGCCAGCTTCACCAACTCCTGCACAAAGGGTTTTTCCAGGTCTTCACTGCGCACCGCAGCATAGAGTCTGCGGGTGATCCCCTCTTTGGTCAGCGGGCGGGTGACATAGTCTGAATTGTACTTCACCTCGCGCACCACCCAATCAGGCAGCACCGAGATCCCGCGGTTCGAAGCCACCAGCAAGAGGATCACGGCAGTCAGTTCGACCTGCCGGATGGTCGCAGGTTCAACCCGCGCCGGAATCAGCAACTGACTGAACACATCCAGCCGTGTGCGCTCAACGGGATAGGTGATCAGGGTCTGGCCCCGGAAATCCTCAGCCTCGACATAGGGCTTTTCAGCCAATGGATGCGACGAGGCCGCGACGAATACGGCGTTGTAGTCGAACAGTTCCACAAACTCGACACCGGGCAAATCCTCGGGGTCGGAGGAGACGACCAGATCGACATCTTCTTTCTGCAGGGCAGGCAACGCATCAAAGGCCAGACCGGGGCGGATATCCACGTCGACATCCGGCCAGGATTTGCGGAATGATTCGAGAACCGGGAATAACCACTCGAAACAGGCATGGCATTCGATGGCGATATGCATCCGGCCTGTGCGCCCGTCACGCAGGGATGAGAACTCTTCCTGCATCGCTTCGACCTGCGGCAGGATCTGTTCTGCCAGCCGCAGCAGGCGCAGACCGGCGGCCGACAGCTTCATCGGTTTCGACCGGCGCAGGAACAGCTCAACCCCCGCCTGATCCTCTAACCCTTTGATCTGATGGCTAAGTGCGGATTGCGTGATATTCAACTGGTCGGCAGCGCGCGCCAGTCCACCGCATTCATGAATGGCCTTGATTGTTCGCAAATGGCGGAACTCGATGTGCATTTCTCACGCAACTCATGTTGTTCTTGAATAATATGAGTTTGTCTCACATTGCGGGAAATGGCACAAGGGCGGAAACGACAGACACAGAGGCCAAGATGACCCAGCCTGAGATTTCCTTTGAGTTCTTTCCGCCACAAACCTTAGAGGCATCGTTTCGCCTGTGGGATACGGTTCAGACCCTGGCCCCTCTAAACCCGCGGTTTGTTTCCGTCACCTATGGTGCGGGTGGCACCACCCGAGAGTTGACGCGCGATGCGGTTTCAACCCTGCACAAATCCTCGGGCCTGTCTGTCGCTGCTCATCTGACTTGCGTGGATGCTTCTCGCCAGGAAACGCTCGAAATTGCCGATACCTTCGCACAAACGGGCGTACGGGACATTGTGGCGTTGCGGGGTGATCCACCCAAGGGCCAGGACCGGTTTGAACCGCATCCGGAGGGGTTCGCAAACTCGGTCGAGCTGATATCTGCCCTTGCCGAGACCGGAAAGTTCAACATCCGCGTCGGCGCCTACCCGGATATTCACCCCGAGGCGCAGTGCGCGCGCACTGATGTGGACTGGCTCAAGGCCAAGCTGGACGCAGGCGCTGACGAGGCGCTGACCCAGTTTTTCTTTGAGGCGGAAACTTTCTTCCGTTTCCGGGATGCTTGCGCGAAAGCCGGTATCGACAAACCCATTGTGCCCGGCATCCTGCCCATCGAAAACTGGAAAGGTGCGCGCCGCTTTGCCCAGCGGTGTGGCACGCGTATTCCGGCATGGGTGGAGCAGGCCTTTGACAAGGCAATCCGTGACGATCGCGAAGACCTGCTGGCCACCGCGCTTTGCACCGAGCTTTGCTCGGACCTGATCGAAGGAGGCGTGGACAAGCTGCATTTCTACACGCTCAACCGTCCGGAACTGACCCGGGATGTCTGCTTTGCGCTGGGTATCACACCCCAGGCGGATTTGCAGAACGTCGCGTGAAGCAGATGCGTTCCGGACCTTATTGATCGGACCGAAACGCGCTGCTGCATCACGCCGCCGCCATAACGGCGACAATCACTTCATTGGCCCGCCAACTGTTGAAGAACCGTTGGCCAATACACTGTGAAATTTGACAAAAATGTGACCCTTGGCAATCTGGGGTCAGTGTAGTTTTAACGAGTATTGATGGCATGGAGCCCGTGAGCAAGATACAGGCCCGGACCGAAGCATTGCAGGTTCTGGGTCTGCCCCAAAGCGCCACCGCAGACGAGATTCGCGAAGCCTGGCGCAATGTTGCATTCCACGATCATCCCGACCACACCGGCGGCGACTATGCCGGGTTTTCGCAGGCCAAAGCGGCGTATGATTTATTGCGCAAAGAGGGTTTGACGCGCAGAGGATCAACCGGATCCTCGACACCTCGACGACCCCGCCTGAGAAAGCGGGTGATCGAGCTGACAGTCGACGACCTCGAGACCTGCCGAAACCTGCTGAACCCAGACCGTGCACTGTCGGACTTGTCTGCTTCGACTGAGGGGAGCGCTGAGCGATCCGCAGGCGCGGCGTCGGATCATGTGCCCGACGCGATCGGGTGTTTTGGGCGTGACTTGACATATTTTGTGGCCACTTCGGTCTGCGAAGGTGCCAACCGGGTTGCACTCCCAACTTCGGTTCTGACCAGTTGCCGGAAGCGCGAAACCGAAATCCTGACGTTTCAGTCCAAAAGCTCCGGTTCCGGGGAAATCATCGTCCCCGAACCGATTCGGGAACGCAAGTTCCCAGGTGCAAAGAGCGTGACAATCCGTTTCGAAGCGGACCAGCACATGCGAGACACCTTCGAATTGGCCGGGTGAAGTCAGCCCCGGATCAAAAAAGCCCGGCCTTAGCAACCGGGCTTTTTTATCGCGTCCGGGCGATCAGTTCGTGATCGGACCTTCCGAGGTGAATTTCGGAATCACACTGGTCGAAGCCGCATCGGGCTCGATCCCCGGCCAGTTGCCCTCGGCCAGATTGATATTGCCGGGGATGTCCTCTTCGAAGAAACCAACCACGACATCTGTGATGTTCAGATACAGCTTGTCATCGACGATACGCCACAGGTTCGGGTTGGCCGGTACCTTGCCGCCTTTCGACACGCCGTAAGCGCAGTGGCCATCATATTGCGGCGCGTAATAGGCCGGGTTCTCCAGGAATTTATCGCGGTTTTCTTCGGTCGCGAAGGCCCATGTCGCGCCGTTGTAATCGGCCGTAATGTCGGCACGGCCGCGAACACCCTCGGGCTGTGACTGCCCAACCGGGGCCTGATCCAGACCGCGATAGGCCACAACGTCATATCCCGACACGGCAAATCCGGTGCCGTCAACATATTGATCCCCGGCCAAAGCTGGGGCGGCAAAGGCGATCGTCGCGGCAAGGGTCAACGCAAAACGTTTCATGTGATTGGTCCTCATGTCCTTAAGGTTTCCGGGCACCCGGATTGTTGGGTCTGGACAGACAATAGGCGATTCTGGCGTGGCGCGCAGTCCTGCTCGCGCCGCTGTGACATCGGTCGAGGATTTGTGAGGCGAACACTGCGGTTTGTTACAATGAACGTCCGAAAAAGGGGGTTGGACATTGGGTTCTGCAATATTAGCTGTGAGATCAGCGGCCCGTTGGCCGGTACTGCAGGAAAGGTACAAGATGAGCGAACAATCCACCTATACCCCTCCGAAGGTCTGGACATGGGACAGTGAAAGCGGCGGGCGCTTTGCCAATATCAACCGCCCCATCGCAGGGGCCACGCATGACAAGGACCTCCCTGTCGGACAGCATCCGATGCAGCTGTATTCGCTGGCCACGCCCAACGGCGTCAAGGTCACCGTGATGCTCGAGGAGTTGCTGGCGCTGGGTCATGCCGGTGCCGAATACAATGCCTGGCTGATCGATATCGGTGAGGGGGATCAGTTCAGTTCGGGTTTTGTTGAGGCCAACCCCAACTCGAAAATCCCCGCTTTGTGGGATCGTTCGGGCGAGTCTCCGGTGCGGGTATTCGAAAGCGGATCGATCCTGTTTCATCTGGCTGAGAAATTTGGAGAGTTTCTACCCCAAAGCGGCCCGGAACGCACCGAGGTGATGAACTGGCTGTTCTGGCAAATGGGTAGCGCGCCGTATCTGGGCGGCGGGTTTGGTCACTTCTACGCCTATGCGCCTGAGAAATGGCAATATCCGATCGATCGTTTCGCGATGGAAGCCAAGCGCCAACTGCATGTTCTGGATTTGGAACTCGCCGAAAAGCCCTTTATCGCCGGACAAAACTATTCCATCGCCGATATGGCCATCTGGCCTTGGTACGGGCAATTGGTTCTGGGCCGTCTATATGATGCGGCCGAATTCCTTGATGTTGAAAGCTACAAGAACGTCATGCGCTGGGCCAAAGAGATTGATGCGCGCCCGGCAGTTCAGCGGGGCCGCATGGTCAACCGTTCTTTTGGCGAACCGCATACCCAACTGCACGAACGCCACGATGCCAGCGATTTCGAAACCCGTACGCAGGATAAGCTGGAACCGGCGGATTGATCCGCCTGACGTTTACTTAAGAATGGGGGGGCTCTCCGGATCAGAACCCGGAGCGGCCCTTTCCACACTCGGGGGCAGCGGCTGCGGCAAGTCGAACCGCAGACCGACTTTCGCCAGGGCCGACGCCGTCGGTGTGTCCGCAGCAAAGAAGCCCACGTCCAGCGCACCCGCTTCAATGCCCGAGAATGTCAACGCCTCAGACACCGCGCGGGCCAACGCTGACTGCGCATCTTCGACAGCGTCGATAAATCCCAACAAATGCCCCTGACCACCTTCATCAGTTCTTGTACCCGCCAGAAACGCCGAGGAAGCAAGACCCGCAGCTGTTGCCAGCTTGGTATCAAGCGCCGTAAGCAATACATCGGGCAAACCTGTTGGCGGTAAGAACTCCGTCACCTTCTGCTGCACTTCTTTCGGGCCATGCCGCAACGTTTCGGCTAGCCAGGCCAGTGCCTCGGCAGGGATCAGCATCGACGAGGGCGCAGTCTCAAGGTTCAGCCCCAGCCCGATCCCCTGCCCCGATAACATCGACGACAGAACCCTACCGGACAGTGCAACATAAGGAACCGGACGACCCGCAAAGCGGGCCAGACGTTCTTCCAGATCAAAGGCCAACACGAAACGCCCGTCAGCGACATCGAACAGCTCGGGCGAGATATTCTCATCACGCGCTTCCTCAGTCAGCATAAGAAACAACTCGCTATCGGCGAGACGTTCGAAAAACCGCAGACGCGTGGCGTCATCTTCCGGGGTGGCTTCCATCGCGGCGTGGGCGGCATCAAGCACCGTGGTCTCAGTCATACAGTACCTCTTGCACCCGGGCGCGCAGAACCGGCAGCAGCTCGGCCTGAAACCACAGGTTTTTCTTCAGCCAAGCCGTATTGCGCCACGAGGGATGAGGCAAGGCAAAGACCCGCGGCGCATGGTCCCGCCACCGCCGCACCGTCTCGGTCACCGGTGTGCGTGCGCCCAGATGATATTTATGCGCATGACCTCCAACCAGAACAGTCAGCGGCACATCCCCCAGCGCAGCCATCACTTTGTCATGCCACGTCTGCCCGCAAAGCGGTGGTGGTGGCAGATCCGCCTTGCGCTCATTATATCCGGGAAAACAAAACGCCATCGGTACGATCGACACACGATCAAGATTGTAAAACTCCTGTTCTTCCAATCCCAACCACTCGCGCAGGCGATCTCCGGATGGATCGGTAAAGGGTCGGCCCGAGTCGTGGACGCGCGCGCCGGGGGCCTGCCCGGCGATCAGAATGCGCGCACCGGGGCGAAACCAGACGACCGGCCGGGGTGTGTGTGCTGTTGCAGTGCGGGCGAACTTGTCCGCACAGAGACGGCAGGCACGGATGTCATCCATCAATGACTTCATCGGATCGCAAGGCTTCCTCAATCGTTTCGCGACAAGATAGATATTGTCCGGGTCTGATCCAATGAATTCCGCCTCTGCAACACTTCTGCGTCATGCTCCGGATGTGCATTGATCATTTGTTTCATATTTCGACATAATGTGGCCAACATGGATCGGTAGCACTCACGCCCTAAAAGCCGACAAGAAACCGAGCGATCTGCAGGCTGCACATGCTGGAATTCGACAATGTTAGCAAATCCTTCTGGACCGGAACCCGCCGAAAGGTGATTCTGGATCAGGTGTCGTTTCGGGTCGAACTGGGCACGTCTCTGGGTGTGCTCGCGCCAAATGGAACTGGCAAAACCACATTGATCAACATGATGGCGGGGCTGGAAAAACCCGACGAAGGCGTGATCCGGCGTGATTGCCGCGTCTCGTTCCCCATGGGGTTCACCGGGGGTGTAGCCAAGCGCCTGTCTGCGCTTGAGAACGCGCGTTATATTGCCAAGATTTATGGCATGGACCCCGACTATGTCGAAGCCTATTGTAGCTGGCTGTGCAATCTGGGTGAATATTTCAACCAGCCTCTGGGCACCTATTCGGCGGGTATGCGCGCGCGGTTCACGTTTGCGCTGATGCTGGCGCTGGATTTCGATATGTATCTGATCGACGAGGGTATGCCCTCGACAACGGATGTGGAATTCAACAAGAAGGCAGGTGCAATCCTGCAGGAAAGACTGCGCACCACAACGTTGGTGATTGTCTCGCATAACCCAGACGTGCTTGAGAAGTTCGCGCGACAGGCCGCGGTTCTGCTGGATGGTCAGCTTTATATATTTGAAACCTTGGAAGAGGCGAAGCAGCTTTATGACTACCAAACCCAAGGCTAGAAAATACAACCCCGACCGCGCGCCGAGCGGTGAAGGCACGGCCGAGGCACGCGCGGATGCGATGGCGCGCATCCGTCAGGCGACGCAACCGCGTGATGCCGCAAATGATGCCCAACCGGGAACCGAGCTGGACGAGATCAAGCGCGAAGGTCTGACAGGCCGCCAGCTTCGCATGGCGCGACGGCTGGCGCAAAAAAATGGTCTGGCTGCAACCTCTGACTATGATGCGGTACGCCTGCTGCGGCTCAAGGGGATTGATCCGTTTCAGCGCGCAAACCTGCTTGATCTGGCGGTCACCAATCCGGACGCGTCCGACAGCAGCGATGTCGCTCAGGACAACATCAAGATTCACCTGCCACAGACTGCAAAAGAGTCGCAGAAAAACCTCCCCGGCCCGGAACTCAGTCCAACCCAGCGGCGAGAATATGAGATCGGGCAGATCCAGAAAGACATCGCACGCCGCCGCCGCCGCAAGCTCTTGGCATTGTTCGCACGTCTCGCGGCCTTCGTGATGCTGCCGACGCTGATCGTAGGCTATTACTTCTACCGTGTAGCGACCCCGATGTATGCCAGCGATTCCGAGTTTCTGATCCTGCAAGCCGATGGCGGGCCGGGTAGCATCGGTGGTCTGTTGGCAGGCACTCAATTCGCCACGACGCAGGATTCGATCTCGGTTCAGTCCTTTCTGGAATCGAAGGAGGCCCTGATCCTGCTGGATCGCGACGCAGGATTCACCGATGTCTTCAAACAGGACTGGATCGACCCGATCCAGCGGCTGGCACCGGACGCAACGCTGGAAGATGCTTACAAAACCTACAAGCGCATGATCACGATCGGCTACGACCCGACAGAAGGCGTGATCCGCATGGAGGTGGCAGCGCCTGATTCGTCAACCGCGACCCAGTTTTCCGAGAAACTGATCTCATATGCCGAGGACAGGGTGAACGCCCTGTCCGAAAAGAAGCGCGAAGATCAGATGCGTGACGCGCTCGATAGTTTTGAGGCCGCACAAGCCGCGCGCAGGCAGGCACAGGAAGACCTGATCGAGCTTCAGCTGCAGGGTGCCATTCTGGACCCACAAAGCGTGATCGCAAGCCTGCGTGGACGCATCGATCAGTTTGAGGTTGAATTGCAGGACAAGGAATTGCAACTGGCTGCTCTGCTTGACAATTTACGCCCCAATCAGGCCAAGGTCGACGGCACCCGTGCCGATATCGCCAGGCTCCAAGCCGTGCTAGAGGAATTAAATTCCGAGATGCTGGACGTCTCGGCAGGCGAAAATTCGCTGGCACGGTTGAGTGTACGCATTCAGATGGCACAGGCAGATCTGGTAGCCCGCGACATGATGCTGCAAACAGCCATGCAGCAAATGGAATCCACACGGACCGAAGCCAATCGCAAGGTGCGGTATCTGACCGTATCCGTGAACCCTGTTCCCAGCCAGGAACCCAGCTATCCGCGCAAGTTCGAAAATACGATTTTGGCTTTCCTGTTATTTGCTGGTATCTACCTGATGATCTCGCTTACCGCGTCGGTCCTTCGTGAACAGGTATCCTCGTAAAGACCCATGAAACATGTAAAAATCGCCGACCTGACGGTTGGCAACGATCTCCCTCTTACTCTCATCGCGGGCCCCTGCCAGCTTGAAAGCGCAGATCATGCGCAAATGATCGCCGGGGTGCTAAAGGAAGCCTGCGACAAGGCAGGTGCGCAGTATGTGTTCAAGGGCTCTTTCGACAAGGCCAACAGAACCTCGCTGAATGCTAAACCAGCCTTGGGGCTGGAAAAAGGGCTGCAGGTGCTGCAGTCGGTCAAAGACACCATTGGCGTCCCGGTGCTGACCGACATTCACGAACCGGAACAATGCGCATCCGTGGCTGAGGTTTGCGACATTATGCAGATCCCTGCCTTCCTGTGCCGTCAAACCGCCTTGCTGTTGGCCGCTGGCCGAACCGGGGCCGCAATCAATGTCAAAAAAGGGCAGTTTCTCGCTCCGTGGGACATGCCCAACGTAGTCGCAAAGATCGAAAGCACTGGAAACGAGCGTATCCTGCTGACTGAACGCGGTGCTTCTTTTGGGTACAATCGGCTTGTGGTCGACATGCAGTCGCTACCAGAGATGGCCCGCACCGGCTATCCTGTGGTGATGGACGCAACCCATGCGGTGGCTCAACCCGGTGGCCTGGGTGGATCCTCTGGCGGTCAGCGTGAGTTTGCACCGGTTCTGGCCCGGGCCGCCGTTGCCACCGGTATTGGCGCAGTCTTCACCGAAACCCACCAGGACCCGGACAACGCGCCCTGTGATGGTCCGAACATGATCTATCTCGACCAGATGGACCGCCTGATCGACACATTGATGCGCTTTGATGCACTCGCCAAAGAAAACCCGATCCAGATTTAACGATTGAGATTTGTAATGACCAAACCCCTCGCCGAGGTGACCCCGAACACCTGGAGTTTTCTGCGCGATCCGATGATCAAGCCCACCGGCTTTCGCGAATATGACGCGCGCTGGAAATACCCGGATGAGATCAACCTGCCGGGCATGACAGCCCTGGGCCTGGGTCTGGGCACTCAGATGCACAAACGCGGGATTGAACCCGTGATTGCGGTCGGAAATGACTATCGCGACTATTCGCTATCGATCAAGAACGCACTGATTGTCGGCCTGATGCAGGCCGGTATTCAGGTCAAGGATATCGGCCCGGCGCTCAGCCCCATGGCCTATTTCGCGCAATTCCATCTGGATGTGCCTGCGGTGGCGATGGTGACAGCCAGCCACAACCCGAACGGCTGGACCGGTGTCAAGATGGGTTTCGAACGCCCGCTGACCCACGGCCCCGACGAGATGTCAGAATTGCGCGACATTGTCCTGAAGGGCGAAGGTATTGCACGACCGGGTGGGTCATATGAATTCGTCGATGGCGTGAAAGAGGCCTATATCGACGATCTGGTCGGTGACTTCAAAATGTCCCGCCCTCTGAAAGTCGTATGCGCCGCTGGCAACGGCACAGCCGCCGCCTTTGCGCCCGAGATTTTCGAGCGGATTGGCGTCGAGGTCGTGCCCAGCCACACGCGGCTGGACTACACATTTCCCAACTACAACCCAAACCCCGAAGCCATGGAGATGCTGCACGACATGGCCGACACGGTCAAAGCCAGCGGCGCTGATCTGGCGCTGGGGTTTGATGGCGATGGTGATCGCTGCGGCGTTGTGGATGATGAAGGTGAAGAGATTTTTGCAGACAAGGTCGGCGTTATCATGGCGCGTGATCTGGCCAAGCTGTATCCGGGCTCGACTTTCGTGGCCGACGTGAAATCAACCGGGCTGTTCGCCAGCGATCCTGAATTGCAGGCACATGGTGTCAGAGCAGACTATTGGAAAACCGGCCACAGCCACATGAAACGCCGGGTCAAGGAAATCGGAGCACTGGCCGGATTTGAGAAATCGGGCCATTACTTCCTCGCTGAGCCGGTCGGGCGCGGATATGACTGCGGGATGCGTGTGGCGGTTGAAATCTGCAAGTTGATGGACCGCAACCCGGATCAGAGCATGTCGGACCTGCGCAAGGCACTGCCAAAGTCATGGTCGACGCCCACCATGTCCCCCTATGCCGCTGATACCGAGAAATACGATATTCTGCAGCGCTTGGTCGACAAGCTGGTCGCCAAATCAGAAGCCGGTGAACGCTTTGCCGGTCGTGCGATCAAAGAGGTTGTGACCGTCAACGGTGCCCGGGTCATTCTGGACAACGGGAGTTGGGGTCTGGTCCGCGCCTCTTCCAATACGCCGAACCTCGTGGTGGTGTGCGAAAGCAGTGAAAGCGAAGAAGAAATGCGCGCGATCTTTGCCGATATCGACGCCGTCATACGCACCGAACCCGGCGTTGGCGACTACGACCAGACGATCTGACCTTTTAGGGGCGCCCGTATGGACGCCCCTCGTTCAGTCCCCACCAAGCAGCTTCAAAAGCCCTTTCTTGGCCTCATCCTCCAGCTTCTTCTTCAAGGCATCCTCGATCTGATTGCTATCTGTGATCGTAGTGTCCAACTCGTCGCCGACTTTTTTCAGCACTTTGTTCTTGGCGTCATCTTCCAGCTCCTTGACCTTACCCTCGGCCGCCGCCTCAATCACTTTGGTAAGGTCTGGCTTGATCGAGGGGTTGCTCCACGGTCCCTTGATACGCACCGGCACCGAGATACCCTGACCGGAATTGGCCCGTAACGCCACGGGCGTGAACAGATAGTCTATGTCACGCGCGCCCAGACCTACGCGACCCTTCCCGTCTGCTCGGAAATTATCTAGCTTCATTAACAGGTCATCATTGCTGAGATCGCCATTATTCATCGTAAAGCTGGCCGTCAGACTGTTAAATACGGTCGTACCTCTTGATCCCTCACCCCGACCCATCAACCGATCCAGATCAATTCCCGCGATCACACCTTTGCCGACATCAATATTTCCTTTCCCACTCAGAGATCGCATGATCTGGTCCTCGGTCTGGCCGACGCCCAGAAATTCAAGCGATCCGGATCCGATGCCTGACAAGCGTTTGATATCCCCCAACGTGGTCAGAGCCTCTTTGACATCGATATTGTCTGCCTTCAGGTTGCCGCCGACCGACAGGCCGTTGCGGTTGTTTGCAACAACCTGACCGTTCAGTTGTCCGGAAAACAACGTCGCCGGATGCATGTTCAGAACCGCGCGCGAGCGGTCGAGGCTGAGCGTCAGGTCACTTTTGCCAAATCGCATGCCCGGAACCTCGATCGAATTGGCCTGCAGGCGTATTGTCCCATTGGCAAGCGCCAGAAACGAGACATCAATCGGCTGTTTCGACCACCCCTCGGTGGCAGAACTTTCGCTGGCGGCATCCCCGCCCCCGGCCTTCGACAGATCAAGGTCCCCCGCATTCAGGCGTGCGGTGATCTGTGGCGGGTCCGAGATTTGGATATCCGCCTCGCCCTTAATCTGATTGTGGTCCAGAACCGCCGTCATATCGCGCAGCGAGACCCGGCCATCACTGGTATAGGTCATCTGCCCGGATACCGAGGCCACCTGCCCCAGACCCTTTGGCACTGCGATGCCGCCCTGCCCAAACGCAGCCAGCATCTTTTGCGTATCCTGCGCTGTAACCCTGGTTTTACCATCCATTTCACCGGCCAGATTCACCCGGCCATCGAACTGAATGTTACCGCCGGGTGCGGAAAGGCTGAGGTTCAGTGGGGTCACCGCACCGCTGGAAAAGGCAGGCAGATCCGGGATCGTCAGATCGACCTCAACGGCGCCCCCAGGCACAGGCATCTTCGCCTGCATCTCCATCGGGGCGGTGATATCTGGCCAGCGCGCGGAAAGATCGACGCTGGCGAAATCCATGCTGACCGCGCCGTTCTCAAGATAAATCAGACGAGCATTGGTCAGTTCCAACCATTCCAACGTGATCGGTCGGCTTTCAGCCGCTTGCGCCGAGGGATTGTTATCCGAGGAGATGTCGGGTTGGTGCAACTCCCAGTTCCCGCGCCCCTCTGACCGTTGCAGACGCAAAACCGGACTGTCGGCCAGCACTTTCTTGATCCTGATATCCCCTGCCAGCAATGCCGATGCATCGACACCCACGGCAAGGCTTTGCGCGCTGAGCATCGGCTCGGGCCCGGCCCAGGGCGCATTGCCAAATGTTACCGGCCCTGTCTCCATGCCCAGTACCGGCCAGAACGAAAGGTGGACATCGCCTGACAGCTTCAGCTCTCGACCCGTCTGCGCCTTGACCTGTTCGGCCAATATCGTCGCCAGCTTGTCACCCGGCATCAACAGCAATGCGCCAATGACCAGACCGAACGCCACCACAAGGGCGAAAACAATACGAATGAACCACTTCATGGGTCTGCCTTTCCGGCTTGTCTGCTCTGTTGCAAGTCAGCCCCGAGCGGGCAGCATTTGCAAGGGGAAGATTTCCCCTCTATATGCCCGGCCATGAGCACGAACCCACCAAACCTCCGCCCTGATCTGGCCCCTGCGGCGCAGATCACCGACACGCCGCGTCGTGGCCAGCCGACCCTTGGAATGGTGTCTTTGGGATGTCCTAAGGCTCTGGTCGACAGTGAGCGCATTCTGACCCGCCTGCGGGCAGAAGGATACGGCATTTCGCCGGATTATGCGGGGGCCGATGCCGTGATTGTGAACACCTGCGGGTTTCTGGACAGCGCCAAGGCTGAATCCCTGGAAGCCATCGGTGAGGCACTGGTTGAGAACGGTAAAGTCATCGTGACCGGCTGTCTGGGGGCCGAGCCCGACTATATCCGTGAACACCACCCGCGCATTCTGGCTGTTACCGGACCGCATCAATACGAGCAGGTGCTGGACGCAGTTCATGCTGCCGTACCCCCGGATCCAAACCCCTATGTCGATCTTCTGCCCGCCTCGGGCGTCAAACTGACCCCACGCCATTACAGCTATCTCAAGATTTCCGAGGGCTGTAACCACAAGTGCAAGTTTTGCATAATCCCCGATATGCGCGGCAGGCTGGCCAGCCGTCCGGCCCATGCGGTGCTACGCGAGGCCGAGAAACTGGTCGACAACGGCGTGCGCGAATTGCTGGTGATTTCGCAGGACACTTCGGCCTACGGGCTGGATCGCAAATACGACATGAATCCGTGGAAAGACCGCGAGGTACGCAGCCACATCACCGATCTGGCGCGTGAGCTGGGTCAGTTCGATGCCTGGGTGCGGCTGCACTATGTCTACCCTTATCCGCATGTGCGTGAGTTGATCCCGCTGATGGCGGATGCGGGCTGCAACGTGCTGCCCTATCTCGATATCCCGTTCCAACACGCCCACCCGGATGTTCTGAAACGCATGGCCCGCCCGGCTGCAGGTGCGAAAACGCTGGACGAAATCGCGGCCTGGCGTGCCACCTGCCCGGATATCACGCTGCGATCAACCTTCATCGTGGGCTATCCTGGCGAAACCGAGGCCGAATTCCAGACCTTGTTGGACTGGATGGACGAAGCGCAACTGGATCGTGTCGGCTGTTTTCAGTACGAAAACGTGGATGGTGCGCGGTCGAACGACTTGCCTGATCATGTCCCGGCCGAGATCAAACAGGACCGCTGGGAACGGTTCATGGAAAAGGCGCAGACCATATCCGAAACCAAGCTGGCGGCGAAAGTGGGCCGGACGCTTGACGTGATCGTGGATGAGGTCGATGGCGAGGCCGCGACTTGCCGCACCAAATCCGACGCACCTGAGATCGACGGGAACTTGTTTATTGATGAAGGCTTCGAGGCTCTGAAACCCGGAGACATCGTTTCAGTCGAGGTTGAAGAAGCTGGGGAGTATGATCTTTGGGGCCGTCTGAGCGCTCCGGCCTGATGTAATTTCAGAACAAACCGACCAGGGCGAAAACCCACGCCACGCCTGCCGCGATTGCGGTTAATGCAACCGCAGCGCTGGCTGCATCCTTGGCCTGTCCGGCAAGCTGATGGTGGTCGGTCGAAGTATGATCCACGGCGCGCTCGATCGCGGTGTTGAACAGTTCCGCCACCAATACCAGAACGCCCATAATGAGGATCAGCGCCCGATCACCGGCTCCCAACGGTAACAGGAACGCAAGCAGCACCGAGATCAGGTTCAGCCAGCCCCAGACGCGGAACGAGTACTCTTCACGCCAAGTGGCGCACAGGCCCTGCCAGCTCCAGCGGGTGCGGTCGATCAGACGATCTATGAAATTGCGCATGTGTCATCCCGGTCGAAATTCCTGAAAACACGTTCAGGAGCTGCTGCGGAAAGGCAAGAAAAAACCGCCCTCGGGCGGCGATCCGTGCTGCACGAATGCAGACGGCCCCGAACGGGACCGCCTGCGAAAAGCTTATTGTGTGACCGGATTACAGACGGTCTGACCTGCTTCGGTGGTGGCCAGTTCGTAGCCTGCCGAGCAGCTGGGCGTGCCGTATTTGTCATAATCAGGCTGGATGTACACAGGGGTCGGTTCTTCCTGTTGCGAGCATGCAGCCAGAACAACAGCTGTGGCGCAGATGGCAGCAAATTTCAGTTTCATGTCCGTCAATCCTCTATTACTTTTCTGATATTGCCCAGCTTTTCGGGGCCGGTCTCAGGATAAGACCAAGAATTTCATCTGGCAACCGGCTTGCTCACAGTATTGTGAGTTAAGGCGAAACCGCGCTCGCGCAGCGCTCCAACTGTCAAGCCTGTCCTTTTTTTCAACAGGCTCTAAACTCAGCACGTGACAGCAGCCAGAAACGGAGAAGCCAGATGTCGGATGCGCCAAACATCGCCCAGAAATCCCCCTACCCGGTCGAGGTGAGCGAGGGGAAAACCTATTTCTGGTGCGCATGTGGCAAGTCTCAGCGCCAGCCGTTTTGCAACGGCTCACACAAGGGCACCGAATTCGAACCGATCAAATACACCGCCGATACGAATAAGAAAGTGTTCTTCTGTGGCTGCAAACACAGCGCAAACCGACCATTCTGCGATGGGTCGCACGCAAAGCTCTGAGCTATTCAGAGCAACTCGTTCAGTGATTGGGCGTTGGTGCAGAATTCGGGTGCAGCGCTGGCCTGTGACTGATGTGTTGCCAGCCAGTTTTGACATTTCTCGCTGCATGCTGAGGCGCGGCAGCGGGTCACGATCCCGGCATAGCCATCCGGCGTCAGTTTACCCTCGGCCATGGCCTCGGTCAGCGACACACCCATGCAACGCGCGACCGAACGTGTCAGCCAAAAGTGTTTTTCAATCTCGCCCAACGGTTTCTGTAGCATTTGGTTACCTATGATTGTCGGGCCTTCAGCGCCGCAAATTGTTTCCTATTGGGGCAAGTGCACGGGGCCCGATCGACGGTTTCATTATCTTTCATCCACTTCGGACAGGCCCGGGCAAATTCGCAACCGCGGCACGATCGGATCATCTCGGCCCAGGCTTCTTGGCTCAGGCGCCCATCACGATGCGCGGCGACTATGTCCGTGCCGGTCGCGCGCGCCATTTGCAGAACCAAACGCAGGTGGGTCATTACGTGTCCGAGTTTCGGCATCTTGAACCCCCTGATTTACGGTTGCAGTCTGTTCAGCAATTCCTGATTTCGACAGTATTCCGGTGCTTTGGGTGCGGTCTTGTTATGGGCCAGGAATCTTCCGCAGTGCTCAGGGTTGGGGCATTCCGTACAACGCAGGACAGCTTCGGATATTTCATCAACGCGCAAGGCTCCTTCGATTGCGGCTTCCTGCAGGTCCACGCCCAGCGTTGTGGCCATTTCATCCACAAGCCCGGCATGTCGTCTCAGCGTTTCACGGTGGGACATGCGATTTCCTTTCCCTTTCGCGCTTTCAGGAAAGGTATATCATCTGGTTGAGGGTGCCTTTGACTCAGGTCAATAGCGTGTTTTCAGGTGATCGAGATAGGCGCGGGTGGCATCCTGGACGCGGCGAAAACGATCTCCGCCCAGCTTTTTGCCACCATACCATCGCGTCACGATGATCACGTGATCTGACAGTTCGGCCCGCTCCATCATTCGTAGAATGACCATTGCGGCACCCGACTCACCATCATCCGCCTTGAGCGCCCCCGTCGGCAAAAGCGCAGCCCATGTATTGTGAGTGGCCTTGGCATAAGCTTTGTCGGTCTTCAGTTCAGCCAACACAGAATCGATCTCGGCCCGGCTGGTAACCTGCGCGCCCGTCACTGCGTATTTTGAGCCCCGATCGGTGAGGACAACACCCAGTTGCGTCAATTCCGACATTACCGCAGCCCCAGTTGGCGGGCAGTTTGCAGTACCACCTCGACCCGCTTGGAATTTGGCGGGTGCGTTGTCAGGAAGCGGTCACCTGGATCGGGGATGCGTTGAAAGAAGTTCATCCCGATTAACGGGTCGTAGCCTGCGGAGTGGGTGATAACGGTTCCCAATTGATCGGCCTCCAACTCGAATTCACGGGAATAATTCTGCGCGCCCACTTCGGCACCCAATTCCTGTGCGCGTTCGATCCCGGCGGAATCCTCTCCTTGCTCGCGTGCCAGCTCACCAAATATTCGGGCGCTGTCCTTGGCGTTTGCGGCCTGTCGTGCGATATGCCCCAAAATGTGATGAGCAGCCTCATGCCCCATGACAAAAGCCATCTCATCGGCGTTTTGCGCCGAGCGGATCATCGGCTGCGTAAAAATGATCAGTGGACGGCCATCTTCGTCCAATGTCTGAAAGGCATTTGCAGGCGCGCGGGTATTGAGATCGACGAGTATCACGAATTCGCAATTGGCAGTCCGCGACCGACGGCGGCATTCTTTGCCCGCCGCTGCCGCAACAGCTTGACTAACCTGTTCGAAGGAACGAGCCGTGGTCTGCTGGCTTGATGTGGCCGGCTGCCATTTTGCCGCCGGAACCGCCACGAGTGACGGGGAACTACATGCCGCCAGAAGCAACGACAGCATCAGGGCAACGCGGCGCATTTCTGTTCCTTTCAGTCACTTTGCCGGCAGGCAAGCATAACGCGGCTAACCCAGCGGGGCCACAGTCGAATCTGCCCGCGACGGGTTGCATTCCGCCTTTTGGGCCTGCACTCTGCCCGCATGTTTTCAATCGAACACGAATTCGACTCGACGGTCATCACGCTGGTGGATGAAGGCCCCAAGCCCTTGCAGGAAGACATTGTGATCAACAGCTTCGCGGAATGCGTCACGATTGAGCAATTGGATCCGCGAACCGACCAGATGCAGAAGATCACCCTCTCTCCCGAACAGGTTCGCGATCTGGCAGCCGCTCTGGACCTGCCCGAGGGTGTTTACCAGATCCGTGAAGTCGACCGGTCGGAGAAATAGCTGCCGACATTGATCTGCGGTTCTGAACCTGCCGCGACTGATTTGCTTTGCACTGGGGCAGCCCGATTGAAAGTTCTGCGCCCTGACTGGCAGTTTACCCTTGAAACAGAACGGCAACTCTCCGACATACAGACTGCCCATGTGAAGGAACTTAACATATGCCTTTTAAGAACCAAGCCGTGCTGGATTTCCTGCATGCGCGCAGGTCCCGCCCTGCCAAGACGCTGGTGGCCCCTGCACCCACCCGCGCCGAGCTATTGCCCCTGCTCACCGCCGCAGCGCGCAGCCCGGATCATGGCAAGCTGGAGCCCTGGCGATTTATCGTCATTGAAAAGGGAGCGATGTCGCGGCTGGCGGACCTGACCGAAACCCGTGGCAAGGCATTGGGCAAAACCCCTGAAGAGATCGCAAAGGCCCGTAGCCAGTTTGACCTGGGGCATCTGGCCGTTGCGGTAGTCGAAGTGCAGAAACCTTCCGAAAAAGTGCCCGCAATCGAGCAGACCTACTCCACTGGTGCCGTCTGTCTGGCACTGCTGAACGCCGCGCTGGCGACTGGATGGGGCGCGAACTGGTTGTCCGGCTGGCAAGCATACGATCGCTGTTTTTGCGAAACAGGTCTCGGGTTGGCCGAAAACGAACGGGTCGCAGGTTTCATTCATATCGCAACCGAAGGCAAAGCCCCACCAGAACGGCCTCGCCCGGATGTGGCCGCACTGACCCAATGGGTTTCGGAATGATCATCATCCAATCTTTTCTTCAGGCTCTGGCCCAGATCGGTGACCCCCGGTTCCGCAGGGTGCTGCTGCTGGGCGTCGGGCTGACCTTCGTGCTGCTGGTGGCGGCCTATGCCGGTTTTTTATGGCTGATCAACGCGCTGGTCGGCGAGCAGGTGTCCCTGCCCATATTGGGTGAGGTGACGTGGCTGAATGATCTGCTCAGCGTATCCTCATTCTTGCTGATGATGGTCCTGTCAGTGTTTCTGATGGTGCCGGTTGCTTCGGCCATTACGTCGATGTTTCTGGACGAGGTGGCGCAGGCGGTTGAGGACAGGCACTATCCCGCTCTGCCCCCGGCCCCGCGCATCCCATTTGGCGACGCGCTGCGCGACACGCTGAGTTTTCTGGGCGTTCTGATCATTGCCAACCTGTTGGCACTGATCCTCTATGCGCTCTTCACCCCGTTTGCGCCATTTATCTTTTGGGGCATGAACGGATTTTTGTTGGGGCGAGAGTATTTCACACTTGCCGCTATGCGTAGATTGGGGCGCGAAGGTGCACGCCAGCTCCGGGCAAAGCACGCGACGACGATCTGGGTTGCAGGCACTTTGATGGCGATCCCGCTATCGGTGCCGCTTGTGAACCTGCTGATCCCTATTCTGGGTGCCGCGACCTTCACCCATATATATCATGGTCTGTCAGGCTCACGAGCCTGACAGCTACTCTCGTGGTTCCAACTGGTTCAGCCAGTCGAAATCGCGAACTGATATCACGCCGGAGATAATAATACCCGCGATGAGCGCCCAGAGTATCACCGTTACCCCGGTGGTGATCCACAGCTTCTTCTTCATGTGATGCACTTCCGGCGCACCTGCATGGGTGCCCGGAACAACATCCCCAAGATCACCCTGCGTCTTGATCCGTATCGGCAGAACAACCAGCAGGGTCAAAAACCAGATGACGGCAAACAGGACCAGAGCGGCGGTAATCGTCATCAGCGTCAGACCTGTTCCAACTCAACCAGGCAACCGTTGAAATCCTTGGGGTGCAGGAACAGGACGGGTTTGCCATGCGCTCCGATCTTAGGCTCACCCGAACCCAGAACCCGCGCGCCAGTCTCTTTCAGATGATCACGCGCGGCAATGATATCTTCGACCTCATAGCAGACGTGGTGAATGCCGCCGGCCGGATTCTTTTCAAGGAAGCCATTGATCGGGCTGTCTTCCCCAAGCGGATAGAGCAGTTCGATCTTGGTATTCGGCAGCTCGATGAACACCACGGTTACGCCGTGATCAGGCTCATCCTGCGGCGCACCGACCTTGGCCCCCAGCGCATTGCGGTACTGGGCCGACGCGGCCTCGAGGTCAGGAACAGCAATGGCTACGTGGTTGAGGCGACCGATCATGGAACTCTCCTTCCTTTAAGCGTTGCGGCGGTTATGAGGGCTGCCCGGTGAAAGGGCAAGTGCGCCAAAACGCGCGTTAACCCTGTATTAGCCAGAAGTTCCTAGCGTGAGGCATCTGCTAATCAGGAGTTCTGCCATGGACGATTCGGGACCTTTCGCTTCTCCACCGCTGGCCACCAGGATGCGGCCGCTGCTGGGCCAAACCATCCTTGTGGTCGAAGACAGCCGCTTTGCCTGCGATGCGATACGATTGATGTGTCTGCACAGCGGCGCGAGAATTCGACGGGCGGATTGTCTGAAATCGGCGCGGCGACATTTGCAGATCTACCGCCCATCGGTCCTGATCGTCGACATGGGGCTGCCGGATGGGTCAGGCGCGGAATTGATCGCTGAACTCACCCATGCGGTGCCGCGTATCAGCGTCATCCTCGGGCTGTCAGGCGACGACAATGCCAAGGCGCTGGCCTTGCGCGCGGGGGCTGACGGTTTTTTGGCCAAGCCACTGACATCGGTTGCATATTTTCAGAAAACCATTCTCGAGCTTTTGCCCGAAGACCGCCGCCCGTGCAGGTTAGAGGCCGTGCGGGATAATATCGTTCACCCTGACCCCCTCGCCTATCAGGATGACATGGCCCATGTCGCCGATGTTCTGACCGGACCCAGCGATCAACGCACTTTGGATTATGCAGCACAATTCCTGCAAAGCGTAGCACGGGATGCCGACGACACCGCACTAGCTGAGGCTGCCCGCCAGCTCGCAACATCACGGACGCAGGGTGGGCCGCTCACGGCACAGGCGGCGCGGGTTGCCGGACTGGTGCAGCAGCGGCTGGAACGGCAGGAGGCAATCTGAAATGCTGATCGCCTATTTCGTGACCGCTTCGATTCTGTGCATCTGGCTGTACCGGCAAACGCGTCTCAGCGCTAAAAAGGTGCGCAGCAATCGGCGGCATGTGCCGAACCCGCTGGATTGATCCCATTCACGTGGTTTCAAGCTCACGTAACGAAAACCGCCCGCACAGGGCGGGCGGCAAAGCTTAGTCTTGCGGGATGAGCCTTAGACCCAGCTCCATCAACTGATCCGAAGTCGGATCAGATGGCGCATCCATCATCAGGTCTTCGGCGCGTTGGTTCATCGGGAACATCATGACCTCGCGGATGTTGGCCTCATCGGCCAGCAGCATCACGATCCGGTCGATCCCGGCTGCGCACCCACCATGTGGCGGCGCGCCATAGTGGAACGCATTGAACAGGGCGCCAAAGCGGGATTTCACTTCATCTTCGCCATAACCGGCCAGTTCAAACGCTTTCAGCATGATCTCGGGCTTGTGGTTCCGGATCGCACCCGAGACCAGCTCATAGCCGTTGCAGGCAAGGTCATATTGGTAGCCTCTGACCTCAAGCGGGTCGCCATTCAGCGCCTCCATCCCGCCTTGCGGCATCGAGAACGGATTGTGCTCAAAGTCGATCTTGCCGGTTTCTTCATCCTGCTCGTAGATCGGGAAATCCACGATCCAGGCAAAGGCAAAGCGGTCTTTCTCGGTCAGGCCAAGGTCTTCGCCGATCACGTCACGGGCTTTACCAGCAACTTTTTCAAAAGCCTTCGGCTTGCCGCCCAGGAAGAACGCAGCATCGCCCACACCTAGACCCAATTGCTGGCGGATCGCCTCGGTTCGTTCGGGGCCGATGTTTTTGGCCAGCGGACCTGCGGCCTCCATCCCTTCGCCCTGATCACGCCAGAAGATGTAGCCCATCCCCGGCAGACCCTCTTTCTGGGCAAACGCGTTCATGCGGTCGCAGAACTTGCGGCTGCCACCGGTCGGAGCCGGTATGGCACGGATTTCGGTGCCTTCCTGCTCCAGCAGCTTCGCGAAAATCGCGAAGCCAGATCCGCGGAAGTGGTCCGAGACAACTTGCATCTTGATCGGGTTGCGCAGGTCGGGCTTGTCGGTGCCGTACCAAAGGGCCGAATCCTTGTAGGAAATCTGCGGCCACTCCTGATCGACCTTGCGACCGCCACCGAACTCTTCGAACACGCCGGTCAGGATCGGCTGGATCGTATCGAACACGTCCTGCTGTTCGACAAAGGACATCTCGAGGTCGAGTTGGTAGAAATCGGTCGGCGACCTGTCGGCGCGCGGGTCCTCGTCGCGGAAACACGGTGCGATCTGGAAATACTTGTCGAAACCCGACACCATGATCAACTGCTTGAACAGCTGCGGTGCCTGCGGCAGAGCATAGAACTTGCCGGGATGCAGGCGAGAGGGCACCAGAAAGTCGCGGGCACCTTCGGGCGACGAGGCGGTGATGATCGGCGTCTGATACTCGCGAAAGCCCTGATCCCACATGCGTTTGCGCATGGAGGCCACAACATCCGAGCGCAGGGTCATATTGCGCTGCATCGCCTCGCGGCGCAGGTCGAGGTAGCGATAGCGCAGGCGGGTTTCCTCGGGGTATTCTTGATCGCCGAAGACCATCAGCGGCAGTTCGTCGGCAGTGCCCAGAACTTCAAGCTCACGCACGTAAACTTCGATCTCACCGGTGGGCAGCTTCGGGTTCACCAGTTCCGGGTCACGGGCCTTGACGGTACCGTCGATGCGGATACACCACTCAGAGCGTACTTTCTCAAGTTCGGCAAAGGCCGCACTGTCGCCATCGCACAGCACCTGCGTCACGCCGAAATGGTCGCGCAGATCGATGAACAGAACGCCACCGTGATCTCGGACCCGATGCACCCAACCAGACAAGCGAACGGTTTCGCCAACATTGGCGGCGGTCAGAGCGGCGCAGGTGTGGCTGCGGTAGGCGTGCATGGAAATATCCCTTCGGGCGCAGAATTCGTCGCGCCGATACACCCTGTCAGGATTGGAAAGTCAAGGCGGGTCGCACCGTCAAAACGGCCTTTGCACATTGCCCGAGTAGAAATAGACCCCCAGACCAGCTGCAAAGATGATATTCCCCGCGACAGCATGCAGAAGGACGGCGTAGAAGAATGAACCGCGCTTGCAATAGGCCCATGAAAACACCAGACCACCGGCGAAAGTCATGAAAGCAACGATCCAGCTCCAGTACATGAGGTGGGCCAGCGAGAACAAACCCGCATTCAGAAAGTAGACTGCCTGGCCATCGGGCAGGATGGCCTGATAGCGGCGGAAAAACAGGGACCGGAACAAAAGCTCTTGCGGCAGCGCTGAGGCGACAGGATACCCGATCCAGATTACCGCCAACAATTCCGGCCGATTGAGCAACAACGAAAATGCCGCGCCCGGACTGGTGATAAGAACCAGAGCCGAACAGAATGCAATCATGGCAACGCTAAAGATCGTGAGCTCAGACCATGACCATCCGCGCCAGTTGTGACGCAGCTCCGCCCACGCGAAACCGGGGGTTAAGTGCAACAACCCAATGCCGATGGCGGTGAAGATGAAGAGCGAAGGGAACATCCAATCTGGCTGGAACAGCATAGCTATCGCAATAGGTGCAGCAATGAAGAATGCCCCAAACTCCAGCTTAAGGCGTTGCAGGTTGGCCGAGGTCTCAACACAATCGCTTGGCTTGTTCACGATGTTACAACCTCTGCCCGGATCAAGCCGCGCAAGGAATTCCCGAGGTAAATCGCCTGCGCATTCTGCAGATCATCCAGATTCAGGACTGCTTCGCTAACGGCATTCTGGTCCAGCATTTCCTCGCGCAGAATCCCGGGCAATATACCGCTGGACAGTGCGGGCGTCAGACGGCGGCCATCGGGCATATCCAGAAAAAGATTGGTGATGGTGCCCTCGCAAAGTTCGCCCCGTTCGTTGAGAAACACCAACTCGTCTATGCCCGGTTTCAAAGATGCACGCGCTTCGTCGTAAACCACACGGCGGGTAGTTTTATGGCGCAGCCAGATGTCGGATGCGGTCAGCCGAACATCAGAAATCGCTACCCGCCAATGATCAGGTGCGTTAGTCAAGTCGCCAGTCGTCAGATCGAACTTACCCGACGCATCCAGGGTCAATCGACAGCGCAAAGCTGTATCCCCGAATGCAGCATTCAGCGTGCGGATGGCGAGTTCTGCATCAAACGGGATGCCAAAGGCGTTGGCCGAACGCGCCATACGCGCCAGATGGCGCTGCTGACGGATGAATCCTTGTCCGGGCCGAAAAGCCAGCGTTTCGATCAGGCGGAAATCAGGCTCAGTTGGCGGGCGAAGCGGGCTTTCCATAGCGCCTCCTCATATTCCGATGGGGCGGTGCTGTCCCAGATGACGCCGCCGCCGACATTCAATGTCGCGGTGCCGTTGTCGACCATCAGGGTACGGATTGCCACGTTGAACTCGGATCGTCCGTCGGGTGCCGCCCAGCCGATGGTTCCGCAATAGGCGTCGCGCGGCCAGGGCTCCAACTCGGACAGGATTTCCATGGCGCGGATTTTAGGAGCCCCGGTGATCGACCCGCAGGGGAACAGTGCCGTCAGGATATCGGACAATCCCACGCCCAAATGTAGCTGCGCCTGCACGAGCGAGACCATCTGATGCACAGTGGCATAGGTTTCAACCTTGAACAGCTCAGGCACTCTGACCGAGCCGGCCAAAGCGACACGGCTGATGTCGTTGCGCAGCAGATCGACGATCATCAGGTTTTCAGCCCGATTCTTTTCGTCCGTGGTCAGGAATGCGCGACGACGGGCATCCTCGGCCATATCCTCGCTGCGCGGCTGGGTTCCTTTCATTGGACGCGTCTCAATGCGGCCTTCCGCATCCGTGCGAAAAAACAGCTCGGGCGAGCGGCTCAACAGATCAGGCAATCCGTCCTGTTCAACAAGCGCGCCATGCCCCACCGGTTGGCCGGAAGCCAGCGCTGCATAAAGCCCGCTGCTGCTGCCTTCATATGAAATGTCTATCGGAAAGGTCAGATTGGCCTGATAGATGTCACCCGCGCCAATGGCATCATGAACGGTTTGAAACGCCTGCGCGTAGCGGTCTTCGTCCCAGCGTGGATTGAACCCGGACAGGCCACCCTCGGCCGCGGGCAAAGCACAGCGATCCGGCGCGTCGTAGACCCCGAAGCACAGCAATGGCAGGCGGCGGCCGTCGGGCAACCGTTCTGTCAGGCGAGGCTCCAGAACATATCCGAGCTCATAACTGGCATAGCCAGCCAGCCAGGCGCCCTGCGCGCGCGCCTCATCAAGCGCCGCCAAAGCCTGCGGCACCTCTTCCGCGCTGTCCGCGCGGATGACCTGAGACGGACGCTCGAACCGGGTTCCTCGCCCGGCTGGTCCCTGATCGAAACGAATACGCACGTGCATCCTCATTTGTCGTGCTGTGCGGTATAGAGAATAGCGTGCCGAGGGAAAGAGGGGAAAGCGGCAATTTCATCCCTGTTTCCGATACCTCTTGCACCTTTTCGCGCGGTCCCTATAACGCAGGACAATTTGGGCGCTGGGCGGTGCCCCGACTCGCGGACAATCGAAGGAATAGGGCCATGCCGAAGAGAACCGACATCCAGTCGATCATGATCATTGGGGCGGGCCCCATTGTTATCGGACAAGCCTGTGAATTCGACTACTCGGGCGCACAGGCCTGTAAAGCGCTGCGTGAGGAAGGTTACCGGGTCATTCTGGTGAACTCAAACCCGGCAACGATCATGACCGACCCCGGTCTGGCTGATGCCACCTACATTGAGCCGATCACGCCCGAAGTTGTCGCCAAGATCATCGAGAAAGAACGCCCCGACGCCCTGCTGCCCACTATGGGCGGGCAAACCGGCCTGAACACCTCGCTGGCCTTGGAAGAGATGGGTGTGCTGGAAGAGTTTGGTGTCGAGATGATCGGCGCCAAGCGCGACGCCATCGAAATGGCCGAAGACCGGAAACTGTTCCGCGAAGCGATGGACCGTTTGGGCCTTGAAAATCCCAAAGCGACCATCGTGACCGCACCACGCAAAGACGACGGCAGCGCCGATCTGGATGCCGGGGTGCAGATCGCCCTCGACGAGTTGGAAGAGATCGGCCTGCCCGCCATCATCCGCCCCGCCTTTACCTTGGGCGGTACCGGCGGAGGTGTGGCCTATAACCGCGAAGATTATATCCATTTCTGCCGCTCGGGCATGGATGCTTCGCCGGTCAATCAAATCCTCGTCGACGAAAGCCTGTTGGGTTGGAAAGAATACGAGATGGAGGTGGTGCGCGACACTGCCGACAACGCCATTATCGTCTGTTCCATCGAGAACGTCGACCCGATGGGTGTGCATACCGGTGACTCGATTACAGTGGCCCCCGCCCTGACGCTGACCGACAAGGAATACCAGATCATGCGCAACGGCTCGATTGCTGTTCTGCGCGAGATCGGCGTCGAGACTGGTGGGTCGAACGTGCAATGGGCGATTAACCCGGACGATGGCCGGATGGTCGTGATCGAGATGAACCCGCGCGTGTCGCGCTCCTCGGCGCTGGCGTCCAAGGCCACCGGTTTCCCGATTGCCAAGATCGCCGCGAAGCTGGCCGTGGGCTACACGCTTGACGAGTTGGACAATGACATCACCAAGGTCACGCCCGCATCCTTCGAGCCGACCATCGACTATGTTGTCACCAAGATCCCGAAATTCGCCTTCGAGAAATTCCCCGGTTCCGAACCCTATCTGACCACCGCGATGAAGTCGGTGGGTGAGGCCATGTCCATCGGTCGCACCATCCACGAATCGATGCAAAAGGCACTGGCCTCGATGGAATCGGGCCTGACCGGCTTTGACGAAGTTGAAATTCCCGGCCTGAACGTGGGTGTCTGGGACGAGGCCGATGACAAGGCCGCCGTGATCAAGGCGATCAGCCAGCAAACACCTGATCGTCTGCGCACCATCGCCCAAGCCATGCGTCACGGATTGACAGACGATGAGATTTTCGGGGTCACCAAGTTCGATCCATGGTTCCTTGCCCGTATCCGCGAGATCATTGAGGCCGAGCGTCAGGTGCGCAAAGACGGCCTGCCCGTCACCGAAGACGGTATCCGCAAGCTGAAAATGCTGGGCTTCACCGACGCGCGTCTGGGCAACCTGACGGGCCGCGACGAAGACAATGTTCGCCGCGCCCGCCGCAATCTGGGTGTGAACGCCGTCTTCAAACGCATCGATACCTGCGCCGCTGAGTTCGAGGCGCAGACACCCTATATGTACTCGACCTACGAAGCCCCAATGATGGGTGAGGTTGAATGTGAGGCCCGTCCGAGTGACCGCAAAAAGGTCGTTATCCTCGGCGGTGGCCCGAACCGCATCGGTCAAGGTATCGAGTTCGACTATTGCTGCTGCCACGCCTGTTTCGCACTGACCGAAGCGGGGTATGAGACCATCATGGTCAACTGTAACCCCGAGACGGTCTCGACCGACTATGACACCTCGGACCGGCTGTATTTCGAGCCGCTGACTTTTGAGCACGTCATGGAAATCCTGACGAAGGAACAGGAAAACGGCACACTGCATGGCGTGATCGTTCAGTTCGGCGGCCAGACCCCGCTGAAACTGGCCAACGCGCTGGAAGCCGAAGGTATTCCGATCCTTGGCACGACACCGGACGCCATCGACTTGGCCGAAGACCGTGAGCGTTTCCAGACGCTGGTCAACGATCTGGGCCTTAAACAGCCGAAAAACGGCATCGCCTCGACCGACGAGCAGGCGCTTGAAATTGCCGAAGAGATCGGCTTCCCGCTGGTCATCCGCCCCTCTTACGTTTTGGGTGGTCGTGCGATGGAAATCGTCCGCGATATGGATCAGTTGCGGCGTTATATCAACGAGGCCGTGGTGGTCTCGGGCGACAGCCCCGTATTGCTCGACAGTTATCTGGCCGGTGCGGTCGAACTGGATGTCGACGCGCTCTGCGATGGCACCGACGTTCACGTGGCTGGTATCATGCAGCATATCGAAGAGGCGGGCGTCCACTCAGGCGACTCGGCCTGTTCGTTGCCGCCGTATTCGCTGTCGAAAGATATCATCGCTGAGATCAAGGATCAGACCTTCAAGCTGGCCAAGGCGCTGAACGTCGTCGGCCTGATGAATGTGCAGTTCGCCATCAAGGACGACGAGATTTTCCTGATCGAGGTCAACCCGCGCGCCAGCCGCACCGTACCCTTTGTGGCTAAGGCCACTGACAGTGCCATTGCCTCGATCGCCGCGCGCATCATGGCCGGTGAAAAACTGTCAAGCTTCCCGATGCGCCCGCCGTATCAGGAAGGCAAGGACACCAAGATCGCCGACCAGATGACTTTGGCCGATCCGGACATGCCTTGGTTCTCGGTGAAAGAGGCCGTCATGCCCTTCGCCCGCTTCCCGGGTGTCGATACGATCCTCGGTCCCGAAATGCGCTCGACCGGTGAGGTCATGGGCTGGGACCGCGACTTCCCGCGCGCCTTCCTCAAGGCGCAGATGGGGGCTGGGATGGTGTTGCCGTCCTCGGGTCGCGCCTTCATCTCGATCAAAGACGCCGACAAGGGCAAGGCAATGCTTGAGGCGGCCAATGTCCTCGTCGAACAAGGCTTTTCGCTGGTTGCGACACGTGGAACGCAAAACTGGCTGGAAGAACAGGGCGTGGCCTGCGAACTGGTCAACAAAGTCTATGAAGGCCGCCCGGACGTGGTGGACATGCTGAAAGACGGTCAGGTGCAGCTGGTGATGAACACCACCGAAGGCGCACAGGCGGTTGAGGATAGCAAGGCCATCCGCTCGATCGCTCTTTATGACAAGATACCCTATTTCACCACTGCTGCCGGATCGAACGCGGCGGCACTGGCGATCAAGGCGCAGGCCGAGGGGGACGTCGAGGTGAAGTCGCTTCAAGGTTAACCTGAACCTGTCAAAGATTGCTGCTCTGCGCCCGTGAACCCCCGACAGGTCTGCGGGCGTAGGCCGTAAGTGGCGCAAACCCCTGCGCCGCTTGCATTCCCTTAAGTCAACACATCTTGATCAAACTATTCCGTGACTGCATTTTGTGCAGATCACGAAATCAGGACGCGCCATGTTTACCCCTGCCATCACCGGTTCCGGTGTCTATACGCCCGAAAATGTCATCACCAATGCCGAACTGGTCGAAGCATTCAACGCCTACGCCGATCGGATGAATGCCCAGAACGCCGATGCGATTGCGGCCGGGGAGATGGAACCGATGCAGCACTCCTCGGAGGAGTTCATTGTTAAGGCATCGGGCATTGAAAATCGCTATGTCATGGACAAGACCGGCATTCTGGACCCCGCCATCATGCATCCTACACTGCGGCAGCGCAGCGACGATGAACCGGGCATTATGACCGAAATGGCCATTGTCGCCTGCAAAAAGGCACTGGCGCAGGCGGGGCGTCGTGCCGAGGATATCGATCTGGTGATTTGTGCCGCATCAAACCACGAGCGTGCTTATCCGGCGATTGCCATTGAAATCCAGCAAGCGCTTGGGATCGATGGATTTGGATTTGATATGAACGTCGCGTGTTCTTCCGCAACATTTGGCATACAGGCCGCGGCGGACATGATCCGGTCCGGATCGGTCCGGGCCGCGCTGGTGGTCAATCCCGAGATCTGCTCGGGCCATCTGGAGTGGCGTGATCGGGATTGCCACTTCATTTTTGGTGATGTTGCAACCGCGACGCTGATCGAACGGCTGGAAGACGCCAAAGGTCCACATTTTGAAATCCTTTCAACCCGCTGTGCAACTGCGTTCTCCAACAATATCCGCAACAACAACGGATTTCTGCGCCGCTCGCGCCCGGATGGTGTTGCTGATCGCCGTGATATGCAATTCATGCAGAACGGACGCAAAGTATTCAAAGAAGTCCTGCCGATGGTCAGCAAGCATATCAGTGATCACATGGAGGCCGAAGGTGTGGACAGCCGCGATCTAAAGCGCCTTTGGCTACATCAGGCCAACAAAACCATGAACGATTTCATCGGCAAAAAAGTTCTGGGTCGTGAACCCGAAGCAGGTGAACAACCCAACATCCTGCAGGACTACGCCAACACATCCTCTGCCGGGTCTATAATTGCGTTTTCCAAGCACTCAGATGATCTGCAAGACGGGGATGTCGGTCTGATCTGTTCGTTTGGTGCCGGCTATTCAGTCGGGTCCGTGATCGTCAAACGACACGCGTGACCTCGGGGCTGACGCCTTGCTGATGCGGCAGGTTAATTGAGGCCCAAACCGTATTCTCAAGATTTCTTCAGGCGACCCCAATCGCTCCTTCATGTGCTGAACACACTTTGGAACCGGATGCCCAGCGCATTCAAGTGATGTAGCCGAAGGAGCACCAGTCATGCGAAGAAATACACGAGTTGGAATGGCCGCACTGGTTGCCGCGCCATTCATTGGTTTAATCGCAACCGGCGCAGCGATGGCGGAGTCTCAGGTCTGTACGGTCAACACCGCGCGCGTTGCTGCCAACAATGGCGACTACGACACGCTTTGCGAATGCTCGCAGGTGACCCGCGGGTTTGTGTCTTATCTGCAAAAACGGTCGGATTTCGACACCATTCTGCAGAACACCTCGACGCAATGCCTGGGGTTGGCAGAACTTCTGACCGATTTGCCAACTGCGACAATTTCAAACACAAGCTTTGGCGAGGACCGCAGCAGCGATCGCTCAAACAGTACTTCCGAAGCCGGCGGAGCTGGAATTTCGGATAATGACTCAGGTGGCGATACCGACAGCGGAAACAATTCGGGAAATGATAGTGGCGACACGCCCGGTGACGGGGGTGGTGAACCCGGTGATGGGGGAGGTAAGCCCGGTAAGGGCGGTGGCAAAGGTGGCCACGGTAGCGACAAACCCGGCAGTGGTGGCCACGGAGACAAGCCAGGCAAGGGCAACGGTAAAGGCGGTGCCAAAGGCAATAACGGCGGGGGTAATGGAGCCGAAGGGGCCAGCCCTGGTCGCGGCAAGAATGCCAACAATGACGAAGGTTAATTCACCGGCGGTCGCCCTTCAAAATCGTGCGGAATACAAGCCGGATTCTTTTGTCGAAATCTCACAACGGATCGATGCAGGAGTTCGGCATCGAATGTGTTGTCAGGTCAACTTACGCTTTCTTCTTCCAGATGAAGCTTCATTTCGATCAGCACCTGTTGCAGCATACTGGTTTCTTTCAGCAGGCGTTTGGCTTCGTTGACTGTGATGATCCCGTCTTCGATGGCCGATTGATACTCTGTCATCAGCATCGCAAAACGCTGGCTCAGCGCGATAACATCTGAATTCACGCCACCCGTACGTGGGCTTTCCGAGTTGCGACCATCATATGACAACGTGATGTTCTGCAAATCCGCCAATGCCGTGGTGACATGCGCATATGTTGCCGCATTCTCCAGCCGGGCAACCGCGTCTACCGGCATGAAACGGTCCGCATGTTCTGCATTGTCAGAGTAGTATCGACCCAGCGTTGCTTTAGATTTCCCGGTGATTTCACACGCGGCTTCGATCCCGACATCCTTTACCAATGCCTCGGTATGCTTCTTCAGATAGGCCCCGATATCTGCCATTTTGTTACCCTTGTTACCTGCGCTCCCGCCCCTGGCCTGTCCTCGCCGGGGGAAAGGGTAGAGATATTTCCCATATTCGATTGATAATTGAAATGCCATAAATTGACTATCCCTCAGATATGCAGGGATTTTGTGAGTGAGTGGCGGCCGTTCGTGCCGGTAATGAGTGAACGCAGGGCGCATTATCAGCCTTGCGCTGTGTAGGCCAATTGTAGGCCGACGACGCCGCTGTTGAGGGCGCGGGGCTCTCCATCCCCAAGAGCATCAGCTCGGCCCCGGCAGCTACAATGGCGGCGTCGCTTCACATTCCAAAAGGACAGGCTTGCCCCGGCGGATAACGAGAATTAGACCGGCGCCATGGCAAAACTCTACTTCAACTACTCAACCATGAATGCGGGCAAATCGACCGTGTTGCTGCAAGCCTCGCACAATTACCGTGAGCGCGGCATGGATACCTATTTGATGACCGCAGCCATCGACGGGCGCGCAGGTGAGGGCCGCATTGCATCGCGTATCGGCATTTCGGAACAGGCTGATACATTTCGCCCCGAGGACGATGTTTTTGCCATGATCGAAACGCGGTTGAACCAGAGTCCGGTTGCTTGTGTCTTCATCGATGAGGCCCAGTTTCTCTCTGAGGATCAGGTCTGGCAACTGGCGCGGGCGGTGGATGATCTGAAGGTTCCGGTTCTGGCCTACGGACTGCGGGTGGATTTTCAGGGCAAGCTGTTTCCCGGGTCCGCAGCCTTACTGGCGCTGGCTGACGAAATGCGTGAGGTCCGCACCATCTGTGAATGTGGCCGCAAGGCGACGATGGTGATTCGGCAGGACGAAAGCGGTAATGCCATCACAGAAGGCGCGCAGGTACAGATTGGCGGGAACGAGACCTATGTCTCGCTCTGCCGTAAGCACTGGCGCGAAGCGGTGGGTACCTAGACCGGGTTGGGCAACGGATGCCCGGCAACAAACGCCGCGACATTGTCGAGCGCCATATGGCCCATGTCAGTGCGCACTTCTTCTGTAGCGGTACCCAGATGCGGCAGCAGAGTAACGTTCTGCATGTCACGCAGAGCCTGAGGGACAGCGGGTTCGAATTCATAGACATCCAACCCAGCACCCGCAATTTGGCCCGTCTGCAAAGCCGCTATCAGGGCAGCTTCGTCCACAACCTCACCACGCGCGATATTGATCAGGATGCCCGAGGTGTTCATGGCCGCCAAAACCTGTGCGTCAATCAGGTGGCGCGTCTCGGCACCGCCCGGAACGGCCACCACAAGAAAATCCACCGAAGCGGCCAGTTCGCTCAGGTTGGGGATATATTGTGCCGTGAACTCAACGTCTTTCGGGCTGCGCGACTGATAGGCGACATTCATACCAAATCCAAGGTGGCACCGTCGGGCAATGGCCTGCCCGATGCGGCCCATGCCCACAATTCCGACGCGCTTGTCCGTGACGTGATAGCCAAGCATCTGTGTCGGGTGCCAGCCCTGCCATTCACCCGAGCGCACCAGCCGCTCTCCCTCGCCCGCCCGACGGGCAGTCGACAGCAGCAAGGTCATGGCGATGTCGGCGGTTGCATCTGTGACAGCACCCGGCGTGTTGGTGACGGCCACACCTGCAACGTGGGCGGCCTTCACGTCGATATGGTTATAGCCGACGCCAAAATTGGCCAGCAGCTTGCAGCGCGGTACCGGCACTTGCGCAAAAACATGCTGTGAAAACTGATCACCCAATGTGGGAACGACCACGTCGAAATCGGTCAGAGCGCGCAGCATTTCCTCCTGCGACAGAGGCTGCGTACTGCTGCGGATTTCGACGTCGAACTCGGCACGGGCGCGCGCCTCGACGGCCGAAGTCATGGGGCGGGCAATCAGCAGCTTCATCAGTGCATCCGCCCGCCGATAGGAACCTCTCCGTCCGGGCCGATCAGCACGATTTCTCCGTTTTCATCGGGCAGACCCAGAACCAGCACCTCGGACATGAACTTGCCGATCTGGCGCGGCGGAAAGTTGACCACAGCCATCACCTGTTTCCCGACAAGTGACGCCGGATCGTAATGCGCGGTAACCTGGGCCGACGTTCTGCGTTCGCCGATCTCATCACCAAAATCGATCCACATCTTGATCGCGGGCTTGCGGGCCTCTGGGTAAGGCTCGGCACGGATCACCTCTCCGACCCGGATATCGACTTTAAGGAAGTCGTCAAAAGAAATCTCACTCACGAGACAGCTCCTTGGAACGGTTGGTTGCGGCCTTGACGGCGCGATACAGCAGGTCGGGGAACCCTTCCTCTTCGTGCATCAGCACTTCGAGCGCCGCCTGCGTGGTACCATTGGGAGAGGTCACATTGATCCGCAATTGCGAGGGGTCCTCATCAGCGGCCATCGCCAGCGCCCCCGCCCCAGCCACCGTGGATTTGGCCAGTTTCATTGCCAGCTCCTTGGGCAAACCATGCGCCTCACCCGCCTTGGCCAGCGTTTCGATCAGGTAGAACACATAGGCGGGACCTGAACCGCTGACCCCGGTGACGGCATCCATCTGGCTCTCGTCGTCCAGCAAAACGGTCTCACCGATGGCCGATAGCAGATTCTCAGCCAGGGATATGTCGGCCTTCGAGGTATTGCCATTCCCGATCAGCGCCGTGATTCCCTGCCGCACCGCTGCAGGTGTGTTTGGCATCGCGCGGACGATGGGCGTATCTGCCCCCAACACGTTTTCGAATGTGGCCAGTGAGGTGCCTGCCGCAACAGAAATGAACAGACTGCCACCACCGCCCAGCGCCTGAATGGCAGGCAGGGCTTCGCCCATCATCTGCGGCTTTACGGCCACCAGAACCACTGCGGGTGATTCAGGAAGGGGCGTATTGATGTTGACGCCCTGCGCCTTCAACCAGTCCGAAGGATAGGGATCGATGACCCAGACCGATGCGGCAGGCAAGCCATGGTCCAGCCACCCCGCAAGCATGGCCGATCCCATTTTACCGCAACCCAAGAGCACAAGCCCCTGTTCCGCGACGCGTGACATATCCATGATTGCCCCTCCCCTGTGGTTCGGGGCAAAGCTTTACGCGCGGCCGTAGGCCTCTGCAATGGCGACTTGCATCGCCTCTTCCGGGTCGCGATTGCCCCAGGTGACCAGTTGGATCGCCGGGTAATAGCGCTCGGCGCTCAGCACGGCGGCGGTGATCATCGTGTCGATCTGTTCCGGGCTGGCCATCTGGCCTCCGGCCAGCACCAGGCCGTAACGATAGACCATCAGTTTCTGATTGGCCCAGTAAGTAAACGCCCCGGCCCAGCACTGATCGTTCATCTTGTTCAACAACTCATAGAGCTCGGCTTCGCGCTCGGCTGGAGGCTCCATCTCGAAGGAGCATACCATCCGCAGAGTTTCATCATAGTTGGACCATGCCAAAGTGATCGAGTATGTGCGCCACTGACCTTCGACAGCCATGGCGATCTGATCATCCCCGATCCGGTCAAAGTCCCAGTCGTGATGTTCGGCAAGATGTTCAACAATATCGATAGGATGAAGGTCTTCTTCGAGAAACTGCTCGGAAAGGGCCATAATGCCACCTCACTACTTTCTAGCATTTTGGGGCTGGCAGCGCCCCAGCGCTAGTTGCCTGCTCTACAAGCCGGGCTTCCCCCATGGGCCTGTACTAAATATGGTGCGATGTGGGTGCTACTCTGGCAACCCCCATTTTTGGGGATAACAGCAATAAGTTGTGGACAGTTGGCAACGGCCATCAAAATATTGGCATCGGATGCAGCTTTGTCTTGATTAATTCCTGCGGCGCGTCAAAATCCCCTTCACCGCACAAGCCGAAGCCGGATTGCGCGGGTGGTTGTTTTTGTCCCAAAGCCTGAAAAGTGCGAAACACAGAGGTGTTATTTGGTCAGCTTTGCCTCTAGTTCGGCAATACGCTGCTCCAGCGCGGCGTTTTCTTCGCGCGCTTTCTGGGCCATCGCACGCACGGCATCAAACTCTTCGCGTGTTACAAAATCGCGGTCGGCCAGCCAGCGGTCCATCATCGATTTCATCGCGTTTTCCGCCTCTTCCCGCGCACCCTGAGCCACACCCATGGCGTTGGTCATCAGTTGAGACATATCGTCCAGAATCTTGTTGCGGGTTTGCATAGGCTTTCTCCGAATAAACGATTGCCCTCTATATGGGTAAAGAATGGCCCGGGCTCAAGGTTGACTTGCCCCGCAAACCCCGGGCAATGAGACGCACATGCAGGCTGTTCTGAATTTCCCCGATCTGTCGCCCGAATTGTTCTCGATCTCGCTGTTCGGGATGGAGTTCGCCCTGAGGTGGTACGCGCTGGCCTATATCGTCGGCATTCTGATCGCGTGGCGCATGGCACTGGTGGCGCTGCGGCGGCCCACGCTCTGGGCAGATGAGGCACCGCCGATGAAGCCCGAGCAGCTTGAGGATCTGGTCACCTGGATCATCCTTGGGGTCATTCTTGGCGGGCGGCTGGGCTTTGTCCTGTTCTATCAACCAGCCTACTACCTGTCGCACCCGGTCGAGATTCTGATGGTCTGGCAGGGTGGAATGGCGTTTCATGGCGGATTGTTGGGTGTTGTAATCGCCACCTATCTGTATGGCCGGCGCCATCAGGTTCCGATTCTGTCACTGGGCGATCTTGTGGCCCATACGGTACCGCCCGGCCTGCTGCTGGGACGCTTGGCGAACTTCACCAATGCTGAGCTCTGGGGTCGACCGAGTGAGCTGCCATGGGCCGTGATTTTTCCCGGCCCTGCCGCGCAGAATTGCCCCGATGTGGTCGCTGGAATGTGCGCCCGTCACCCTTCGCAACTCTATGAAGCCGTTCTCGAGGGGCTGTTGCTGGGTGCCTTGCTGATCTGGCTTGCCTATCGGCGTGGGGCCTTTCGCAAGCCCGGTCTCATCATGGGGGTCTTTCTTGCCGGCTACGGCGCATCGCGGTTCTTCGTCGAGTTCTTTCGCCAACCAGATGCGCAGTTTGTCTCGCCCGGCAACCCTCTGGGGTTGGCGTGGCATGTGGGCGGTTATGGCCTGACGATGGGGCAATTGCTGTCCTTGCCGATGATCGCACTTGGCTTGTGGTTCACCCTCAAGGCTCGGCGCGTAACATGAGCGTGAAGGATCATCTGCTGAACCGCATACGGAATGATGGCCCGCTGACCATCGCAGATTACATGACTGAATGCCTGTTGCATCCGGTGTATGGCTACTACACCACTCGGGACCCGCTCGGCGTGCAGGGTGATTTCATCACCGCCCCGGAAATCAGCCAAATGTTCGGAGAACTGATTGGTCTTTCCCTAGCGCAGGCCTGGCTGGATCAGGGTCAACCGGAGAGGATTGCGCTGGTCGAGCTTGGACCGGGACGCGGCACTCTGATGGCCGACATCCTGCGGTCCACGCGTCAGGTTCCGGGGTTTCACGAGACGGTCAGCATCACTTTGCTCGAAGCCTCTCTCACCCTGCGCGATGTTCAGGCCGACACCCTGAAAGACTATGCGCCCCGATGGATCGATGAGATCAGCGGCCTGCCCGACCTTCCGCTGTTTCTGGTAGCCAACGAGTTCTTCGACGCGCTGCCCATCCGACAGTTTCTTCGCGATGGTGAGGGATGGCGCGAGCGGTTGATCGGGCTCGAAGGGAATGCGCTTTCTTTCGGTCTCGGTCCGCGGACCCCACAAAAGGCACTGGAAGATCGACTTGCGGATACGCATGACGGTGATCTCGTTGAGCATTGCGCCGCAGCCAAACCCCTTCTGGAGCACATCGCGACGCAAATCGCGCGGAGCGGCGGGGCTGCGCTGATTATCGATTATGGCGATTGGCACTCGCTGGGGGATACCTTGCAGGCGCTTCGGGTGCATGAATCCACCGATCCACTGGAAGCACCGGGCCAGGCCGACCTGACAGCGCATGTGGATTTCGAAACTCTGGCATTCGCCGCCCGCTCTGCCGGATGCACCTACACGCGGCTTACACCGCAAGGTGTGTTTCTGGAGCGGCTCGGGATCACTGCCCGTGCGCAAACACTTGCCGCCTCGCTAAGCGGTCTGCAACTTGAGACGCTGATCGCCGCACATCGACGGTTGACGCATCCCGATGAAATGGGAAACCTGTTCAAGGTAATGGGCCTGTACCCACCCCACGCCGCGCCGCCACCGGGACTAGAGCCATGACACTGGAAATTCTGACCTCAGACCTTCTGTCGCCTGTTCGGCACGGTTTTTTCAGCCGCCGTGGCGGCGCATCCTCCGGCATATTCTCGGGCCTGAATTGCGGCACGGGGTCGTCGGATCTGGCCGAGGTGGTCGCGCTGAATCGCAAACGCGTGGCCGAAGCGATGGATGTCGCACCCGAAGCTATGATCGGAGTGCATCAGGTCCATTCTCCGACCGTTGTAACGGTCGAGGGGCCGCTTGTCGGCGACAAACCCAAAGCCGATGCCGTGGTCACTGCGACACCGGGGCTGGCGCTCACGATTCTGACTGCAGATTGCCAGCCGGTTCTTTTTGCGGATGCTGACGCAAATGTGATCGGTGCAGCGCATGCGGGATGGCGGGGAGCTTTGGATGGCGTTCTGGAGGCCACTTTGGACGCAATGGAGGCATTGGGCGCCCGGCGCGAGAACACGGTCGCCGTGATCGGCCCGACAATCTCGCAGCAGGCCTACGAAGTCGGGCCTGAATTTCTGGACGATTTCATGGCAGACTCGCCTGACAACACGCGATTCTTTGCAAACGGGCAAGGTGACCGGTTGCAGTTCGATCTGCCCGCCTTTGGCCTGCACCGGCTGCGCCAGTCCGGAATCGGCCAGGCAGAATGGACCCGGCATTGCACTTATTCCGATCCCGACCGGTTTTTTTCTTATAGACGGTCAACCCATGCCAATGAGGCTGATTACGGCCGCCTGATTTCAGCCATCAGATTGTAAGTTTTGCCCCAATTAAGGCAGCTTTGCCCAGATTCCGCCACATTTGTTGTGTTTATCTGAATCAGAATCGTCTCAAATTTTTACCGATGCTCAGACGGTTACCTGTCTTCAGGGTGATCTGGCACCTGACACACAATTAAAGAGGTACGCAAAACCTTCATTTGTCCTCAATTCATCCCGGAACAGCCTTATGGGCGCCTCAAATCAGCGTCATCTAAGGTTCATAAACGGAATCAGGGGCGGTTTGCTCCATCGAAGCAGGACAAAAATATGAAACAGAAATCACGCTTTCTCAGTGCCGTTTTCGCGGCTGTCAGGGATCAGGAACCGGAAATGCCCTGGAAGCGGGTTTCAAGTCACTCAGTCAGAGTCGCGCGCCGTCTGGCCGCAAAACGCTGACTAGCAGACCCCAACGAGACCAGCTGCCGGTCTCATAGGGCAAGGCGCACATCGGATATAGCTCCGGTTCGGTGTGTGAGGTCGCAGATGGGATGCGATCTTGTTTCGGAGTGTGTCTGCGCGGGCAATTGATGCCTGCGGTTTACGAGTTTGTCTGGGGGGTCAAGAACTTGGCCAAAATATTGCTGTTTTCATTCGCGGCGCGGCGCCTTTGCGGCGAGCTTCTCGCGTATGCCCTTCTGTTTAAAGACAAAGAACAAGGTCGTCTGGCGGGACTGCACGGGGGTTCAACCCGTTCAGGCGAGATTTAGAGGGGACGGAATACACATGGCTATTCCAAATACACTGGCCCGCGCGGCCAGAAACGCGGTTGAAACGTCTGCCCTGTTGCGCGAGGCACCTCGCCCGACAACAACACCAAAGGCGCAGTTGCGGCGCTATGAAGTCAGCTCATTGCTGAAAAACGGGGATATTTCGCAAACCCGCCATATCGCACCGGCCTTACCAATGTTCGAAGATGCATTCTGCGCCTTCACGCGTGGCTCGCTGGTGGAAACTTCGCAAGGCCCTTTAGCCATTGAGGATCTGCTGCCCGGTGATGAGGTCCTGACGCAGGACGGATCATCCGAAACTGTACTTTGGAAGGGATCGGTCACGCTGATTCCAGGGCGCGAGGACTCTCGCGGGCGCACCCGTCCGCTGACCAGGATCATGGCCGACACCTTTGGCATGCAAAAGCCGATGTCCGGTGTCATTGCCGGCCCTGCCGCACGGTTGCTCGGCGTACCCGCGCATCTGCGGCACCTGAACGGCGGCCTGCCCATGCTGACACCGGTGCACGAGTTTCAGGACGGCATGAGTGTCATCGAAACATTGCCGCCAACTCCGGTCGAATTGTTTCACATTTGCGTTGCACGCCATTCGGTCATTCGTGTGGACGGGCTGCAGTTCGAGACATACCATCCGGGTGTCAATGCGGTGCGAATGATCAGCCACTCCTTGCGTTCGATCTATTTGAATCTATTCTCGCATGTCGAATCGCTGAGTGATTTCGGCCCGTTGCTGTTGCCGCGTGCCGGAGACGGTGAATTTGACGCGATCACCGCTTAATATATTAATGATTACTGCAATTGTGGGGGCAACATGCAGCTGTTACTGAGTTGGATTTTTTATTTAGCGGTGGTGGCCGTATTGCCACCCTGCCCCGTCGAACAAAACAATGTCGGGCTCAGGCCGTCCGGTTCATCCGGTCTTCCAGGACGTCAAATGGTACGCCTGGCTCGTCTTTTGCGCCTCGGATAACAAGCGAAGTTTTTACGCTGGCCACATTTGGGGTGGTCAGCAATTCGCCCGTTAGGAACTGCTGAAAACTGCTGAGATCGGGTGCGACGCATTTCAGGATGAAATCCACCTCACCATTCAGCATGTGGCATTCGCGAACCAGCGGCCATTCCGCGCAACGGGCCTCAAAAGCGCTGAGTTCCGTTTCGGCCTGGCTCTCCAGTCCGACCATGGCAAAGACCTGCACTTCGAATCCCAGCTCGCGGGCATTAACCTCAGCGTGGTAGCCGCGGATATACCCTGAATCCTCCAGCGTTCGAACGCGCCGCAGGCAGGGTGGAGCTGAAATACCGACACGTTTCGCAAGCTCGACGTTGGTCATCCGACCATCCGCCTGAAGCTCTGCCAGAATCTTGCGATCGATTTCATCCAGCCGAGTCGTGACCATCGGTTTCTCCTGCGTTTTCAGTTGTTATAGCAGCAGCCGTAGCGGGCGCAATTATATTTCACGGTTGCGCAATATTCTTTAATTCGCATACAGATACTGTTTTTCACTCCATACAGTAGTGCAAATCGGACATGCGTCAGGAAGGGGCTTTAAGCTCTGACCTGCGGTCGCTATATCGAACCGCACTGGACAGCAGGTCCGCCGAGGCAGATTGAGTGGGGGTACCATGGCCGAAACACGACACACCAAAGTACTGATCATCGGGTCGGGACCAGCCGGATATACTGCGGCCGTCTATGCCAGCCGCGCCATGCTGGAACCGATTCTGGTGCAGGGAATCGAACCCGGTGGCCAGTTGACGACGACGACCGAAGTCGAGAACTGGCCCGGCGACACCGAGGTCCAGGGCCCTGATCTGATGGTGCGTATGCAAGATCACGCCAAGGCGATGGGTTGCGAAGTTATCGGCGACATCATCAACGATCTGGACCTCAGTCGGCGCCCCTTTACAGCCAATGGCGACAGCGGAACGGTTTATACCGCCGACGCTGTCATTTTGGCTACTGGCGCGCGTGCCAAATGGCTGGGTCTGCCATCTGAAGAGAAATTCAAAGGGTTTGGCGTTTCCGCCTGTGCCACCTGTGACGGGTTCTTCTATCGCGGCCAGGAAATCGTGGTGATAGGTGGCGGCAATACCGCTGTTGAAGAGGCGCTGTTCCTGACCAACTTCGCCAGCAAGGTAACTCTGATCCACCGCCGTGATGAGCTGCGGGCAGAAAAAATTCTGCAGGACCGGTTGCTCAAGAACGAAAAGATCAAACCGCTCTGGTTCCATGAGCTGGATGAGGTGATCGGCACGGATGCGCCGTTGGGCGTCGAAGGTGTCCGCGTTAAGCACGTCAAAACCGGCGAGATCACCGAGATTCCCTGCAAAGGTGTTTTTGTAGCCATCGGGCACGCGCCCGCAAACGAGTTGGTCAAAGACACTCTGGACACGCATATGGGCGGCTATGTCGTCACCAAACCGGGGACCACAGAAACTTCGGTGCCAGGCGTTTTCGCCGCCGGAGACCTGACGGATCACGTCTATCGTCAGGCCGTCACCAGCGCCGGAATGGGCTGCATGGCCGCACTGGATGCCGAGCGTTTCCTGGCGGAGAGCGCGTAAATTGATCGCAGAATTCTCCGGACCGGTCTGGAGAATTCTGTTTCGTACCCAGGTAGAAACCCCACTTGCCCCGGCCCGAGCGCCTGAGGGTCGGTTTCATCACTCCGGCCAGTTTGCAGTCTATGCGTCGCTCAGCGCCGAAGGAGCTGGGATCGCCATAAGGCGTTATGTATCCCAGGGCGATCCAAAGCGGGCCATTCAACGGTTTTGGATCTCGGGCGCCAGGATGATGGATTTTCGCGGGCGTCCCGACGTGTCGATCATCTGGCAGGAATTTCGGGAAACCGGCGCACCCTCCCCAACATGGCAGCATTCCGATCTGGCGCGTGATCACGGGGCAGACGGGCTCCTCTACAGCTCGCGCTCCCGCCCCGATCTTAGCCATCTGGTCCTGTTCCACGCGCCCCCTGACCTGATCCGTGTAGATGGTGATCCCTGCGACTGGTGCGCTGAAAGATGGTGACGCTTGTCTTGACCGCCCGGCATCACCGTATCAGGATCACTGGGAACAGCGCGAAACACAGGTGAGTTTTGGACAATACTCTTTGGCGTGGCGGGTGGTTGAGCCGGCTCAGGATCGCAAGTGGTCTGGTGCTGTTTGCCTTTGCTTTTTTTCATTTCTTCAACCTCGGCCTTGGTCTGTTTCACACTGAGTTGCTGCACGATATGCAGGATGGGCGTCAGGTGGTCAGCCGCCATGGCATCGGCAGTGCGCTTTTATATGCCGCGCTGCTGGTCCATGCCGGTCTGGCGCTGATCTCGATCGCGCAACGCCGTACTCTCAGGATGCCCTTTAGTACTGCGCTACAAGTGGGACTTGGTCTGCTGATCCCGCTGATACTGATCGGCCATCTGGTCCAGACCCGATATGCCCACGAGGTCTACGGGGTGAATGACGAGATGGGCTATATCATCATTCTGATGTGGCCCAACACGGCAATCTGGATGCAAAGCCTTCTGATGTTGCTGGTCTGGGTGCATGGCTGTATCGGACTGCATATGTGGCTGCGCCTGACACCGTGGTGGCGCAAGGCAGTGCCTTATCTGATCGGTGTGGCAGTTTTTGTTCCCGGCTTCGCCCTGAGCGGTGTCCTGACCGAGGGGCGGCGCATCTGGTCGGATTTTGCAGACCCGGACCTGCGCGAACAATATATCGAACATTATAACTGGCCCTCGCCCGAGACCTTTCAGGCCTTGTTCGACGTCAAGGACTACACGTTGATGGTGTTCTGGGCCGCGCTCGCTCTGACGGCTATGACTTATATCGGCCGCAAACTGTGGCGACGGCGGCATTCCGTGCGCGTCCGCTATGTCAACGGCCCCGAGGTGGTTTCAGAAAAGGGCATGACGTTACTGGAGATGTCAAACGCAAACGGCATCCCTCACACCGCGCTTTGCGGCGGCAAGGGTCGCTGTACCACCTGCCGTGTCTTTGTCGAAGAAGGGGCTGAAGGCCTGCATCCACCCAACGATATTGAAACCCGCAGCCTGAAAGCTGTGGGCGCGCCAGAAGGGATGCGTTTGGGCTGTCAGATACGGCCGACCAATCCGGTCACTGTGTTTCGTGTCTTCCAGCCCGATGGTTCACGCGACCGAGCGCATGCCAGCCAGGGGCAGGAACGGCAATTGGCGGTTCTGTTTCTGGATATGCGCGGGTTTACGGCACGCACGGCCGGGCAGTTGCCTTATGACATTGTATTCCTTTTGAATCGCTTCTTTGACACGATCGTACCTGCCATCACGGCACAGGGCGGTGTGGTCGACAAATATATGGGCGATGGCCTGCTGGCGATGTTCGAAACAAAAGACACCGCAAGCTCGGCCCGGGCAGGGCTGCGCGCTGCGGCCGAAATCGGGCGCGCGCTGGAGCGGTTCAACCAGCAACTGGAGGCGGAAGGCAGTCCACCCATCCGCATCGGAATAGGATTGCATCTGGGTGACTTGGTTCTGGGTGAAATCGGGGCCGCCAAACATGCCCCAAGGACCATTATCGGGGACGCGGTGAATGTCGCCAGCCGTCTGGAAGGTGAAACCAAAGCGCTGGGTGTCGAACTTCTGGTCTCGGCAGATGTTCTTGCCGCCGCCGATCTGCACTGCGATCCAGGCAACCTGCGAGATTTCCAACTTCGAGGTGTCGCCAAGCCGGTCCCGGCCCTTCCGGTCACGCACGCTTCGGAGCTGGAGCGGCAGATCGAGCCACAGGAACAGTTCGCCTGAAAACGCCGCCCAACCTACAGGCATGCGGGATTTTTACCGCCATTCACTTCGGAAACCAGAACAGCATTCTAATAGCGGGGAAAACCGCACATATCGTCCTTTGTTTTTGCACGCCTATGGACTTCACCCGCGAGCGGGGGCAAATGCCCATGAAACACCACTGAATCACAAGCAAAACGACACCACGGCAAGAGTTTTTCCGATGACGATGCTAGCTAATCTGGCCCCGATCCCCGAACTATATGTCTCATACGAGTCCGCGCAAAAGCTGAAGGTCGAAGCCACCGACCTGACAAGCTGGGACCTGAGCCCGCGCCAAATCTGCGACCTCGAACTGCTGATGAACGGCGGCTTCAACCCGCTCAAAGGCTTTCTGTCCGAGGCCGATTACGACAATGTGGTCGAAAACATGCGACTGGCAGACGGCACGCTGTGGCCCATGCCGATCACTCTGGATGTCAGCGAAGACTTTGCCGACAAGATCGAGCTGGGCCAGGACATCGCGCTGCGCGATCAGGAAGGCGTGATCCTCGGCACCATGACCGTGACCGACCGCTGGACGCCTGACAAAGCGCGTGAGGCTGAGAAGGTCTTTGGCGCCGATGATGAGGCCCACCCTGCCGTGAACTATCTGCACAACGTGGCAGGAAAGGTTTATCTGGGTGGCCCTGTCGTTGGCATTCAGCAACCAATTCACTACGATTTCCGGGGCCGCCGCGATACTCCGAACGAACTGCGCGCTTATTTCCGCAAGTTGGGCTGGCGGCGCATCGTCGCCTTCCAGACCCGCAACCCGCTGCACCGCGCACATCAGGAACTGACCTTCCGTGCGGCAAAAGAGGCGCAGGCCAACCTATTGATCCATCCGGTCGTTGGGATGACCAAACCCGGGGATGTGGATCACTTTACCCGCGTCCGCTGCTATGAGGCGGTGCTGGACAAATACCCGGCCTCGACCACCTCGATGTCGTTGCTCAATCTGGCGATGCGCATGGCAGGCCCGCGCGAGGCGGTCTGGCACGGGTTGATCCGCGCAAATCACGGCTGCACTCACTTTATCGTGGGCCGCGATCACGCAGGCCCGGGCAAGAACTCGGCGGGCGAGGATTTCTATGGCCCCTATGACGCGCAGGATCTGTTTCGCCAGTTCCAGGACGAGATCGGCGTCGAGATGGTCGATTTCAAACATATGGTCTATGTGCAGGAACGCGCCCAGTACGAACCGAATGACGAGATCGAAGACAAGGAAAACGTCACGATCCTGAACATCTCGGGCACCGAACTGCGTCGCCGTTTGCGCGAAGGTCTGGAAATCCCGGAATGGTTTTCGTTCCCTGAGGTGGTCGCAGAGCTGCGCCGCACCTCGCCGCCTCGCTCGGAACAAGGCTTTACCGTGTTCTTCACCGGCTTCTCTGGCTCAGGCAAATCCACCATCGCCAACGCGCTTATGGTCAAGCTGATGGAGATGGGCGGCCGCCCCGTGACTCTGCTGGATGGTGACATCGTGCGTAAGAACCTGTCGTCCGAGTTGGGTTTCTCGAAAGAGCACCGCGACCTGAACATCCGCCGCATCGGTTATGTGGCCAGCGAGATCACCAAGAATGGCGGTATTGCCATCTGTGCTCCGATCGCACCCTACGCCACCACACGCCGGGCTGTCCGGGAAGAGGTCGAGCAGTTCGGAGCCTTCTGCGAAGTCCACGTTGCCACCAGCATCGAAGAATGCGAGCGCCGCGATCGCAAGGGCCTTTACAAGCTGGCCCGCGAAGGCAAGATCAAGGAGTTCACCGGCATTTCAGACCCTTACGATGTTCCTGAGAACCCTGAGCTCAGCGTCGAGACTGAAAATGTCGAGGTCGATAACTGTGCCCATCAGGTTCTTCTGAAACTGGAAAGCATGGGCCTTATCGCAGGCAACTGATTCTGACAGATCACAAACAGCCTCCGGTATCCGGAGGCTGTTTTCTGTCGGCGTGCTGCACACGCTGCCACCCGTCCAAACGATCTAGTGTTCTGGCAACGAAACTCTCGGGCGCGATCAGTCCATTGGGCGACCGCGGCCTTCAATTGCCGTGACCTGCGGTTTCAGCCCGGCAATCCCACCTGCCCGCGCATCAAAACGTAGCCGCGTCCGGCGACCTTGATCCCGGTCATCGCATTGGATGGCCCAACCCGCGTGACCCGCGCCTGTCCGGGACGACCCATGTCATGCCCCTGCTCGGCGATGAATGAGTCCTTGTCCATCAGGCCCTCGCTCCAAAGATAGGCTGCCATCGCGCCGGTCGCCGAACCGGTAAACGGGTCCTCAGGTGGGCTTGGCGGGGCAAGCAGCAGGCGTGAGAATGTGTCACCTGCGCTGGTGGCCCCCTGGAGAGTCACCAAAAAAGGTTCGGCCATGTCGGCGCCTGAATACCCGGCCAACTCGCCAATCTTACGCAGATAGCGTTCGTCCAGTCTGGCGGCGCGCAGTGCCTCGTGGTCGCGCAGGACCGTGATGCAGAAAGGTAGCCCGGTAGACACGAATTGAGGTGGACAAACAATCGCCCTCTCAGTCAGGCCGATGGCAGCCGCAACCAACTCGGCAGGCACGTGCGCGCCGAATTGCGGCGCAACTTGCGTCATTTCGATCTCGTCCCCATCAAGCCGGATCGGCACGATCCCGGCTCCGGTCTCCAATGTCAGCGTTTCACCCGAGATCAGACCACGCGACCGCATTGCGGCCACGGTCGCGATGGTCGGGTGCCCGGCAAATGGGATTTCGCGGCTGGCGAGGAAATAGCGAACGCGGATATCAGCCACATCAGACGGCCCGGTGAAGGTGCATTCGACCAATGAAGTCTCGCGGACATAGGCCATACAGACCTCATCGGACAAATCCGAACCCCCATGCACCACCGCGCAGCCATTGCCGCCAAAGGCGCGGTCGCTGAAGGCATCTACCCAGTCGAAGTCGTACCAACTCATACTGCGCGCTCCTCCGTTACACACTGCGATACGATCTCCGCAGCAGCGGCAAATGTCACGTCATTTTGGGCTGGGTATGAACGGTATCAGTGAACGGCCACCGGAGACAGGTCATGCTGGCGCGCCAGAACAAAGGCGAGCTTCCGGTCGGCAACCAGCGCAAGCTGTTGTCCATCTGAATCGTGAACCGCATAAAGTTGATCCAGATCGCCTGCCTGTTCTCGCACATCGCGCGGCAAGTCAGCTACGTCGACGGCTTTGACATATACGATCCGGGTGCCTTCGGTGTTGATCTCAATCGGTGTATTCATTGCTCTTACCCCTTCTTGATGTTGATTGTCTGGACCACGGTTTCAGGCACGGCGCGGGTCAGATCCACATGCAGCAGACCGTTTTCCATAATCGCCTCGCCCACCTCGACACCATCTGCCAGCACAAACATGCGCTGGAATTGACGGGCCGCAATGCCGCGGTGCAGGAATATGCGCCCCTCGCTGTCGTCGCGTTGACGGCCCCGGATCACCAGTTGGCGATCCTCGATGGTGATCGACAGATCCTCTTCTGCGAACCCGGCCACGGCCAGGGTGATGCGATAGGAAAAATCCGAGGTCTGCTCGATATTATAGGGCGGGTACCCTTCATTTCCGGCCTTTGCAGACCGTTCCAGAAGGCGTTCCAACTGCTCGAACCCCAAAAGATGCGGGTATGAGCCTAAGGTAAGTTTCGACACGTATTTTCGTCCTTCATTGTCAAAGCGACGTTTTGTGCGGCCCCGCTGTCGGCAACCGCGTGTTATAGAATATGGGAAGAAACAGGGATGTCCACAAGGTCTGGCCGGATAAACCCCGACACACTATCTTGTGTCGAAAGCACCACTTGAAACACTGAGTCGCCCATGAACGCGCCCACCGATCTTTCGATGAAAACCGATGAAGTCCTGCGGGTGGAATTGGAGGTCTTTCGCCGCCAACACCGTGATCTGGACGAGGCGATCGAGGCGTTGCAGGCCAAGGGAACCTCGGACCAGCTGACGATCAAGCGGCTGAAAAAGCAGAAACTGCGCCTCAAGGACATTATCCGCCTGATCGAAGACCGTCTGACCCCAGATATCATCGCCTAATACGCGCGCACCGCATTGCCACATAAGCGGATTTGGCTATAGTGCGCGCTCTTTCCGAAGGCAGGGGCGCAGTAGCTATGAGCGATGTGAAAGTAGGGATCATCATGGGCAGCCAGTCGGACTGGCCCACGATGAAAGAGGCCGCCGATATTCTGGATGAACTGGGCATCGCTTATGAGGCGCGCATCGTCTCGGCCCACCGTACGCCAGATCGCCTTTGGGACTATGGCAAAACCGCTGTCTCACGCGGCCTGCAGGTCATTATCGCGGGCGCAGGTGGGGCCGCACATTTGCCGGGCATGATGGCCTCGAAAACCCGCGTACCAGTGATTGGCGTTCCTGTACAGACGCGCGCCCTGTCGGGCGTAGATTCGCTTTATTCCATCGTACAAATGCCCAAGGGATTTCCGGTTGCGACCATGGCGATTGGCTCGGCAGGTGGGGCAAATGCCGGCTTGATGGCGGCCGGTATTCTGGCGCTTCAGGATACAGCGCTGGCGGATCGGCTGGATGCCTGGCGCGAGGCTCTCTCAGCCTCGATCCCGGAGGAACCACAGGAATGAGCCGCATCGGCATCATCGGCACCGGCCACATCGCGGCGCCGATTGCACGGTTGATGGCCTCGAAAGGCCATGACATTCACGTCACTGAACGCAATACGCAAGTGTCCTCGGCCCTGCAGGCCGAGCTTGGGGTCAGTGTTGGCCCCCCGCAGGAGGTGATCGATGCATCCGATATCGTGTTCCTTTGCCTGCGCCCGCATATTGCAGAAGACGTTTTGACCCCACTCAGATTTCGCGCAGATCAGCGGGTCGTTTCAGTGATGGCAGCAGTGTCCCGGTCCCAGCTCGTCGCATTGTGCGCACCGGCATCGGATTTTGTTCAGACCATCCCGCTGGGTTTCCTGCAAACCGGAGGTTGCCCGCTTGCTGCCTACGGCAATGACCGTTTGTTGGCAGAGTTGTTTGAGCCCGAAAACCCAGTGGTGAAGGTTGCCGACGAGACGGCTCTCAACGCCCATTTCGCAATCTGTGCCATGGTGCCGGGTGTTTTAGACTTGATGGCAACCGGGTCCAAATGGCTGTCCGAGCAGACCGGCGACATGGATGGGGCGGAATTTTATACCACGCAGCTCATGTCCGGCTTTCTGGCAACTATGCAAAAAGGGCACTCAGGTCAGTTGGCAGCCGAACGTGACGCACTTGCGACCGAAGGCACACTTAGCCTTCAGATGACGGATACCCTGCAGTCCGAGGGCGCGCATGATGCGTTGCGCAGCGCTCTGACCGCGATTGGCAAACGATTGGAGACATGACGATGGCATATATGCTCACCCCCGGTGCAACAATCGGGATCTTGGGCGGTGGTCAGCTTGGCCGCATGCTGTCTGTCGCAGCAGCGCGGCTGGGATTCAAGACCCATATCTTTGAGCCGGGTGCAAACCCGCCTGCAGGCCAGGTGGCCGATCGCGTGACGACAGCGGCTTATGGGGATGCAAACGCGCTGGAGGCCTTTGCCCAATCGGTGGATGTGATCACCTATGAATTCGAGAATATTCCCACACAAGCGCTGGATTTGCTTGAGGCACACCGTCCCATCCGCCCCGGCCGTGAGGCGCTGCGAGTCAGTCAGGACCGGCTGACCGAGAAGACTTTTCTGCAAGATCTGGGTCTAAAAACCGCGCCCTTCGCTGACATTACCGATTTGGACAGTCTGCAGGCCGCAATTGATGAGATCGGAACCCCTGCAATCCTAAAAACCCGCCGCTTTGGCTATGACGGGAAAGGGCAGGCCCGGCTGCGTGCACCCGACGACGCTGATGCGGCCCTGGCTTATATGGCTGGCGCGCCGTCCATTCTGGAAGGGTTCGTAGATTTCAGTCATGAGGTTTCGGTCATCGCCGCACGGGGCCTGGATGGTCAGGTGGCGTGTTTCGATCCGGGAGAGAACATCCATCGTGATGGTATCCTGCACACCACGACCGTTCCGGCGCGACTGTCCCCGGCGCAACGGACGGATGCGGTGCTGCTGGCGGCCAATATCCTGAATGCGCTGGACTATGTGGGCGTGATGGGTGTCGAACTGTTCGTGACCCCGCAAGGCCTGATCGTCAATGAGATCGCACCGCGGGTCCACAATTCGGGGCATTGGACACAGAACGGCTGTGCCATTGATCAATTCGAACAGCATATTCGCGCTGTAGTGGGTTGGCCTTTGGGTGACGGGCAGCGACATACCGATGTGGTGATGGAGAACCTGATCGGACACGACATGGAACGCGTGCCCGAACTGGCGCGCGAACGGGACGTTGCCTTGCATCTATACGGCAAGACCGAGGTCAAGCCGGGCCGGAAGATGGGGCATTTCAATCGGATCATTCGCAAGGGATGACCTCGACAGAGTTTCGAAAGGACGAAGAGCTGCGAGATCTGCTACTGGATGAACCGCGCGGCGATGTCGCCTGACATATAGCTGATGCGTCCACCCGCCACGGTGGCCGCGACGCGATGGGTTTCGGCATCCAGAATGACAATGTCCGCGCGTTTGCCGGGTGCCAACGTGCCGCGATCCGTCAGCCCAAGAACCTCAGCCGGGCCAGAAGAAACCAGAGCCCATGCACCCGCCATATCCAGAAGGCCGGATCGGGCCAGCATGAGCGCAGCACGGCGCGGACTTGGATAGTGGTAGTCCGAAGCCAGCGCATCGCACAGCCCCATCGCGATCAGATCCAATGCGCTGGCATTGCCTTTGTGGGAACCACCGCGCACCACGTTGGGTGATCCCAGGATGATGTGATCCCCGCCCGCGCGTGCGGCCTCGGCGGCCTCCAGCGTCTCAGGAAACTCCGAGATCTCGACGCCCCGCGCGCGCCAGGTGCTGCGGTCTTGCGTTCTGGCATCGTCATGGCTGCCCATGCGGATGCCAGCCGCAACCAGCGTGGCGCATAACCTATCCAAAGCGGCTGGGACTTCGGTTCCACGTTCGTGCATGCTCTGTAGCATGGCCAGATGCGCTTCGGGGTTCCGCCCCGCCTTCAGCGCCTGCCCGGTCAGACGCGGTGGCGTGCGCCCCTGCGCCAGACGGTCATGCGGCAGATGATCGTTGAAGACGATATAGGGTACCTGCCAGCGCGCGATCCGTTCAGGCAGGTCCGCATAATCGTCCAGCATGTGCGTTTCGAACCGCAATTGCGGGATCAGGTCGGTCACGGTTTCCCCTCGCACAGATGCGATCGCAGTAAAAACCTGTGCCGCGAAATCGGGCCCGCGTACTCCACCCTCCCAACTGTAGAACTGCGCCAATATGGCGGTGGTAATTCCGTTTGCCGCAAGTTCCGCCTCGGCTGCCAGTATGCCCTCGTCCATCTGTTTCATTGCCCCACGGCGGGGCGCGATGTGACGCTCGAACCCGTCGCCATGCGGGTCGACAATCCCCGGCAGGACGAGAAAGCCCGACAGGTCGACGCATCGCCCCGCCCTGTCCAACTGCACGGTGCCTTCAGCTATTGACAGATCGGCACGCGACAAGCCACCGCCCGGCAGCAGAACCTCTGCTCCGGTGATTGTCAGCTCCAATGGGATCATTGTGTAGGCTCCGACGCGGGTTCCGAGCAGTCCTGCCCGATGCAAATCTGGTCAATGATGTCCTGAACCCCGTCGAGCCACGTAATCTCGGGGTCAAACCGGCCAAACTCGATGAAGTGCATGGTCTGCGCCATGACCTGTGGGTTGTTCATCATGAAGGTGTGGGTCACCGGCAGGACGATATGATCCGACATGCCCTTAACCTTGGTGGTCTCAATCGACACTTTACCGTCATCCGGCCCATCAATCAGAGACGAAAACAAAGGGTTTAGCGAGTTTTCACCCGCAATCACCCCCAGATCGAAATCCACAGGCGGTAAGCGGCGCGGAACACCCTCCGGTCCCGTGCCCAATGCCAAGCCCGCTGGACCGTTCAGATAGCCAAACACCTCCCACGCACCAAGTTCATCCACCAATTGGCTGCCCTGGTTCGGGGGGCCAAGCATAACAACGCGTCCCAGATTCTGGGGATCGTTCCCCTGCAGCCAATAGCGCAACAGGATACCGCCCATAGAATGGGCCACGACATTTACGGTGTGATCGCCACAGGCGGCGAAGGCCTCGGGCAGGGTCTGGTTTGCAAGCTCAGGAATTGGCAGATCCGTCGACGGGTAGCCCGGCCTGACCACCGTGTAGTCGTGGGCTTGAAAGAGCTGTTCCATCACCGCAAAAGACGTCTCGGAGCGCGCAAGCCCGTGCAGCAGCACCACGCATTTTGCGTGGGCCAAAGCGGGTGTAATGCACAGCAGAAAGGCGACGAGATACTTCATGACCGCCAGATAAGCCCTATTATGGGTCGAGGGAACCCCTAGCCGCGGTTCACGCGCATTACAGCCAGCGCAATACCGCCCAGCACAAGGCCCGCTCCCAGCAGCAGGCGCGGGCTGGTCACTTCACCCAGCAGGATCACACCGGCCGCGATTGCGATAATCGGAACGCTCAACTGAACGATTGCGGCCACCGCAGGGGCAAGCTGCGGCAGAACCCGGTACCATAGCGCATAGCCCAAACCCGATGTCACCCCGCCGGAGAGGGCGGCCAACCCATATCCTGCAGCGGTCATCTGCCAATCGCCACCTAATGCCAGCAGAGCAAGCCCGGTGGCGGGCAACGCCACTACAAAGTTGGCCGCCGTGCCGGACAGCGCATCCGGCTCGGATCGGCCCGCGATGGAATAGATCGCCCAACCTATCCCGGCGGCTGTCATCAGGCTGGCACCAACCGGATCAACCCGAACAGCGCCCGAGGGCCACAGAACATAAGCCAGCCCCACCAACGCGATCCCCGCACCTGAAATCTGCCGCCCGGTAGGTGCAGAGCCGGTCAATGCGCCGGCCGCGAACATTGTGATCTGGACCACCCCGAACAGGATCAACGCCCCCAGCCCGGCATCCAGAGTCAGATAGGCAACCGAAAACCCAATCATATAAAGCGACAGAGATCCGCTCCCAACAAACCGCCGTTTGTTGCACAAGGGCAGATTTGCACCGCGTGCATACACCAGCGCAGACAGAACCAGCGCTCCGAAGAATACCCGGACCACCGCAAATCCTGCTGGATCACTTGCCCCGCTTTCAACAGCCAAGCGGTTCAGGATTGAATTTGCCGCAAAGGCGCACATCGTCAGAGCGGTGAGCAGAAATAACTTCATATCAGGCTCATACCGGTTTCTGATCGCTTCGCACACTCACATTCATCTGAGAACACCCTACCCTTCATCTTTTCAGAAATACTCCCGCCGGAGGCATGCCCGCAAAGCGGGCAATCAAAACGAAACGGGGCCGCCCAAAGGCGACCCCGTCGATAAGCACTAAGGCTTAAGCAGCTTACATCATGCCGCCCATTCCGCCCATGTCGGGCATGCCGCCTGCTGCAGGTGCATCTTTCTGCGGCTTGTCGGCAACCATCGCTTCGGTGGTGACCAGCAGGCCAGCAACCGATGCCGCGTCTTCCAGAGCGGTACGGACAACTTTGGCCGGGTCGATTACGCCGAACGAGAACATGTCGCCATATTCCTCGGTCTGAGCGTTGAAGCCGAACGACGCGTCCGAGGACTCGCGCACTTTGCCGGCAACAACCGCACCGTCGACGCCTGCGTTCTCGGCGATCTGGCGCAGCGGCGCTTCGATTGCCTTGCGAACGATGTTGATGCCTGCGTCCTGATCGGCGTTTGCACCTTTCAGAGCTTCCAGAGCTTTACCGGCCTGAACCAGAGCAACACCACCGCCCACAACAACGCCTTCCTGAACGGCAGCGCGTGTCGCGTTCAGAGCATCGTCCACACGGTCCTTACGCTCTTTCACTTCAACTTCGGTCATGCCGCCGACGCGGATAACGGCAACACCGCCTGCCAGTTTGGCAACGCGCTCTTGCAGCTTCTCACGGTCGTAGTCCGACGAGGTTTCTTCGATCTGGGTGCGGATCTGGGCAACACGTGCTTCGATCTCGGCTTTCTCGCCAGCACCGTCGACGATGGTGGTTTCGTCTTTTGTGATCTCGATCTTCTTGGCGGTGCCCAGCATGTCCATGGTGACGGACTCGAGCTTCATGCCCAGATCTTCGCTGATAACCTGACCGCCGGTGAGGATTGCGATGTCCTGCAGCATGGCTTTGCGACGATCGCCAAAGCCCGGTGCTTTGACAGCAGCAATTTTCAGGCCGCCGCGCAGTTTGTTAACAACCAGAGTCGCCAGCGCTTCGCCCTCAACGTCTTCCGCAATGATCAGCAGCGGCTTTTGCGACTGGATCACTTGTTCCAGCAGCGGAACCATCGGCTGCAGCGAGGACAGTTTCTTTTCGTGCAGCAGGATCATGCAGTCGTCGAGTTCTGCGATCATCTTGTCTGCGTTGGTAACGAAGTAAGGCGACAGGTAGCCACGGTCGAACTGCATACCTTCGACAACATCGGTCTCGGTTTCCAGACCTTTGTTTTCTTCGACGGTGATAACGCCTTCGTTGCCAACTTTCTGCATCGCGTCTGCGATCTGCTGGCCGATTTCGGCTTCACCGTTGGCCGAGATGGTGCCAACCTGAGCGACTTCTGCCGAGTCTTTAACTTCGCGCGAAGCAGCTTTGATGCCTTCAACAACCTTGGCAGTTGCCAGGTCGATGCCGCGCTTCAGGTCCATCGGGTTCAGGCCCGCTGCAACCTGCTTGAGGCCTTCGCGAACGATGGCTTGGGCCAGAACGGTTGCGGTGGTGGTGCCGTCGCCGGCTTCGTCATTGGTGCGGCTGGCGACTTCTTTCACCATCTGCGCGCCCATGTTTTCGAACTTGTCTTCCAGTTCGATTTCCTTGGCAACCGAAACACCGTCTTTGGTGATGCGCGGTGCGCCGAAGGATTTGTCCAGAACCACGTTGCGGCCTTTGGGGCCCAGGGTCACTTTAACAGCATCGGCCAGAACATTTACACCGGCCAGCATGCGGTTACGGGCATCGGTGTCAAACTTGACGTCCTTTGCAGACATGTTGTCTCTCCTTGAGAAAATGTATTGAGTTGAAGATCAGAGAAAGCGTTTGGGCTTACTCGATGATCCCCATGATGTCGCTCTCTTTCATCATCAGCAGCTCTTCGCCGTTGACCTGAACCTCGGTGCCCGACCATTTGCCGAACAGGATCTTGTCGCCAGCTTTGACCGCCATTGCGATCAGTTCGCCGCTGTCCTTGCGTGCGCCTTCGCCGGTCGCGACGACTTCGCCTTCGCTGGGCTTTTCTTTTGCGCTATCGGGAATGATCAGGCCGCCTGCGGTTTTCTCTTCGCTTTCAACGCGACGGACCAACACACGGTCATGAAGCGGTTTCAATGCCATCTTTGCAGCTCCTTGGGCTCAAAGTTTGTTATCCTCCCCCCGCCGGTCGGCGAGGCGTTAGCACTCAGTCCTTGCGAGTGATAACGACGCATAGCTAGGGGGTTGCCCGAAGCGAGTCAACAATCCGTGAAAGATTTTTTTGCAGCCCGCCCAGCAATTGCCAGAGCATGCCTCAGTTCGGTTGATCCCAACTGTAAGCCCAGTGCGTCAGGCCCTGCTGACCGGCCTCTGACAGAGCATAGGTTCCCTTGTCCACCCTTTCGAACCACCCGTAATGGTTGTCGTACATCAATCGGGTGGCCGTCGCGACACCGGTGGCCTGCGCCACCTCAGCCCCTTTCGACGGGCCCTGTTCCGCCAGATGTGCGGCACATTTCAGCGCATCCTGACGATAGGCGGTCACGAGCCCATGCCGGGTTGCGCCACCGGCATTCGGATCACCCTGAAGCCGCTCAAACTCGCGCAGCAACCGCCCTGCCCTGGCCTTATCCTTACGTGGTGCATAGGGGCCCGGGTCACACTGCACTTCTACCGCTCCGTCCTCACGCACAGTGATCAGCCCCAGCCCCAACCGGCGGCACAGCGACAGATTATCTTTCAATGCCCTGCGCGCTGTTCGGCCCTTGGGTTTGCACACAGCGATATAAACCTGATCGGTTACCTTCAGCCGCGCAATTGCCTGGTGAAACAAGGCGAGGCTGAAACGCAGCTTAAGCTCGACAATCACCATCTCGCCCCCGTCGCGAAGGGCCATGATGTCGGCAGCGCCGACTTCTCCCTTTACGGTATAGCCCTGGCGCTCCAACAACGCCTTGATTGGAGGATAGAGGTCCTGCTCACGGTTCATGTCGCCATGCTATGCAGTTTAGCGCAAATTGCCATACCACCTGCGAACCGTATTGCGCGTTTGTAGATGACAAGGATAAGACAGCAGATAACGCCATCTTTGAAAGGGACCCGATGCGCCTGATCAGCCTCTGTTTTTGCCTTCTGCTGCCATTCACCGCCTACGCGTCCTGCGAAGGGCGTGATCTGAGGCTGGATCTCTCGGCTGAAGCCCGCGCCGAGTTGCAAGAGACTATCGACAGCATTGTCTTTCCCGAAGGAAACCATTGGATTGCGCGAAAAGGTGACACCGTTCTTCACTTGGTCGGCACGCTACATTCCAACGATCCCCGCATGAGTGCCGTGGTCGACCGGCTCGCACCGGACCTCAGCAAAGCCGATGCCTTCTACTTTGAAGTGACACAGGCCGAAATGGACGCGTTCGAGAAGGACCTCGCCAAGGACTTCAGCCCTGTATTGATCACCTCGGGGCCTACTTTGGTTGATCTGATGCCCGATGAGGATTGGGCGGCTCTGTCAGCCACATTGGCGGAACGCGGCATCCCAAGCTGGATGGCTGCCAAGATGCGCCCCTGGTTCCTGAGCATGATGCTGGGCATTCCAACCTGCCTGATGAATACACCCGACTTCGATCGCGGCATGGATACCCGCCTGACCGAGTTGGCCGAACAACATGGCATTCCGCAATTCTCGCTGGAGCGGGTCGAAGATCTGATCGCCATGTTCGACAGTCACTCACTCGAAGAACAAGTGGCATCTTTGACCCGGCTGGCCGGGGCCCTGCAGGCCGGGGACGACCAGATGATCACCATGGCCAACGCCTATATCGAAGAACAGCACGCCGCGATTCTCGAGCTTGCCAAGATTCAGGGACTTGAAGCATCGGGCCTGACCGCCGAAGAGTTCGATGCCGAATGGCGCAGCTTTGAGGATCAGCTTCTGGTGCAACGCAATGCGAGTTGGATGGACAAGATTCTCAAACTTGAGGATCAGACCGTTGTCATCGCCGTTGGCGCGGGGCATCTGAGCAATGAAAATGGTCTGCTGAACCAACTGCAGCAGGCCGGATACACATTGGAACGAGCCGCTTTCTAGGGTTCCAGACCAACGGTCGCATCATGTCCGCTTGCGGGTGACATCCGTGATTGGGCGCCCTATAAGGCGCGCAAATCCACATTCCTCAGGACAAGAGACATGACAATCCAAGTTCTTGGTCACAAATCCCCCGACACCGACTCGACCGGCTCACCCATCCTCTGGGCCTGGTATCTGAACGAAGTCAAAGGTGAGGCTGCCACACCGGTTCTGCTGGGTGAACCCAACACCGAGGCCGCCTTCATGCTGCAACGCTGGGACCTGCCCAAGCCTCAGATCATTGAAGATGTGGCCGAAGGCGCGCCAGTTGTGATCGTCGACACCAACAACCCGGCGGAGCTGCCCGCAAGCATCAACAGTGCCGATATCCGCGCCATCATCGACCACCACAAGCTGGTCGGCGGCCTTGAAACCAAAGGCCCGATCGACATCACAGTGCGCCCGCTGGCCTGCACTGCGACCATCATGGTCGATCTTATGGGCGACGACGCCGCCAAGATGCCCGACCCCATCAAAGGTGCTGCGCTGACCTGCATTCTATCTGATACGCTCGAGTTCCGCTCGCCCACCACCACCGCGCATGACCGCTCCGTGGCTGAAAAACTGGCCGCCGACCTGGGGCTGGACATATCTGCTTATGCCGCTGATATGTTCGCAGCAAAGTCCGACGTATCCTCGTTCTCTGACGCCGAACTGATCCGGATGGACAGCAAAGAATACGAGGTCGACGGCACCAAGTTTCGCGTCTCGGTTCTGGAAACCACCGCACCCGGTGTTGTACTGGACCGCAAGGACAGCCTGGCAGCATCGATGGTGGACGTCGCCAGGGAAGACGGTGTCGATCAGGTCTTGCTGTTCGTCGTCGACATCCTGAACGAACAAGCCACGCTGCTGGTGCCAAATGATCTGGTGAAAAGCGTCGCCGAAAAGAGCTTTGGCGCAAGCGTCGACGGTGATGCCGTGGTGCTTCCCGGCATCATGAGCCGGAAAAAGCAGATCATCCCGAACCTCAAGGTTTGATCCCAGTTCCAAAGGCATTCCAAGTGGATGCCTTTGTCTGATTGCGAGGCTCTGCCTCGCGCTCCGAGGTATTTCCGGCCAGATGAAGTATGGATCCCCTGCTTCATCTGGCTGAAAATACCTCGGGGGAGTCGCGGCTTGCCGCGACGGGGGCAGAGCCCCCTCTAGCCAAACAAGGCAGGCTCTGCCATAGGCTTGGACATCTTGCCAACCAAGCCACAAGAGGGGCCCATGACCCAGATCATCTCTTCCCTTGCCGAAATCTCTGATCGCTACAAGGCGTTGTTCGTAGATCTCTGGGGCTGCGTTCATAACGGCATAACCGCCTACCCCGAAGCGGTCGCAGCGCTGCAATCTTATCGTCGGCAGGGCGGTATTGTGGTCCTGGTCACCAACTCGCCCAAACCCCGCGCCGGAGTGGCAGAACAGCTTGCCCAATTCAACGTGCCATCCGACGCGTATGACACCATCGCGACCAGCGGCGACTCGGCGCGTTCGGCAATGTTTCGGGGCGCTGTGGGCGAGAAGGTTTATTTCATGGGCGAGTGGCAGCGGGACGCCGGATTTTTCGAACCATTGAAAATTCTGGATCACCCGATTCACATCGAGCGCGTCCCACTGGACGAGGCCGAGGGGATCGTATGCTGTGGCCCGTTTGATCCGATGGCTGATCCGGCGGTGAACCGGCCAGATTTTCTCTATGCCAAGCAAAAGGACATGAAGCTGCTCTGCGCCAACCCCGATATTGTCGTGGACCGGGGCGAAACCCGGGAATGGTGTGCGGGTGCGCTGGCGCGGCTCTACACGGAATTGGGGGGTGAGAGCCTCTATTTTGGCAAGCCTCACCCCCCGATCTATGATTTGGCGCGCCGTCGGCTGACGGCATTGGGTGTCGATATCGGTGATTCCGATATTCTTGCCATTGGGGATGGGCCGCAGACCGATATTGCTGGAGGCATGGGAGAAGGCATTGATACTCTGTTCATAACCGGAGGATTGGCAGCAGCAGAGACCAAAACGTCGCATCACCCGGATGAAGATGCCCTAAAATCCCATAATGAAAGAGAAAAAATCAATCCTACCTTTTCGATCGGCCGTCTACGATAGGCAAAAAAGACTTGATTTTCTGCGCTTGCGAAGTAATAAAGTTGCCCACGGGCGGCTAATGATGGTCTTTTGTTGCCCGCACGATTTCGGATGAGGGCAACATGTTGGACAACCTTCCGCGCGGAACGATTTGTATTGAAGACATCGAAATGGGTATGTCCCGGCACCTGCGCAAGGTGGTAACGGACGAAGACATCGAAATGTTCGCCCAGGTCTCGACGGATCGCAATCCTGTGCATCTGGATGATGATTATGCCCGTGACACAATATTCGAGGGCCGCATCGCACATGGAATGCTGACCGCGGGTCTGATCTCAGCAGTGATCGGTGAGCAGTTGCCCGGGCATGGCACTGTCTACATGGGCCAGTCACTCAAATTTCTGGCTCCGGTACGTCCTGGTGACTTGGTCTATGCCGAGGTCAAGGTCATCGATATCGACTTTTCCAAGCGTCGCGTCAAACTGGACTGTCACTGTTCGGTCGACGGCAAAAAGGTGCTGGTGGGTGAAGCTATGGTGTTGGCTCCGAGCCGCAAGTTTGATTGATCTATATGGCGTTAATCCTTTGATTGACCCTCTCCCTTTTGTCGACAGAAGCGCGAATTCTCGCCACATTGTTGACGAATTGCATTCTTATTGATGGTGACATTCGAAGCACCAAGGCATCCAGGTAATGAAGAATTTTTTTTTGTTTTCATTTGGTTACGCTGTATTTTCTGTAATCTTGGCACACCTAACACGTGAAAACGCCACGATTGCGCTGAATTTTGAGGTCTACAAACTTCTCGCGCGGGCGCTGCGATTTTTCATCAACATGAAATTTGTGGGAATCGTATTGCTCATCCTACTCTACTTGAACCGACACCACGACTGGCGATTGAAGGCAGCAAACACGGCGTATGCATTTTTTGGTTGTCTCTTATTTTGTGCCGCGTTTTCGATTACCAAAACGACGATCCCGTTCTTGGTCCCATTTTATGCGGACGCGCTACTTGCAGATATCGACAAAGCGCTCCATTTTGGCGTCGATCCATGGATGTTTACGCATCGCATTTCCGATCATGTAACACCCGCCCTAGTCGAGACTATTTACATCAAGCTCTGGGCCCTGCCTTCGTTTTTTCTGCCTGTCTTTATCGCACTTACTGACAATGACAAGGCTCGCAGCAATAGATTTGTCGTGCTGTACTGCACCTGCTGGATACTGCTGGGAAATGTGCTGGCTCTTGCGCTCAGTTCGGTCGGACCGGTTTATTATGATTTCCTGCTAGAAGATAATCGATTTGCAGACCTCAGACGCGCGTTGGAAACGTCTGGTATCACCGACAGCGTGCTAGGTCAGGTCCAAGCTTACCTTTGGCATGACTACGCCAATCAAGCACAGGCATTTGCATCCGGGATCTCGGCCTTTCCATCGCTACACGTAGGAATGGCTGTGGTTATTGCACTGTATATGACAGAGCGTAGTAGTTATCTGCTCGTACCTGGTCTGGCGTTTCTTGGGGCCGTGCTATTTTGCTCGGTTTACCTTGGCTATCACTATGCAATCGATGGCTATGCGTCGATTGGTATTGTAGTCGCCATCTGGGCTCTGCAAAAACGCCGAGCGATGCCAGTTGCCGAATTTGCGCCAGCTTAGTGGAACCGGCCAAACCTTGAATACCAACCTGGGTTGCGATATTGAGAGACTGCTTGAACCTGCCCGACACTCCCGTTAGGCAAGCCTCATGCAGATCATCCGGGACTTTCAGTTTATCGAGCCAGAAGATCGTGGTGCGAGCGTAGCCATCGGAAATTTCGATGGTGTGCATCTCGGGCATCAATCCGTTATCGAACTGGCGCGCGGTGCTGCACCAGGTGCTCCGCTGGGCGTGATGACGTTCGAGCCACATCCGCGTGAGTATTTTGCTCCTGATGCCCCTCCGTTTCGCCTGATGCGAGGCAACGCGCGGGCGCATAGGCTGCAGAAGTTGGGCGTGCAGAAATTGTATGAGTTGCCATTCAATGCCGCGCTGGCGGGGCTAACGCCGGAAGAGTTTGCCCACAATGTCATTTGCGATGGTCTGGGTCTGGCCCATGTGGTTGTGGGGGCTGATTTCTGTTTCGGCAAAGGCCGCAGTGGGACACCGCAGGATTTGCAGCGTTTTGGTGCGGAATTGGGTTTTGGCGTCACCATTGCGCCATTGATGGAACGATCCGAGAATGTGGTCTCTTCTACCGCGATCCGTACGGCCTTGTCCGAAGGCCGACCGCAGGATGCCGCCACAATGCTCGGCCACTGGCACCGGATTGAAGGCGAGGTTGTCGGTGGCGAGCAGCGCGGGCGCGAGTTGGGGTTTCCTACCGCCAATATGTCAATCGAGGGTCTGCACCCCCCTAAATTCGGGGTTTATGCCGTGCTGGTTGACGTTCTGGACGGACCGCATCAGGGCAGCTATCGCGGCGCGGCATCGGTTGGGACCCGACCCATGTTCCATGGTGAAATTCCCAATATTGAGACCTTCCTCTTCGACTTTTCGGGTGATCTGTACGGCGCAACGCTTTCGGTCGGGCTGGTTGAATACCTGCGCCCCGAGATGACCTTTGACAGCCTTGACGGGCTGATCACGCAGATGAATGCCGATTGCACCCGCGCCCGCGACGTTCTGGCCACCCAATGACCCGAGATCCGATTGATCGCAGCGGGCTGGCCCCGCGATTTTGGGAACGCAAACCACTGCAGAAGATGAACCCGCGCGAGTGGGAGGCCCTGTGCGATGGCTGCGGCAAGTGCTGCCTGAACAAGCTGGAGGACGAGGATACCGGCGAAGTCGCGCTAACCTGTGTCGCCTGCCGCTTGCTGGACGATGAATCCTGTCGCTGCACCCAATATGACATCCGGCATCAATTCGTGCCCGAATGCATCGTGATGCGGCCAGACAATATTGACAGCCACGCCTATTGGTTACCGCAGACCTGTGCCTATCGGTTGTTGTGGGAGGGTAAACCGCTTTACGACTGGCATCCGTTGTTGTCTGGTACGCCGAAAAGCGTTCATACCGCAGGCATTTCGGTTCAGGGGCGCACCGTTTCCGAATTTGAAACCCCCTTGGAAGAGTGGGAAGACTACATCATCGAGGAGCCGAGCTGATGCATTTTGCTTCTGACAATTCCGGGCCCGTTCATCCCGAGGTTCTGACTGCGTTGGCCGAGGCCAATCAAGGCTATCAGATGGCCTATGGCGCGGACACGCTGATGAATGAAGTGCGCGATCAGGTTCGAGGCATCTTTGAAGCACCCGGGGCAGCGGTTTATCTGGTGGCGACGGGAACCGCTGCGAACTCTCTGGCTTTGGCGACGCTGTCTCAGCCTTGGGAAACCGTGTTCTGCTCACCTGTGGCACATATCCACGAAGATGAGTGTAACGCGCCCGAATTCTACAGCGGTGCTAAGCTTACTCTGGTTCCGGGCGGCGACAAGATGTCGCCCGAGGCGCTGCGCCTATCCATCGAAGGCGAAGAAACCCGCGGCGTGCATGGCCCTCAAAGAGGCCCGGTCTCGATCACGCAAGTGACCGAGCGAGGGTCGGTCTATACTCTGTGTGAGTTGCAGGCGCTGTGTCGCGTTGCCAAGGATTACGACCTGCCCGTTCACATGGATGGGGCCAGATTCACCAATGCGCTGGTAGCATTGAACTGTTCACCTGCCGAGATGACGTGGAAAGCTGGTGTTGATGCTGTCAGCTTTGGCGGTACCAAGAACGGTCTGATGGGGGTCGAGGCCGTTGTGTTTTTTGATGAAAGCAAAGCCTGGGAGTTTGAGTTGCGCCGGAAACGTGGGGCGCATCTGTTTTCCAAACACCGCTTTCTTTCGGCGCAGATGGCGGCTTATCTCAAGGATGATCTGTGGTTGCGATCGGCACGGCAAGCCAATGCAAATTGTGCCCAACTCGCCAATGGTCTGCGCGCTGCCGGGGCAACATTTTTGCATGAACCCCAGGCCAACATGATCTTTGCCAGTTTCCCACGCAGCTTGCACCGCAAGCTGCATGATGCGGGCGCAGTCTATCATCTGTGGGGCGATACGCTCGAGGGGACGGACGAGGACGAAATGTTGGCCTGCCGTTTCGTCTGTGACTGGTCGAACCCGCCAGAACAGATCGAACAGTTTCTTTCGCTGCTCTAGCCAATTGGGGGCTCTGCCCCGTCGCAGCATGCTGCGCCTCCCTCGGGGCGCTTATGGCCAGACGAAGCAAGGGAGTGTACGCAGGCAATTGGGACTGGCCTAAAAGGTCGCCAGGTGGCGGTCGAGATCGTCCAGCCGGTCCTGACCCCAGAACCTTTGATCGTCTGGTGTGATGTAAAATGGCGCGCCGAATACGCCCCTATCTACGGCCTCTTCCAGATTTGCCGCATAAGTTTCGGCACCCGCGAGCAAGCCGGTATCGGCAAGTTTCGGGTCAAACCCAGCCTGCGTGAGACAATCGCGGATCACACTATCATCGGCGATATCTTTTTCTTCGGCCCAGCACGCGCGCAAAAAGGAATGACACAGCTTTCCCACATCTCCGGACCCGTCCTGAACCGCTGCAATGATCGCATAGGATGAGGGGGCGGCATTGGTCGGCCAATGCGCCGGCTTCAGATTGAACTCCATTCCCAACGCTTTTGACTGACGTAGCAATTCCTGCGCCCGATACTCGATACGCGAGATGTGGCGTTCCTTTGGTGGAGTCCCCCCTGTACGACCAAACAATGCGACGATATCCAACGGTTTGTAGTTGATTGAGGCACCATGTTTGGCCGCGATTTCTTCCAACCGCGTGCCTGCCAAATAGGAATAGGGTGAGAGTGTCGCAAAAAAGTAGTCAATCCGGGTCATATTCACTTTCTCCGCCGCGTTATCTTTGCGGGACGGTAAGGCCATGCTAAGCGGTGTCAAAATCACGAATCTGTCACATTGCCATTGCTGCCTGGGGAAAATCAGCCGATGCCGACACTTCACGAACCCAAGCTTATTGCTGGGAACGCCAACCTTCCGCTTGCCGAAACCATTGCGCGCCGCATGAGCCTGCATCGAGGCGTTGACCAGGGTCTGGTCGATGCACGGGTCGAACGGTTCAACGACGGCGAGATTTTCGTCGAAGTTTTCGAAAACGTCCGCGGCGAGGATATGTTCATTATCCAGCCGACCTCGAACCCGGCCAATGACAACCTGATGGAGTTGCTGATCATCGCTGACGCGCTGCGCCGGTCGTCAGCCCAGCGGATCACCGCCGTGATCCCCTATTTCGGATATGCCCGCCAGGATCGCCGCACCAAGGCACGCACGCCGATCAGCGCCAAGCTGGTGGCCAACATGCTGACCGGTGCCGGAATTGAACGCATTCTGACAATGGACCTGCACGCGGCCCAGATTCAAGGCTTCTTCGATATGCCGGTGGACAACCTCTATGCCTCGCCAATCTTTGCCTTGGACGTGAAGAAACAGTTCAAGGGCCAGATGGATGAGATCATGGTCGTATCGCCTGATGTTGGCGGCGTGGCGCGTGCGCGTGAACTGGCTAAACGAATCGGGGCGCCGCTTTCGATCGTTGATAAGCGCCGCGAAAAGGCAGGCGAAGTGGCCGAAATGACCGTGATCGGCGATGTGAAAGACAAGATCTGCCTGATCATCGACGATATCTGCGACACAGCTGGAACGCTGTGTAAGGCAGCGCAGGTACTTATGGATAATGGGGCAAAGGAAGTGCACTCTTATATCACCCACGGTGTGATGAGTGGCCCTGCGGTCGAGCGGGTCACCAGTTCTGTGATGAAATCGCTGGTGCTGTCCGACACGATCCAGCCGACACCTGACGTGGCGAAGGCTGCCAATATCCGCATCGTGCCAACCGCGCCGATGTTCACACAGGCAATCCTGAACATCTGGAACGGTACCAGCGTATCGTCTCTGTTCGAGGATAAGACGCTGACGCCGATCTATGAGTCGCTGTACCAGATGGATTGAGCGGATCAGCGGGTGTGAGGCGAGATCCCCTAGTTCAAACCAATCCAAGTTGAACTTCGGTATGCAGAGCATTGCCGTAATGCGCGTTGAGCTGCGGCGCGCAGCCATGGCATCAGGCGACGCTGATTGCACTCCTGTCAATGAAATAGATGACCGGGCAAGGCCAATAGTGCAGCAGACGTTTCGCAAACATCTTTGCCTCGGTGGCGGTGCAAGTGCCTTCACCTCGTTTTGAGATGATCGGTCTGTCAGTCAAAGGAGACATCTCAATGGGGCGCCTGTACCAGCACCCAAGCTCGGACCGATCACCGGCCAAAAGGCGTTGCCTCGTTCGGTGCCCTGCGGCGGTGACCGTGCGTTGAAACCGAAAAACCAGGCTTATTGGTCGCGCGCGCCACAAAATAGAAGCAACGGCCATGAATTCAGGAGCCGGAACATGCGCGATCAAAAAATCGACAGACCTATCAGAGAACGGTTCCGCTTCGCGCAATGTCAATGCCAACCAATCGTCTTCTATGGTTTGCGGAAGAGTTTTTTCTACAGGGGCCATGTGTCTCAACCGGAATGCTGGATGTAACGGGGCGAAACGTTTCCCAACGACATTAGCATAGTTACGGCTGGATGCCGGAACCGCGAAACATATCGACTGCGACTCGATTTCTGGATGGCATTGCGGGAGGAAAAGACTGACCACCCGACCTTGGCTAGGGAATATTCCAATCATCCTCATGCGCCACCTCTCCGATCGCGGTCCAGGCCACGCGAATACGGGCGATGCGGGTGTCGGACCAGGTACGAAAAACGGCTTTGAACCCGTCCGGCGCGATGTCCTCAGCCTTGACTTCGGCGCGCAGGGCCGAGGATGTGTCGACATCCCAAAGCGACACACCAATCTGAACGATCGGTGCAGACCGGAAGGGCTGGCTAAACCTGATCGCGCTGCGACGCTCGCGGGGACCTTCGCCGATCCACATTTCTCCGCCCTCGGCAAATTCGGAAAACAGCACTTCTTCGCCCTGGTCGATGCCGATGGGATGAGTGGTAAATGTCTTCATTCTGTCATCATTATTGTTGAATTCCCGCAGCTTACTGCGGGTTCACGATAAAATCACGACAAAAAAAACGGCCCCGCAATTGCAGGGCCGTTTCTATCAATCGAACTGCAAAGAACCGTCAAAGGCTCATATGCGTTCCAAGGGCTTCCATATCGGCCAGCAATTTCGCGGCATCGTCGACGATTGTTTGATCGTCGCCGTTCTTCGCCTCTTCATGCGAAGCGCGGGCCTCGGCAATCAGGTCGTCAAGCTGCGACCGGGTCACTTCGCCAACCGGAATAGCCTTTTCGGCCAGAACCGACAGGCTGTCGCCGTTGATTTGGGCAAACCCGCCGGTGACCAGGTATTCGCTGGACCCTTCGGGTGCCTCAACCTTCAGCAGACCGGGGCGCAGCGTGGTGATGGTGGGGGCATGATCGGGCATCGCCGTCATGTCCCCGTCCGCGCCGGGGATCTGGACCGCGCTGGCCTGAAGCGAAGCAAGGCTTCGCTCGGGGCTGACGAGGTCGAATTGCATCGTGTTTGCCATCAGGTTTGCTCCTTAGGCGGCTTCTGCGGCCATCTTCTCGGCTTTGGCGATCACGTCCTCGATGCCGCCAACCATCAGGAAGGCTGCTTCGGGCAGGTGGTCGTATTCGCCGGCCACAACGGCCTTGAACGACGAGATCGTGACATCCAGAGGAACCTGAACGCCGGGCGAGCCGGTGAAGACTTCGGCCACGTCGAACGGTTGCGACAGGAAGCGCTCAATCTTACGGGCACGGGCCACGGTCAGTTTGTCCTCTTCCGACAGTTCGTCCATGCCGAGAATGGCGATGATGTCCTGCAGCGACTTGTAGCGCTGGAGGATTTGCTGAACGTCGGTCGCAACCTTGTAGTGCTCTTCACCAACAATGGCCGGGTCAAGCAGACGCGAGGTCGAGTCGAGCGGGTCCACGGCCGGGTAGATACCCTTTTCCGAGATTGCACGGTTCAGAACGGTGGTCGCGTCCAAGTGAGCAAACGAGGTTGCAGGCGCAGGGTCGGTAAGGTCGTCCGCAGGAACGTAGATCGCCTGCACCGAAGTGATCGAGCCAGCCTTGGTCGAGGTGATGCGCTCCTGCAGGGCTCCCATGTCGGTGGCCAGTGTCGGCTGGTAGCCCACAGCCGAAGGAATACGACCCAGCAGAGCCGAAACCTCGGAACCCGCCTGCGTGAAGCGGAAGATGTTGTCGACGAAGAACAGAACGTCGGTACCCGATTGGTCGCGGAACTGTTCGGCCAGCGTCAGACCGGTCAGAGCAACACGCGCACGTGCACCCGGAGGCTCGTTCATCTGGCCATACACCAGAGCCACCTGCGATTCCGACAGGTTGTCCGGCTTGATCACGTTCGATTCGATCATTTCCCAGTATAGGTCGTTACCTTCACGGGTCCGTTCGCCAACACCCGCGAACACCGAGAAACCCGAGTGCACTTTTGCGATGTTGTTGATCAGTTCCATGATCAGAACGGTCTTACCAACGCCGGCACCGCCGAACAGGCCAATCTTACCGCCTTTGGCGTAGGGGGCCAGCAGGTCAACAACCTTGATGCCGGTCACCAGAACTTCGGACTCGGTCGACTGTTCCGCGAAGGTCGGCGCGGGCTGGTGGATCGCGCGGGATTCGGTTGCTTCAACCGGACCTTTTTCGTCGATCGGCTCACCAACCACGTTCAGGATGCGGCCCAGAGTTGCGTTGCCAACCGGAACTGAGATCGGGCTGCCCGTATCGGTTACCTCTGCACCGCGAACCAGACCTTCGGTCGCGTCCATCGCGATGGTGCGGACGGTGTTTTCACCCAGGTGCTGGGCAACTTCCAGAACCAGACGCTTGCCGTTGTTTTCGGTTTCCAGCGCGTTCAGAATTTCAGGCAGCGCGTCATCGAAATGCACGTCGACGACGGCCCCGATGATCTGTGTGACTTTGCCTTTTGCATTCGCCATATTGTTGTCTCCGGTTTTCTTACAGCGCTTCGGCGCCGGAAATAATTTCAATCAGCTCGTTGGTGATCACGGCCTGACGCGAGCGGTTGAACTGGATCGTCAGCTTGTCGATCATCTCACCCGCGTTGCGTGTCGCGTTGTCCATCGCGGACATCCGTG
>JAUHYC010000089.1 GCA_030426685.1 Alphaproteobacteria bacterium
TTACAGTTTTATGACAGTAACATATTACGACACAAAAGTCACAAATCCGTCGTCAGGCGGGTTCCGGCGCATCAAGTTCTTCTTGGGCCGCTTCGATGGCAACCTCCTGCGCAACTTCAAGCGCGACCGGGGACGACGTTGGATAGACCGGCGCAATGGATCCGGTTTCGTCCACGGGCACATAGGCGCGCTGCGTCATGCGATAGGCCGCGTAGATCCCCATCGCAAACATCAGCGCCGCGATGAACAGAAAGAACCCGGCGGGACCGAGCGAGCCGAGGCCCATCAGCCAACCGGTAATGATGGGGCCCGCAATCGCGCCAAGACCGTTGATAAAGATCAACCCGCCCGAGGCCGCCGACATATCCTCATATTCAAGATAGTCGTTCGTATAGGCGATCAGCAGGGAATAGAGCGGGCTCGTCATACCGCCAATGACGAAGGCGGCGGACAAGAGGATCGAAAAGGCGCTTGCGCCGAACAACATTCCGAACAGCGCGCCTGCCCCACCGACGGCTGCGACCAACATGATCAGGATGCGCCGGTCCATGCGATCTGAAACCCAACCCAACGGGTATTGCAACACCACCGCTCCGATATAAAACGACGCAACAAATGTTGAGATCTCAACCAGGGTCAAACCAGCCTGCGCGCCGTAGACCGCGCTCATCCCGAACTGCGCCGAAAACACACCGCCCAGCAAGAACATGCCAACGCACCCCAGCGGCGAGGTTTCCATGAGCTTGCGCAGCGTCATCGGCTTGGTGGTATCAAACGCTGGAGTCGGTGAGATCGACAGAAGAATGGGCGCAAAAGAGATCGAAACAAGGATCGAGGCGATCACAAAGGTCTCATACCCCGCAGGGTCGCCGACCAGCAACAGCGCCTGCGCGCTGACGACACCGGTCATCTGTACGATCATGTACAGTGACAGCGCCTGTCCCCGGTTTTCATTGCTGGCTGCATTGTTCAGCCAGCTTTCTGCCGTCACGTACACGCCTGAAAAGCAAAACCCGATCACCACACGCCCCAGAGACCACGCAATCGGGTCTGTCAGCATCGGGTACATGATCATCACGGCCGAAATAAACGACGCCAGCGCCGCAAACACCCGCACGTGGCCCACTCGGCGGATCATCTCGGGTGCCAGCCTTGACCCGCCCAGGAATCCGACGAAGTAGGCCGACATCACAAACGACATCTCCAAGGTCGAAAACCCTTCGATCTCGCCCCTAACGCCCAGCAACGTGCCCTGCAGGCCATTGCCGACCATCAGCAACCCCATCCCGAGAAGCAGCGCCCATGCGCTGGAAAGAACCTGAAGCATGTTGCCTATCCAAATGCCGATGTGTTGTGTTCGCCTAGCGCCCCAATACCGTCTGCGTCGCGCTTGTCTACGACATTGTGGCCCCTTGGATGGAAAAGTTCCGACTACGGGATCAACAGCGACGCGTCACCATATGAGAAAAAGCGGTATTCCCTTGCAATGGCGTGATCATAGATCCTTCGCACCCGGTCCTGCCCCATCAAGGCCGACACCAGCATGAGCAGAGTGGATTTCGGCAGGTGGAAATTGGTCATAAGCGCATCGGTGGCGTGAAACTGAAAGCCGGGATAGATGAAGATATCGGTTTCACCTTCCCATGCTCTGATTTCACCGCTGCGCGCGGCGCTTTCGATCAGGCGCAGGGCCGTGGTGCCTACGGGAATAATGCGCCCGCCTGCGGCTTTGGTCGCGGCAATCTCGGCGGCGGCCTGAGCACTGACCCGGCCCCATTCGGCATGCATCTTGTGGGTGGTCACATCCTCGACCTTGACCGGCAGAAATGTACCCGCACCCACATGCAGGGTCACATGGGTGAAGTCCACACCGCGCGCGGTCAGCGCCTCTAGCAACGCATCGTCGAAATGCAGCGACGCCGTGGGGGCGGCGACCGCGCCAGCATGACGGGCCCAGACGGTCTGATAGTCGATCTTGTCCTGCTCGTCGGCCGCGCGTTTCGCCGCGATGTAGGGCGGCAGCGGCATCGCGCCCGCCTGTTCAAGTGCCCGGTCGAAATCCTCACCCATCAGGTTGAATCGCAGATAGGCCTGCCCCTCTGCGACCCGATCCAGCGTGGCGCTCAGATCATCGGAAAAGACGATTTCTTCACCCGGCTTAACCTTCTTCAGCGGCTTGATCAGGGCGGACCAACAGCCATCGGACTGCGGGTCGAGCAAGGTCGCCTCGATCGCGGCAGCCACCGGGCCCTGCGCGCTGTTGCGGTGACGCCATCCGCTCAGACGCGCGGGGATCACCCGCGTGTCGTTCAGCACCAGACGGTCACCCGGCTGCAGCAACTCGGTCAGGTCCGACACATGCAGATCACGGATCGAATCGCCCTGCGCCAACAGCAGTCGCGCCGATGAGCGTGGGCTGGCGGGCCGGGTGGCAATCCGGTCTTCGGGCAGGTGGAAATCGAAATCACTCAGTTTCATGGCCGCGCCTTACATCGGCCTGACAGATTCGGCCACCGCCCAGATCAGCGGTCTTCGCCTCGCGACTGGGTTGCAGGATGCGGCTGGTCCGATCGATCCGGCGTGGCATTTGGCCCGTCAGGCACGGTGGGTGCGGGTTGACGCATCAGGTTGCGCAAAAACAGCGGAGCCAGACCGGACAGCGGATTGACCGAGACCCGAGGCTCGGCCAGCGGACCCGTCAGCGTGTAGTTAAAGGCAAAAACACCCTCGCCCTTGCGGGTCAGAACGCTGCCAATCGCGTTCACCAAATAAATCGGAGAGATCGCACCGCGCAGATTGAGCATACCAGCGACGGTATCGACCGTCCCGTCGAACGACAGACCCATCGACGGCCCCACGGCGCTGCCGCTCAGCACTTTCACTTCGGTCGGCGTGATGCGCATCTTGCTGTCTATAGCCGAGAAGAAAATGCCCTGCCCCGCCATTTCATCCAGCAGACCCACCAGACTGATCGCGTTCAGCAGCGCTGCCATCGCCGGGGCATCCTTGATCCGCGTATTCTTGATCTTGAGATCCACGTCGTAATTTCCAGGTTCCGCAATCGGATCGAGTTGCAGCTGCAAGCTGCCTCCGCGTGCCTGTGTCAGCACTCCGGCAGAACGCAGGACCGCGCCCGCGTCCTCTGAGGTCAGACCGACTGCGCTGCGCCCGCCGCGCGGCGAGACTTGCCCCTTGATCGGCGCACCGCCATTGACTTGCGCCGCAAAGGCTCCGGTCAACCCACCCGTGGTCTGGAACGATCCGGTCAGCCCCGTCAGCGCGACCGTCTCGGTAACCTGCAGCCGATCCAGCCTGACATCCAGTTTCGGACCTGGCCCTGCGGCCCCGCCTCCACCGCCACCTTCGCCAATCGTCGATTTTCCCAGATCAAGCACGCCCCCCAGAACGCGAATATCAGGCAGCGCCGACCCGCGCGCGATCAACTCGGCCGGAACCGCCAACCAGTCTCCGAGCTCGAATGAGCTGAACCGCACCCGGTCAAACTCACCTCCGCTAAAGGATATCGTCGCCGCGGCTCGCAGCCCGGCTGTGTTGATGCGCAGCGCATCAACGCTCAGCTGCGCGCCCAGCGTCGCCTCGGCGGTCAGGGTGCCACTGGTCGCGGCCGGTTTGCGCCAGCCCAGTTCGGGAATGGCCAGCACCACCCCCACCAGATCGGATTGCGCCGACAGTTTCGGGGGCTCTCCTGCACCGATACCCAGCGTGAAATCCGCGTCTCCCTGCCCCGTGAGCATGCCTTGAGGCAGGCCTGCGTTGATCTGATCCATCAGCCGGGGCGAAAGCTCGATCTGACCCGCCAATGTGCTGCGCTGCCCGGTCTCACCGCCAATGGGCTGCTGCCACCGTGCTGTTAAGGGAACAACCCCAAACAATCCTTCACCTTCGATCGAGACTTCGGTCTGATCCCCGGTCAGGCGCAACTGGTCCGCGCTGACCTCAAATCCCGGTACCAGCTTATCGCTGTCCAGATCAGAAAGCGCGCCATCGAAGTGAAACTGCGTATCCTCAAACTTTAGCCCCTTTATCAGCGGCAGCGACAGTGTACCGGCCAGGCTGACCTGCCCCTCGGCCAATTCAACGGGCAGGTTGGCTTTGCTCAGCAAGGCCAACGGAGGACGATCCAGCAGCGACAAGGCGGCAGTCACGCTACCGCTGGCCTTTACACGCGCTATGCCCGGAGTCGTCTTCTTGATACCCGTATCCGGAATGATGAACGACGTGCCCGACGCATCCACCGCGCCGCCCTCATCGGCGATGACGACGCCTTTCTGCGCCGTCACGGTGAAGCGGCGGTTCAACAGGCTGGCCTGCCCCTGCGCCTGCTGCAGCGGCGGCAGTGTATTGGCAAACCGGAGCTTGGTCTTGTCGAACTCGAAATCCGCGTAGATGTCCGGCGTCTCACCCGGCCTCAACCGTAGGGCAAAATCCAGATCCGACATCTCGCCATGAAACAGGTTTTCGGTGACCCAAAGGCGTGGTTTGGGGGCCAGCAATTCGGGCCAGTATTTCAGCAACTGTTCGGAACCCATCCGATCGATCTGGGCGTCGATCTGGGCGGCCCATCCTTCCGACAACCCGGCCAGAGCGCCGCTCAGCCGCAGACGATGTTCACCATCTTCGACCGTCATCTGCCCCACACGGAAGCGGAACGGGGCCAGCTTCATCTGGAAATCCACATCCGCCCGCGTCAGGTTCAGGGCCTCGGGGAACAGATTGGCCGGATTGACCTCAATCCCATTCAAACGGAATTGACCCGACATGCTTTCGAGTGCTCCGGCTTTGACGCCCACAAGAAACGCCTTGCCTTCAGCCTGAACTTCACCCCAGGCGGACTTGATAGAAACTTCGTTGAACTCCAGGGCATGCTGCTTGGGATCGTAGGTGAAATAGGTGCGCGCGGCGTCAAATTTGACCGGAACCGTCTCGGGGTTGGGCTGCACCGCCCCTGCGCCCAGATTCAAAGTGGCAAAGACCGGACCCAGAGCACCTTGTGCGTCTACGCTGCCCCTCAATGCACCCGAGATCGGCGTTCTGAGAACCTGCATCCACGCCAGCGCTGGGCTGTGCCCGGCGACATCCTCGGCAGGCAGATCAGTGATCGACACCCCGAACTGCGCCGCCGCGCTGTCCAGTGAGCTGGTATAATTCGCCTCGATCCCGCTGACGTAATCGCGCCCGGCCAGCACCGAAAAACCAGTGGCCAGCCGCACCTCGCGCGCAGTGCGGGTAGCCTGAATATGCCCACCATCCAGCACCCATGACCGCCCCAGCCGCAGGTCGCGATAGTCCAGAGTGATCGAATCCAGCCGAACCGAAGTCAGCGCCGACAGCGCGGGCGAACGAAAGACCTCATCCGAGGCCTCGATCAATTGCGCAAGATTGGGTGCCTGCCCAACCGGAGCACTGCCGGTGCCCACTGTAAGAGACAGCGCGCCATCCTCGCCGCGTGTCAGCGCGATCTGCGCCCCTTGCAGGATGATCCGCTTGGGCCGGACATGACCGCGCAGCAACGGTCGCATGGCAAGACTGGCGCGCAGGTCTGACACTTCGGCAATCTGTTGCCCTGCCGCGTCACTGATGCGCACATCGGTCAGACGCAGGCGGGGCCGCCAGCCTTCATGGATGATGAAACTGACATCGCCAAACCGGATCTGCACCCCGCCCAACGCCTGATCCAGCCGCGCCTCAACCCGGTCGCGCAGCCAGGTGGGGGCGTGCATCCGCTGCCCGATCACCATGAAACCGGTCAGCAGCGCCAGAAACACCAGAATGAACATGCCGCGCATGGCCCACAGGCCTGCCGTCCGTCGGCGCGACCGGCGACGCGGCTTTTTGTCCGTCTCAGTCTCATCCTGCTGATCTTGCTGGACCAATTTG
>JAUHYC010000090.1 GCA_030426685.1 Alphaproteobacteria bacterium
AGTTTCTGCCGCCGCAGTGAACGTGCCAGCGATTGCTTGAGCGGCGTTCCGTCCGCTGCCAGCATCGGCCCCGCATTTTGGCTTGCGTCAGTCATGTTCGCCCCTTGGGTTCTCTTTGGTTCGGGGGCGGCGCACCGCCCCCCGATTAAGTCATGAAATCAAGCGCTTATTGCGCGAGCCAAGCCTGGAATTTGGCTTCGATATCATCGCGATAGTCCGCCCAGAACTCGTAGTTATACAGGAACGTGTTCTTGGCGTTCTCCGGGTCGGTCGGCATGTGCGGCGCCATGTCGATACCCAGTTCTGCGTGCTGACCCACCAGCGGTGCCGACGAGGCACGGGCCGGACCGTACGAGATATACTTGGCCTGATCCGCCAGACGCTGGGTGTCGGTCGCAAACATGATGTAGTCCAGCGCGCGTGCCTGACGCTCTTCGCTCAGACCGGCAGGGATGATCCAGCCATCAAGGTCAAAGATCTGCGCGTCCCACAGCATCGCGACGGGCTGCTTTTGCTCTTCGATTACGCTGAACAGACGACCGTTATAGGTCGAGCCCATCACGATCTCTCCATCAGCCAGAAGCTGCGGCGTGTCCGCACCGGCAGACCACCAGACAACGCTGTCCTTGATGGTGCCCAGCTTGGCCAGAGCCTGATCCTGACCTTCCGCAGTGGCCAGCACGTCATAGACATCGTCTTTGGCGACACCGTCACAGATCAGCGCCCATTCCATGTTGTTGATCGCGCGCTTTTCCAGCGAGCGCTTGCCGGGATAGGTTTCCAGATCAAATACGGCGCAGACATCGGTTGGCGGCGTGTCCCCAACTAGATCGGTGCGATAGCCGAAGGTTGTCGAATAGACGATCTGCGGGATAAAGCACTCGCTGACCAGCAGGTCGCCGAAGTCATCCGCCGCCGAGGTACCATCGGGCGCAGGGGCCAGCATGGTGTCAGGATCGATTTCCAGTGCCAGACCCTCGTCGCACAGGCGGATCGCGTCCGCCGCCACAACGTCAACCACGTCCCAGGTGATGTTGCCCGCTTCGTTCATGGCGCGCAGCTTGGCGACCGCTTCGGCTGAGCTGTCATCGTTCAGGATGGTGACGCCCGTCTTTTCCGAATAGGGCTCGTGATAGGCCTTGAGCTGCGATTTGGAATAGGCGCCGCCCCACGAGACGATGGTCATCTCTTCGGCAGAGACGCTGCCGGCCGCTGTCGCCAGAGCCGCTGCAGTCAGCAGTGTTTTGGTAGGTTTCATGTGTTGCTCCCAGTACAATCCCGTTTGTTTTATGGTCAGCTGGCGCACGGGTTTCGCCAGCCGGTCCCTCGGTTCAGCCACGCTTGTGCCGCGTGGCCTGGTCTATGCGTCAAGCGCACGACAATCCTTGGCCAGCCAGCCGATATCGATCTCCTGGCCAGGTTGCAGCCGGATGGCATCGGGGGCGTTGCGTGTCTTGACGATGAATTCGTCATTGCCCGCGACCGACATGCGGAAGCGGAACACGTCACCCATATAGATGAATTCCTTGACCGTCGCCTTCAGCGTATGCGCATCGGCGTGCAGGCGGTCCTTGTTGAATTCCACACGCTCGGGCCGGATCGAGACTTTGGTTCGTTCGCCCGGATTGTGCACGTTGATCGGCACCGCGTCGATTTCCGAACCGTCATCCAGCTGCACCAGACAGGTATCCCCGTCGATGGATTTGACGACACCTTCGAGCGTGTTGTTCTCGCCGATGAATTGCGCGACGAAGCTGTTTTCGGGCTCTTCATAGAGCTGATCCGGCGGCGCGAGTTGCTGAATGCGGCCATCGTCGAACACCGCGACCCGGTCGGACATGGTCAATGCCTCGGTCTGGTCGTGGGTGACGTAAACGGTGGTGATGCCAAGCTCATGCGCCAGTCGGGTGATTTCGAACTGCATGTGTTCGCGCAGCTGCTTGTCGAGCGCGCCCAGCGGTTCGTCCATCAAAACCAGCTCAGGCTCGAACACCAGCGCGCGGGCCAGCGCGATCCGCTGCTGCTGCCCTCCCGAAAGCTGCGCCGGACGGCGGCCGCCAAACGCGCCCATCTGGACCATGTCCAGCGCGCGCTTGACCTTCTCATCCCGTTCGGATTTGCCCAACTTGCGAACCTCGAGCGGGAACGAGAGGTTCTCGGCCACGGTCATGTGCGGGAACAGAGCATAGTTCTGGAACACCATCCCGATGCCGCGCTTGTGCGGCGGAATGTTGTTGATGGGTTTCCCGTCCAGAAGAATCTCGCCATGTGTGGCTGTTTCGAATCCGGCTAGCATCATAAGGCAGGTCGTCTTGCCCGATCCAGACGGCCCGAGCATGGTCAGGAATTCGCCCTTTGGCATTGCCAGGTTGAGATCTTTGACGACAAGGTTCTCGCCATCATAAGATTTTTGAACGCGTTGAAATTCAACAAACGCGGCGTCGCTGTTTATGTCGGTCACAAGACCCCCTGTTGCGTCAAATGATTACCCGGTTGGTCCGGATTTCATTGATCTTCTCGTGCGCTGAAGCCGAGGCTAACAAAAGGTCGCAAGTCCGTAAAGCTGTTGAACAACCCGCAACGACACTTTTGTCTAAAATTGCGACACATTCAGGTGCTTCATATGCCAGGCCAGGCTTTGGTTGCTGGACAGAACCGGCTTGCCGATCTGCGCCTCGATCCGTGGAATCGCGGCCCGCGTTCGCAGGTTGGTACAGCTCAGAAACACCGCGTCCACGGCCGAATCCTTTCCCAGCCGCACCGCCGCTTCCACGACGGATTCGACCGAGATGCGCGCCACTCTGGCCTCTTCTGCCTCACCGAATGTGCCGAACACCTCCATCGAGATGCCCTGTTCGGCAAAGGCCTGCCGCAGCGGAGTGTTGACCTCTTCGATATAGGGTGAGAGCAGGGCGAATTTCGACACACCGCGATGGGCGGCGCAGGCCGTTGCGGCGCGCAGGGGGTTGGTGACTGTCTCAGTATTACAGGTCTGCTTCACCATCTGCTCAACCCGTTCAGAACCGATCACCGAACTGGCCGATGTGCAGCCATACCCCACCACCTTGTAGCGCCGCGTTTTGGGCAACAGGGCAGCCGCCGCGGGCAGATCGGCCTCCATCTGCGCCAGCGTATCAGTGGTGACCTCAGCCCCGCTGGGAATGCGGCTGACATAAAGCGGGGTTTTGTCATTGGCAAAGAACGCGCGGAACTCGGGCTCGATGGTCTCATCCACCTGCAGAACAATCAGGCCCATCGGCACCACAGCGGGATCATCGGGATCGAGTATATAGGGCAGCGTCGTCATAGCGTGGGCAGCTCTGGTCCGAGGCGGGGGCTGAGGAATTCAGGCGCACCGTCGGTGATCAGGATGTTTTCCTCATGCACGAGGATCTTGCCATTCACGGCGATCCCCGGTTCCAGCGTCAGCACCATGCCAGGCTGCAATTCAGTGTGATCATCGGGGATGAGCGAGGGCCATTCGGTCAGCGACATGCCCAGCCCGTGGCCTAGCCGCCCGGCATCAGTGCCCGTACTGCCATCGGTCAGAATTGCATTCATGGTGTGAAACAGCTGCGCGGCGGTGGCACCAGGCCGCGCCTGTTCAAAGGCGGCATCCGAGGCTTCGATCAACTGGGCGTGGGCCGTGCGAACCGCCGCGCTGGCGGGGCCGACCGACCAGTTGCGGTCGTAGTCGCAGAAATACCCATCGCGGACGAGGCCGGTATCCAGCATCAGCACATCGCCCGGTTCCAGCGGTGTCTGCGTCGCGGGCGAAATCACATCCGTGTACCCGCCTTGCTCAGCCCCTCCGGCCAGATAGGGCACCCAGTCAGCGCCTTCCTCAAGACACAGGATCTGAAAGCGTCGGAACACCTGATCCAGCGGTGTACCGGCCGATGCGATCTCCGGCACGCGCGCAAAGGCACGGGTGGCGATCTGGCAGGCGGTCCGGATCTTGGCGACCTCAAGCTCGGATTTCACCATGCGCAGCGCGCGCAGGATGCCATGGTCGCCGGTGATACGACGGGCTGCAATCAGATCGCGCAGTCGGGTGAAGTCAGCCAGCGGCATCCGCACATGGGTCTCGTGCCCGTCAGGACAGCCGATTGCGGCCCCGTCCGGTGTCAACTCGGTCAGTGCATCCGCCAGTAGGGTCACGCCGTCATCCGTCAGGTCCGGCGCGCTCCAGGTGCGGATGTCATCAATCCAGGTCTGCGCCATCAGCGCCGCCCCGATCGAGGGGATCACGGCGACTGGCTTGCCTGAGGCCGGAACGATCAAAAACCAAGGCCGCGTCGGGCTTTCCCAGAACCGGGTCAGGTAGCCGGTGAAATAGCGCAGCTCGGGCTCGGTGGTCAGCAACAGGGCCGCAAGACCAGCGTTTTGCATTCGCTGCTGCGCACGGGTTACCCGCGCTTCGAATTCAAGCGGCGGGAAGCCAGTCATGCGGGCTGCTCGGTCAAAATGCACAGGACTCTGTCCTGCGGTCCGATTCCCACGGCCTCGCGCGCTGCGTTGTTCATCACCGCGGCGATACCAGCGCCACCCGAGGCGCTGGTGCCCAGCCCGGCCTCGGCCATGGCGGGAAGCTGGGCGGCCACATCGGAATCGTCCAGCGTCAGGAATAGATCGGCATCCCGCGCCAAGCCGTTCAGCGCGATCAGCGAGGGCTCTTTGCAATCCAACCGCCCCATGATGCTGTCGGGGCCATCGGCAAAGACGCAGTGCCCGGCCTCGATACTGGCCTGCAGCGCAGGGGCTGAAGTGGGCTCTACCACCACGATCTGAGGCGTATTCCCCCAGACCTTGCGCGCATAGGCGGCAACGGCCCCGGCCATACCGCCCACCCCGGCCTGCAGCAGGATATGGGTCGGGGCCTCAGGGCATTGTTCCGCCGCCTCAACCGCCATTTGCAGATAGCCTTCCATCAGCAGGTAAGGCAGGTCGATATACCCGTCCCAGGAACTGTCCGACAGAAGCGTCCAGCCGTTTTCCTGCGCAGCGCTGCTGGCGGCCTCCATGCTGGCGGCATAGTCGGTCCCCTCACGCACCACCTGCGCCTTCTGCGCCCGCAGGCGGTCGGCGAAACTTTCGGGAACCGTTTCGGCGATATAGACCACCGCATCGGCCCCGAACACGCGCGCGCCCGCTGCCACGCTCATCCCGTGATTGCCCGCGCTTGCCGTGACATAGGTGCGGCCCTTGAGCGTCGCGCCGTCCGGTGCGGGTGAAGCCTCGGTGGCTTGACAGGCAATCACATAAGCCGCGCCCAGCGCCTTGAACGATCCCAGATCCATCCGGGGCCTTTCATCCTTGACCCAGAGCTTGGCCACCGGCGCCAGCCCGGTCGCATCGACCAGCGGGGTTTCGGTGAAATCCGGGCAGAACGCGCGGTGCCGCCCCAGCCCGGCAATCTCGGTCGACGGGTAAGGTGCCTGATCTGCAAGCTTTGGCCCGTTCCGGAATGGGTTGCTGACCGTCTTCATCGCTCGGCTCCTTTTGTCGGTGCGTCGACGTGACCGGAACGATGCGCCCCTGTCAAGCAATGCTTACGGCAGCACGAAGCGTTGAATTGCGCCCTGAGGCGTGATCGCATGAAGGAGCGTCTTTTCAATCGTTTTGGATGGCTGTAAGTGTGTCGCGATCCTGTTGGCGTCGGCAACCCTGGCTGCACAAACAGGTTCGCGGGCGTGATGGAATGGTAGACATATCGGACTTAAAATCCGAAGGCCTTAGTGCCGTGTGGGTTCGAGTCCCACCGCCCGCACCACTTTTTCCGCCATCACGAAAGCTGCGTGCGGCTGGAGGCCATGGTCGCTGGCAGTTCAGATGGGCGAGAAACGTGGTTCAAGAGGGAACC
>JAUHYC010000039.1 GCA_030426685.1 Alphaproteobacteria bacterium
GGTGGGTGGGCAAGGCCGGCCCAAAGCGGTCACTCGGCAGTCACATCTGATGCTGCGGCGCGGCCCGTCAGACCCGACATTCGCTGCGTGCGCAAAATCCAACGATGTTCGGACTCACAGATCGCGGACAGAACTGCCGTTGAGTGATCTCAAACCAATGTCGGCTTTGGTTCGGGGACAACCAATCTCCAAGCAAGAGATTATGCTGATTTCCTTGCAACCACGACAAATTGCGCAAGCGAGAAGAAAAAGCGCCCCTCATCCGACAGCGCCTGCTGTTCATCGAACCAAGCCTGCGCCTCCGCCTCGTCTACATGCGCATTGGCAATCGCGTATTGCTTCATGAGATGCATCATCATGATGGCAATGCCGTCGGGCTTGAGTTCGTGATCAGTCAGGGTAACGGGTGTAACTGCATCAACTTCGTGCCCTTTGGCCTTGAGGATACCAGGAAGCCGTTCGGGCAGCGTGCCGCTGACGAAATGTTTGTCCCAAGCGGATACTAACTTGGACATGCGCTCGGGATAATCGGAATACCAGATGAAGCTGCCAAAGTGCAGGTCGCTGATCACCAGCCGCCCGCCCGGCTTCAAGCATCGAATCGCATCGTCCAGCGCGCTGTCCACGTCGTTTATGTACTCGAAAACCTGAACTGATACGGCCTTGTCGGCGGCACCGTCTGAAACCGGGAGGTTATTCGCCAAACCCTCTGCAAACTCCACGTTCGCGTGGCCCTTGCAGCGGTCTTGCCCAGCCTTCAGCATGTCCTTGCTGGGATCGACGCCAATGATCTTGCCTGTCGGCCCAACGGCCCTGGCCAACTCGGCGGTCAGCAAGCCGTTGCCGCACCCGATATCAATGATCGTATCACCCGGGCTAGGCTTGAGCGCGTCAAAGGATGCCTGCCGTCGGCGGGTCAGGTCGGCACCTTCATAAGCATTGTTCAATATCCGGGTAATCTCCGCATCAAACTCAAGCATTAGGATTACCCTCAAACTGTCTAGCACCGGGGATTTCCGTGACCCATTGTAGTCTGGAACGCGTCCAGCATTCGAAACTCGGAGCTAGTTCAGCGCGTTGCCTTATCGTTCCGGCCCGAAGGTTATAAGCGGCAGGTTTATCTTCAACGCCGCAGGAATAGAGGCCGGAGCCGCAATCGGGGCAGAAGGCCTGAACACGCGGATTGCCACTATCCCCCACCTTTACGTAATGTTTCGGCGTACCCGTCAAAAGGTCAAAACTATCACTTCGCACAATGGCCAGCGTACGAAATGCCGAAGCGGACAAGGCCTGACAATCCGCACAATGACATATCCCAACCGATGACGGATCAAGCTCCGCCTCGAAGGTGATTGCACCACAATGGCATGATCCATCTATCTTCACGACCTTCCCCCGCAGTCTTCAATTCAAGCTAGCGTGCCAAATTTCTCCGTGAATGTCACACACGCTGTGTCGACTGAACTCTGTGCATTCAGCACCCCATCATAAATGTTCGTTGGGGCCGCTTTTCCTTACTGTCCGCGAAAAGCTGACATTTGTGCAAATTGCAGCATTGGTCATAAAGGGCTCGAAGCCGACCTCAGAGGCAGTGCAGCAATTCTGTGATATGTTGCCTTGTCAACGTCGGGTTGTCGTTGTGGAGGGCATGGCGGATCGGAGGATCAGTCATGGAAACACCAAACCTACCAGCCATTCGCGCGCTAAGACCCGCATGGAACAAGGGACGTATCGTTGGCCAGAAACGACCACTGAAACCAAAACACGTCTGGGCGATCCGCGTCAGACTTGAACTGGCGGAGAACCATCGAGACCTCGCGTTGTTCAACATGGCGATCGACAGCAAACTGCGTGGATGTGACCTAGTGAGGATGAAAGTTGTCGATGTCATGGCGTCTGGTCAGATCAAAGAACGGGCATCGGTGCTTCAAAGCAAAACACAGAAGCCCGTTCGATTTGAGATATCAGAAGGTACGCGCGCTTCGGTCGAAAAGTGGATGGAAGACGAGCTCATGGTTGGGTCCGAGTATCTTTGGCCGGGCCGGTTTCACGAACGCCTTCACATTTCCACCCGCCAATATGCCCGCATTGTCCGGGACTGGGTCACATCAATTGGCCTAGAAGCCAGCGCATATGGCACGCATTCGATGAGGCGGACGAAGGTGACGCAGATTTACAAGAAGACGGGCAATCTTCGTGCCGTTCAGCTTCTCCTTGGACACACCAAGATGGACAGCACAGTCCGGTACTTGGGCGTCGAACTTGAAGATGCCTTGGCGATTGCGGAAGCTATTGAAATCTAGACTGAAGGGCCGTTCGAGAGGACGGCCCAAAGCGGTCACTCGCCTGGGTGACAGATTGCTGCGTTTGCAGCCCGCTTAGCGGACATTGGCCGCACCCGCGTTGTTCCACCTTTTTAGATGACCGCAGAGCGGAGGAAGCGGTCATGCGGTTTCTGACTGTGCATGACGGCGTTGCGCACCTCTCGGCAGCCAAGTCGTCGACCAGATGGTCTATCTACTCGGTCCTGTGGCAGCAGTGGATGCGCAACTGGATACCTTCGATTTCCCTGAAGGCCCAACAGACGTGAGCTTCACCCTGACACTTCGGCATGAAAGTGGCGCGCACAGCCATCTGTCTGCATGCAAGCTGAACTACATCGACGACCGCGAATTGCGCGTGATTGGTGACAAGGGCAGCTATGTCTCCAAGACCACCGACGTTCAGGCGCAGCACATCTTTGCTGGCAAGCGGCCCGCCGATGATCTGGCGACCTGGGGCTACGAGCCCGAGTCGAACTGGGGCACGCTGCGCACGTCGCAAGGCGCAGAGCGCGTCCCGTCAGAGCAAGGTCGCTATCACGATTACTACTCCGCTTTCGCCGCCGCCGTGATGGCCGGTACCCCGCCCCCTGTGACGGCAGAGACCGGTGCACGCACTCTAGCCATTCTAGACGCCGCGCGGCAGAGCGCCGCCGAGGACCGATCCATCTGAATCTGACAGGCAGGAAAGACATGTTAAAAAGTCGGACTACTCGGCGCGGGGCGTATCGCGGGCGTCCACGCCACGGCCATCTCGGGCCACACAGACAGCAGGCTCGTGGCGATTTCGGATCATATTGCAGCCAATGCCGAGAAGCTCGCAGCCCAGTATGGGTGTACAGCGCGGACAACCGAAGAGATCATCGCTGATCCCCAGATTGACGCGGTGCTGATCGCCACTTCAACCGATACCCATTCCGAGCTGATCGAGGCGGCAACTGCTGCGGGCAAGGCCGTGCTCTGCGAGAAGCCGGTGGACCTCAGCCTCGAACGCGCCCGCTCCTGTAAGACCAACATCGCAGTCTACGGCCTGCCGGTGATGATTGGGTTCAACCGACGCTTCGATCCGAACTTCAGCGCACTCAAGACAGCACTGGACGCTGGCGAGATCGGCAAGGCCGAACTGTTGTCGATCACCTCATTCGACCCCGCCCCGCCGCCCGTGGCTTACATCAAGGTCTCTGGAGGGCTGTTCCGGGACATGATGATCCATGATTTCGATATGGCCAACTTCATCATGGGGGAAGCGCCCATGAGCATCATGGCCGCTGGATCTTCTAGCGTGGACCCCGAAATCGGGGCGGCGGGTGACGTCGATACAGCCGATGTGACCATGACTTATGCGGACGGACGCATCTGCGTCATCAAGAACTCGCGGCGTGCCGTTTATGGCTACGACCAGCGAGTTGAACTTCTCGGGTCCGAAGGTCTTCTACAAGCACAGAATACGCTGGAGAACACGGTTGTGAAATCCACCACGGCTGGGGTGACTGGGGCAAAGCCCACCTACTTCTTCCTTGAGCGCTATATGCCCGCCCATGCGGCGGAGTGGGCTGCCATTGTTGATGCCATCAACAATGGGACTACCCTCCCGGTATCTCTGGACGATGGCGTTGCGGTACTTGCGATCGCCGAGGCAGCGACGCTATCCGCCAAGACGGGTCGGCCGGTGCTTCTGGCGGACGTGTAGATGGGAGACCCAAGATCTGATCAGGTTGCCACTTTGCATGCTGCGGAATAGTCTCAATGACGAAAATCCGTCATATGAGGGCCTCGCGTGGCGAACAGGGCAACGATCAAGGATGTCGCTTACGAGGCGGGTGTCAGCGTGACGACGGTTGACAGGGCGATTAACGGGCGCGCTACCGTCAGACCGGAAACGCTGAGAAAAATCGCCGAGGCGGCCCGGCGTGTAGGCTATCACGGTATGGGCACGTTCCGGGATCGGCTCAATCAAACAATTCCGGAACTCAAACTCGGCTTCGTGCTCCTGAAGCCGACCCAGGAATTCTATCGCAATTTTGCGCATGAAATCGAGGAGGCGGTCGCGGCGCGGTCGGATGTTCACGCCAAAGCGATCGTTCGGTTCTCGTCATCGCAGTCTCCAGCCGAATTTGCAGATATCCTGACAGAGCTAGGTCAGACCTGCGATGCGATTGCCGGTTCGGCGGTGAACGACCAGAAACTCGATCGGATCGTTCAGGATCTGAAAGACAAGAACGTGCCGGTCTTCTCACTTCTCAACGATTTCGCTCAGGGCATTCGGAAGAATTACGTTGGTCTGAACAACATGAAGGTCGGGCGACTGGCAGCGTGGCTAATCACAAGGACCGTTCACAAGCCCGGCAAGCTCGCGATCTTCGTGGGCGGAAACCGTTGGCATGGGCATGATCTCCGCGAAGTCGGCTTTCGGTCCTTCGTTCGGGAGGCAGCACCAGGGTTTTCGGTTCTGGACACGCTTGTGAACCTCGAAACCAGGCAGCTAACTTACGAGGCAACTCTTGATCTTCTCGACCGGCATCCTGACTTGAAGGGCATCTATGTGGCCGGAGGAGGTATGGAGGGAGCGATTGCGGCGCTGCGCGAGCGGCACGCCGAGCCGCAGGTCGCACTGATCGTGAACGAGTTGACGGCAGAAAGCCGTGCGGCACTGGTAGACGGCTATGCCATCATGGCCATCGCGACGCCGCTTCCAGAGCTCTGCAGGGATCTCGTTGATATGATGATTGCCGCCAGTGGCCAAGCTGATGACGGTGTATCAGGGCAATACTTTCTCGACCCGCTTCTACATCTCCCAGAAATCGTTTGATGACGCAAAAACGTCATTCTGCAAAGTCTGAGCACGTCATGAATGACGCGAAATGCTTCCCGTTTGATTGACCGACACTGCAATTCGGCGCAATCGTAATCCTGATCGCCGGAGGGAGGTTCCGGTTGACGGGGGGGCGACATGCAAACAGCGTTGAACCACATGACCGTACCGAATCTCGGCTACGTGTCCTTTCTCGAACTGGCTGCAAAACTCGGCTGCGTCGGTGTCGAAGTCCGAAACGACATTGCTCGCACCTTGTTCGATGACCTTAGCCCGGAAGAAGCTGGGCGCATTGCGTCGGACAAAGGACTCCGGCTTGTCGGACTGAGCCAAGTCTATCCGTTCAACGATTGGACGCCAGACCGCGAGGACGCGGTCAAGTCGCTGCTCGCCACGGCCAAGGCCGCTGGAGCAGAGACCATCAGCCTCATTCCCCGCAACGACGGCACCGCGCTTGGGAACGGTGAACGGCAGGCGAACCTCAGGGTCGCGCTCAAGGGCGTGCTTCCGCTGCTGCAAGACGCGGAGATAACGGCTCTTGTCGAACCTCTCGGATTTCAGCGCTCGTCATTGCGCTCAAAAACGGAACTGGTTGAGACGATCGCCTCGATCGGCGGACAGGACCACTTCAAGATCGTCCACGACACCTTTCACCACACATTGGCGGATGGTGGCCCGATTTATCCGGAGATGACGGGCATCATCCATATTTCGGCGGTGGTCGATCCGAAACTGACCTTGGCACAGATGGAAGACGAGCACCGTGTACTGATCGATGCGCGCGACCGCCTCGGTAATGTCGAGCAGATCGCTGCGCTGATCGCGGCCGGCTATGACGGGCCGATCTCCTACGAGTGCTTTTCACCAGAAACACATGCGTTGGAGGATCCCTTCCTGGAGATCAAGCGCTCATTCGATTTCATATCCTCGCAGCTTCAAGCGCACGCCGCTTGATAGGGGGAGCAACTGCCCTAGTACAGGGCATCCGGCAAAAGAAATGGTGTGCCGGACACCAGCAAAGGGAGGAACCCAAATGAAGAAGACTTTGATGGCGAGTGCCGCCGCGATGATGATGACGACCGGTGCCTGGGCACAGGACGTCGGCGTTTCCATGGCGCTGTTCGATGACAACTTTCTGACTGTCCTGCGCAACGGCATCCAGGAAATGGCCGATGGCATGGATGGCGTCGACGTTCAGATCGAAGATGCGCAGAACGATGTGGCGCGTCAGCTCGATCAGATCAACAACTTCATCGCATCTGGCGTTGACGCAATCATCGTGAACCCGGTCGACACCTCGGCGACCGAGGCGATGACCGCCGCCGCCGAAGCGGCCGGTGTCCCGCTGGTCTACGTGAACCGTCAGCCGATCAACGTCGATTCTCTGCCTGACAACCAAGCCTTCGTTGCATCTAACGAGATCGAATCCGGAACGCTGGAAACTTTCGAGATCTGCAAGATTCTGCGCGCCCAAGGTAAGGGCGATGGGGCTCGTGCATATCTGATGATGGGGGAACTCTCCAATCAGGCAGCGGTCCAGCGGACGAAAGACGTTGACGATGTCATCGGCATGGACATGTGCAATTTCATCGAGATCATCGATCGCCAGACTGCGAACTGGTCGCGTGAACAGGCGACGAACCTGATGACCAACTGGCTGTCGTCGGGCGAAGAGTTTGATGCGGTGATAGCCAACAACGATGAGATGGCGATCGGTGCGATCCAGGCGATGAAGGCCGCCGGTCTTGATATGGATGTGATTGTTGTGGGCGGCGTTGACGCAACCCAGGACGCTCTTGCAGCCATGCAGGCCGGTGATCTTGATGTCACCGTGTTCCAAAACGCTTCTGGCCAGGGTTCAGGCGCGCTCAACGCGGCCATCGCGCTCGCCAACGGCGAAGAGGTCGCACAAAAGGTCTACATCCCCTTCGAGCTGGTGACGCCCGCGAATATCGACGGCTACCTTAACCAGAACTGATCTTCTTGTAGGATGAACCAATCAAAGGAAGCGGCGCGGTCCGTGCCGCTCCCCAAAAAAAAGAGAGGCAACTTCTTGGGAGGAGACAGGAATGGCTGACCAGACTTCACATGGTATCGGCGGGTTGACCTTCGACAAGTCGAAGCGATCCTGGCCGAATGAATTCAACGTTTTTCTGGCCCTGATCCTGATCATCCTCTTGTTTGAGGCACTGGGGCAAATCCTGCCCTATATGAACAATCAGAGCATGTTGTTCGACTTTAACGACGCGCGCGATGGGACCATCCTAAACATGGCCCGGATCAAGATCATCATCCTTCAAGTGTCCATTATCGGGATCATCTCGCTTGGCGTAACTCAGGTTATTATCTCGGGCGGGATCGACCTGTCCTCTGGCCCACTTGTCGGGGCAGCGGCTATGATTGTGATGTCATTTGCTCAGACCGAACTGGTCAACGGAAATCCGAACCCAAAGGCCGTTTTCGGCGCCTGGTCATTTGATTTGCCGGTTCTGGTCCCCCTGATCGTCGGATTGGTCTTCGGGGCTATGATCGGCGCGATCAACGGTTTCTTCATCGCATTCGCTCGCATCCCACCATTCATCGCGACGCTTGGCATGTTTCTCGTTTGTCGCGGTATTTCTCAGTGGTGGACCAAGGGCCAGCCTGTGTCCTTTCCGACCGAGGGCTATGCCTGGATAGGCACGGGCATGATGCCCGTGGTCTGGTTCATCGGTCTGGCGATCCTGTTGCACCTCATCATGCGCTATACAGTCTATGGCAAGCACACCTATGCCATAGGCTCCAATGAAGAGGCCGCGCGGATGTCAGGTATCAATGTGCGCCGGCACAAGGTCATGGTCTACATGATCGCATCAATGCTCGCGGCATTTGCGGCCATCGTTCTCAGCTCGAAGAACCTGACCGCCCAAGCAGGGATGGGGCAATTCTATGAGCTCTATGCCATCGCCATGGCGGTGATCGGCGGCGTCAGCCTGACAGGTGGCCGCGGTTCCATCATTGGGACCGTGCTTGGTGCCATGGTATTCGGCGTGATCCAGTCCGGATTCACCTATATCAAGCTCGACGCCTTCTATCAGTTGATGGCGATGGGCGCGATCATCATCGGTGCCGTGGTCCTTGACCAATATCGTCAACGGCGCGCTGCGGCGCGAACTTGAGGGAGGAGTACAACATGGCAAGTGATATGCAGACCAATATCTCTGGGCAGGAGGCACCGCATTCCTCAGCCCCTTTGGGCGAAATCATACTCGAAACAAAGGATTTGACCAAACACTACGGCGGCGTGCATGCGCTGGAGGGCGCCAACTTCACCCTTCGCAAAGGCGAACACGTCGCGATCATGGGCGACAACGGCGCCGGTAAATCGACCTTTGTGCGCCAGATTACGGGGGTGGAGGAGCGGACCCGCGGCGAGATCATCTTCGACGGTAAGCCTGTGCACTTTGCCGGCCCTCTCGAAGCTCGCAACGCCGGAATCGAGACGGTCTTTCAGACCTTGGCCCTGGCCGATCAGCTTGATGTTCCTGACAACCTCTTCCTGGGGCGCGAGATCATCAAGTGGAAACTCGGGCCATTCTCGATCCTTGACTACAAAGCAATGCGCCAGCGTACGCTCGACGCGTTGGAAAAAACCGGGGTCAAGATTCCTAACATACGGGGCTCGATCGAGCGGATGTCGGGCGGCCAGCGGCAATGTGTGGCGATTGCACGGACCGCGACGTTCCATTCCAAACTGACGATCATGGACGAGCCGACCGCGGCGCTTGGCGTTCAGGAGACGGCACAGGTTGAAAACATCATCCGTACGCTAAAGGAAGCAGGTGAACCGCTGATCCTCGTCAGCCACAACATGCGCCAAGTCATGGACCTTGTGGACCGCATCGTGGTTTTTCGGCGTGGCCGAATTTGCGCCGACCTCAAGAAGGAGGAAACCAACGGCGAAGACGTTGTCGCGTATATCACGGGCGCCAAGACGCAGGCCGGCTACGAAGACGCGGCCTGAAATCAAAGCAGGCAGCCAGTTGAGAGTGCATTTGAGATGCGGGACGGTCTTTTGGTGAGCAAACGATGAAACTCGGTCTTGTAGGTTTCGGCTTTGGCGGTCGTCGCTTTCACGCGCCTTTCATCAAGGCCGCCAACGGCGTTGATCTGGCCGGTGTCGTGGCCCGGTCACCTGAAACGGTGGCCAACGTCCGGGCCGACTTTCCCGATGTTCCCGTGTTCGCTAGCCTTTCGGACATGATCGCTGCGAAAGTGGTCGATGCAGTTACAATCACGACACCTCCCACAACGCGGGTTTCGCTGGTCCTCGAGGCGATCAAGGCGGGTCTGCATGTCGTCGCAGACAAGCCCTTCGCCTTTCACGCTTCCGACGCCGAAAGGATGGTTCGTGCAGCAGAAGCGCAGCGTGTTGTCATCAGCGCGTTTCAAAATCGCCGCTGGGATTCCGATCTGCGAACGCTTGCCGCAGTGATCCAGAACGGCGATCTGGGCCGAGTGCAACGGGTTCACAACCGGATGGATTTCCCATCACTCGACGGCTTGCTGCCGGGTCCTGAAGGCGGTCTTCTCGGAGATCTCGGAAGCCACATCGTTGACCAGATGTTGTGGCTCTTGGGACCGGCGACCTCGGTCTTCGCGCAGACCGAACAGGGCGACGTTCCAGGCGGCAAAACCGATGTCGGTTTCGTGGTAAACTTGCTTCACGCGAGCGGTGCCAGCAGTCACATCGAAGCCAGCAAAGCGAACCATTTGCACGCGCGCGAGCTCCGCGCCTATGGAGAGTCTGGCGCGTTCGTGGTTAAGGGTGGCGATGCACAGGTCGCTGCGGTCCTGAGCGGCGACCTGCCCGTTGGGGGCCGCCCCGACTGGGGAGCCGAGCCTGAAGACGCCTGGGGGACGCTCTACACGGATGGCAAGGCGCGCCGTGTGCCGTCTGTACCGTCACGGTACACAGACTTTTATGAAGCATTCGCAAGCGCTGTGATGCACGGCGGAACACCACCAGTCCTTCCATCAGATACAATCCACACAGTGGCGGTTCTGGAAGCCGCCCGGGTCAGTGCAACCACGGGCCAAATCGTTGAAATCAAAAGGCCGGTTCGCCCCGCTGCGGTGACTGCTTGCCAAGGAGACAATAAATGACCCTTCGTATCGCAATTCTGGGGGCCGGTCGCATCGGCCAAGTACACGCGCGGGCGGTGTCGTCGACACAGAACGCGCAGTTGATCGCGATTTCCGATCCCATGGCCGAGACCGCAAAACAATTGTCCGATGCCTATGGTTGCGACATCCGTTCTATCGACCAGATCGCAGCCAGCGACGATGTGGATGCGGTCCTGATCTGTACGCCGACCAACACGCATGCCGATCTTATTGAGCAGTTTTCGAAAGCGGGGAAGGCGGTTTTCTGCGAGAAGCCCGTCGATCTGAGCCTCGACCGCGTGATAGAGTGCCTTGAGACCGTCAGGGCAGAGAATGCGACCCTGATGGTCGGTTTCCAGCGCCGCTTCGACCCCGACTTCATGACGTTGAAACGGGCCATTGACGACGGCCGCATCGGCGAAGTTGAAATGATCACCCTGACGAGCCGCGACCCGGGCCCGCCGCCGTACGACTACATCAAGGTCTCCGGCGGGATCTTCCGCGACATGACGATTCACGATTTCGACGTTGCACGCTGGCTCTTGGGCGAGGAGGTCGAGTCTGTGCAGGCCGCGGCTTCGGTCCTGACCGATGAGAAGATCGGCGAGCTCGGCGATTACGACAGCGTCAACGTCATCCTTACAACCGCAAGCGGCAAACAGTGTACCATCACCAACACGCGCCGTGCGACCTATGGTTATGACCAGCGCATTGAAGTTCTGGGATCGAAAGGCTCTGTCTCTGCGGAAAACCACCGCGAGGCAAATATCGAGATTGCCGATGGCACGGGCTATGTCCGGCCCCCGCTTCTAAACTTTTTCATGTCGCGATACGTGAACGCCTACGCCAACGAAATCGCTGCTTTCGTCGATGCGGTGACGAACGGTGGGCTGACTCCGACCACCGGCCATGACGGCATGATGGCATTGGCCCTGGCCGATGCATCGCTGAAATCAGTAGCCGAAGGACGTGTTGTCAAGGTTTCGGAGGTCTTGAGATCCGCATGACCAGGTTTGCTCTCCGTGTTCATTGCAAATCCCGCCGCGGGATCGTCTCGGCGATCTCGACCTTTCTGGCGGAACAGGGATGCAACATCACCGACAGCGCGCAATTCGATGATGCCGAAACGGGATCCTTCTTCATGCGCGTCAGCTTCCAGTCGGAAGAGGGCAGGGGCCTCGATGACCTGACCGATGCTTTCGCGCACGTTCGCGAAAGCTTTGACATGGATGCCGAGTTCTTTGACGAAACGACGAAGCGCAAGGTCGTCATCATGGTGTCTCGTTTCGGTCATTGCCTGAACGACTTGCTGTATCGCTGGCGGATAGGGGCGCTGCCGATCGACATCGTGGCCGTGATCTCGAACCACATGGACTATCAAAAGGTCGTGGTGAACCACGACATCCCGTTCCACTGCATCAAGGTCACCAAAGAAAACAAACCCGAAGCCGAGGCACGGATCATGCAGGTTGTCGAAGACACCGGCGCGGAACTGATCGTGCTCGCCCGCTATATGCAGATCCTGTCCAACGCCATGTGTGAAAAGATGTCCGGGCGGATCATTAACATCCACCACTCGTTCTTGCCATCGTTCAAGGGGGCCAACCCCTACAAGCAGGCTTTCGAAAAGGGTGTGAAACTGATTGGTGCGACGTCGCATTATGTCACCGCCGATCTCGACGAAGGACCGATCATCGAACAGGACACAATCCGTGTCACGCACGCGCAATCCCCAGAGGATTACGTGTCGCTTGGGCGCGATGTCGAAGCGCAGGTCTTTGCGCGGGCCATCCATGCCCATGTGAATGGCCGGGTCTTCCTGAATGGAAACAAGACGGTGGTCTTCCCGCCGTCGCCGGGCTCCTACGCCTCGGAACGCATGGGATAGGAGGCAGGCATGTCCAAGACACTTGATCTCATCACAATCGGCCGATCCTCGGTGGACCTCTACGGCGCGCAGATCGGCGGGCGGTTGGAGGATATGGGCTCTTTCGACAAGTACATCGGCGGCTCGCCCACCAACATCGCCTGCGGCACGGCGCGGCTTGGTCTGAAGTCGGCGGTGATTACAGGGGTCGGCGACGAGCATATGGGCCGCTTCATTCGCGAGCAGCTGGAACGCGAGGGTGTGAACACCGGGGGCGTCAAGATCGACCCCGAGCGACTGACGGCGCTGGTTCTGTTGGGCATCCGGGATCAGGAGCAGTTTCCGCTGATCTTCTACCGCGAGAACTGTGCCGACATGGGGCTGACCATCGATGACATTGACGAGGACTTCGTCAAGAGCGCCCGAGCCGTCGTGGCGACCGGCACGCATCTGAGCCATCCGCAGGTCGAGGCTGCCACGATCAAAGCGCTGGAGATTGCCCGCGCGAATGGCATGCAGACCGCGCTCGATATCGACTACCGACCGAACCTTTGGGGAGTCGCTGGCCATGGCGACGGTGAAAGCCGGTTCGTTGAAAGCGCAGCCGTAACGGCCAAGCTGCAATCAACGCTGCATCTGTTCGATTTGATCGTCGGCACGGAGGAAGAGTTCCACATCGCGGGTGGATCGACCGACACAATCGCAGCGCTGCGGGCAGTGCGTGCTGTGTCCGGCGCGACTTTGGTCTGCAAACGCGGCGCGGCGGGGGCAGTGGCCTTCGAGGGCGACGTGCCCGACAGCCTTGATGACGGCCAGACAGGTCCGGGATTTCCAATCGAGGTGTTCAACGTTCTGGGGGCAGGCGACGGCTTCATGTCCGGTCTATTGAAAGGTTGGCTCGATGGTGAGGATTGGCCGACAGCACTGAAATACGCCAATGCCTGCGGGGCTTTTGCAGTCAGCCGTCACGGCTGCACGCCTGCCTATCCAAGCTGGGAGGAGCTTCAGTATTTCTTCCAGCGCGGGATCAAGCGCCCGGACCTGCGCAACGATACGGAGCTGGAGCAAGTGCACTGGGCGACCAACCGGCATGGCGACTGGTCTTCGGTCAAAACCTTCGCCTTCGATCACCGGCTGCAACTGGAAGAGATGGACGGCTACACCAAGGAAAAGGGCGCAGCGTTCAAGGAGCTTTGCCTCGATGCGGCTTTGAAGGTGCAGAACGGCCAACCGGGCTACGGCATCCTATGTGACAACCGGATCGGGCGGTCCGCGCTGCATCGCGCCACCGGCTCTGGCCTCTGGATCGGTCGCCCGACCGAGTTGCCCGGATCGCGGCCCATCGAGTTCGAACCCGAGTTGGGCGAAGACCTTGGCCGTTTGCGCGAATGGGCGCGGGAGAACGTGGTCAAGCTGCTGGTCTTCTGTCATCCCGATGATGATGACAAGACCGCGAAGATGCAGGTGGCGCGGGTCAAGCGGCTGTTCACGGCGGCCCGTCGCAACGGGCTGGAATTCCTGCTGGAGATCATTCCGTCGAAGGTTGGCCCTGTGGACGACATGACCTCTGCCACCTTGATCCAGACCTTTTACGACGCGGGCGTCTATCCCGACTGGTGGAAGCTTGAGCCGTTCAAGACCGATGCCGCCTGGGAAAATGCCGTTGCCGCCATCGAACGCAATGATCCCCGCACGCGCGGCATCGTTGTTCTGGGTCTCGACGCGCCGGAGGCTGGGTTGGCGGAAAGCTTTGCTTTGGCGGCCAAGCAGCCCTTGGTCAAAGGCTTTGCTGTGGGCCGGACGATCTTCGGCAACGCCGCCCGCGCATGGCTGGCGGGCAAGATGACCAACGAAGAGGCTATAACCGAAATGGTCGCAAACTATCAGCGCCTTTGCGAAATTTGGGACAAGGCCCGAAGCCGAGCCATGGAGGACGCGGCATGAGCAAGACAATTCGATTGACCGCCGCACAGGCGATGGTGCGCTACATCGCAGCGCAGCTTACCGAAGATGGAGAGCCGTTTATCGCGGGCTGCTGGGCCATCTTTGGTCATGGCAACGTGGCAGGCATTGGCGAGGCACTTTATGCCAGCCGCGACGCTTTGCCGACCTATCGCGGGCACAATGAACAGACTATGGCGCATGCCGCCATCGCCTACTCAAAGCAGCTGCGCCGTAAGCGCGCGATGATGGTCACGTCATCCATCGGGCCGGGGGCGCTCAACATGGTGACGGCGGCGGGGCTGGCGCATGTCAACCGCCTGCCGGTGCTTCTGGTGCCCGGCGATGTGTTTGCCAATCGCGGACCGGATCCGGTGCTGCAACAGATCGAAGATTTCGGGGATGGCACAGTGTCGGTGAACGACGCCTTCAAGCCGGTCAGCCGGTATTTCGACCGGATCACCCGGCCCGAGCAACTGCTGACGGCCTTGCCTCGCGCCTTCCGCACGATGACCGATCCGGCCGATTGCGGCCCTGTGACGCTGTCCTTCTGTCAAGACGTGCAGGCCGAAGCCTATGAGTATCCCGTCAGCTTCTTTGAGCCAAAGGTCTGGTACCAGCGGCGCGTCCGCCCCGACGTGGGCGAGTTGGACCGCGTGGCAAAGGTGCTAAAAGGTGCCAAGCGGCCAGTTATCGTGGCTGGGGGCGGCGTACACTATTCCGGCGCGACCGACGCACTTATGGCGTTTGCCGAAGCGCACAATATCCCTGTCGCCGAAACCCAGGCGGGCAAATCGGCGCTGCCTTGGGATCACCCGCTAAACCTTGGCCCCATCGGCGTGACCGGTGGTGAACCGGCCAATGATGTTTGCGCCGAGGCCGACGTGGTCTTTGGCGTCGGCACGCGGTTTCAGGATTTTACGACAGGGTCGTGGGGGCTGTTCGCCCATGCGGATCGCAAAATCGTCAGCCTCAATGTCGCCGCCTATGATGCCGCCAAACACGGCGCCTTGCCGCTGATGGCAGACGCCCGCGTCGGGCTGGAGGAGCTGGGCGAGGCCCTCGGGGCCACGCGTTTTGACGGAGATGCTGCCTCTTCGAAATACGACTGGTTCGGCAAAGTCGATCCACTGACGGATGCCCCCGGCGACGGGAATGCCCCTCCAACCGATATGCAGGTCATCGGAGCCGTCCAACGCGCGGCGAATGAAAACACCGTTGCCATGTGCGCCGCTGGCACCATGCCGGGCGAGTTGCACAAGCTCTGGAAGGCCGGACGTCCGGGATCCTATCACATGGAATACGGGTTCTCCTGCATGGGCTACGAGATCGCGGGCGCGATGGGCATCAAGATGGCCGAGCCCGAGCGTGACGTGATCTGTTTCACCGGCGACGGTACCTACATGATGGCCAATTCCGAGATGGCGACGGCTGCGATGATGGGCATTTCCTTTACCGTCGTCGTGACCGACAACCGCGGCTATGGCTGTATCAATCGGCTGCAAATGGGCACCGGCGGGGCCGAGTTCAACAACCTGCTCGATCACGCGATCGGAGGCGAGAACTCCAATATCGACTTCGCCAAACACGCGGAGTCCATGGGCGCGACCTCGGTCAAGGTTGGCAGTATCGCCGAACTGGAAGAGGCGCTGGCGAAACGCGATCGTATCAAGGGCCCCTACGTGGTGGTCATTGACACCGATCCCTATCCATCCACCGAACCCGGCGGGACGTGGTGGGATGTCGGCGTGCCGGAAGTCTCGGACCGGGCCGAGGTGAATGCTGCCCATGACAGATACATCAAGAACAAGAAAACCCAGCGAGCAGACTGATGAGTGTGAAGATCGGCATATCCCTGATTGCCTGGCAGAACGACGATCTGCCGGACCTGACAAAAGACTACACCACCGAAGGTGCGATGGAGGATGCCGCGAAGATCGGATACTCTGGCGTCGAACGCGGTCGCCGAATGCCTGCGGACACCGAGGGCTTGCGCGCCTATCTTGACCGGTATGGCGTGGCGCTGTGCGGCGGCTGGTGCTCGGGCAATTTGATGGTCAACGATCTGGAAACCGAGAAGGCCGCGATCCGCGAACAGGTCGACCAATTCGCCGCCCTCAACGCGCCCTGCATCGTCTATGCCGAGTGTTCGAACACGATCCAGGGGAACATCGACCAACCTGTGAGCCAGCGCCCGAAGCTGACCCGCGACGAGGTCATGGCCTATGGTGCAAAGCTTTCCGAACTTGCCAAATGGACACGAGACCAGGGCACGGTCCTCAGCTACCACCACCACATGGGCGCGATGGTGCAGGATGCCGAAGACATCGACTGGTTGATGGAAGGCTCCACCGAGGACCTGACGCTGCTCTATGACACGGGCCATCTGCAATTTGCGGGGGCTGATCCTGTCGCCGTCCTCGACAAGTGGGGCCACCGCGTGCACCACGTCCATTTCAAGGACGTGCGCCAGCCCGTGCTCGATTGGGTGCGCACGGAAGATAAAAGCTTTCTCGATGGGGTGTCCGCTGGCGTCTACTCCGTGCCGGGCGACCCTGAAGGGTGCATCGACTTTCAGGCGATCACGGACAAACTCAAGGCGATGGACTATAGCGGCTGGATTGTCGTCGAAGCCGAACAGGACCCGGCAAAAGCGCCGCCCTATGATTATTCCAAACTGGGCTTTGATCATATCACCGACATCTGCGGACGGTCGGGCATCGCGATCATTGGATAGCGGTTCGGCGTATGGAGAACGGATACTACCTCATCGACAGTGGAGACATCGAAACGCTTGAGGCATTGATCCTTCAGCGTCTCGCACCCGCAGATGTGCCCTTTGCCTGCGGGGTCGACAAGAATGTACCGATGTACGATGTGCCCGCGCTCAATCTCTCCAACCCTGACCTTCTCGCCGAATGGGCGCGTGTGCTGCGCAGCGGGGCGGGCGTGATCTGCCTGAAACGCGCCTATACGGACACCGGCCCGATTGATCGCGCGACAGAAGTGTTTTGCCAGATCATTGAGGAAGAGCGCGCCAGGGGCACAGGCAAGGGAGACCATTTCGCGGCCTCCGGCGCCAATGACCGTATCTGGAACGCGCTGCAAAAACACTGCCTGCGCGACCCGGCAGGGTATGCCGCCTATTTTGCCAATGCCGCCATCGCAGCGGCGTCGGCCGCGTGGCTCGGGCCGCATTACCAGATGACCGCGCAGGTCAATCAGGTGCGCCCCGGCGGCAAGGCGCAGCGCGCCCATCGCGACTACCATCTTGGATTTCAGACGGCTGAGACCGCCGCCAGCTATCCCGTCCATGTCCATGATCTAACCGCAGCGCTCACCCTTCAGGGTGCCATCGCTCATTGCGACATGCCGGTGGACAGCGGCCCGACGAAGCTTTTGCCGTTTTCGCAACGCTATGCTCCGGGCTATATCGCCTTCCATCAGACGGGCCACAGCGCCTTTTTCGAAGAGCATTACATCCAGCTGCCCCTCGAAAAGGGCGACGCGGTCTTTTTCAACCCCGCGCTGTTTCATGCGGCAGGTGAGAACCGCAGCCGCGACATAGACCGCATGGCGAACCTGTTGCAGATCTCTTCGCCTTTTGGCCGCGCGATGGAGGCGATTGATCGCGACACGATGTGCCGCACCCTATATCCCGAACTCAAAGGCCTGAGCGAGGCTGAGGCCCATGCCGTGATTGCCGCAACCGCCGAAGGCTACGCCTTTCCGACGAACCTCGATACCGACCCGCCGATCGATGGCAATGCGCCAGACACCCAAGCCGACATCCTGCGCCGTGCCTATGCAGAGGGTTGGGACAAGGCCGCGCTGCACAGCGCCCTTGATGCGCTGTCCGCCCGGCGCACAGCATAAAGGAGTTACCTATGCCCGATCTTCTTCGCAAACCCTTTGGAACTCGGGGCGAGGTGCACCGCATCACCCCGGAAAGCGCGGGCTGGCGCTACGTAGGCTTTTCCTTACATCATCTAAAGGCGGGGGATACTGCAGCGGAGGCAACAGGCCATCGCGAGGTCATCCTTGTCATTGTGGAAGGCAAGGCCGCGATTACTGGGGCCGGGAAGAACTGGGGGGTTCTTGGCGAGCGGATGAATGTGTTTGAAAAAACACCGCCCCATTGCCTTTACCTACCGAACGGCACTGAATGGGAGGCCACGGCTGAAACCGATTGCATTATCGCTGTTTGTTCAGCCCCGGGGCAGGGCGGTCACGAAGCTCGGCGGATCGGGCCTGATGGCATCACATTGACTGAGCGTGGTAAGGGCACAAACACCCGCCACATCAACAACATCGCGATGGAGAACGAGGACTACGCCGACAGCCTGTTGGTGACCGAGGTCTTCACACCTGCGGGCCACTGGTCCAGTTACCCAAGCCATCGACACGACGAAGATGACTTTCCGCGTATCACCTACCTGGAAGAGACTTACTACCACCGGCTGAACCCAGCCTCTGGATTTGGCATTCAGCGGGTTTACACAGACGATGGACTGCTCGATGAAACGATGGCTGTCTCCGACGGAGACGTCGTTTTGGTGCCGCGCGGCCACCACCCCTGTGGTGCGCCATACGGGTTCGAGATGTACTACCTCAACGTAATGGCTGGCCCCTTGCGCAAGTGGCGCTTCGTTCCTGCACCTGAGGTCGAGTGGATCATGGAGCGGGACGCCTGATCCTTAAAGCGATTCCGGTACGAAGAGCTGCGGGAGCAGGTAGTGCTGACCTGAGTTTTCAGACATGCCGCCTTGCGCCGCTTTGATCATCAAATCGACGAGCTCGCGACAGAGCTGATCGAGCGGTGTAGCGATCACCAAGCTTACGTAGCGTTTGGACAAGGCGTCTCGGCTCTCATTTGTCAGCTCATTCACAATCAACGCGACCTTTCCGGCTGGTCTGGATTCTCTGAGGGCCTCGATCGCACCTTCCATCCCGCCGCCAGCCACGTATATGCCTCGGAGATCGGAATGCCGATCGAGAAGATCAAGCGTTGCCTCATAAGTGACCTGCCGCGTCTCTAGGTTTACGATGGCATCCAGAAGTTCGAGCTGCGACGCATGGTCCCTGAGGTAACTCCTAAGACCCGTCTCGCGCAGGATATGCCCATGCCAACGGTTCCCGCCAATAAAGACGGCCACCTTGCCAGATTCACGGATCTGTGTGGCAATCATCCACCCTGCGATCCTTCCAACCTTGACGTTGTCGAGGCCGATATAGCTTTGCTGGACGCCTGATGCGGCATCATTGAGAAGCGAAAACACCGGTTTGGCATGATCCTGCAGAGTGCGGATTGTGTCAGTCAAAGTCGGATGATTAATGGCTGAGGTTGCGAGAACGTCTGATGTCTTTGCAATCTTCGTAAGTTCGGACGCAAAGTCAGACGGGGCCTGAGACGCCGCGAAACGCACATCGCAACGTCCACGGATGTCTGCGCGCTCTTCTACGGCAGCTTCAAGGGCTCGCGCGAAATTTCGATAAAACTCCTGGCTCGGCTTATGGAGAACAAAGCCAAATCGGATGATCGGTCGCGTGGCGTCCAGTCTGATGGCTTCCAGTTTTCCAGTCGGATAGCCGATGCGTTCGGCGGCGCCGAGCACGCGCTCAATCGCGGCTTCGCTTACATTGGGGCGCTCATTCAGGACCCGGTCCACCGTGGCGACGCCGACGCCCGCGGCCTCGGCCAAGTCTTTCAAAGTGGGACGTCGAGACTTCATGGCTACTGAGGTAATTGCATCAATACGGAGATCATCCTGATGTCATTTGGTGTGATTTACAAGCCCGGGTATGGCAGGAATCAGATGGTCAAGTGTATCTACTGGCGAAGCTGTCTCGGGAGGAAATCATGACGAAGCGCGACTATTCCCTGCTTGGCCCGGATGCCGAGCGTGCCGTCGAAACGGGCCTGGCCACTGCGGAGTGGTATCATACGGACATCCCCCGCAAGGAGATGAAGGCGTTGATGCAGCGTTCCGATAAGCCCGCGATCCGCGATGCAATAATCCTTTTCGGGTCGATGATCGTCCTCGCGGGCATCGGAATCGCGCTCTGGCCCTCTTGGTGGTCAGCGCCGTTCTGGCTGGCCTATGGCGTGCTCTACGGCTCGGCAATGGACAGCCGCTGGCACGAATGTGGCCACGGGACCGCGTTCAAGACGCCTTGGATGAACAACGTCGTCTACCAGATTGCGTCGTTCTGCATGGTCCGGAATCCCGTCACATGGCGTTGGAGCCATGCCCGGCACCATACCGACACGATCATCGTCGGCCGCGATCCCGAGATTGTGGCGATGCGACCACCCGCGCTTTTCCGTATCTTTCTGAACTTCTTCGGGATCATTGATGCTCTGACCGGCTGGAAGAGGATGTTACTGAATGCTGCTGGGCGCCTCGACACCGAAGAGGTGACGTATATCCCCGAACAGGAGCAGCACAAAGTCGTTTCAGTCGCGCGGATTTGGGTTCTGATCTACATGGCGACCATCGTGGTTGCAGTCGCCATGCAGTCGATCCTGCCTTTGATGGTGATCGGACTTCCGCGGCTCTACGGCGCGTGGCACCACGTGATGACAGGCATCATGCAGCACGCGGGCTTGGCCGAGAATGTTCTGGATCACCGCTTGAACAGCCGGACAGTCTATATGAACCCCATCAGCCGCTTCATCTATTGGAACATGAACTATCACGTCGAACATCACATGTTCCCGATGGTGCCATATCATCGGCTTCCGGAGCTGCACGAGAAGATCAAGCATGACCTTCCTGCGCCGAACGCATCGATCCTCGACGCATATAAGGAAATCTGGCCCGCTCTGAAGCGGCAGCTCCGCTACGAAGATTTCTTCATTAAGCGCGAACTGCCCGGATCGGCTCAACCTTACCGGGAAGATCTGCACGAGCAGGCGCTGAGCGTCCCGGCAGAATAACGAAAAACAAACCAGGGAGACTGACATGGCTGAGTGGATTGACGCCTGCGCAACTGATGACATCGACGAAGAGGATCTGATCCGCTTTGACCACGGTGACCGCACATTTGCGATCTATCGCAGCCCGAACGATGAATATTTCTGTACGGACGGGCTTTGCACGCACGAACAGGTGCATCTAGAGGACGGGTTGGTGATGGACTACGTTATCGAGTGCCCGAAGCATAACGGGCAGTTCGATTATCGCACCGGCGAGGCGAAACGTGCACCGGTTTGCGTCAATCTGGGCACGTATCCGGTCAAGGTCGAGGGCGACCGCGTCTTCGTCGAGATCTGACGTGTCCGGCATCGTCATTATCGGCGCCGGTGAGTGCGGGATCAGAGCCGCGGTCACCGCACGCGATACCGGGTATCAGGGCCCAATCACCGTCATCGGCGAGGAAACGGCGCTGCCCTATGAGCGACCGCCATTGTCCAAACCCGATGACTCAGGTGCGGTCGAAAAACCGATCACAACACTCGAGGCATTGTCGGAAAAGGCAATAGTGCTCAAATGTGGCGTCTCGGCTATCGCCATCAAACGGGATGCGCAGGAAGTTGTACTGTCGGAAGGCGGATCGCTCCCGTACGAGAAACTTCTTCTCGCAACCGGTTCGCGGCCGCGCCCGCTGAATTGCATCGGAGGAGATCGGGCGCTCGTGCTGCGTACGATTGAGGACGCGAACGCGATCTATGCCGCTGCCCGGACCGCAAAGCACGTCGTTATCGTCGGGGCAGGGCTGATTGGGCTGGAACTAGCCGCAGAGCTCAGGACACGTAATCTTAACGTCACAATTCTCGAGGCTGGACCGCGACCTCTGGGACGCAATGTACCCGAGCAGTTCGCGACCAAAATGGCGTTACGTCATCAGGGCGCGGGTGTCGGAATTGTCTGCAACGCCCAAATCGCCTCATGCACCGACAGCGGCGTCGTTCTGAACGATGGGCGTATTTTCGAAGCCGACTTGATCATTGCTGCGATTGGAGTTGTGCCGAATACCGAACTTGCCGCATCGGCCGGCCTGACGACCGAAAACGGTATCAGGGTCGACAGTCGGCTGATGACAGATGATCCGAACATATTCGCGGCGGGCGACTGCGCGGCAGTCAAGACTGCAGAAGGCACTTATCGGCGATATGAGACCTGGCAGAACGCGCAGGCACAGGGCGAGGTGGCTGGTCGCAATCTTGCGGGTGGCAACGCACTCTTCGACATACCGGTCTGGTTCTGGTCGGATCAATACGACCTGGGCCTTCAGGGCGTCGGCGATACCTCCGGATCACCGGCTGCGATCCGGGATCTGGGGAAAGATGCAGAAATGCTATTCTTCTTTGACGACGACGGTGCGCTTGTCGGGGCTGCGGGCCTCGGTCGGGGTAATGCGGTCGCAAAGGACATCAAGATTGCGCAGAGGTTGATCGGTGTCCGGTTGGATGCCGCCGCGTTGTCGGACCCAGGGCATAATCTGAAGAAACTGCTCAGGGCCGCCTGAGCGAAGGGAGGAAAAATGGGACTTTATCATAAGCGGCCCACGGTCGCCGACATCCGCGCGCTGAAGGGTAAGCGGACGCTTTCTATGCTCTACGTCGATACCCCCGACGAGGCTGCCGCTGCTGCGGAAGCCGGGATCGACATGCTTTCGATCATCGATCCGGTCTGGACACCCGAGATGCGAGAGGCGGCGGGGAACTGTTTCGTCCAGGTCGGTTTGCTCTACGGCGAACTCGTGACGCTGGAGGATTACCAGCGCGCCGCGCACCGCGCGATGCGGGTGGGCGGCGATTGCGTTTACTGCGCGTCTTCGCTTGGGACGATAAAGGCCCTGGCGGATGATGGTATTCCGGTCGTGAGCCATATTGGGTTGATCCCGTCGAAGGCGACATGGACGGGTGGCTTCAAGGCAGTAGGAAAGACCGCCGACAGCGCAATTGACGTCTTCAGACACGCGAAAGCACTCGAGGACGTCGGATGCTTTGGGGTGGAGCTAGAGGTCGTTCCCGACAGGATCGCCGCCGAGATCGCCAAGCGAACGAACCTCGTTCTTCTTGGCATGGGCGCTGGACCGCATGCCGATGCACAGTATCTGTTCGCTGAGGATGTTCTGGGCTACACACGCGGTCACAAGCCGCGCCATGCCAAGACCTATCGGGATTTTCGCGCGGAATTGGACCGCTTGCAGGAGGAACGCATCAATGCGTTCAAAGAGTTCGGTGCTGATGTTGCCAACGGCGCTTACCCAGCATCGGAACATTCCGTCGCAATCTCGGATGCGGAACTTGAAAAATTCACCGCGCGACTGGCTGCTGACTACGACACCTGATTTGACGGGGCTGATGACCACAAAACTCGTAAAGGCAAGGTGAATATCTGCCACAGCGCAATTGTGGCGCCCCGGACAGGTGGTACGGTCGCAGGTTCGGAAGACCCTTGGCGAAGGTTTGCTTGATCAGAGCGCATTGAACGCCGATGGAACCCAAGACAGTGGGTTACGGGACCCCTTCGTCCTCAGGCAAGCGGACCCAACCAGGAGATAGGAATGCCCGAATTCGATGTTTTAGTTGTTTTTTTCGCTGCTTCGGTTGCACTCGGGCTCGCACCCGGACCGGACAACATTTTTGTTATTACTCAATCCGCACTTTACGGGCGACTTGCGGGACTGGTTGTGACCTTGGGTTTGTGTACCGGATTGCTTGTTCACACCACTGCAGTCGCGTTCGGCATAGCCGCCGTTTTTGCAGCGTCATCGATGGCCTTCAACGCAGTGAAGTTTCTGGGGGCCGCCTACCTTATGTATCTCGCATGGCAAGCGTTCAGAGCGGGCACAACGAGCCTTTCGGTGAAGCAATCGAACAACCCGAGTCTGGCGCAACTTTATTTTCGCGGGATCGTGATGAATGTCACAAATCCGAAGGTCGTCATTTTCTTTCTCGCCTTCCTACCGCAATTTGCAGACCCGTCCGTGGGCCCCTTGGCGCCGCAATTGTTAATCTTTGGTTGCGTTTTCATATGTGCGACGGTCCTCATTTTCGGCTCCGTGGCATGGGGATCGGGCTTCTTGGGCAAGTGGCTGAGGGCTTCGCCGGCCATTCAAATGGGCCTGAATCGCGTCGCAGCTGTGGTTTTTGTTGGCTTGGCCGTCAGGCTGGTCACGGCTGAACGCTGAGTGTTTTCCAATAAAATGGTCGCCAAGTATCCCAAGGAGATAAAAACGTCTGCGATGCGCCTTTTCATAGTAGATACTTTGGCAACAATCGTTTTCTTCACTGCTGTCGCAAGTTTCTCTGAACTGGTCATCGCAGGGATGGACCCGGAAGAGGTTCTGACCACGCGGATTTTGATGGTTCCAATAATGATCGCAACGGCACGTCCCTACACGGGTTGGCGGGACTGGCTTTTGAGGCGCGTTGCCCCTCGTAAGCGCCTGACTACGACCATTGTCGACATCGTGGCATTTCTCACCTTTCAGGGCCCGGTTTATGGTGCCACTCTATTAATGGCCGGCGCCAGCTTTGGAGAAATGGGTGCGGCCTTAGGATCGGCTATCATTTTCATGATCTTGCTGGCTCGACCTTTTGGAGTCTTCATCGAATTGGTGCGAGGCAAAGTTGGCCTTCGTAGCGAATAGTATCGCCGTCCTATCGGAAAAATCGTTTCGCTCTCGGATGAGATCATTTGGCCAATGCTGTTTTTACAGCAATCACTCGAGTGGAATTTCAAAATGTTACCTGCGACTGAGTAACACTTCGTCACAATCGAATAGCCGTTTCCCTGTCGAGTTATCCCCGAGAAGTGACTTGGAAGCTTTGATTGACACCAATTCAACAGCGCTACTTGAACTATGCCCGCCCGCTCGTTCTCAACTGGCGTAATACAGCGCAGGCAGCGCCCCGAAGGGTCGCCTCCGTTCTTGACATGATCTCGACACGATCAAACTGGTCCGGGTTTTCGGCTAACACCTTGCGAAGCGAGGCCCCAAATGCTTGCCGTAACTCTGTCCCAATATTGATCTTGGCGATGGGCGTTCGGGTTGGCAGGTTCTGCCGGTCTTCCAAGGCAAGGCCGGACCCGCCGTGGATGACCAGCGGTACCCGGCTTTGCCGCGAGATCGCCGTCAAGCGTTCCTGGTCCAAGGACTGTGAAGGGCGGGTTTGAAGATGCACATTGCCAACCGAAACCGCCAAGGCATCGACGCCGGTTTCGGTCACGAAAAAGCTGACGTCATCAGGGTCCGTTCCGGCAGACGCCGCGCCGTCGGCATATCCGACAAAACCGAGCTCGCCCTCGCAGGACGCGCCGAACTGACGGGCCAGCTCAACCACGGCTTTGGTCTGCGCGATATTGTCGGCCAGTGGCAAGCGAGAACCGTCATACATCACCGAGGTGAACCCGCACTTCAACGCCTCCTCGCATTCTGCAAGCGATTGACCGTGGTCCAGATGCGCCACCACAGGCACAGAGGCCGTTTCTGCCAAGTGCAGGAACATGGCGGCAAGGACAGGCAGCGGTGTATGCGCGCGGCAGGACGGTCCTGCCTGCAAGATGACCGGCGCGCGCTCGGCCTCAGCCGCGTTGACATAGGCTCGTGCGTCTTCCCAGCCCAGACAGACGAAGCCGGGCACGGCGTAACCGTCGGCATTGGCCTGCGGCAAGATATCGTTCAGCGTTGCCCGCGTCATTTGAACTTGGCGACCATATCCATGATGCCGGGGATCGTGTGCAGCTGCTCTGCATGGGTGGGCTGGAAATACTGCTTGAGCGACCGCTGGGACAGGCCGCCGAGAATCGTGAAATAGTACATTTCATATCCCGGCAACGCACAGCAGGGGTGATAGCCCTTGTCGATCAGAACGGTCGAGCCATCCATGATATGGTAGGCATCGCCCGGTTCGTTATCGACACGTTGCAACATCTGCAGTCCCGATCCGTAGTTTGGCTTGAAGCGAAAGTTGTAACACTCGTCATGCCGTGTCTCGTCAGGCAAGCGATCCGTATCGTGTTTGTGGCTCGGAAACCCCGACCAACCGCCAGCACCCACGGTGAACAGCTCGCTCACCAGAAGGCGACCCACTCGGTCGTGGTGGCCAGCACCAAGAATGTGTTTGATCTTGCGGTGGGTCTTGGTGTCGTCAGAGCCGTATTGCACGAGGTCGAGATCTGCCGCACGCACCGCGAAAGGCGTCAGCGTGTCAGCAAATTTTGCCCCGGCAATGAAGGTTTCCGTGTCGGTGCGGGCCGTCATGCGCGCGCCGGTATCGGTTGGAACGTAAACGCCCTCAGGATCGCCGTCCCAGACATCTGCGCCGCGATTTCCGATGTCCGCAAAGGTCTCGCCGCCGACCTCGACAGTGACGGTGCCGGTGGCCGGCACGATGCAGGTTTCATACCCGGCGACGCGATAGTCAAAGGTCTGACCCGCCTTTAGCTTGATGATATTGAAATAGGTCAGGGGAACATGCGCATCGTCCACATCGACGATGGGGCGATTGGCATTGTCGTGGGGAGGAATGTGCATCGGAAACCTGCCTTATGTCTGAAGGGCATTGGAAGAGAGAAACTGCGCCAGCTCATCCGCCGTGGGCATGGCGGGCGCGCAACCGACGCGTGATACGACAAGTGCCGCGGCTGCCGAGCCCCTCTCGACGGCGCCTGCAACCGTCAATCCGGAGGCCAACCCGCCAAGGAACCCGGCCATGAACGCGTCGCCCGCGCCCGTCGGCTTGAGCGCTTGGGTCTTGAAGATACCGGTGTTGACCTCACCATCGCGTGTGATGGTGACCGCGCCTTTTTCGCCCATTTTGTAGACGACGATCTTCGCTGTATCGGCCGCCAGCGCGCGGGCCTTGGACAGACCCCTGTCATAGCCCCCGGCCATAAATCCGAATTCCTCGTCATTGCCGATGATGACATCGCAAAAGGTGGCTGCGTGGCTCAGGACCTGTTCGGCCTCATCTGCCGACGTCCAGGTGTAGGGGCGATAGTCTATGTCGAACACGATCGGCACGCCCGCTGCCTTGGCCAACGCGAAGGCTTTCAAGGCCGCGCTGCGCGACGGTTCTGCGGCCAACACCGTTCCCGTCGTCACCATGGCCTGGAACGCGGAGTAGGGCAGGGCGCAGACGTCCTCCTCGGTCATCTCGAAATCAGCGGCGCCGTTGCGGTAGATCACCGATTGTGTGTCCTGAACCCGTGTCTCGACGACGGCCAGCGAGTTGCGCGCCTCTCCTCCGACCGACCGGACGAATTGGTCTTCTATTCCATACGCCGCAAGCTGCGCGCGACAAAACCGGCCCACGGCATCATCTGACACGCAGGTGACGAGCGCGGCCCGCAGCCCCTGTCGGCACAACCCTGCCGCAATATTCGCCGACGATCCGCCAAGAGCAGCTGTAAAAGCCGTTGCAGAGTCAATCGTGGAGCCTGGAGGATCGGCATAGAGATCCATCCCGGCGCGGCCCATGATCAGAAACCCAGTCGCATCCCGTTTCAAAATATCCATCAGTTGAAACTGGCCTTTTGCCGTTGCCCAAATTCACGGCGCAGGATATCGGTTTTGCAACCGGTTGCAATATGAGTTGGGCATGGCAGAGATCGGAATAGGAATTGTTGGTGGCGGCTATATGGGCAAGGCCCATTCCGTTGCGATGTCGGCGGTCGGCGCCGTTTTCAACACGCGCCTGAGGCCGAGGCTGGAAATGATCGCCGCAACCAGTGCGGCCAGTGCGGAACGCTATGCCAAGGCGTACGGGTTTCGCCGATGGTCGGACAATTGGCGGGCCTTGGTCGAAGACCAACGGGTCGAAGCGATCGTCATCGCGTCGCCACAGGACACCCATCGCCAGATCGCCGAGGCCGCCTTTGCATTGGGAAAGCCGGTGCTGTGCGAAAAGCCGCTGGCCGACACGCTTGATGATGCTCGCGCGATGGTCGCCGCGGCAGAGGCGTCGGGCGTCGTGAACATGACAGGCTTCAACTACATCCGAACCCCGGCAAGCCAATTTGTGCGTCAGTTGCTGAAGGACGGTGTTCTCGGTGAGATCAGATGGTTCCGGGGCGAGCACACCGAGGATTTCCTTGCCGATCCTGACACGCCCTTCAATTGGCGCTGTGCGGGACGGGCCAACGGAAACATGGGCGACCTTGCCCCGCATCCCATCAATGCAGCACTGGCGTTGATGGGGCCAATCACGCGGGTGATGGGCGAGGTGGAAACGGTCGTGGCGAACCGGCCTGGCGGGGCCGTGACAAACGACGATCACGCGCAGATCATGTGCCGGTTTGCGTCCGGCGTGATGGGGCATATCTACTCGAGCCGTGTCTCGACCGGGCGCAAGATGGGCTATGCTTATGAAATCACGGGGAGCAAGGGCGCCATCCGTTTCGATCAGGAGGATCAAAACGCCGTCTGGCTGTATCTGGCCGAGGGGCCGGAGGCGACACGCGGCTTCCGCAAGATCCTGACCGGCCCCGCCCATCCCGATTTCGAGCCGTTCTGCCAAGGACCCGGCCATGGGACGGGCTACCTCGATCAGATCATCATCGAGGCCAAGGATTTCCTGACCGCCATCGACACGGGCCAGTCGGTCTGGCCCACGTTTCGCGACGGGTTGGAAGTCGCGGAGGTGGTCGAGGCCGTTATCCAATCCGCCGAGCAATCGCGTTGGGTGGACGTTTCGGACGTTGGAGGGCTGCAAACATGACGATCCGGATCGGAAACGCACCTTGTTCATGGGGTGTGGAATTCGCGGATGACCCGCGCAACCCGACTTGGCAGCAGGTTTTGCAAGACTGTGCAGAGGCCGGGTATCGCGGAATTGAACTTGGCCCAATCGGCTTTATGCCCGAGGACCCGGACATTTTGGGCGACGCGCTGGCCGAACATGATCTTTCGCTGATTGGCGGCGTGGTGTTTCGCCCGTTTCATGATCCGTCAAAATGGGACGAGGCCCGCGACGCGGCAATTCGGACGGCCCGGTCGCTGTCCGCTCACGGGGCGCGCCATTTTGTGCTGATCGATTCCATATCGCCGCGCCGCGCACCAACAGCGGGGCGTGCTGACGAGGCGGAACAGATGCCGCCCGACGAATGGCGGGCCTTTGTCGGCCGGATCAAGGAGGCCGCACAAATCGGCGCCGATCACGGGCTTCTTCCGTCGATCCATGCCCATGCCGGCGGCTTTGTGGATTTCGAGCCCGAGCTTGAGCGGCTTCTGGACGAGGTTGATGAGGCGCTTTTGAAAATCTGCTTTGACACCGGCCACCATTCCTATGCCGGCTTTGATCCGGTGGCCTTCCTCAAACGCCACGTTGACCGCGTGTCCTACATGCATTTCAAGGATATCGATCCGTCGGTAAAGGCCGATGTCGTCGCCAACAGAACGGATTTCTACAAGGCCTGTGGCCAAGGGATTTTTTGTAACCTTGGTCAGGGTGATGTGGATTTCCCCGCGGTGCGGAAAATTCTGACCGATGCCGGCTTTGACGGCTGGTGCACGGTTGAACAGGACTGCGACCCCACACTTGACGTCTCGCCGTTGGACGACGCGCGGGCGAACCGGTCGTATTTACGATCCATCGGCTTCTGAAGGAGGAAGGCCATGAGCAAACTGAACTGGGGCATGATCGGCGGGGGTGAGGGCAGCCAGATCGGGCCGGCGCACCGGCTGGGAGCCGGCCTTGACGGCTTGTTCGCATTCACCGCAGGGGCGCTGGATCATCGGCCGGACGAAGGCCGGGCCTATGGGCGGCGGCTGGGGCTTGCCGCTGACCGCTCCTACGGCGATTGGCGCGAAATGCTGGAGGGTGAGACAGGCCGCGAGGACCGGATCGACCTTGTCACCGTCGCGACGCCCAACGCGACGCATTTTGAGATCACCAAGGCGTACCTCAAGGCGGGCTTTCACGTCCTGTGTGAAAAACCCATGACGATGACCGTAGCCGAAGGCGAAGAGATCGTGGACTTGGCCCGAGAAACCGGCCGCATTTGCGCTGTCAACTATGGCTACACGGGCTACAGCCTTGTGCGCCATATGCGCGCCATGGTGGCCCGTGGCGATCTCGGGGCGATCCGACTGGTGAAGGCCGAGTTCGCGCATGGCCACCATGCCGACGCCGCCGATGCCGACAACCCGCGTGTGCGCTGGCGCTACGATCCGGCACAGGCAGGGGTCAGCGCCCAATTCGCCGATTGCGGTATCCATGCCTTGCACATGGCCAGCTTCGTTATTGGTCAACAGGCCGAGAGCCTGTCCGCTGACACGGTCAGTTGCATTGCCAGCCGTGAGCTTGAAGACGACGCGATGGTAAACTTGCGGTTCGACGGTGGCGCCGTCGGCAGGCTTTGGACCTCATCCATCGCCATCGGTCGCCAACACGGTCTGACCTTGCAGATATTCGGCGAGAAAGGCGGCTTGCGCTGGAGCCAAGAGCAGCCGAACCAGCTCTACTGGATGCCGCTTGGGCAAAACCTGCAGACCATCGAGCGCGGCCAAGCCGGGCTGTCGCCCGAGGCGGACCGGACCAGCCGGGTGACCGTTGGCCATGCCGAAGGCATGCCACTGGCCTTTGCCAATATCTACGCCGATCTTGCCGAAGCCATTACAGCGCGCAAAGAAAACCGTGATCCCGACCCAGCGGCGACCCTTTATCCGCGCGCAGAGGATGGGTTGCGATCGATGGCGGCGGTCTTTGCAGTCGCTGAAAGCGGCAAGGCGGATGGCGCCTGGACCGACGCCCGCCCGCCTATGTTTCGCTAGCCCGGCAGTCTGAGCGTCTTACGTTCTGCAAGGCTGAACGGCAGTAGCCGATGGTCTGGCACGGCGTCGGGATCGGCGATGCCGCTTTCAATAAGCGCGACCGCTGCATCTACGATGGCATTCAGCGGCTGAATGATGGTGGTCAGCTCGATCCCAGACCATCCGGCCATCGCCATGTCGTTCAGCCCCAAGAGGCCCAGATCCTGCGGAACTTGCAGGTTGGCAGCCCGTGCGGCTTGCAGCGCACCCACTGCAATCACGTCATCGCCACAGAACCACGCATCAACCGGTTCTTGCTTGAGGGCCACGTTCATCGCTTCAAATCCCGCAGTGTAGGAATAGTCTTCTGCGAAATGGACGGGTGCAGCTTTCCCAAGGCTATTCAGCGCGGATTTGAATCCGTTCAGGCGTTCCTGAGTGGTTGTCGCGTGCTCGGGACCGCCGAGAAACCCCACCGTGTCATAGCCCCGCGCCAAAAGGGTTTGGGCCGCAAACCGCCCGGCAGCCTCATTGTCGATACCGGCGAAGGCCGTCCCGGTTATTGGCGACGACCATCCGAAAGCATGCACAACCGGGATCCCCGCGTTCTGGAATATGGTCGCGAATTGCGGCGGCAATGTTGAGGAGGCCACGATCACCCCGTCGACGCTGTATTGCTGAAGCTTCTTCAGCGACGTCTCAGCGTCTGCAGCGTCGGACAGGTTTAGCAGCATGGGGCGTAGATCAGCGTCTTGCAGGGCACGGGTAAATGCGTCGAAGATCTCAAGAAAATAGGGGTTCGTGAAATTGTTGGAAATCAGCCCGATCAGTTTGGTGCGACCCGTCGTCAGGCTAGAGGCTAGCACGTTCGGCTGATAGCCAAGGTCCCGCGCGGCTTTTTCAACCCTGGCACGCATCGAGGACGAAACCGACGCACCCGGAGTAAATGTTCGGGAGACCGCGGATTTGGATACACCGGCCCGAACGGCGACATCTTGCAGCGTGATGGCCATGAGTTTCTACCTCTCGCGTGTGACTGATTTGATAGCCTCGCGGCGTTGCAGACAAGCCCTGCCGCGTTTCGCGACACCGCAAAACGGGGCGCCTGGTAGGGCGTGATGCGCAGGTCGGCGATCCATCAGGGCGCGCGTCTTACGTTTGCATGAAGTGTTCGCGCTCATTGCGCACCATCTCATCAAGCAATTGGACAACAGCCTGCACCCGGCGCGCAACGCGAAGGTTTTCGTGCCAGACGATCCAATAACTTCGGGTCACGGACACGTCGGGGAAGAGCCGCGTCAAGCCGGGCACACCCGACGCCATGAAGTCGTGGCAGATCCCGATCCCGGCGCCAGCGCGCACAGCCTCGAATTGACCGATGGCGGTTGAGACCGCGATATCGGACCGCCAGTCGCGCACAAATTCCTGCGTGTAATTGAGCTCCGGGCTGTAGATCAGATCGTCGACATATCCGATCAACGTATGGGATTTGAGCGTATCGATCGAACGCGGCGTCCCGGCGCGGGTCAGGTAGTCCTGCGATGCATAAAGCCCTAGAGAGTAGTCGACGAGTTTCTTGACCCGCAAGCGTCCTTTTTTCGGACGCCCGACCATGATCGCAAGATCGGCCTCCCGCTCGGACAGTGAGAAACTGCGCGGCACCGGAACGAGCTGCACCCGAAGGTCGGGATACGCGTCGCGAAACCGACCGAGTCGCGGCGCAAGAAACGCGCTGCCGAACCCGTCCGGTGCACCGATGCGAATGGTTCCAGAGACCGTGTCACGACCCCGCAAACGCGCGGTGCCGTTCAGCACCTCGGCTTCGATGCGTTCGGCAACTTCGAACAAAGCCACCCCGTCCTCTGTCAGGGTCGAGCCACGTGGTGTCCTCTCCAGCAAGCGCGTGCTGATGGCGTCCTCCAAGGCAGCAATGTGGCGGCTGAGGCGGGCTTGGCTGACGCCAAGTCTGGACGCTGCACCCAGCATCTGCCCCTCGCGCGCCACGGCGAGGAAGTATCTCAAATCATCCCAGTTCATGTCTACATTACTGCATAACGGATCACCATATTTGTCTGTTTATATGCGAAATCAAAAGAGCGATAGAGCCTTTGACAAACGGAGGAGATATCCATGACCGAGATCGCACACTTCATTGACAACGCCCGCGTCGCGGGAACCTCTGGCCGCAGCCAGCCGGTTTTCAACCCGGCCACCGGAGAGGCGGAGAAGACCGTGGCACTCGCGTCCACGGACGAAGTGAACGCCGCCGTTGCGTCCGCAAAGACAGCGTGGGCAACTTGGTCGAAAACACCGCCGCTTCGCCGCGCGCGCATCCTTGACCGGTTCAAGATGATCCTGTGGGATCGGGCGGATCAGTTAGCGGAAGCCATTTCTGCCGAACATGGCAAAACCCATGATGATGCCGTGGGTGAGGTGACCCGTGGGCTCGAGGTCGTCGAATTCGCCGTCGGCGCGCCCCACTTGCTGAAAGGGGACTACACCGAAGATGTGGGCACGGGCGTGGACAGCAATTCCGTGCGCCAGTCCCTTGGCGTGGTTGCCGGCATCACCCCGTTCAACTTCCCGGCCATGGTGCCGATGTGGATGTTCCCGGTCGCCTTGGCGTGCGGCAACACCTTCATCCTGAAACCCAGCGAGCGCGATCCCTCTGCATCGCTGCTGATCGCCGAGTGGTTGGCCGAGGCCGGGCTGCCGGAGGGCGTGTTCAACGTGGTCCAGGGTGACAAGGAAGCGGTGGACGCGTTGCTGTCGCATCCAGACGTCAAGGCGATCAGCTTTGTCGGTTCCACACCAATTGCGAAATACATCTACGAGACCGGCACGGCAAATGGCAAACGCGTGCAGGCGCTTGGCGGCGCCAAGAACCACATGGTGATCCTGCCCGACGCGGATCTCGACATGGCCGCCAACGCGCTGATGGGTGCCGCCTATGGCTCTGCTGGCGAGCGCTGCATGGCTATCTCGGTCGCTGTCCCGGTGACCGACGACGTGGCTGATGCCCTGATCGAGCGGCTCGTGCCCAAGATCGAAGCGCTCAAAGTGGGCCCGGCCGCGAACAAGGCGTCAGAGATGGGGCCGGTCGTGACCAAGGCCGCTCAGGAAAAGATCGTCGGCCTGATCGACAAGGGTGAGGCGGAAGGTGCGAAAATCGTCGTCGACGGCCGCGGTTTTACACCACCGCAAGGCTACGAAAACGGCTACTTTGTAGGCCCGACCCTGATCGACAAGGTCACGCCCGACATGACGGTCTGGAAAGAAGAAATATTCGGACCGGTTCTCTCGGTCGTGCGCCGCAAAGACTATGCCGAGGCCGTCGACCTGATCCACGCGCACGACTACGCCAACGGGGTGGCGGTCTTTACCCGCGACGGTGATGCGGCCCGCACCTTCGCCCATGACATCGAGGTGGGCATGGTCGGCGTCAACGTCCCGATCCCCGTGCCAATGGCCTTCCACTCCTTCGGCGGCTGGAAACAATCGCTCTTCGGCGACCACCATATGCACGGGCCAGAAGGTGTCCGGTTCTACACCCGGCTGAAGACAATCACGACCCGCTGGCCCACGGGTGTGCGAACCGATCCCGAGTTCGTCATGCCGACGATGGGCTAAAAAGATGAGCGGCGGGGAATGACCCCGCCGCCTCTGTCAGGGAGGGCCGGAACGAAGTGATCTGCTTTTCCGCGACTTAGCTGGTTGTGCTGAGCGAATTGCGCGTGAAGTGACTTGTTCAAATTTTTTTAACATAAACTTCATTA